>CANJNZ010000001.1 GCA_947476045.1 Chthoniobacteraceae bacterium
CGCTGCACAGAACTTTGCAACTTCTGAGTGTCCATCCATTTGAGAAAATGCCTCTCCATGAACTACTTGCAAAACATGACTTCAACCCTTTGACACCGCAAGATTGCAACCAATTACTACTGTGGTAGTTACTGCCGGACACTCGTGATCCGACTGAATAAGCAGTTCTGGGGAATTTGCATCACGCCCCCCCAATGGCGAGCACATTTATCCAGAGTTTCCAGCCCCGCACGGAGGAAAAGTGCCAGACTGATTATTTCACATCGGCCATTGGCCAAATCCCTGAAACCACCCATCCAAGAAGATAGCCCAGTGCTTCAGCGCTGGGTTCCTGCGCATCAACGAAGCCAAAGTCCAACAGGGACGGCAGAACGGCGTTCCATCCCTCGATTTCACGCTTGGAGCGTGCGATGGAAAGTGGACGATCTTTTCAAACCAAGAAACTCCCATGCACTCCCTCGCAAACATCCTCGTCCACGCCGTATTCGCGACGAAGGGCCGGGAGACTCTGGCTTGATGCGGAGATTCGTGAGGCGACATGTGACGCATTGACGATTAGCGCCTCTCACGGCATGGTGCTGGCATGACAGCCATCGCACAGGAATTGGATCGGCGACTGCAAACGCTGGACTCGGCGCGCGCGGCACGTTGCGAGCAGCTCGTGCGTGATTTGCTCGCGCTTTTTGATGAACAGGGGACGGCGGCTGGCGGCGCGCGGAGCGGGTATCGGACACGGACGCACAGTTCCACGCTTCAACCGGGAATCGATCCGACGAAGCTCGGCCAGTTGGCTGACGAACTTTAGCCAGCACACCGATGGTTCTCGTGGATATGAGGCAACCGTCGCCTCCCGTCTCCTTTTTTTCCACTCATCGGTGACTCAAGAATTCTTCAATCGTCAAACCGATGTCCTTGATGATCTGGCGGAGGAGCACTGGCGAAACGTCTCTGCCGGGATGATTCGGAATAGTCGTGCAGCGCCCATCGGGATGGCGATACTGCATATGTGAACCACGCTGCCGTGCGAGAAGGAAACCCAGCGACTCCAAGACTCGGCAAATCTCGCGTGGCTTGAGAACGGGAGGCCGGGGCATGAGCTACGCGGCTACCGTGATACTCTGAGTGCCTACGAATTCGGCCTCCAATACCGGGTCGCCGTCCTCCAAAAGCATCTCGATGACCTCGCGGAGATTGCACTGAAGTTCGTCCAGAGATTCGCCCTGCGAGTGGGCTCCAGCGAAGCCGGGGACGAACCCGACATAGAAACCGGTATCGGGACACCGCTCAATGACTGCGGTAAATGCTTTCATGTTCCGAACGGTATTACTGTGCTCCTTCCGAGTCAACGCATGAGAGCAGGCCCGATCTGCACTGCGCCCTTTCCTTTTGCGAAAAGGGGCGTCACTTTCAGCGGCATGGAAGATAATCACAAAATACTGACGCGGGATTGCGAGGCGATCCGCATTCCGAGCGGGGAGACATTCATCCTGAAGGCGGGGTCGCAGGTGATGATCACGCAGGCGCTCGGGGGGAGTTACACGGTGGGGACGGATTTCGGGCTGGCGCGCATCACGGAGGCGAATGGCGATGCGCTCGGGCTGCCGGTCGGCGGGGCTTCGGTGCCCGCGCCAGAAGCGGCGAGCGATGAGCGCGTGGATGAAAAGGCGGTGTGGGCGCAGCTCAAGACGTGTTACGACCCGGAGATCCCGGTGAACATCGTGGACCTCGGGCTGGTGTATGATTGCGTGGTGGAGCAACCCGAGGCGCAGCCCGCGAAGGTGCTCGTGAAAATGACGCTCACCGCGCCCGGCTGCGGCATGGGCCCGACGATTGCGGCGGAGGCGCGTGCGAAAATCGAGAGCGTGCCCGGCGTCGGCGAGGCGAGCGTGGATTTGGTGTGGGACCCGCCGTGGAATCAGGCGATGATTTCCGAAGCGGGGAAGATGAAGCTGGGACTGATTTGAAATGACGAATGACGGATTCCGAATGACGAATGATGGCAGCCGCCATGTTCGACGTTCATCCTTCGTCATCCGATATTCGACATTCCTTCGTCATCCGTCATTCTGCATCCGTCATTTTTAATCATGCGCCTTTTCTCCATCTTCTGTTTCGCGGTCGCGCTCTACTACGGCTGGAATGCTGTGGAGACGATGCGCTCGGGCGTCGCGTATGCGATGCGCGGCGACACGGGCAAGGAGCACCGGCGCGACGATCCGCAGTCGAGCTACACAAAATATCTCGCGGCGCGCTGGCTGATGGCGGGGGGATTTTTGCTGCTCGGAGGCGTGATGCGCTTTTCGGCAGGACGAATTGAAAAACTCGAAGACGATGCAAAATCATAGGGAGGTGTGGTTCATCCGCCACGGGGAAAGCGTGGCCAATGCAGGCGGTCGCACGACGGAAGCGGCGACGTATCCGCTGAGCGCGCTCGGTTTTCGTCAGGCGCAACAGCTCGCGGAGGCGCTCACAGTGGTGCCGGAGTTGATCGTCGTCTCGCCCTACCTGCGCGCACGGCAGACGGCGGAGGCGACCATGGCGCGTTTTCCCGGTGTGTGCGTGGAGGAATGGCCGGTGCAGGAGGTGCAGTATCTCGAACCGGCGCTTTGCGTGGGCACGACGCAGGAAGAACGCGTGGCGATGGCGCACGCATATTGGGAGCGTTGTGACCCGCACCACACCGCGCCGAATGCGGAGTCGTTCGCGCATTTCATCCGGCGCGCAAACGATGCCATCGAGCGCTTCGCAGCGCGCACCGAGCGGCGGGCGTTTGTCTTTTGCCACGGGCATTTCATGAACGCGGTCGCATGGCTGATGCAGTTGCAACCAGCGGAGTTGGATGCCGTGGCGATGCGCGGCTACTATGATTTCATCCACCGCTTCAAAGTGAACAACTGCTCCGTGCTTCCGCTGCATTTTCACGCCGATGGCGCACGCGCGCTCGGCGAACTCTGGGTGCCGCCGGGCGTGGAAAGTGAACACGCCAAGCGCGAAGGTCTCGCAACGGCGGGAGTCTGAGCTTTCCCGGAGAAAATGCGTGCCGCCTCTGGCGCGGAAGCTGCAATTGCAGCGCTGGTTTTCTACATCTGCGACATGTCACAGCCAGCGTCAGCTCCCGAGCCGTTGCCGGATGGCTCCATCGAGTCAGCCGGGCCGATTGACGTAGTGACAGCGGCACCCATCGTCGTGCAAAAGAAAATCGAAGCACCTATTTTTGCACCGCCACAGCCGGAAGGTCACATCGCGCGAATCGAGGAAAAAATCAGACAGTGGCTCCGCAAACACACAATCAGGCGCAAAATCGCGCTCGTTCCCATTCTTGTCAGTGGCGCAGCGCTGGTGATTGCCGGCATCGTGCTTTTCGCATGTGAATTCGTCTCGCAATATCTCTCCGCCCGCGACTCGCTCGCCGTGCTCGCCCGTGTGACAGCGGAAAGCGCACAAGCCCCGCTCCAACTCAATGTCGCCCCTCCGGTCATCACCACGCTCAACGCACTCGCCTCGCAGCCGGACATCACGGGAGCCGCGATCTTTTTTGCCGACGGAAGGCTTTTTGCACGTTCCCAGCGAATCAGCGAAAGCATCCCGGCACGACTGGAAGCACCTCGTAAAGGAAGCGCACCGGGCTTGTCTTTTCTCCAGCACTACGAGCCTGTTTTTGCAGGCCCGCGACTCATTGGCACCGTCGTCGTGGAAAGCAGTCTCCGTCCGGTTTTTAATCAACTGTGGAATAAAGCCATCATCACACTTTTCGCGCTCGGACTCGCTGCACTCGCCGCCAGATGGCTCGCAAAGAGACTTGAGCCGGTCGTCTCCGAACCCATCTCGGCGCTTGCGAATATCATGGATGCCACGGTGAAAGACGGTGATTACAGACAGCGCGCCACAAAGGAGAGTAAAGACGCAGTGGGACTTCTCGCAGAGTCATTCAACCATTTGCTCGAGGAAATTCAAAAACGCGACTCGACCATCCATCAGGCCCAAATCGACCTCGAGATGAACGTGCTCGCCCGCACGAGCGTGCTGCACCAGCAAGTGCAGGATCGCAAACATTCCGAGGGGGCGCTGCGCGATTCGGAGATGCGCTATCGGAATCTTTTCGAGAACAACCCGATGCCCATGTTTGTGGTGAATCTCGAAACGCTCGACTTCGTCGCCGTGAACAACGCCGCGATGCGCCACTACGGGTATGAACAGGCGGAGTTCATTCATCTTTCCCTGCCCGCCATCACCCATGCGACCGATCCACTCGTGGTCACCCGCACCTTTCGAAGCGGCGCAAAATCACTCGATGCAGGCGAGTGGAAACATCAGAAAAAAAACGGCGAGATCATCGAAGTGCAACTAACCGCGCACGCCATCGTGTTTGCAGGGAAGGTGGCCAAGATCGTCCTGGCCAACGACGTGACCGAGCGCAACCGCGCCCAGCGCCAACTCGAAGAGCTGCACAAAAAACTTGTCGAAACCTCCCGTCAAGCCGGCATGGCTGAAGTCGCAACGGGCGTGCTGCACAATGTCGGCAACGTGCTCAACAGCGTGAATGTGACGGCGACGCTGCTCGCGGAAAATGCGCGCCAGACCAAGACGGCCAGCGTCCGTCGAATCGCCGAACTGCTGGACGCGAACAAAGGAGATCTGCCCCGATTTTTCAGCAACAGTGGCAAGGGTGCGCTGCTACCGGGCTACCTCGCATCCCTCGCGCAGCAGCTCGATACAGAGCAAGCCACCCGGCTTTCCGAGGCCGAGCAACTCAAGAAAAACGTGGCGCACATCAAAGACATCGTCGCCATGCAGCAGTCCTATGCAAAAGTGAGCAGCGTGCTGGAACAACACACCCCGGAATCCCTCGTAAAAGAGGCATTGCGCATGGCTGAAACTGAACTCCAGCGCGACCATGTCACTGTTCGATCCGAGTGCCCAGACACACTGCCCGAGGTCCACACCGATCGGCATAAAGTCCTCCAAATTCTGATCAACCTGATCAACAACGCCCGTCAGGCGATGAGCGAAACGCATCAACCCGAGCGCCTGCTCACCATCACCGCTGCAAAAATTGGCGATAATTTCGTCCGCATCGCCGTGCAGGATCATGGGTGCGGCATTGCACCGGAAAATCTCACACGCATTTTCAACCACG
This sequence comes from Chthoniobacteraceae bacterium, assembly GCA_947476045.1. Taxonomy (GTDB): domain Bacteria; phylum Verrucomicrobiota; class Verrucomicrobiia; order Chthoniobacterales; family Chthoniobacteraceae; genus SXWH01. The sequence continues at coordinate 5,138 of CANJNZ010000001.1, forward strand.
GCTTCACCACAAAGAACAACGGCCACGGCTTTGGATTGCACGCCTCGGCAAATGCAGCCAAGGAAGTCGGTGGAAATCTCAGCGCCTCCAGCGATGGACTTGGGCTTGGGGCCGTTTTCACGTTGGATCTGCCAGCCAAAACCGCCACGAAAGAGCCGACCAAGTAATTTCACATTAATGAGCACCAACCGCCGAATTCTGATTATTGATGACAATCGCTCGATTCATGAGGATTTCCGAAAAATCCTCACGCCGACGCAAGTGCTCAATGCCGAGCTTACCGCTCTTGAGGATCAGTTGTTTGGCTCATCCACGCCCGCCCCGGCGCAACAGGATGCCTTCGAAATTTGCTCCGCATTTCAAGGCCGCGAAGGCGTGGACGCGATCCAGCAGGCGGAAACGGACGGACGTCCCTTCGCGCTGGCTTTTGTGGATGTGCGGATGCCGCCCGGCTGGGATGGTGTGGAAACCATCAGCCGCATCTGGCAGCTCGCGCCTAATCTCCAGGTCGTCATCTGCACCGCATACAGCGACTATTCGTGGGAGCAGATCGTGGAGAAGCTCGGACACAACGACCGCCTGCTTCTTCTGCGAAAGCCCTTCGATCCAGTCGAAGTCCAGCAACTCGCCAACACTCTGACCGAGAAATGGACCAAGCTGAACGAAGTCCCGCCCCTTCATTGAACGCAGGCGCCGTGGCTGGGGTCTGATGGAGACACCGCGCCGAGTGCGGTGTTTGAGTTTGCTTCTCATGCCTCTTCATCCACTGCCAATTGTTACGCGACTTGGGTTGACCGCCTCCTTGCGCACCGCTACACCCCGCCGCGTGTTGCGCCAAGTCAAGATCGCCGTCATCGCCCTGTTCGCCGCCGTCCCCGGCTTCGCGCAAACTCCGCCCACCCCGCCCGAGAGCGCCGCTCCCGTGGTGCCACCGCTCCAGAAACCTGCTTCCCCTCTACCTCCAGTCGCGGCCGCGCAGCCAGTGGAACCGATGGAGAAGCTGCAATACATCAACACCGACATCCGCGATGTGCTCGCCCATTACGAACGCATCACCGGCAAGCGGCTGATCTACAGCACGCAGCTCGTCGGGCAAGTCACCATCTTCATCACCGGCAACGGCGTGCCGAAAAGCGAGGCCATCAAGCTCATGGAAATGAGCCTCGCGATCAATGGATTCTACATCATCCCGACCGAGGATGAAAAAATCATGCGCGTCACCGGCGTGGGCATTAACCCCAAGCAGGTCGGCATCCCTTTCATCGATCGCGAAGAGCTGCTGCCCGCCAACGAGCAGGTGGTGATGTATCTTTTCAAACTCAAGTGGGCCGACCCGACCGAACTCGCGCAGACCATCCAGGCCGGCATCCTCGTTCCCAATCAGGCCGGCTTCACCAACGTCGTCCCGCTGCCGAAGGCGAACGCGCTCCTCGTCACCGAAAACACCGCCATCATCCGCACGCTCAGCCGTGTCGTCCGCGCGATTGATGTCGAACCCGCGCAGGTCATCAGCGAATTCATCACCCTCGAACACGCGCAGTCAGAGGACGTCGTTAAAAGCCTCACCGATCTTTTTGAAAAAACCCAGCAGCAGAGCGGTGCCCCGAACGCGCCGCGCACGAATCGCGGCGTAGTCACGGACGCCAACGGCCAGCCAGTCCCGAATCTCCCCGGAGCCCCGGGTGCCACAGTCAACGCGGAGGGCAACATCTCCGTCGAAATCAACGGCTCCACCGGCAGCCTCGGGCCAACCGAGGACAACATCGTCATTGGCAAAGTGAAGATCACCTCGGACAAGCGAACCAACCGCATCCACATCGTCTCGCGTCCGATCAACATGAAGCTCATCCGCACGCTCATCAAAGAATACGACGCCGAGTCGCATTTCACCGAGCCAGCCATGCGCCCGCTGCGTTTCCGCCCCGTCGAGGAAGTCATGGACGCCGTCATCGCCGCCATCAAAGATCCCGGCGACAAGGACGCTGGCGGCGGAGCAGGTGGCACTACAGGCGGACTCAACCAGCGGCAGGGACAAACAAACCCCAACCTGAACAACAACCGGAATACGAACAGCAATTTCGGAAGCGGCGGCGGAAGCGCTGGCAGCGACGCCGGCTCCCTCGGCGAATCCCTTTCCACCAGCGAGCGCGACACCCAGCCTGTTTCCCAGCAGGTCGGCAAAAGCACCATCATCGCCGATAAACGCTCCAACACGATCATCATCATCGGCACGCGCGACGTGAAAGAAAAAGCATTCGCGCTCATCGACAAACTCGACACCCGGCAGGCGCAGGTAATGATCCAGGTCGTCATCGGCGAATTGAAGCTCACCAAGTCCGACTCCTTCGGTCTCGATTTCATCCTCCGCAACGGCGGAATCCTAAACAACACCAACAACCCAACTGGCGGCACAGGCACAGGCACGGGCACGGGAACGGGCACGGGAACGACAACGACCACGAACGGCATTATTGGCTTTAACAGCTCAGGGCAGCCCACATTCAATCTCAACGGCATCATCAACCAGCAAAACATCACCCGCGCCCTCGCCGGCGGCAGCAGCGGGCTGAGCGGCGTCCTGCTGGCCGGCAACGCATTCACCTCCGTCGTCAAGTCCCTCGAAAGCACCGACCGCTTCCGCGTCATCACTTCCCCGCGCATCTTCACCACGAACAACAAGCGTGCCGTCATCACTTCCGGCGACGAAGTGCCCGTGCCCACAAGCATCAACAGCTCTTTCAACAACGGTGTCTCAGCGAACAACAGCGGCATCGTCTCGAACTCGCAGATCCAATTCAAACCCATCGAACTCCGCCTCGAAGTCCTCCCGCTCATCAACAGCGACAAGGAAGTCTCCCTCGAAGTCGTGCAAAACGTCTCCGAACGCGCTGGCACCACGCGCATTGACAACAACGACATCCCCAACATCTCCCGCCGTGCTTTGAAAACCTACGTCACCGTTCCGAACAATGGCACCCTGATCCTCGGCGGCCTCATCAAAGACAGTCAGGACTACGCGAAGGGCGGCATCAACAAACTCGTGAACCTCCCGCTCATCGGCCCGCTCTTTGGTAAAACCAGCAGGGACAAAACACGCACCGAACTCATCGTCATCATGCGCCCCGTCGTCACCGTCGCCCCGCCCGAGACTGCCGCCCTCCGCGAAAAAACCTTCGAGTCCTTCAATATCCCGCCCGACTTCGATCAGGCGCTCGTTCCCGAGGGCATCCGCGCCAGCATCCCCAAGGCAAAAGTCGTCGCGCCAGCCGCCTCCATGCGCAGCCCCTCGCCGAAGCTCCGCAGCGAAAACTCCCCCACACGCAACAAATAAATGAGCCAGCTCCGCGCCCTGCTCGATGCGCTGCTCGCCTCCGGTTGCGACGACGCCACCGCCGCCGAACTCCTCGCCATCAAAGCCCCCGGTGGCAGCACATGGACCGTCGAAGTCCTCAACACCGGCAAGGCCGACGAAGCCAGACTCACCGCTGAGCTGGGCAAAATCTTCCGCACCCCGTGCGAGCCGATTGACACCCAGAAAATAGACCGCCTCGCGCTGCAACTCCTACCCGGTCGCTTCGTCTTCAAACACCACATCCTCCCCATCGCGCAGGAGGGCGAAACCGTCACCCTCGCCACCTACGACGTCTTCAACCAAACCGGACGCCGCCTCGCCCAGCAGCAGCTCAACGGCAAAAAAATCCGCTGGCAGCTCACCCCGCGCACCCAGCTCCTCCGCGCACTCCGCACCGCCTATGGCGTCGGCGCCGACGTCTTCGAGGAAATCCTAAAAAACAACCGCGCCTACGAAACGCTGGAGCAGGACACCGCCCTCGACATCACCAACGACGACCCCGAGGCCAGCGTCGTCAAATTCGTCAACCAAATCATCCGCGAAGCCATCGTCGAACGCGCCACCGACATCCACGTCGAACCCCTCGAAGGCGACCTCCGCATCCGCGTCCGCATTGACGGCATCCTCCACGAAGTCGCCGTCCCGCCGCAGCTCCGCGTTTTGCAAAGCGCCATCATCTCCCGCTTGAAAGTGATGGCCCACATGGACATCGCCGAGCGCCGCCTCCCGCAGGATGGCCGCATCAACCTCACCACCGCCGCCGGCTCCATTGACGTCCGCGTTTCCACCATCCCCACGGTGAACGGCGAATCCATCTCCCTCCGCCTCCTCAGCCGCACCGAGACACTCACCTTCGGCCTCGAACGCCTCGACATGGGCGCGCGCCAGATGGCCCAGATGAAACAAATGCTCGCCCTCCCCAACGGCATCATCCTCGTCACCGGCCCCACCGGCTCCGGCAAAAGCACCAGCCTCTACAGCTTCCTCTCCAGCATCAACGCCATCTCCCGCCGCATCATCACCGTCGAAGAACCCGTCGAATACCGCCTCCCCGGCATCTCGCAGATTGACGTAAAATCCGACATCGGCCTCACCTTCGCCAACGGCCTCCGCGCCATCCTCCGTCAGGATCCCAACATCGTCATGGTCGGCGAAATTCGCGACTTCGAGACCGCCGAAATCTCCATCCGCGCCGCCATGACCGGCCACCTCGTTTTTTCCACCCTCCACACCAACGACGCCGTCAGCGGCATCACCCGTCTGCTCGATATGGGCATCGAGCCATTCCTCCTCGCCAGCGTCGTCCGCTGCTTCCTCGCCCAGCGCCTCATCCGCACCATCTGCCCGGACTGCATCGGCGAGACCACCTACGACCCGCATTACCTCAAGGAAATTGACTTCGTTGTCCCGCCCGGCGCCAAGCTCTACAAAGGACGCGGCTGCGAAAGTTGCCGCCAGACCGGCTATCGCGGACGCCGCGCCATCTTCGAAGTCGCCACCATCACCGAAGGCCTGCGCCGCATGATCATCCGCAAAGAAACCGGCAGCGCCCTCAAAGCCCGCGCCATTCAAGACGGCATGGAAAGCCTCCGCTCCGACGGCTGGCGCCGCGTCCTCAAAGGCCAGACCACCGTCGAAGAAATCGTCCGCGTCACCCAGCAGGACGAAGCGATGACCGAGACGGACTGACGGCCTTCATCGCCGCTGCTCGTCGTCGTCATCGGGGCCCCAGAGGTGTTCTTTCTGCCATTTGGTCTCGTAGAGTTTGCAAAGGCCGAGAGCGGGGGCGACGCCGCCGCTATAGGTGGCGGTGGTGGAGTATTGTTTCTCCTCGTCATACCAGCCGACGGCGACGATGGCGTGATCGAAGTGTTCGCTGAGGAGTTCGATGACTTTGTCGAGGACGTCTTGCTGTGCGGCGTTCATGGATGTGGAGAAAAGACCGAATTGGGTGAATGTGAAGTGGAAAAGGGCGGGACTTCCCACATGGCGAAGCGATGCCTATTTCAGGATGGCCGAGACCGGGGGTAATGACTCGATGGCGTTCTGTATGATGGCTGTGAGCTTGTTGGAAAGGTAGGGTTTTGGCAGGTAATTGGAACCTTCGACCAGGTTCTTGTGGTTGGCAAAAAGTTCGCTGCTGTAGCCGCTGGTATAGATGACTTTCAAGCCGGGCTTGGTGGAGTAGCAGTGGCGGGCGACGTCGATGCCGTTCGCATTGCCGGGCATGACCATGTCGGTGAGGAGAACATCCACCTGATTCATGATTTTTGGCCACATAGCGATGGCGGTGTCTCCGTTCTCGGCCTGAATGACTTTGTATTTATAGCTCAATAATACCTCGACCACGAGGGCGCGCACCGCCGCGTCGTCCTCGACCACAAATATGGTGTGGCTGCCATCGTCCACCACGGGCTCGGAGACGTTGCCGCTGGCGGCGAGTTCCTTGCTGTCGGTGACCGGGAAATAGACGTGGAAGGAGGTGCCCTTGTTGGGTGCGGAGACGAAGTCAATCCAGCCCTGGTGTTGTTTGACGATGCCGTAAACGGTGGCAAGGCCCATGCCGGTGCCTTTGTCCACGTCTTTGGTGGTGAAGAAGGGCTCGAAAATGCGGCTGCGGACAAATTCGTCCATGCCGCTACCGGTGTCCGTGACGCTGAGACGGATGAATTCGCCGGTGCGTGCTTCGTGATGGGCTGCGGCGGTGGCCTCATCAATACGAACGCGCGCGGTGGTGATGGTGATGATGCCGCCATCGGCCATGGCATCACGCGAGTTGAGGGTAAGGTTCATCAGCACTTGTTCGATGCTGGTGAGGTCGGCGAAGAGATTGGGGATGTCTTTTTCCAGTTCGGTGATGAAGGTGATTTTTTCGCCGATGAGCCGGCGGAGCATTCCGCCGAGGCTGAGGATGGCATTGTTCAGATCCATCACGCGGAGACGCATGATTCCGCGTCGTGAGAATGTGAGGAGTTTGCGTGTGATTTCCGCAGCGCGCTCTGCAGCGGAGGTAATTTGCTGGAGGGAGGCGTTGACTTCAGGCGGCACGGCTGAGGAATTCACGTGAAGACTGGCGTGGCCCTGGATGATGGTGAGGAGATTATTGAAATCATGAGCTACACCGGCGGCGAGTTGGCCGACTGCATCCATCTTCTGCGCCTGGCGGAGCTGAGATTCCAAATGGAGCCTCTCTGAAATATCCTGCACCATGAGCAGAACGTGCATCTCCCCGCCGATGTTCAACGCTTCGAGCGAAAGAAGTGTGTGACGGAGTTCGCCGCCACGGGTGCTGATTTGTGCTTCTGCATTCCTCACAATTTTCCCCTCGGATACCAGACCGAGGAAACGGTTTTCGTAGTCAAGGCAGAGTTGGATCTCGTAGGGCGTGCGTCCGATGACTTCTTCGCGGCTGAATCCTGTCATGCGGAGAAATGCTTCGTTCACATCCACAAAACGCAGCGCCCGCAGAGTCTGGATCGCCTGCGGAATGGGACTGTGCTGAAAGGCTTGCGAGAATCGCTCCTCGGAGGAACGCAGCTCCGCCGTGCGCTCGCCGACCATGTGCTCCAATTCATCCAGCCGGAGCTGGGCCTGCCGCGTGACGAGCCATTTCTTGGTGAGCGCGTGGCTGAGCTGGAGCACCTCGACGTTGTCGAAGGGTTTTTTCAGCAGCACGAGGTTGTCGCTCACGCCGAGCTTCTCGGTCATTTTATCCCATGAGTAGTCGGAGTAGGCAGTGCAGACGACCACTTGCAGCGCAGGGTCAGCCTGCCACAAATGCGCGATGGTCTCGATGCCGTCCCATCCCGGCGGCATGCGGACATCCACAAAAGCCATCGCAAAAGGTCTCCCCTCCACCAATGAGCGCTCCACTTTTTCCAGCGCCTCGCGGCCCTGAAAGGCGGACTCGATGCTAAACTGCACAGGCCTTGTCCGCGTGGCGGACGGATCGTCGAAAAGCACTGCCTCCGCAGCAGAGAGCGCGGAGTTGTGGGCCTGATGGCCGAGGATGATTTTGCGGAAGTCTTCGTGAATGGCCGGATTGTCGTCCACTACGAGGATGCGATATTGGGCATCGTGGCTCACGCGGCGACCTCCTTGCGTTCCTCGGCGGCGACGGGGAGATCAAAAATGAAAGTCGCGCCGCATCCCCGACCCTTGCTGTGACAGGCAAGCTTTCCTCCCATTTGCTGGGCAGCAAGCGCAGCGCTATGGAGACCAAAACCGTGACCGTCCTTGCGTGTGGTAAATCCGTGCGAGAAAATCTTAGTCAGGTTTTCCTCGGGAATGCCCACCCCGTTGTCCTCGATGGTGATGGTGACAAATTGCGGTGAAGTCTGCCGCACGCTGAGCGTGAGAAGTTTCGCCGGAGGGCTGGCCTCATCGATGGCGTGCTTGGCGTTGCGGATCAGGTTCACGAGAATTTGGAGCGCCTTGTGACGCTCGATGGAAACTAGCGGACATGGAGAAAAGTCACGCACTACTTCGATGTGATGCCGGTGGAGACTGCCGGTGGTCATGCGCAAGGCGTCCTCGATGAGCGATTCCGCCTGGATCTGCTCCACAAAGCCGGCGAGGCGCGCGTAGTTCTGCTGCATCGAGACGATTTCCTTGATGTGCTCGATGTTCTTGGTGAGCAGCTCAAGCTCCACCAACGCTTCCTGCCTTTCGCTGACGAGATGCTTGGAAAGGTCGGCGATGTAGCCGGGAATGAGTTTCCCTTTCGGGTCATTCGTAAAGAAGTCCGCAAGATCCCCTCCTTTTTCGCGCAGCATATCGGCGGTGCGAACAAGGTTGTTCAAACGCTGCAGTCCAAGCTTTTCTGCAACGAGTGTCGCGGAAACGTTCACGCTGTTAAGCACGTTTCCGACATTGTGCAGCACGCCCGTGGCGACCTCCGCCATGCCGGCCTGTCGCGAGGCATCGAGCAGCTGGATGTGGAGGTTTTGCAGCTCCTTTTCGGCGCGCTCGCGTTCGAGGATTTCGTGGCGCAATTCCGCGTCGCGATCCTGGATGCGCTCGATCATGCGATTGAAGGAATCGGTGAAAGCGCCCACTTCGTCTTCCGCGATTTTATTTGCACGCAGCGAGTAGTCGTTGCTGCCCGCGATTTTTTTAACCGTGGAGGCGAGCCGGTCCAGCGGTCCCGTGACAAGCCGCGCCAGCTTGCCTGAAATCAACAGCACGATGAACGCAGACAAGGCGATGACGCCGCAAAATATCGCGAAGTAAAGGCTCAGCAGCTTCGCCGCCTGGGTGCCGTAGTCGGCATCCAGATAGAGCGTGCCAAGTCGTTCGCCTTTGTATTCGACAGGTTGCGCGCAGACGATATCGCCTCCCAGATGGAGCATCACGGATTGCGCGGGTTGCTGTGCAGGAATACCAGTCTGGATGGTGTGATAGGTGGCGAAGGTGCGCCCGTCATTCAGCAGGATCAGAGCACCGGTAAAATGCGGCTTTACCGCGAGGCTCTGCAAAATTTCGCCCGCGCGATCCGGATTGTCGAAATCGATGCTCGGCGGCAACCGCGACGCGAGCATTTGGGCCACAGCTTTGACATCGGCCATGAACTCTTTTCGGAAAAAGAAGAACTGCACGGTAAATAGCGCGCCGCACGCCACAAATAGCGCCACCGCGCACGTCGTCAGGATGACGAAGCGAAGTTTACTACGGAGTGGTGCGTTCCGGATATTCATCGGCGTTTGAATGCGTCGAGCGTATCGGGTTCGATCCTGAGGCCGGAGCGCCCCAGATATTTATTGCTGAAATCCACATCCACTCCCACTCCGTTTGGCGTAATGACGAAGATGCCTCCCTTGTCCAGGAAGTTTGGCGTCTCGCCGATGGTTAAGATTGGCTCGCCACGGGTCTTGTAGAGCACCGGGCCCAGGCGATCCTGCTCCGAGCGGCCGACAAAGAGCACATGGCAGCCACTCACCTCCTGCACAGTTGTAATACGCTTCACGATGACTTCGCGGCCGCTGATGGTGCGCCCGGCAACTGCCTCCGAGATTTGATTACTGATGTTGTCCTGCCCATAAACACCGATCACCAGCGGGGTCCCCGATGGCAGCTTGCTCGCCGGCCATGTCGTATATTTGGCAAGTCTCAATAATGCCGCAGCCTTAAGCTGATACTCACCCTGCGCCCACACGCAGCAAGGCAGCACGAGCAAGAAGCACGTGAGCAGCAGCGACGGCAATCTCCGCCAGAAACTGTGGGCTGTCAGTTGCATGACTTTTTATAGCCTGTTGTTCTCACATGGATGCCCGTTTGCGCACTCGAAAATCGAACGCGCGCGGGGCACTGCTGCTAAACTACAGGCCTGAATATTGGCTGGGACGGTCATGGATTGGATCTGAAAAAGCACGGCATGTGCCTTTTACGGCTCAAATTTGCAATGAAACATGGTTATGTTTTTCTCGCTAAGACCCACAATACGTGTGGTTAGGTCACTTTTTTGTTTTTTCAGCAGCGACATACCCCCCTGTTTCCCGCTAGGCCATGCGCAGTGGAAATCACCGACTATCAACCAGCGACCTCGCGCCGAGCGTGGACCTTCGCCATCGCACTCGTGCTCCTTGCGCTTTGCCCGACTGTGCTTTGGCCGGGTGAAGTTTCCTGGCTCATTGATGAGCCGCGCCTTGTCGCCAATGCCTGGCACTACAACAACGACCACGGCCTCGCCGACCGGGGCTTGTTCGGAAACATGGGATTCCCCTACGGCCCGCTGCCCACGCAAATTTATCAGGCTCTCCTCATGCTCACGCACGACCCCTTTGCACTCGTGCTCCTCAGATCCATTCTCTGCGCGGGAGTGACTAGTTTTTCCCTCCTCTGGCTGGCGAGAACGCTCGGTCTGCCGGCGTGGTTTGTCGCCGGCATCCTCGTCGCACCGTTCATCAGCACCTACCACCGCGTGCTATGGGACGCGAGTTTTACAATTCCCGTCGGTGCGCTGGCCGTCGCTTCATTTGCGAGTTTCCTACGCACGGGGCGCGCCCGCTCACTGCGAATCTGTGCGGCAGCCACGGTGATTCTCCCGATGATCCATCCACAGTCGCTGCCGCTCTGCCTGCCGCTCGGCGGCTACCTGCTGTGGCAGCATCGTGCGGATATCCGCCGCGACAGAAGCAGAATGCTCTGGACGGGAATCGGCGTCGGCGCCCTGCACGTGCTCTACCTCATCGTCGTCGCCGGCGTATTCTGCTACCGGATCAAACATGGCGTGCAGGCCACCTATCCGGGAATAGGCTCACGCTCCGAATCCGCGCTCGCTCCATTCCTCGGCGGCAATCTCCTCACAGGCTTCGACTACGCCTACGAAATCGCCAGCCCCGGCGGCCCCGAATGGCTCACCGTCGTAACAGCATGGTCCTCGAGACTCATCTACCCGCTCATATGGATTGGAATTCTCGTTTCCATTCCGCGCGCCAGCGCCGTCTTCCGGCTTTGGCGCAGCGCGCGTGAAAATAGAACATCCCCTTCACAGGTCGAGGCTCGCGACATCACCGCCACCGTTCTGCTTGCAGGCCTCGCACTGCAATTACTGCTCTTCGTCGCGCTGCGCATTCCCACTGGCAAACAATACTATTTCGGCACGTTTGCCATTCACGCCACCTTCGCGATGGTTGCAGTTGGCGCATTGCGAAAATTTCGCATGGGCACTGTGCTCGGTGCCGCTTTCACCATCGCAACCGCCTACATCACATTCGGCGGAAGCCTCGCCATCCACCTCCACGGCTACGATGCCCCCGGCTGGCCCATGCTCCGCGACAGCGTCGCCGTCGCACAGGCGATGAACGATTTCAGCGATACCGAGGCGCTCACAGACGTGCCGCTTTTTCAGCGATACCCGCAGCCCATCCGCACGCTCCGTCTGCTCATCCCTCCCGCACACGGACAACCACAGCGTGAGAGCGGACGCCTCTTCGTCACCTATCGGAAAAAAGACGGCAAAAATACCGGGGAACTCATCCTCACCGAACTCCCGGCAGGCGAAGACCGTCCTGCAAACAGCACCTATTTTGACATCGCACCGCTCCCTCGTGACTGGATCCCAGACCCAAGCACCTGGTGAAAAGATCGCGACAAGCAGTGCACAAGGAGCGGCGACATTGCCTCGCTACGCTCGCCCTGCGGGCTGCCTATGGCAGGCTATCTCGCAAGCTCGGTTCCTGTCGCCGACTACACAACGCGAAGCGAAAATCATCTTGGTGCGACCAGCAAAAAAGGCGTTCCGCGCAAAAGAACGGCGACAGGAATGTCGCCGCTCCTTGTGCCTGCCGCTACTCGGCGGCTTTGCCCTTGGCCTTACCGTGGCTGAAATCGAACTCCAGCGGTAACGGCTTGTCGCTCGTGAGTGCGCATTTGTCGCCCGCTTTTTCCCGCTCGGATTTCAAGAGCGCAGTCAGGCGTTTCACATCCTCCGCGTGCTCTGGATCGGCGGCGAGGTCGTGCATTTCGGCGGGATCGGCCCGTAAATCGAAAAGCTGCGTTTTGTTCACCTTCGGATACGCGATCAACTTCCAGCGATCCTCGCGAACTGCTCGCTGCACATCCGTGTATGCGGTGAGAAGCGCAGCGCGCGGTGACTCCGCGCGGCCCGCGATGACTTGCGCGAGACTGCCACCTTCGTTGCCGTCGGGCGTTGTGACACCGGTGAGTTCGCCGAGCGTCGGAAAAATATCGAGTAGGTAGCAAAGTGCGTCCGCCTTTTTTCCGCGCGGGATCCCCGGCCCCGAAAATATCAGCGGCGCGTGCATGGAGTGATCGTAGAGGTTCTGTTTTCCGAAAAGCCCGTGGCTCCCGATGGCGAGCCCGTGATCGCTCGAAAAAACAACAATCGTGCGCTCCGCCTGTCCGCTCTCCGCAAGCGCCGTGAGGATGCGCCCGATCTGCTCGTCCAAAAACTCGATGGACGCGTAGTAGTCCGCCAGATGTTGCCGGACGACCTCCGGCGTGCGCGGCCACGGTGCGAGCGCTTCATCGCGGATCGTGAGCGCACCGTTGTTGAAGGGATGTTGCGGGAGGAAATTCGCGGGCAACCGCGGTTTCGAGGCGTTGTATCGCTCGTGAAATTGTTGCGGTGCCACGCGGGGATCGTGCGGCGCGTTGAAAGCCACATAACAAAGAAATGGCTGGGCACCTTTTTGCTGCTTCAGAAAATCCACGGCGGTATCGGCGAAAATCTTCACCGAGTGCCCGTCGCTCTGCCGCTTGTTTTCAAATGTGTGCGTGGCCGAAATATCCTGCAACGGCAGCTTGTAGGGATTCCCCATGCCGCCGAGAAAAAGCGCCTTGCCCTGCGAAAACGCCCGCAGCACAGACTCGCCGCCATTGTGCCACTTGCCGGTGATGAACGTGGTGTAGCCCGCCTTCGCAAACATCTCCGGCCACGTCGTCTGCCCGGCGAGATTTTCCTTCACGCGAAAGAGCGTGCGCCCGGTCATCAGCATCGCACGCGACGGCACGCACACCGCGCCCTGCTGCGCGCCCATGCAATACGCGCGCGTGAACGTCGTGCCCTGCGCCACGAGGCGATCCAGGTTGGGAGTGTGGATGTTCCCGTTTCCAAGCGCAGCAATGGTGTCCGCGCGCTGATCGTCGGTGAAAAGAAAAAGGATGTTCGGCTTTTCAATCTCCGCAGCGGGCAACACGACGCACAGCAGACCAAGGACTGCGATTGTGCATGTGAAGAGCCGGCGCATTTCAGCCGTCCTACTTCGCCGGGATTTCGTTCAGCGTGTAGTAGGCGATGGGATGAAGCACGGGCTTACCGTCTGCGGATTTCACTCCATCGAAATGCAGTTCGTGGATGTGTCCCTTCGTGAGCACGTCGAACGTAAGCCGCACCGACTTGTTGTCGGGAGCAACGACCGCGCTCGTGATTTTTGGAATCACATCCGCAATCTCGGGCCCGCCGTATTGAGCGCGATAGCTGTAGGTAAATTCGCGCCCTTTGTAGCTCGCCACATCGCCCGCGCTGGTCGGGTCCACAGGCTCGGTGAATGTCAGTTCAAAGCCATCCGGCTTGGCGCGCATTTCGTGGACTTCAAACGGCACCTTGCCCGTCCAGTCCACGCGCTCGAAGCAAAACGGCTTACCGCCTTTGGCGCCCCATCCACGATCCGAGCCGCCTGCAAAAAGCTGACCCTCTTCCGACATGCGCCCGCCGATGAGGCCGGACTTGAAACCGCTCAAAAATGGAAACACGGCGGCTTGTTTGATGCCGTTCACTTCCTCCACAAACAGACGCGAGACGTTCGAGAAACTTTGATCGGCGACGAAGAGTTGTTTCTGGAAAGGCCCGAATTTTCCTTTGCTCAAATCGCAGCAGATGAAGGACGTGGAGTTCCCGATTTTGCCATGCACCATGTATGCGACGGGCGGGACGAGTTCTTTGATCCGCTCGCGCTCCGTGACCATGCGGCTGTTGTCCTTTGGGTCAGGCGGGCGCTGTCCCATGTTCGGCGCCTTGGGATACCATTTATTTCCGCCGGGATGCCCCTGAAACGAGCCGGGAATCAAATGCTGAACCGTGCTGGCGCCATGCCACGGCCCCTGATTGTCCGCGTAATAAACTTCGCCGTCCGCATCGAATCCAAGTCCTGCGGGCGAGCGGATGCCGCTGCATGTCGGAACCATCGTGCCGTCGGGCTTGATGCGCATCGCCCATCCACGGAAATCAATGTTGCTGCTGAACGAACCGGTGAGGCAGAGCACCACCCACAGATCGCCGTTCTTATCAAAGCGCGAGCCGAACGCATACTCGTGGTAGTCACCGCTCACGCCCCACTGGTCCGACATCGTCGCGAACGTATCCGCGCGACCGTCACCGTCATCATCGGTAAGCTTCGCCACCTCGTAGCGATTCGTTTCGTAAAGCGCGCCGTCCTTCCACGCGAGGCCCATCACCTCGTGCTGACCGGAGGCGAAAAGCTGATACTTCACCTGCGAGGGATCGCCCTTTGCGTTGGAGACAGTCCAGATTTCGCCACGGCGTGTGCCGAGCGCGAGTTTGTCGCCGGGGAGCAGTTCGATGGAGCTGACTTCCATCGCCGTTTCCTTCGGCGTCTCGAACGTGGTGATTTTGTAAAAGTCCGATTCTTTATCCGCCGCAAACGCGAGCGAAGTCGTGAGGAATAGAACTGAGATGATGCTGAGAGTTTTCATGGGAAATAGTGAGAGAGGTTGCTTAGTGCTTCACGGTGTCAGTCGGCCACGCGTAGGTGATTTTCATTTCGGCACGCGCGGGGATGAGGAGATTTTTGCCGCCGATTTGCGCGCCATCCGCAGCGATACGGAACGCATTTTGAAAATCGCGTTTATCCAGCGACAAACGTCCGTTGCTCACGAGGAAACCGCCGCCCTCCGGCGTGATGCTCGCGCCAAACCCAAGACGCAGATAGGCGTTTGCCGGGATTTTTCCGTCGAGCTTTAGCGTGCGAATCAACTTTACCTCACCCTTCGCCGTGTCGCCCACCACATCGTAGCGGTCGCTCACTTTCACGCCCTCCCATTCGTAGAGAAAAGTCGGGTAGCGCTTCGCATCGAGTTTGTAGCCCTTCCATTTGTAACCGTCGGCCCACTGCTTGTTCGTCCTCGGCCATTCTTCATCCGTCGAAGCCAGCACCGCGAAGGGCTGCGACAGTCCGCTCACCGGCTGGAAAACATCGTAGCCCAGCGGCCCTTGCGCGCCGCCGCCGCGATCAACCCAGTGCCTCGCTGTATCAATGAACCCGCCGCGCCACACCATCACGAGGTTCAGTTGCTCCGCGCTCCACGCGAGATTCACGCCGCCAGGATAGCCGACGCCAATACCGCGATTGCCCGCGCCTGAGATAAAGTTGCGGTAAATCACCGGCTCGTTTCCAACGATCAATGGCATCTTCGCACCGCCGTCCGTCTTCGCTTTTTTCACGTCTCCGCCCCACGTCGGAGGCACCCACTTCGAGAGCGGAGTCGCGGCAAAATCGCCGCCGCGCCACGCCACAAAAATCTGCGCCTCGCCCGTTCCTTGAAAATACTCCAGCCGGAAATCGTGCTCGCCCGTTTTCAAAGCGATCTTCCCATCCTTGATTTCAGCGACCGAGTGAGACCCGTCGAGTTCCACCACCTTGTTGCCATCCACCAAAAGCCGCGCGCCATCGTCCGCACCGATGGAAAACACATACTCTGCATCGCGCGGTGCGTTCAATTTGCTGGTGTAAACAACGCCGAACTGGTTTTTGTAATCGTCGAATTTGAGCTGCACCAGATTGTCCGCGATGTCGCCCTCGCGGTGCGGTTTCAGCGTCGCGAAATCCGGCAGCTTGCTCCACTCGCCGTTATACACCGCAAATTTCAACCCCGTCAGCCCCGGTCCCGGCGTGCCGACTTTCATCTTCCCCTGCATACTCTGCGTGTGCCCCGGAAACGTGCAGGCAAACGGATACAGCCCGGCTTTCGTCGGCGCTTTGAAAACCACCTCTTCCCTCGTCTTCGGCCCCGCCATCTTCGTGTGCGCAAGCACAGCCGGACTGTCCGGCAGCCAGTCGCGCTTCAACGCCTCCTCCGGCTTCTCCATGTTTTTGCTGACCACAGCGAGCACGTCCGTCCCCGCATCAAAAATCACGAGGTTGTGCGGCAGATCGTCGCCGTTTTCCAAAATCAACTTCACCTCTGCGCCGGGGATAACCGTGAATTCCTCCACGTCGTATTTCATCTGCGCCGCGATGGTGCGGATGTTGATCGTCTGCGCCTGTGCGGCAGAAATCGCCAGCAGTGCGGCGGCAAAAAGTGAGTATTTTTGGAGCATGGTAAAACAAGTGAAAATCATCGGGAGCAGTTTAGGTTTGGTTAAAGACCGGGACAGCACGTGCGGATTAGAAAGTTTGTGCAGGCCATTGGAAAAATTTGGCATTCTGCAACGACCACGCCACTGTGTGTAGTCTTGTTCGTCAAACTTCAGGCGGTGCGGCCAACTCAAGCCCGTGAGGTTCAAAGAGGTTGAAATCTTCCGTGTTCAGCGTGGCGAGACGCGCCATCTGGCTGATCGCTGCGGCAGCTATCATGGCATCCACCCGCAAGTGACGGGAGCCTTCCACTGCATTGAAAAGCCGGGCGGCAATCAGTGCCTGCGAGGCATCGGACGGGATGATTTCCTTCGAGAGAAAGGCCAGCATCGTATTGATCTGCGAGGGCGACACCGGGCCGCAGAGAAATTCATACCAAGCGGGAGCCGCCGTGCAAAACGTCTCCCCAGCTTCTACCCAAGCGAGAAGATGACGCGATTCCGCTCAGACAACGATTACTCCGCCGATCAGGAAATTTGCGTCGAGGCAAATCACTCGCCCCTCCAATGCTTCCTGTCCTCATACACTTCCGCGATGTAGGCATTGCCATTTTCCAGTTCAAGCCCCCCTCTGTGATGCCGCACCACGCGGGGGGGCGAAGAAAAGCATGGAGAAACTCTTGCCGCTGCCTTGCGTGTGCCAGACCACGCCGGCGCGACGGTCCCCCGCCTTCCCGCCGCGCATCCGGCCCGCCCAGTAATTGCCCACGTCCTCGCGCAACACGCTACCGAGCTCGACCATGCACGCGGCTTACTTTTTCAATTGAAGTTCGCGCACTTCTTGATGACGCAGCGCCCTGGTTGATTGTTTGTTTCTGGACCTTCGAGAAATCAATCTTTTTGAGGTCCAGTTTTTGGATCTGGCGGTTGTCCATTGTGTGAAAATACAGCACGCGATTCTTGAGGTCTGAGGCCGTTGTGATTTGGGTGGCACTGGCGATGTCCTTAGCGATTTTGTCGCCCGCCGCCGTAGCGCCGACCGTGATGTTGAAGTTGTCGAGAATGCGGAAGGCCTCGAAGACCGCGTCCTCCGAGGTGGCCAGCGGACGGGCCGAGGCCGTCAGCGCCAGGGCGCGCACAAAGCGCGAGGGCGGCGTGAAATCGCCGGGCAGGCCCATCAACCCCGAGCCGCCCCCCAGCGGCGCAAAGGAACGGCCATCCAGCGTGACGGGCTGTTTGGTCGCACCGGCAAGCCCTAGATAGTTCCGCAGGTTCGTGAGGTGCCAGCCATACTCCGGCGAATTGGTGATCACGCCCAGCAGCGCGTCATAAACCTTCATCTGCCCGCCCTCCACGATCTCCACTACGATGCTTGCACCGGTTTCGTCAGCGATCTTCCAGTGAAACGGCAGCGGGGCGCCCCCGAAACGCTCGTCCGCCACGTTCACTACGCGCACCTTGTCCAGATTGGCCCGCACCTCGGCCACGCTCTTGAAGGACGACAGCAGCCAGCGCATGAAATCGCCCACGCTCAGGGACCGGCCGGCCTGGGCGGCATCATACGGAGCGAAGGAGGCATACCCCGGGAAATAATACACCCCCACATAAAGCCCGTTCTCGTTCACCGCATCCGGGCCGTATTCCTGCCCGTAGGCCGTGAGCGAAACAAAGCCGTAACGCCCGCTCCATTTCAGCCCATTCTCGCCGCCCGGCGTTAGCGCCGTGAAGGCATGGTTGCGCGGGAAGAGCACCAGCGTGTCGTGATGCGCATCACCAGCGGCCCACTCTACAGTCCTCGCAGCGATCACTGCGCCGTCTTCAGACTTGAGTGTAAGCCCGGTGCAGGCTCGGCCGGATGTGGGCGAAGACAGCGCGAGGCTAAGAGCAAGAGCGCAAAGAGTAAGTGGAGAGTGGTTCACGGAAGCTAGTTTTTTCATTGTCGAAGTGTGCTCAAAGATTGTCATTTTGTTACCGATGCTATTTTCAGAACCGGATATTTGTTCGTAAACCTAAAGCAACAAACGAGTCCCGACTGGCGGTGGCCGGATTGACGATTTGCAAGTCTGCAGAAACACTGCACCAAGGTGTAACTTCCATTCGATAAAAGATTTCGAAACCCTGCTCATCATCGATTTCGATCAGCGGCGCGACGGCGGATTGCAAGTCGTCACTAAAATCATAGAAGTAGTAGCCCAGCCCGACCGTGTCCTTTTCTCGCCCAGGAACCATGCCGTTTGCCAAAATACCCATGACAGCGGACCGCTGCACGGCATTGGGATTCCCGTCGGCAATTGCGCCTTTGAAAAACAGCCCCACGGCCCTACCCGACTCTTCATAGACGTAGTGGGAGGCATCCAAGGCAACATTGAAGGAGCCTTTCTGTGTCGTGGTTTGGAGATCAGAGGGCAGGAGCACTTCACTAAGGTTTACCCCCTCCTTTGTCGAGTAGGTTCCGGACAACCCCATGCTTGTTCTACGCCCAAGCATACTTCCGTTCCATTTCGCTCCCAGTTGGGAAGTTACCCCGTTACCAAACAGATCACCGGGCAGGTAATCGAGCGTGCGGTCCTCCGTATCGTAAACCATGAAGGTGAAGGTAAACGGATCGGTCCGCACGCTGAGAATGGCTCCCATCAGAACGGGTGGGGTGATGCCCGTGAGTGGCGCGGCAAATGCAAGGTTCATGAATCGAGTGTTGCCCCAGCCGCCCAAAAAGGCGTCCCCCGCGAGTAAATCGACAGCATTGATCTTGCCCAGCATGAGCGTGGCATTATCCCCGAACTGTTGCGTGAGGTAAATGGACGAAAAGACAAACTCTTCCAAATCGGCTACCGGCAGCATCATTCCCGTATTTCCGGGCAGGAACGCTCCACCACGGTTCGCAAGCAGTTGTCCATATTTCAGCTCGCCATGCGTTCTGATTCCGCCCCCCTCCCACAGACCAAGCTTAGCGGCATCAAGGTTCAAAAAAAACATCCACGCGCCCACCCCAATCAAAATCTTGGTTCCTATCACCAGAAACGGAACCTTGGTAAAAGTGGGTGGACTCCAATCCAAGACTCACCCCGCGCTGCAGTAGTTGTGCACGCAGGCCGCCCCAGTTGCCAGTAAGTTCTTTGGGAAACAGCGCTGGTGTCTGAGCTGCGTTGAGAACCATCCCGGACCCGGTGGCGTTGTCATCGCCGGCCCATGACACAGAGCCCAGCAAGCCCAGCAGACAGATCAGCAGATGAGTTGAGATAAATAGCTTGGCAATTCCCATAGAAAATCGGGTTTGCATGGCGTCACTGACTTGCCCAAGGCGAAAAGCACCAAGTAATACCTTGTTTCGAGCAGGCGGTTTCATAAGTTTTCGCTCCACGGTTATTGAAACAGTCAAGATTAGCTACATCATCGGCTTTCGCGGGCTGTAGGATTCCAGTAACTGGGCTGAAAAGGTGTTCAAAGCTCAACATGGCAGATTAAAGACTGGCCGGCGCGTTTGTGCTCTCCCATGATGGCATCAGCGATTGCATCCCAGAGAGCAATGCGCGAACGCAGGGCGACCACGGCAGCCGCACTGGCCTCCCGGCCTTTGTGCTGCCCGTCCTCACACAACAATTCCACCATTTGGCGGCCCAGTTCGCCGTGCTCATCGCCGTCCAGTTCGATGTGCCGGTCCAGATAATACCGCAGCGTGCCCAGCCGATCAGGAAACCGCCGCTGCAACTGTTCCACCAATTGGCTGAACAACTGCGGAATCAAATCCTCTCGGCCATAAGTGAATGCCGCCGCAATCTCATGCACTTGGCCATGGTCGATCAGCCCGAACGTTTGCTGGACAAACGCAGCCACTGGTGCAGGCACAGCCGCGCTCCGGAGAGCCGCAGAAACCGGATCGCCCGCCCGCAGCCCCGCGATAAACGTATCGATCCGGGTTGTATCCGCCCCAACCTCCCGCATGGCTTGCAGGTAAAGTTCAAAATGACTAATCGCCGGCCCGGCCGGCATGCAGTCGCTTTCCTCGCCCAGGACAATCTCGTTCACCAATCGGCGCACCCGAGCATCCCCGATGGGCAGCCATGGCACCCCCACACAGGTCAGCCTCATCTGCAACGCCTTTAGCAGCGACATGAAATCCCATACCGCAAAAACATGATACTCCATGAACAGCGCGAGGTGCTCCATCGTGCTGATAGAGGGATAAAGCCGATGCGCCAGCAAAGTTTGGCGGGATCCGCTTATGTCATTAGCAATGTCTTGAGATAAATGATTCATTTTGATGATGAACTGATGAAGCACCGGTCTCCAAAACTAAGAAACGAATATCGGGACTGATGGGATGCAAAAGAGTGCCCACAGTTCTCCAAGTCGGCGTCGGCCAGCTCGCGGTGCACGCGGTGGAGGCTACCCATGAGGGTGCCGAGTTTGCGGGCATCGGTCAAGAGGGTCTGTTGGCGGCGGTCGCGGAAGCCGCGTTGGGCGGCGGCGTTTTTGTTTTTCGCGAGGAACCAGAGGCAGACGGGAATCTGCGTGATTTAGAAGACCTGGCCGGGGAGGGCGACCATGCAGTCCACGAAGTCGGCCTCGATGAGGGCGCGGCGGGTATCGCGTTGCCTTGGCAGGCTCTGCGAATTGGTTGACCGCGTTTTGGAATGCGCTCCGCGCGGGCAGTCGCCGGACTGGTTGGATGACATGCTGCCGTTGGCGAGGACGAAGCCGGCCATACCCTGCGGCGCGAGACGGTGGATGAAGTGCTGCATCAGCGGCAGGATTTTTTTTAGCCGCTTGCTCAGCGTGTTCTCGCCTTAATTGGTGAGAAACTTTTTCGGTGCGATAGGCGGTGTTCCATCATGAGTTTTCGGAGGGTAGAGAGCGCGGAGTGAACGTCCAGATTGAAGCTCTCTCCTGCCTGACAAATGCAGGACAAACGGCTTCACTTTTACCTGCAATTCTTCCACCCAGCTTCCACCAGCATAAAGAAAAATTCCCAGTTAAAATTCTGCACCTGCCCACCCTCGAAGTATCACCTGACTTTGGTCAAATCCATGCTATCAGCGTAACCTATGAAAACGATTGCGCTGGTCTTGAGTCTGGCGGTATTCGCGTTGGCAGAGCCGCCGCCCGGCTACGAACTCAAGTGGAACGATGAGTTCGATGGAGAGAAACTCGATTTGCAAAAATGGAACCACTGGCTTCCCGGCAAACGCCGCGATGCCGTGAACACCGCAGACGCCGTCACGGTCACCGATGGAAAACTGACCATCACCACCTACACCGAAGGCGGGCAAAATTTCACAGGCATGGTTTCAACCGAGGGTAAATACGAGCGCGCCTTCGGATACTGGGAGGCGCGCATCCAGTGGGGCGACGCACCGGGCACATGGTCGGCATTTTGGACGATCTCCGCGCCGATGATGCTGCCGCACATGGGCGAGCACATCGGCAACGTTGAGAAAGCCGGCAACGAAGTGGATTTCGTCGAGCATCGCAGCGTGGACGAAGAGGGAAAACCCATGGCAGGAAAAGCGAACTTCACTCTGCATTGGGACGGCTACGCCGAGCACCGAAACGGCTCCGGCTTTCTCACTCCAAACCTCAAACTCGACGAAGGCTTCCATATCTACGGCTGCGAATGGAGCGAGACCGGCTACCGCTTTTTTATAGACGGAAAAATGCTATGGGAAACGCGCGACCCCGTGTCGAAACGCCCGCAATTCACCGTCCTCAGCACCGAGGTGGACAATCAATCTTGGGCATGGCGCATCCCGAAGGAAGGTTACGGCGACCGCGCCACGAGCAAAGTGAAGATGGTCGTGGACTACGTGCGAATCTACGAAAAGCCGCAGAAACCGTAACAGCGGAGGCTGCCCGTTTGCAGACTTGCTCGACATGAAATGCGGAACAGCGGAGCAATGCCGGGAGCCATGAAGAAGAAAGACACTCCGATTTCTGTGCGGGCCGGGAAGATCGAGTTCGTGAAAATCAACGCCACGACGTGGGACTGGCGCGATGTGTATCACTGGATTCTTTCGCTGAGCTGGCCGCGCTTCGCCGCTCTCGTTCTTGGATTTTTCATAGCGCTGAATCTGGCTTTCGCCGTCGCCTACACTGCGCAAAGTGGCTGCATCGCTGAACTGCCGCCGGGGAATTTTCTTGAGGCCACTTTTTTCAGCGTAGAGACGCTGGCCACGGTGGGCTACGGCCACATGTATCCGGCCACGACATACGGCCACATCGTGACGACGATTGAGATCGTGATTGGTATGTTTTGGATGGCTGTGATCACGGGTTTGATCTTTGTGCGTTTCTCGCGCCCCACGGCTCGTATCGTGTTCAGTAATTCGGCGGTGATTACGCAGTTCGATGGCAAGCCGACCTTGATGCTGCGCGTGGCAAACATGCGCCATCAGTCCATGGTGGAGGCGGAATTCCGGCTCATGCTGCTGCGCAACGAACCTGTCCAAGAGGGCGATTTCGCCCGCCGCTTTTACACGCTGAAACTGACCTTTGACCGGCTGATCATGTTCCCCGTCGCACTCACAATGCGGCACGTGATTGATGAGCAGAGCCCGCTCCATGGTATGACCGTGGCGGATTTGGAAAAAACAGACACGCGACTGATGGGCTCGGTGGTCTGCGTGGATGCGGTGATTCAGGCACCGGTCCAAAAACAACACGACTACGGCTGGCGCGACATCCACTTCGGCAAGCGCTTCGTGGAAATTTACACCGAAATGGAAGACGGCAGACTGGCCGTGGACTACGGTCGGCTGCACGAAGTGGAAACGGATGTTCCGAAAGCGGAATAGCCGGACGAAGGCGATCAGTCCTCCGCAGTCGCCAGCTTAGCGAGCACGCTGAGGTCTTCGAGTGTCGTCGTGTCGCCTTTGATGATCTCGCCGGCGGCGACTTGCTTGAGCAGGCGGCGCATGATTTTTCCGCTGCGCGTTTTTGGCAGTGCGTCGGTGAAGCGGATTTCGTCGGGCGTGGCTACGGGGCCGATGACGGTGCGGACGTGTTTCTTCAAGTCGGCGGCGAGTTCTTTGTTCGCGATTTTCCCGGTTTTAACAGTCACGAAACAGACTACGGCCTGTCCTTTCAGTTCGTCGGGCTTGCCGACGACGGCAGCTTCGGCGACGGACGGGTGCGAGACGAGCGCGCTCTCGACTTCGGCGGTGCCGAGGCGGTGACCGGCGACGTTCAAAACGTCGTCAATGCGACCGACGATCCAGATGTAGCCGTCCTTGTCGCGGCGAGCGCCGTCGCCTGCGAGATAGTAGCCTTTGAATTCGCTCCAATAGGTCTCTTTGTAGCGCGCTTTGTCGCCCCAGATGCCGCGGAGCATCGAGGGCCACGGTTTGCGGATGACGAGTTTGCCGCCCTGATTTGCGCCGAGTTCCTTGCCGTTGTCGTCCACCACTGCGGCGTCCACGCCGAAAAATGGGAGCGTGGCGGTTCCGGGCTTTGTGGGAATCGCGCCGGGGATGGGAGTGATCATGTGTCCGCCGGTTTCCGTCTGCCACCACGTGTCCACGATGGGACAACGCGAGCCGCCGATGACGCGGTGATACCACATCCACGCCTCGGGATTGATGGGTTCGCCGACGGTGCCGAGCAATCGGAGCGAGCTGAGATCGTGCTTTTTCACCCACTGGTCGCCCCATTTCATAAATGCGCGAATCGCCGTCGGTGCGGTGTAGAAAACGGACACGCCGTATTCTTCGATGATGTTCCAAAAGCGATCGTTCTCGGGCCAGTTCGGTGCCCCTTCATACATGAGCGAAGTCGCGCCCATCGCGAGCGGGCCATAGACCATGTAGCTGTGCCCGGTGACCCAGCCGACATCGGCGGTGCACCAATAAACGTCTTCGTCGCGCAGGTCGAAAACGTATTTGCACGTCATGTAGGCGTGCAGCAGGTAGCCGCCGGTCGTGTGCAAAATGCCCTTCGGCTTTCCGGTCGATCCGCTCGTGTAGAGGATGAAAAGCGGCGTCTCCGAATCAAGCGCGACGGCGGGGCAGTTCGCATCCACGTATTCGAGTTCGCGGTGCCACCACACGTCGCGGCCTTCCTCGATGTGCACGTCCTGCCCGGTGCGTTTGAAAACGATCACGCGCTTCACCGATGTGTCCTTTGCCTTGAGCGCGTCGTCCACGTTCTTCTTCAAAGCAACGACCGCGCCGCGACGATAACCACCGTCCGCAGTCACGATGATCGTCGCACCGCTATCCAGCGCGCGATCCTTGATGCTCTCCGCGCTGAAACCCCCGAAAATCACCGAGTGCATCGCGCCGATTCGCGCACAGGCGAGCATCGCCACCGCCGCTTCCGGCACCATCGGCATGTAGATGATGACGCGCGTCCCTTTCTTCGCGCCGTTGCGTTTTAGCACGTTTGCAAAACGGCAAACTTCGCGATGGAGTTGCTGATAAGTGAGCACGCGTTTTTCACCCGGCTCGCCCTCCCAAATGATCGCCGCCTTCGTTTTGCGCGGCCCGTCGAGATGGCGATCCAGGCAGTTCTCAGACACGTTCAATTTCCCGCCGACAAACCACTTTGCGTAGGGGCATTTCCAATCGAGCACCTTCGTCCATTTCTTCTGCCAGCAAAGTTCCGCCGCCTCGCGCGCGAAGAACTTCTCCGGCTTTTCCACGCTCTCCTTCCACATTTTCTGATACTGCGCCATCGAGCCGATGCGGGCCTTCTTGGAAAATTCTTTGGACGGTTTGAAGATGCGGTTTTCGACGAGGGTGGATTCGATGTTCTTGCTCATGACGTTGGAAAAAGTGGGGCGTGTCTAGCGGCGGCGCGCCCGCACGACAAGCACTGCATGATGGTTCGCCTACACCGCCTTCGCCATGAAGTAGTCGTCCATCACGAAGCCGTGACCGATGTCGGCGACGGCTTCGCTGGCGATGTGGAAGCCGGCTTTCACATATGCGGCGATGGCGCGGGCGTTGCGTTTGTTGACTTGCAGCCAGACTTCGTGTGCGCCGAGTGCGCGGGCGCGCTCGCAGACGTGGGCGAGTAGTGTGCGGCTGTGTCCGCGATGCTGGTGCTCGGGGAGGAGGTAGAGTTTGTTGAGTTTCAGACGGCTGTCTTCTTCCAGCTTGTAGGATAGAAAACCGACGGGCTCGCTGTTTTCCTCGACCAATTCCCATGGCACGCACGTGGCGAATTCGCTGGCGAGCTGTTCGGCGGAATACATCCAGCCGAGCATGAATTCGATTTGCTCGCCGCTGATGATGCCGGGATAGCTTTCGCGCCAGATACGCTGCGCGAGGGTGCGAATCAGCGGGATATCGGCAGCCGTGGCGGGGCGGAGATTCAAATTGGGAGCTACGCTTGTTTGCGCCCGCCCATGAGCTTTTTGATCCACGCGCCGATGGCGATGACGCCGATGATGACGAATTTCTTGGCCGCGATAAGAGCGGTCAAAAGCACTTTGAAGAATCCGCTCTTGAGCAGCACGCCGCCCGCGATGAGTCCGGCGATGCCATAGGTGGCCACTTTGTCGCCCTCTTTGTAGTCCGAGTAGCGGTTGCCCTCGGTGAAATCCACCATACTAAGGATGCTTGGGGCTTTCTCTTTGATGTCATTGAGTTGCGGCACGGAGGACATGACGCTGACTTCAAGGATGCCTTCGCGACCGAGAACGCGGATGTCGTAGTTGAGCTGCTGCACGGGGGCGTCCACATCGAACGCTTTTGCCCAATAGAGCTTGTGCGTCGCGCGGTCGTAGTGCGGCTGCTCGGCCCAGCCGGTGAGTTCCAGTTTTCCGTAGCCGGCTTTCACGCGCTCATCGCTCCCGGCTTTGTGGGCCTGAATCAGCTCCTTGAGCATCTTGTCGAAATCAGTGGAGGCAAACTCCTCGTCCTTGACGTAGCCATCGTCCTTCCACTGGAGGACTGCGACCCATGCGTCGCTGTCCAAAAAGTTCACACCTTTGGGCACGATCATCCCCATCGTGCTGCCGACGTCGGGGGGATTGCTCCAAATATCCACGAGCACCTTGCGGGCGTTCGCCGGGTCGAGGTAGCGGAAGTCTTCGGTGAGTTTGATTTTTGCCTTCCCGCCGATGAGCGGAATCTCGCCGCTCTTGTATTCGATTTCGGCGATGGTCTTCATCACGCGCTGCATCTCGGCGATCTGTTTGGCGTCCGGTTGCGCGTCCTGTTTTTGTGCATGGAGCGTCGAGACGATGGAGAGGAGGACGAGCAGTAGTTTTTTCATCTGTGGTAAATGAGTGGGCTGCACGCTATGCCGCAAAAGCCACAAGGGGGAAGCCCATTTTGCTCAACTATAATGCGCGTGGCCTTGGTAGAGCAGGTTCACGAAAAACGTGAGAATCGGGTGAAAGAATGAGCCGAACGAACGGAACGCAACCATCATGCCGATGAACTGAATGGCAGGCGTCCACATCATTTGCTGGTAGGCTTCGGCTTTGTCACCACGGAGGAAGAGCAGCGGGATGCACGAACCATCGAGCGGAGGCAGGGGCAGCAGGTTGAAGCAGAAAAGGAGCACATTCAGCGAAAAGGTGACGCCAAGCAGCGTGGCGGCGAGTTCCAGCATTTTTTCGGGACGCGCAGGAGCGACGAAATCGGCGAATTGGAACGATGAGGAGGCGACAAACCAGCCTGCAGAAATTCCCACGCGGATGAAAACTGCGGCAAGCACCGCGATGATGAGATTCGCCGCCGGACCGGCCATCGCCATGAGGCCAGCGTGACGTGGATTGCGGGCCGCCCACTGCGGATCGTAGGGTGCGCTGGCCCAGCCGATCATCCATGTCGCCCCTTGGGCAGCGTAGTAGAAAAAGCTGATGATGGGGGCGAGAATCATCCCTACAGGCTCGCGCTTCATATGCGGGATCGGGTCGAGGGAAACCTGTCCGCCTTCGTATGCCGTATCGTCCCCAAGCTTGTGCGCAGCCCACGCATGAGCCGCCTCATGGCAGACGGTCGAGTAGGTATAGACAAAATACCAAAGCAGCCCGAGGGCAAAATCAATTTGCGGCATGGCGAGGGTGCTAGCGGCTTTCTCTGAATTGCACAATGGCGACGGTAAATTTCCTGTCTTCTTTCAGCATCGAGACTTACCGCCAGAAATCGCGTTCTTTTTCCAAAAAGCCCCCCTCACACAGAACCCGTTTTTTACAATTCCTTCACGCAAAAGTGCTGGTTGATCTGTATCTCGCGTGTATTCTGCTTGAAATAGATGAAATTCCTACCAACTTTCACTTGCACGCTCTCCAAACTCACATAAATCCAAAGATATGAAGATGAAAACCCTCAGCTTAATCGCCCTTACAGCAACACTCGCGGCTTCCCTGATGGGAATAGCCCAGGCGCAGACAACAGCGACCACAACACCTGTCGGCTATATCACCGTCACCATTCCTGCTGCTACGCCGCCGACAATCCCTGAGGTAAATGTCGCCTTCGCCGTGCAACTCTACAATTTGTCGGATTTCCAAGGCGCCGTGGCGACGTTCACCGCTCCAAACCAATTTACACTGACTGGTGCCAGCTTCACCGCAGGTGCTTTTGCAACTGCATCCGCACCACGTGGCGTCCGTATCATGACAGGCACACAGCAAGGTTTGCTGCTCCTCGTCACAGGAAACACCACGAACCAACTGACCGTTGCTCTTCCAAGCGGTGTAGCAGACATCAACACCCTTCTAACAGTCGGAAACACAGTTCAGGTTCTGCCGATCAACACATTTGGCAGCCTTTTCGGGACAACTACACCGCTATTGATGCCTGGCGAAACCACTGACGATGGCGATGTGGTGTTTCTTTTGTCAAAAGACGTTTCGGGCAACGACAAATGGCTCACCTTCTGGCACAATGGGACTAACTGGCGCCGCCTCGGAACAGGCGCAAGTCAGAACAACACCATTCTATATCCCGACGAAGGAGTATTCATCGTGCACCGCGGTGCCAGCCCAGTGACTCTTACAATGATGGGAACTGTTCCCAGCACAAACGAGCAGACTGATTTATTTGGCAACGGATCGACGTTTTTGGCGAATCGTTTCCCTGTGGATATTCAATTCCTAAACTCTGGCATCGATACAACCGCAAATTGGGTTAAAAATGAAGACGTGAACTTAGCGGATAAAGTCTATCTCTGGAACACCACAACCCGAATTTGGCAAACCTATTGGCACAACGGAACAAATTGGCGTCGCACTGGCTCAGGAGCAAATAAGAACACCGACCTAATTAAAGCTGGAAGCGCGGTGGTTATTTCCCGCCAATCTTCTACAGGTGCGGTTCTGACCCAGACCCTGCCATACACCCCCTAATCGAGGCGCTAAAAAGCGCGGGATGTTCCCGATAGAGGTTGCGCAAAAGCAGAACACCCGTATTGGTATATCGTTGGTATAACCTGCCGCACGCACAGCCTAAAGTGCTAAAAATTAATGAAAAAAACCGCCGCCAAACTCAGTCGCAGAGCCATAAGAATATGCGCTTTGCCATTCGCTGTGTTGGTCGCGGTCAGTGCATCAGCCGCAGCAAACTCTTGGACTCAGGCTACCGATGAAATTTGGAATACAGACATCAATTGCACGCCTTTACCATCCGTGGAGGAAGCAGCAGCCTACACCGTGATTGCGTCAGCAAAACCGAATTCTAAAAGCAACGAATTTACGGTCTCCTCACTGGAAATACCTGCGCATTCAGGGCTGATCACCATCAGCGGGATGAACTCCCTTACACTCAGTGACGCCGGGATGAATCGTGGATCTGAAACGCAGGATTTTGCCGTCAAAGCCATTCTGGCTTGCATTAAAAACCATATAAATCCAGCGACAGCCAGTCGCCCATTGAATGCGTTGGCAAGTGAAGTGAACCTCAACAGGATCGCGGTAAATGATTTACTCCCACAAGTAGCCATCGTCGCTTTCGACACTGAAGCAAAAAACACTGGAACCGCACTTAGCGGGCGACTCAGCGGTGCCACCAATAATGGTCAGACTTTGGCTCCCATTTTGAGCGGGGGTATTCGCCCTTTACGTAGCGAAGGGCTTTCTTTCGGAGGGGGGAGTTCAGTTGGAAGTCATGCAAACCGCAGTGGCTCGAACGCTGGCAATTCCTCACGCAGGGCTGCAAGCAATTCGGATGTCGCATCCTTCCTCCCCGATAACGAAGAAAAATTCGTAGATAACAACCTCGCGCATCTAGGTCAAAATCATAGCGCTGAGGGTGGCTCAATCAGTCGTCTAGATGGTTCTGTCTCACCGGGCACTGAACCAATCAATGCTGTTCCGAGCGAAATCTCTAACGGCGAAATGACCAACGCGGGCAATCCAGGAGGAATCGCCTCACTCATTGCGCAAATCGACCTTTTCAAAGTCGCGCAAATCAAAGCTGGGATAAATTCAGAACTCACGAACCTCGGGCTTCCAAGGCAAAATAGCAGCAATAGCAGCAGCCTAATCACGCCAACGGGGAGCAGCCTCAGTGTTTACAATCAGGGGCTAATTACAACGCAAATAACTCCAAGTGATTCAGTTAACATATTTGCATCGACAACAATAGCCCATCTCTCCCCCAGCTCAACACCAGCCTTCAGCAACATACCAACATCTGGTGGCAATTTCAGCAATGCGACAAGCAGTAACGGCGGCGATACCGTAACGAGTATTACAATCGCGGCCAACGGGACAACCATTGAAACCAAGGTCAGTTCTGCACGAACCCTCGCAGCAAAGCGTGCCCCCTCCCTCGCAGCTGCGCCTCCTGTAGAAACAGATGTTTCTTTTGACAGTGGCAGCCTCTTTTTAAGAGATAATCTTGGTGTTCCACTCCCTGCGGGCGGCTCCGGAGATGGAGATGGTTTTGCTGTCCAATTGGGATATTATGACGGAGCCAGCGTCGCAAATAATTTTGCCGGAAACTGGATAGCTCTGACTGGGCAAAACTCCCTCAATACCGCTTTCGCAACATCTTCCATTGGCGATGGGGAAGGCTCGGACGGCCAGCTTTTCGTCCTGTATGGATTTAATAGCGCATTATCGAATACCTTCAACAATCTCCCTCCAAATGAAACCATTCCACTCTCTCTGCGCTTCTATAATGCGGTGCTGATTTCAAATGCCACACTTTTCAACGCCGTATCCAAGGACACATGGCTGTGGAAAACACCGGGGGCGACCTCTCCTTTCCCACCAACAGTTAATATGTCTCTTGCTGGCTCTGGGCATGAGTGGCAGGGAGGGCCGGCGTCTGCCTTCAACACTACTTTAGCTGTTCCTGAGCCCACTACTTCGGCATTCCTGCTGTTTGGCGCAGCAAGCCTCCTTGCTTATCGCCGCCGCAGGGCATGAAAAACGCACTTGCATTACTGCGCATAAATTGCATTTTAAAAAATAGACACGTAAAAAACCATAAAGTAACAAAGTCCAAATACCCCAACCCAATCCCCGAAAATATGACCTTTTTCAAAGATAAATTTCGTATCTGTTCCGCTCTACGTAAAATCAGAACTTCCACACTGATTACCCTCCTGATGGCGACAACCGTTCCAAATTCATTTGGTGCTAACCAAACAAGTGTTTCTTTTGACATTGGCGGCAGCCTGTTTTTAAGAAACGAACTTGGTGTTCCTCTTTTTTCTGGCACTGCCGCAGATGGAGACGGTTTCGCTATCCAGCTGGGATATTATGACGTGGCCACAACAGCTAATAACTTTGCCGGAAACTGGATCCCACTTACAGGACAAAACTCCCTGAATACCGCTTTCGCTACATCTTCAATCGGGGATGGCGAACTCGGTGATGGCCAGCTTTCGACACAATATGTATTTGATAGCTCGGTATCGAATACCTTCCAAAGCCTCCCAGCCAGCGACAACACCATTCCTCTTTCACTGCGTTTCTACAATGCGGTGCTGATTTCAAATGCCACACTCTTCAACACCGTATCCAAAGACACATGGTTGTGGAGAACTCCGGCTCCCTCCGCAACTGTTCCGCCACAAATTAATATGTTTGTGACCACATCAAATCAGGGAACCCTTGAATGGCAGGGTGGAGCCCCATCTGCCTATAAAACTACCGTAGCGATTGTTCCTGAGCCCGCCACGGCTGCTTTGCTCGTGTTTGGGCTGGCGGGACTCCTTGGACGTCGTCGCCGAGCTTAAACCGAACGAAACTCACACAATTTTGTCTCACGAAGGCAAGCCTGCGGGCTTGCCTTCGTTTTTTTTGGACATAGCAATCCACACCTCATGCCTCAGTTTCGCTACACCGCCCGCAATGCTTCCGGCCAAATGGTGGATGGCATCGTGACTGCGAATGATCGGAGTGGGGCAATATCCCAAGTCGAACAGCAACGATTCGTCCCAGTCAAAATACAACTCGTCAGTGACGAGCCCTCAAAATCCGTCGCACTCGCCACCAAGCCGGCAGCCACGGAAAAGTCGCCCGCGAAATCCGACTCGAACAAAGCCGCACCACCCGCACTTCGCAACCAGTCGGTAAAGACGGCTGCGACTCCTGCTGCCACTGCCCCGCAGTCGCTCAAGCTCACTCATTCCCAACAGTATCTTTTTACCGAGCAGCTCGCCCACCTTCTCAGCGCGGGCATGACACTCGATGAATCGCTCGGCGTCCTCTGCAAGCGCCTCAAGCACGTTAAACTCCGCGCACTCTCACAGTCCTTGCACCAATCGCTCGTTGATGGCCGCAGCCTTTCGCAGGCCATGCGCGACTTTCCGCGCATCTTCAGCCCGCTCTACGTGAACA
The DNA here is from genome assembly GCA_947476045.1 of Chthoniobacteraceae bacterium. Taxonomy (GTDB): domain Bacteria; phylum Verrucomicrobiota; class Verrucomicrobiia; order Chthoniobacterales; family Chthoniobacteraceae; genus SXWH01. Next base: position 37,007 of record CANJNZ010000001.1, read on the forward strand.
TGGTCTCCGCAGGCGAAGCGTCCGGCTCCCTCTCCACCATTCTCCACCGCCTCACCACGCATCTCTCGGAATTGAAATCGCTGCGCGACCGCGTCCAGCAAGCACTGCTCTACCCCTCCGTTCTCGTCGTAGTCGGCATGATTTTGATCATGGTTTTCATGACGACGATGGTGCCTCAGCTCATGTCTTTCTTCAAAGACACAAACGCTAAGCTCCCGGCCGCCACGAAATTCCTGATCGATCTCAATTCTACCGTCACCGCCTACTGGTGGGTCGGCGTCGCAGGAATTTTTGCCGGCTACGTGTTGTTCCGTGCCTTCGTGGCGACGCCAGCCGGACGGCTCACCTGGGATCGGTTTAAATGGAACCTCCCGGTCCTCGGCCGCATTTCACGTTTCCGCTACTACGCACAGTTCGCACGCACACTCGGCACGCTCACGCAAAACGGCGTCACGCTCCTCCGCGCGCTGGAACTCCTCGAAGACATCGCCGGCAATGAATTCATCCGCCAGCGCATGGTTGAAATTCGCGCAGCAGTATTGGACGGAACCACTCTCTCCGTCGCCGCTACTAATCAGCACATTTTTCCCGAGATGTTTGTGGATATGATGGGCGTCGGCGAACAGACCGGGAAATTTTCGGAAACCATGTGCCTCATCGCAGACGTTCATGAGCGGGAACTCGACAAGCAAGTTCAGGTCGTGAGCACCCTCATCCCGCCACTCATCATGGTGATGATCGCAGGCATCATCGGCACCGTCATCTACGGAATTCTCATCGCTGTCTTCAATCTCACCAGCGGCATGCACCGCCGGTGAAACGCTAACACCCATGATGCTCAGCAGCTTTTTCGAAATCGGAAAACAACCGCGCCGCAAAGTTGTTACACTTCCAGACTCGCACGCCTTGCCTTTCATCCCGTTCGCTCACTAACTTTCCACTCATGCCTCGCATCATCCTCACAACCATCTGCGCTGCCGCTCTCGCGGTCTGTGCATTTGCTGCCGAGGAATCCGCACCAATCGCGGAGCAACCCGTGCCATTCAGCGTGTGGCTCGATTTCAACACCCTCGCAAAAGCCAACGCCCCGCTGCCTGCGCTCCCGATTTGGTTTCAGTCTTTGCAAAGCGAGGCAGTCCCGGCGAATGGCGACACTCCGCCGAAAACACTTTTTCGTCTACGCCTACGCCGTCTCCCCGACCTGCATCACGAAATGCTCTTCCGTGTTTTTTTCGACGACCTGCCCGTTATGCAGCCCGTCATCAGCGCATGGAGCGAAGCTGGCAAAGAGCGCTTCCGCACCACACTACCGGGCAGCGGCACCGGTCTGCCCACGCATGAAAGCATCATCCTTCCGCTCGAAGGAACGGACTACGTGGACATCGAAGTCCCCGGCGACGGCAGCAGCATCCGCGGGGCATTTGCGAGTTCATTGAAAGACGCGCCCACGCGCCAGACCACCGACTTCGCACCAACGCCTGAACTCACCGATCCCTTCGGCAATATCACCTCCGCACCCGCTGAGGATTCAGACTCAAAACTTTTCGGACGCATCAAGGCCGTCCTCGACCCCGGCGTCGTCAGCCTTTCGCTGAAAGCGAAGACAGCGGAGACTTGGGAGTTCGACCTCGCCGCCCAGCCACTCATCGCCGTCGTCAGCTTTGATGTTTTGAATGCCGACACCGGTGCCGCACCCGTCGTCACCGTAAATGAAGGCGACCCCGCATTTGCGAGCATTCACTGGCCCGACCTCGCAGACCCCGCTTATCGCGGCGAATCGCGTTCGCTCGAACAAGGGATGCGTTTTCAATACACCGGCTGGCTCCACGCCCAGGCGATCATCTCGGGAAAAGTTCTTCGCTCCGGCTTGAACAAAATCACCATCGGCTTGTCTGAAGGAAGTAGCTCGATCGCCGTTCGTAACGTCGAACTGCAGCTCAAACACAATTGGAAACACTTCGACTACATCCTCAGTCCCACAAATCCATGAAACCGCTTCTGCGCAATAAAACAGCCGGCTTTACGCTCCTCGAAATCATGCTGGTGATCATCATCATCGTCACTCTCATGGCGGTGCTCCTGCCAAATTTGAAGAACGCGATGTCCGACTCCAAAAAAGGCGAGGCACAAATCTACATCACCACTATCGCAGGCAATCTCGCCCAATACGAACTGCTCAACGGAATGCCTCCATCGAGCAGTCAGGGATTGAAAGCACTGATGGAAAAACCCGCAGGCGATCCCCAGCCGCGCAAATGGCGTCAGCATATGGAGAAAATCATGCCCGATCCGTGGGGTGTGGACTACCGCTACGAATTCCCGGGGCGCCATAACAAAAACAACTACGACGTCTTTAGCTGTGGCCCGGATCGCGCGCCAAACACAGAAGACGACATCGGAAACTGGGACTAAACATCTCGCCACTTTCAAAGAGCCACGTTCACCATAACGTGGCTCTTTTTTTGTGTTGCAAAAACACCTCTAAAAAAAGCTGGCCTCCAAAAAAGTTTTGCACATCTTTTCTCCATGCCACCCCGCATCAGAACATCTCCCAAATTCCTCGTCCTCCTCGCAGGAACTCTCTTTTTCGCAAGCATCGCCCTTGCGGCTGATTCGATTCCGCGCACGGCTGTCGAATCCGCCAGCCTCGCAAGCGTCGGCTATGATGAGCAGGGGAGCGTGCTGGAAATCGAATTTCGCAATGGTGGCATCTACCGCTATTCAGGCGTGACGAAGGAATTTTTTGCACAGTTCATGACCGCCAATTCAAAAGGCAGGTTCTTCACCATCAAGATTCGCGGAAAATTCCCATTCTCGAAGGTGAACACAAACTCCATCGCCGGGCAGTAATGACCCGCGACGAGATCAAGCTGGCAGCCTTCATCCTGTTCGCACTTCTAGCGGGCGTGGGAGCGAAGCATTGGCGCACACTACAAACAGCAGACCCCTCGCAGTCAGCGCAGACGCCTATCCCGCAGAAATCGGCGAAACCGCCCTATATTTTCAAATCGCCGAAGGAAGCACGCGATGCACACACACGCAGTGCGCAAAACACTTTAGAGTGATCCTTTTGTGCTCGCGATGGACACACGGCACCTCGCGATGCTAAGCAGTCAATGCGCATCCTGATGAGCACCCATTTTTTCCGCGACAAAACCGTGCACATCGCCCGAGGCATCGGCCGTTTCTTCAATCGCGGATGGCGTCGCCTCGTTGGCAAACCGCGACCCGCAGAAGAGCAGAGCCTTTTTCCACTCGTCATCCAGGTGCTCGCCGCGTTTTCAAAAAGCGAAGGCGAAGTCGTCGAGGAGGAAGTGGACAACGTGCTCGGCCTTCTTCGCCACGGATTTCCCGATGGCGTTTACTCCGATTTACGCCGCCAGTTCCGCGATGCGCTGGGTCAGCAGCAGGACATCAACGCCATGGCCGACCGCCTCTCGCGCGTGCTCGGCCCCGAGCAAAAAATCATGCTCGGCGTGCAACTCTACGACATCATCGCGCGCGTCGGTGAAGGGCAGAAGCAGATGCCCGCATTTTACGCATTCATGGATCGCCTCGGCATGGCGACGCAGGCTATCGAGATCGTTCACCAACTGCAGGCTGGTGAAAAGGCGGACAAAGCCGTGGCGCAGTCCGGCGAGTTTCCACTCGAGGTTCTCACATTCGGACGCGATGCGCAGGCTGATGTCTGGCTGAAAGGATTTCACGCCGATGAGCGACTCGTAGCCTTCCGCTTCCATGCACTCGTGCTGGTAAAAAACGCGGCGCAGCGAACCGTCTTTGTGCGCGGGCGCCCGCTGCTACCCGGCACATTCTGCCGCATCTACCCCGGCCAGCGCGTCGTGCTCGACGAACAGGTGCTCACGTTTCAGGACATCACCTATTATTTCAACGCGAAGAAAGGCGTCTTCGCCACGCAGGTCTTTGTCGAATTGAACGACAAGGACGAAGTGGAACTTTCCCGCGTCCGCACTCGCGCCAGCGTGCTCGAAGTGCGCTTCGGATTGAAAGTGCAGGTGCGCGCACTTGCGGATGTGGATGCACTGCTCAACGGCGTCGCACTACGCAGCAGCACGATGCTGAATGCCACGCTCGAAGACCGCATCATCTTCCACCACGACGCCGAACTCACCCTCGCCGATCTCCGCCGCCGCGCCCGCGCGCTCGGCGTCCGCTTTCAACTCAAGAGCTACAAGAGCGCCTACAAAGTCTCGAACAACCCGAGCTTGCTGGAGACAGACGACATTCTGCTCTCGCCCGGCACCTCCGGCGACGTGCTGCTGCGCGTGCTTTGCGATTACGACAACAAGGTAGGTAAACTCGAAGTCAGCGCTGCGGACCGCCCTATCATCGTCGGCGATAAAGTCATCCCCGTCGGCGGAACGTGTGAGTTGAAGGACGACGATTTCATCCGCATTGATGCCGGCCAGGGGCTGCGCTGCGACTTCAGCGAACGCATCATCGAGGAGGAGCGCAACATCGTCTCCTCGCTCGAATTGCGTGACCTCACGTGCCACTTCGGCGGCAACGTTACCGCGCTCGACGGCATCAGTTTCTCACTCACGCGCGGCGACCTCGTGTGCGTGATGGGCGGCAGCGGTTCTGGAAAAAGCACACTGCTCCGCGCCATCGCAGGCCGCCTCCCGGCATCGCGCGGCCAGGTGCTTCTCAACGGCCAGGAGCTTTACGAAAACCTCGACGAATTCAAACGCTTCATCGCCTACATCCCACAGGACGACGCATTCGACGACCATCTCACCGTGGAGGAAAATCTCGCCTACGCCGCGGCAATCCGGTCGCCACATCTCAGCGATAATGACCGCGAGCGCCGCGTGGACAGCCGCCTCGTCGAACTCGGACTCGCCGAGCGTCGAGACGTCATCGTCGGCTCCGCCGAAAAAAAGACGCTCTCCGGCGGTGAACGCAAACGGCTGAATATCGGTCTCGATATGATTTCGAGCGCCGACATTTTCCTTTTCGACGAACCCACCAGTGGCCTCAGCAGCAAGGACAGCGAGCACGTCATCGAAATCATCCGTGGCATCGCGCACAACAAGATCGTCTTCGTCGTCATCCACCAGCCGAGCGCGCGGCTGTTCTCGATGTTCACCAAAGCCATCCTCCTCGATCGTGGCGGCAAGCTCGTCTTCCACGGCAAACCAGCGGAGATGCTCGACTACTTCGCCGAAGCCGCCATCGAGGAAAAAGGCATGACGGCTGATGCAGCAAAACGCAGCGCCGACAGCGCCGAGTTCTGTTTCGATGTGCTCGAAACACCACTCCACGACCTCAGCGGCGATGTCATTCTGGAAGAGGGAAGCAACGGACAGCTCATCCCCGCGCGCCGCTTTTCGCCGGATTTCTGGCGCGACCGCTACGAAGCCCATCGCCTCACGCAGGACGTAAAGTTGAACTTCACCCGCTCGGGAAAATCCCCCACCCCGAGCACCATCGAGCCTCCTGCTCAGATGAGCACCGTCAGCTTTGCCGGCCCGCAGACCAATGTCTCCGTGCCTGTGCCGCGCCCCGCCAAACCCAAGGCCGCGCCAGTCCCCGGCACCTTGCGCCAACTCCGCTGGCGCGCCGAGTGGCTGCAATTTCACACACTCCTGCGCCGCGCTTTCCTCTCAAAGCTCCGCAACGTCGCCAGCCTCTTCGTCACAGTCCTCGCCCCGCCCGTGCTCGGCGCGATTGTCGGCTGGGCGCTTTATTTCACCGATGACGCCGATCATCCCTACGTCTTCGCGTCCGCGTTTCACGTTCCGACTTACATCTTCATCGCGCTGCTCGTCGCACTTTTCCTCGCACTCATGAATAGCGTCGAAGACATCATCCGCGACCGCTCCGTGCTCCAGCGCGAGCGCAATCTCGATGTCGGCATTGGCTACTACGTCACGGCGAAATTTCTTACGCTCTGCGTTTTCTCCGCGCTCCAGTGCGCACTATTCATCATCGTCGGCAACAGTATCCTCGAAGTGCGCGGCATGTTTTGGGAATACTTCCTGTGGACCTTCCTCACCGCCGTCAGCGGCATCGCCCTCGGCCTGCTCGTCTCCGCACTCGTGCCGAACTCCAAAACCGGTGCGATGCTCGTCCCGCTCATCCTCATACCGCAACTCATCTTCGGCGGCGCACTCATCAAATACGAAGAGATGAACAAAGACCCCGGACTCCTGTATTCCTTCCAGCGCTGGTTCGAAAATAAACACGTCGCCAGCGACATGGAGGCCGACAAAAAACTCCGCGTCCCGCTCATCAGCCGCCTCGTCGCCACGCACTACAGCTACGAGGCCCTCGTCGTCGCGCAGGCAAAGCTCAACCCTCTCGCCACCCGGCAGCAGGAACTCCAGCGCATGATCGAAACGCTCGCCGCCAAACCCACACGCAGCGAAACCGAGGACGACCGTCTGGATGATTTAAAAGACACCCTCGCCCAGCTCAGCGGACTCGAAGCAGGCAGTCCCCGCGAAATTGACCGCCGCCTCGCACGCGCCGACGAAATCATCGCAGGCAGCCCCACCAGCAAAGGCGACTTCCGCACCAAAGTCCTCGGCATCACCGCCAGCCAACTCTACGAAAACCAGAAAATCGCCGACATGGTCGCCAAGGCCGAAACCGAGCAAAACGACTACCGCCGTAACTACCGCATCAACCCCTTCTTCAGCCCCGAAAAACACCACTTCTATCTCGGTAAAAACGAAGGCGGCTGGACAACGAGCGTCTGGTTTCGCAACGGAGCTATCCTCCTCCTCACCTCCCTCGTCCAACTCATCCTCCTCCGCTGGGTCCTCCGCAGACAGCTCCAAAAGACGGGAGTATAATCAACGGGCAGCACTCTTTATTGCTTCGGAGACGCTTTTAACGCCAAGGGGCTTGAAGGGTCTTTGAGCGTCCACTCCGTCCTTGGGTTGGGTGGTGGCGAATTGATCTTCATCTTTCATCTCTTTTTTCAAAGCGGCGAGCTGCGTTTTTAGTTCGGCGAGTTTGGAGGCTTGGGCGGGTTCGTTGGCGAGGTTGTGTTGTTCCTGCGGGTCGGTGGTGAGGTCGAACATCTCCCATGCGTCTATTTTCCAGTAATGGATGAGCTTGTGGGTGGCGGTGCGGATGCCGAGGTGTGCGCGGGTGTTGTGGTGGCCGGGGTCGTGGTAATAGCGGTAATACATGGCGGTGCGCCAGTCGGCGGGCGGCTCGCCGCTGAGGATCGAGAGGAGGCTGCGGCCTTGCATATCGGCGGGGATTTTTTCGCAGGCGGCGGCGAGGAAGGTGGGGGCGTAGTCTATATTGAGGGAGAAGGAGTCGGTGACGGTGCCTGCTTTCACGCCGGGGCCGCGGGCGATGAGGGGGACGCGGAGGCTGGGCTCATACATGAAGCGTTTGTCGAAGAGGCCGAGGTCGCCGAGGAAGAAGCCGTTGTCGGCGGTGTAGATGACGAGGGTGTTTTTGGCGAGGTCGTGAGCGTCGAGGTAATCGAGGACTTTGCCGACGCTGTCGTCCACGCTCTGCACGCAGGCGAGGTAGTCCTGCATGTAGCGCTGGTATTTCCAGTGGGTGAGGGCGTCGCCGGTGATGCCATCGGGCGGGTCCATTTTGAGGTCGTTGCGGTTGAGGTCGCGGGCGATGGTCTGCCGGTTTTCGGGCAATGCTGCGGGGCGACTGTCGTATTTGTCGAAGAGCGTGGGTGGCTCGGGGATGGTTTTTTTGGAAAACTCGGCGCGATATTTTTCGCTGGGTGTCCATTCACGATGCGGGGCTTTGTGATGGAGGAGGAGGAAGAAAGGTTTGTCCTTGGGGCGTGTGTCGAGCCACTCGGTGCCCAGGTCGGTGATGATGTCGGTGACGTAACCATTCACGGTGAGGCGGCCTGCAGGGGTGAGGAAGGCGGGGTTGTTATAGACGCCCTGGCCGGGGAGGATGATCCAGCGGTCGAAGCCGGTGGGGTCGCTGCCGAGGTGCCATTTGCCGATGACGCCGGTGTGGTAGCCGGCGCTCTGGAGGAGTTTGGCGACGTTTTGCTGGGAGCCATCGAAGTTGTTGAAGACGGGGACGCCGTTAAGGTGGGAGTATTTTCCGGTGAGGAGTGTGGCCCGACTGGGCGTGCAGATGGAATTGGTGACGAAAGCGTTGGTAAAGCGGACGCCAGATTTGGCGAGGCGGTCTAGGTTGGGCGTTTCGTTGACCTTTGAGCCGTAGCAGGAGATGGCGTGAGCGGCGTGGTCGTCCGTCATGATGAAGAGGATGTTTGGCCTGTCCGCCGCAAAGGCATTGGCAGCGAGGGCGAGGAGGACGGTGAGAAATTTCATGAACTGGGAAATTGTCGCCCCCCCGTGCGGCGTGCAAGCTAGGGCTTTTCAGTGAGCGGATTAAAAATACCCCTTGCCAAGCACCCCGGCCCGCGCTTTTCTCCCCGCCCTTTGAGTAAGCGCAACACATAAAACCGCGCTGTTGGTCCTCGGGCTCTGGCCGTCAGGTTATGAGCTGTATGCGCCGAGGGTAACCCAGTGCTTCATCAAATAGAAAACACAAATATGTCTGTTCGTCTTGGCCGTTTTGAACTGCCGAAGGTGCCCGTCAAAGACGAGGCAACCGCAAATGAAAGCTACGCCAAATTCATCGCCGAGCCCTTCGAGGCTGGCTATGGCGTCACCGTTGGCAACGCACTCCGTCGCGTTCTGCTCAGCTCCATCGAGGGCGGTGCAATCACCAACGTCAAAATCACTGGAGCCAATCATGAGTTCCAGACTCTCCCGAACGTCGTCGAAGACGTGACGGACATCATCTTGAACCTCAAGGCCGTCCGCTTCAAATGCGCCGACCACGAGCCACGCACGCTGTCCATTTCCGTGAACAAGGAAGGCGACGTGACTGCGGCGGACATCGAGGAAGTCACGGGCATCGAAGTCGTGAACAAGAAGCAGCACATCTGCACGCTCGACAAGAAAACCAAATTTGAAGCCGAACTGACGGTCCGCGTGGGCCGTGGTTTCGCCACAGGCGAAGAGAACAAGTATCCCGACATGCCCATCGGCGTGATTCCGTTGGATTCGATTTTCTCGCCAGTGACTCGCGTGAAATACGCAGTCGAAGCTACCCGCGTCGGCCAGCGCACCGATTACGACAAGCTCGTTCTCGAAATCTGGACGGACGGCCGCATCGAGCCCGAAGAGGCGCTCAAGCAGGCATCGTCAATCCTCCGCAAACACATCGAGCCTTTCTACAACTACGACGAGGCTCAGGTGACGTTCGACGAAACCGCTCCGGCGCAGAATCAGGAAAACCAAAAGCTGAAGAAGCTCCTGAACATGTCCGTGAACGAAATCGAACTCTCCGTCCGCGCAGCAAACTGCCTGAACAACGCGAACATCACCAGCGTTGGCCAGCTCGCCATGAAGAGCGAGCAGGAGATGCTCAAGTATCGCAACTTCGGCAAAAAGTCGCTCAACGAAATCAAAGAAAAACTCACCGGACTCGGCTTGTCGCTGGGGATGAAATTCGACAGCGGCCTCGTGGAAGGCCTCGCTGGCGTTGCCCCGGAGGCCTAGTCCTAATTTAGAAAGAGAACACTCCAATGCGTCATCAACGTAAAACTGTAAAACTCGGCCGCCGTCAGGATCACCGGAACGCGCTGCTGTCCAACCTTGCCGTGAGTCTCATTGACCACGGCCGCATCACCACCACCGTTGCCAAGGCGAAAGCCGTGCGCCCGTTTGTGGAAAAACTCGTCACCAAGGCAAAGAATGGCTCCATCCACTCGCGCCGCATGGCCCTCGCGGACCTGCGCCACAACGTGGGCGCGGTTCACAAGCTCTTCGCTGAGATCGGTCCGATCAACGCAGCGCGCAAAGGCGGCTACACCCGCATCACGAAGCTCGGCCAGCGCCGCAGCGACGCGAGCGAAATGGCCGTCATCGAGTGGGTAGATATGCCCGCCACGAACGTGCCTGCCGAGCCGAAAGCCGAACCAAAGGCCGCAAAGAAAGCCGCCAAACCCGCCGCAAAGGCACCAGCCGCAAAGGCACCAGCCGCAAAGGCACCAGCCGCAAAGACACCGGCCGCTGACGCCCCCGCAGCGGAGGAGAAGCCAAAACGCACCCGGAAGAAAAAGACCGAGGGCGAAGCGGAAGGCTAAGCCGGACTCACAAATCATCATCAAAGGGCGGGCCCGCGCGAGCAGGCTCGCCCTTTTTTTTTGCGTCCGGTAAAAGCTCATCATTCCAAAAATGAACTCCGGCTTTCTCGACAAACTCCTCGAACGCATCGGTCGCGTGCGCCCGGAGGAAGTGCGCGACTACGTCTCACGCCTCGCGGATGAGAAGGGATTCTTCGAGACCATCTTCCATGCGCTGCACGAAGGCGTCATCGTCACCGACCCCTCGGGCAACATCACCTACATCAACCGCGCTGCGTGCGAATTTTTCGGCTTCGTCCGCGAAGAAGCGATGGGCCGACCGCTCGCAGAACAGTTGCGCGGGCTGGACTGGAGCGCCATCGCCGAGGCGGGGAAAACCGTGTCACGCGACATGGAAATTTTTTACCCGCAGAATCGTTTCCTCAATTTCTACGTCGCCCCGCTTCGCGTGGAAAAGCCGGGCCGCAAATCCGGTGAACAGGAATTAGTGGGCTACGCCGTCATCCTCCGCGACATCACCGAGAGCCGCAAAAGCACCGAGGAAACCATCCAGAGCGAGCGGCTGAATGCGCTCACGCTGCTCGCCGCCGGCGTCGCGCACGAAATCGGAAACCCACTGAACTCGCTGCACATTCACCTCCAGCTCATGGAGCGACGCCTGCGTAAACTGCCCGAGTCACAACGCAAGGATCTCGCGAAAAGCGTGGACGTAGCGAAAGAGGAAATCTCTCGGCTCGACACCATCATCCGGCAATTTCTCGGAGCGATCCGCCCAGCGCAACTCGAACGCCGACTCGAAAACGTGAACCATCTCGTGCAGGAAAGTGTGCGCTTTCTCGAAGCGGAAATCACCGACCGCAACATCATCGTCGAAACCGAATTGCGCGCCGACCTTCCGCTGCTCGAAGTGGATCGCGCGCAAATCAAACAGGCGTTCTTCAACGTGATCAAAAACGCGTTTCAGGCGATGAAAGCCGGCGGCATCCTGCGCATCCGCACGGACATGGACGACCGTTTCGTTTCCATCAAATTCGCCGACACCGGCGGTGGAATCCCGGAAACCGAGATGAGCAAAATCTTCGAGCCCTACTTCACCACAAAAGCCAGCGGCAGCGGCCTCGGCCTCCTCATCGTCCGTCGCATCCTGCGCGAACACGGCGGCGAAATGGAACTCCTCAACGACGCCGGAAAAGGCCTCGAACTCACAATGAAACTCCCGTTGCAAGACCAGCGCGTGCGAATGCTCACCAGCGGCTCACAGAGCGCAGCTTAGAATCCGAGCTTCGCGAGTTCGCGGTCGAGCTGGGCTTGGAATTTTTCGACGTCGCCCTCTGGAGGACGGTAGCCTTGCTCTTCGGGAACAACGCCGAGGCGGCCGGTTTGATCGAGATACCACGCCGCTTTTTTGCCGTCGCTGAAAATGACGCTGCCACTGACCATCGTGCCGGGACGCGCGATGGTATCCACAGTGAGCGACACACTTCCACCAGCAGGAGCTGGCTCGGCGGAAAGCGGCGAGGGCGCGGCTGGTGTTTCCGTGGGAGGCACGACCGGAGGGGCGGGCGGATCTTTCGGCATGAGCTTGAGGTCATCCACCAGCAGGCGCACGTCCATGTAGGTCATGCGCACATCGCATTCGCTCGCGAGACGGTTTTGGATGTCGGAAAGTTTCACGCCGTCCGCGATCCAGGCGGCGACTTTGGCTTTTTGCTCGTCGGTCAATTGCATGGCCTGATCGGGCGCGATCGCGGGCTAAGAGGCAAGCGCCGATTCAACTTTCCGCTATTCTCCCTCCGTCGTGACAGCGCCGCCCTCGCCGAGCGCCTGCTCAAATGCGCGCCACGAGAGCATCGCACATTTCACACGCTGGGGAAATTTTCGCACGCCTCGCAGCAGCACCAAATCGCCGAGACCCTTCGTGTCTGGCTCGGTGTCACTGGTGACGAGTGTGTGAAAATTGTGCATGAGCCGCTCGGCCTCAGCGCGAGGTTTGCCTTTGAGCTTGAGAGTCATCAGCGATGCGCTAGCCTGACTGATGGCGCAACCGGTGCCGGTGAACTTCATATCCGCCACGCTCCCGTCCGGGCCAAATTTTACATCGAGACGAATTTCGTCACCGCACGAAGGATTGTCACCGTGAACGTGAATCGCATCCAGCAGTTCGCCGAAATTGCGCGGCCGCTTCGAGTGATCGAGGATCACTTGCTGGTAGAGTTCTTCGAGTTCGTCGTTCATCGGTCAAAAAATTTGCGCGCTGCACGGAGGATTTCCGCCATGCGCTCCACCTCTTCGGTGGTGTTGTAGAAATAGAAACTCGCCCGCGTGGTGCCGGGCAACCGCAGTTTTCGCATCAGCGGCTGAGTGCAGTGGTGCCCGCCGCGCAATGCGAGCCCGTGCTCGTTTGCGTAGGTGGTGAGGTCGTGCGGATGCGCCCACTCGGCGTGAAAAGCAGCAAGCGCCCCGCGCTGGCCGGATGGACCGAGGATACGGATGCCCGGGATTTCTCCGAGTCGTGTAACAGCGAGCGCGGCCAGTTCGGAATCGTGCGCGAAAATCGCAGCGCGCCCGATGTTTTCTAAATAATCCACCGCAGCACCAAGTCCGACGGCTCCCGCGATATTCGGCGTGCCAGCCTCGAACTTGTGCGGAGGTTGTTTGTAGGTCGCGCGTTCGTAGGTGACGCTCACGATCATCTCCCCTCCCCCGTGCCACGGCGGCATTTCCTGCAAAAGCTCCATGCGACCCCACAACGCTCCGATGCCGGTGGGCGCGCACATTTTGTGGCCGGAGAATGCGTAGAAATCGCAGCCCAACTCGCGGACGTTTACGGGGAGATGTCCGGAAGACTGAGCGCCATCCACGAGCGTCACGACGCCCGCAGCGCGTGCGGCGCGGCAGAGTTCGACGACGGGGTTGATGGTGCCGAGCGAGTTTGAAATGTGGACGAAGGAGAAAAGCTTCACGCCATCCAGCAACGAAGGCTCGAAGGCCAGCGTGCCGTCGTCCGCAACGGGAGCGAAGCGCAGTTTCGCGCCAGTGCGTTCGGCGAGGAGTTGCCACGGAACGAGGTTGCTGTGGTGCTCCATTTCGGTGAGCAAAATCACATCGCCCGTGCGTAGGTTGCGGACGCCCCAAGTATTCGCGACGAGGTTGATTGCCTCGGTGGTTCCGCGTGTGAAGATGATTTCCTCCGCCTGCGATGCGCCGAGATATTTCGCGATTTTCGCACGTGATCCCTCGAAAGCATCGGTCGCACGCGAACTCAACTCGTGCAGCCCGCGATGCACGTTCGCGTTGTCGTGCTCGTAGTAGTGCGCGAGCGCGGCGATGACGGAGCGCGGCTTTTGCGAGCTGGCGGCATTGTCGAGATAGACGAGCGGCTTTCCGTTCACCTGCTGGTCGAGAATCGGAAAGTCAGCACGCACTTTCATCCAATCGTTGTTTGTCATCGCACGCACCATGTCATCGCACCAGCACCGTGGCAACGCCGCGAACAGTCCAGCGGCTAAACACTCGCAGCGGCAGTCACGTGCGGGATTTCGCACAGTGGGACAGAGAAGCGGAAACACGTCCATCCCTGCACGCTGGGTTCCAGCGAAATCTCGCCCCCGTGTGCACGAATGATTTCGCGGCAGATACTGAGGCCAAGTCCCTGCCCTCCTGTGCTGCGCTCGCGAGACCGATCTGCGCGATGAAAGCGATCGAAGATGCGTTCGCGATCATCCGGTGAAATGTTGGCACCCGTGTTGGATATAGTGAAGATGGCCTGCCCGTTTTGCCGAACCAGTTTTGCGCGGATTTCTCCATCCGGCTGATTGTATTTCACTGCGTTGTCAAAAAGGTTGAGCAACACTTGACGGAGAAACTGCGCGCTAGCTTTCACAAACACGCCGGTCTCAAAATTCGTGTTCAGCGTAATGCCGCGCGGTGCGGCGAGGATTTCCACGTCTTCCACAAGTTCTTCCATGAAAGCGCCGAGATCAACCGGGCCTAGTTCAATGTTGAATTTTCCAGCATCCGCCTGTGAGAGAATAAGCAGGCTCTCCACGATGTGAATGAGACGTCCCGTTTCCTCCAACAAATCGAGCATCGTCTTTTCCACGACGGGAGGAAGCGGACCGGAGCGGAGTGAGGCTTCGATTTCACCGCGAATTATCGTCAGTGGAGTTTTGAGTTCGTGCGAAGCATCAGCACTGAAGCGACGAGCCTGCTCAAAGCTGACGCGTATGCGGGAAATCATTTCATTGAGCACATCCGTGAGATGTCCGATCTCATCATTCGTGCCGGGCAATGGCAGGCCGTGATCGAGTTGCTGCGCGCTGATTCTCTCTGCCGCCGCTGCGATCTGCTCGACGGGACTCAACGCTTTTTTTGAAAGCCACATGCCGCCAAATGCAATGAAAAGCAATGTGAGCGGCAGCAATGCTGCGTAGGTGAGCCACAGCGTGCGTTCTATATTCTCAATGGGACCAAGGTCTGCCGCTACACGAACTCGGACATCATTATGGGTGACTTGAAGAACACGCACTTTGTCTCCGTCAATCGTGGTGGTGAAAGGCGTGCCGTCCGGACCATCGGGTATGGATGCGTTACCCAGGCTGCGTGTCCGGTAGACGGACGTGCCCGGTGGTTGCTCAACATTGAACGCATACAGGCTGCGCACGAGCCCGAATAGTTCGCGCACTTCATTCTGATCCTTCCAGAGATTTGGCGAGGTGTGCTCGCGCATACTCTCAAAGAAATCCTTAGCCTCATGGCGTAGTGCTTCATCCAAATGAGAGAGTGACGAGCGCCGCATGGCCACGCCCACGACCCCACCGAAAAGCAGCAACGCCAAAGCACCGACAAGCACGGACCAAAGCGTGACTTTCAGACGCAGCGGCCAGCCTTTCATCCGCTACTCGGGTTTGATGGCGTAGCCTACTCCGCGCACAGTCTGAATGAGTTTTACTTCCTCGCCGTCGTCCACTTTGCGGCGGAGGCGCTGGATATAGACATCCACGAGATTCGTGCCGGGATCAAAATGATACTCCCACACGCGCTCAATAATCTGTGTGCGGGTGAGCACCTGCTCGGGCGAACGCATGAGATGTTCGAGAAGGCGAAATTCGCGGCCGGTAAGTTCTATTTTTCGAGTGCCTCGCATGACTTCGCGGCTGACAAGGTTCATCGAAAGATCGGCCACTTTGTAAAAACTGATGTTTTCTCCCGTGACACGGCGCATGAGAGCGCGCAGGCGGGCGACGAGTTCATCCATCGCGAAAGGCTTTGCGAGGTAATCGTCTGCGCCGGCGTTCAGTCCTTCGACGCGTTCATTCACTTCACCGCGTGCGGTGAGAACCATCACAGGTGTGGTTACTTTGCGCTCTCGCAGCTTGCGCAAAACGCTGAGCCCGTCGCGTCCCGGCAGCATGATGTCCAGGATGATGGCTTCGTAAGGCTGAGCGCTGGCGCGTTCCAGCCCATCATTACCATCGTGGCTGAGGTCCACGGTGTATCCGTGTTCGCGCAGACCTTTCTGCAGTAAGTTGGCGATTTTCTTTTCGTCTTCGATTACGAGGATTTTCATGGGGCTAATATGAACATAAATCGCGCAGAGTGTTACTATGTTTGTAATGAATTCCCCGTCACCAACCAGCGAGGTATTTCTTTAGCGCACAGCGGACGGGGTGGAACTTTATCTGTCCTCGTGGCGTAGCCCCTGCTAAACAGCCCCCTCGTTATGAAATCAGCCCAATCCTTAACGCTCGCCTGTGCCGTCGTCCTTGGCCTCACCGCCTCTTCACACGCGCTCGGCATCCGCATCGCAGACCAAGACGCCCGTGCCACGGCACGTGGTAATGCCTTCGCCGCCACGGCGGATAATCCGTCTGCGATTTACTACAACCCCGCCGGTATCACTCAGCTCTATGAGAAGCTTAACGCCCCGTCCTCCATCTCACTCGGTGGAAAAAACACCGTCCCTGTAGCGCCGGACGACAACGGTGTTCGCACCCGCATTGGCGTATATGCCATCACTTTGGAAAATCGCGTTCACCCGGCCAGCGGCGCACCCGCTTTCGACATCAAACGCGACTGGCAGTTTGCGCCCACGTTTTTCGCGACTTGGAAACCGAGTTCCTCACCTGTGGTCTTCGGTCTCGGTATCTATGCGCCCTACGGTTTCGGATTGGAATATCCCGAGAACTCCCCGCTGCGCACGCTCTCGATCAGCGGGAGCATCCAATATATCTCCATCAATCCCGTCATCGCCTGGCAGGTTTGCGACAGCCTCTCCATCGCCGCAGGTCCTACTTTCAACTACGCCAAAACGAGTTTGAAACGCGGAGTGCTGGCTGCGCACGACATGTTCGAGTTTGAAGGCGACGGATGGGGTATCGGCTGGAATGCCGGCATACTTTGGAAGCCACATCCGAAGCACAGCTTTGGTATCAACTACCGCAGCAAGACGGACATTGATTTCGATGGTCACGCTCACACTTTCTACAATGGCTTCTCGGTCCCCACACCATTCGGATTGTTCCCGGTGCCCGGCTCGGATACGCGCGAGAGCGCATCGGCGGGGATCAAATTCCCGCAGAACATTGTTGTTGGTTACAGCTTCCGCCCGACGCCGAAATGGAACCTCGAAGTGAACGTGGACTGGACCGATTGGGACAACCTCAACACGGTCAATCTCCGCAAAAAGAGCGGCGATGTCTCGCTGCCATTCAACTGGGAGTCCTCGCTCTTCTACGAGTTCGGTGCGAGCTACAAATTCGACAACGGCCTCGTAGCCAGCCTCGGCTACATCTACAGCGAAAACAGCGTGCCGAACGAATCCTTCAATCCCGTCGTCCCCGACTCCAACCGTCATATTTTCAGCGCAGGCCTCGGTGGCCAGCATGATAACTGGACTTGGGACATCGCCTACCAATGGGCGCATGGCCCTGAACGCACCATTTCACAAGGCTCCGTTGCCGACGGCACCTATCAGTTCGACAGCCACGCCATCTCCATCAGTGCCGGATACAACTTCTAAGCCGATCCTCCTCGTCGTGGATGACGAGGAAGGTCCACGCGCTTCCCTCAAAGTCGTTTTCAAAAACGACTTTGAAGTCCTGCTCGCATCCAACGGCAAGGACGCGCTCAAGCTCGCTCGCGACCGAACGCCCGACGTCGCAATCCTCGATATCCTCATGCAAGGCATGTCCGGTGTGGATGTGTTGCGTGAATTGAAAGCCATTGATGAAGACATCGAGGTCATCATGCTCACAGCCTACGAGACGCTCGAAACTGCCCGTCAGGCTCTCCGTCACGGCGCACGCGAGTATCTCAACAAGCCCTTCGACATCCCCACCCTCCGCAGTGCTGCAAGCAAGGCCCTGGACAAGCGCCGCGCTACGCAGGATCTCAAAACTGCACACGCACGACTGGAAGAGCTTCACAGAGAAATCGCAAAGCGCACCGATGCTGACGAAGTCGGCAACGTGCTGCACGATCTCAACAACCCGCTCACCGTTATCAACGGGTTTGTCGAACTACTCGAACGTCAGGTCCAGACCGTAGCCAGTCTTGAAGGCGCCGAGCTGGAGAAAATGCGTGGCAATATTTCACGTGTCCACGGCCAGGTAGGGCGCTGTCTGGAAATCTCCCGCCGCTATCTCGGCGCGCGCCGCAAGGCAGATCCGGAAGAGCGGGCATCCGTCAATGAAGTGCTGATCGATTTACAGGAACTCCTCATCAAGCACCCGAGCGCAGAAGGGCACCAATTCACAATCAGCGAACTCGATGAGCCCGCCTACGCCGCCCTCCATAGCACTGATCTGCTACGCATCCTGCTCAATCTTACAATCAACGCCCTTCAAAGTGCTATATCACCGCACCGCGTCGAAGTCGTCGCCCAACTTGTGCCGCCAGAGTTCGATACCAGCGGCTTTCTCGACAACACAGAAGAACGCTTTGTAGGACGTGAAAATCTCGCAATATCCAGCTCTATCATCGCAATCAGCGTATGCGACAATGGCCCGGGCATACCGCCGGAAGTGGTCGGTAAATTGTTCAACGAACAATTCACCACCAAGCCCGTCGGCAAAGGCACCGGCATCGGACTCGGCAGCGTAAAACAGCTCGTCATTCAATCTAAAGGCGCAGTGCGTCTCTCGACGAAAATCGGCCAAGGAACCACATTCACCGTCTTTCTTCCGGCCCGCTAAAACACCTGGGGCTCCCCCTCAGTCATCACTGCGATTTTTTCGCTCAGGCCCAAATGCTCGGCACAGACAAGTAATCGCTGGAGCGGTTCGTCGAGTGGTTCGTGACTCAGCCGGAAAGTGCCATAGTGCATCGGCACCATCACTTTTGCGCCGAGATCCATGAACGCATGCAAAGCCTCCTCGGGGTTCATGTGCACATCGCGCCCGCTTGGCGGCTCGTAGGCCCCGATGGGCAACAGCGCGACATCAATGTCGAATCGTTTTCCGATTTCCTTGAACCCCGGAAAATACGCGGTATCGCCACAGTGATAAATGGTGCGTCCGCCACTCTGCACAATAAATCCACCAAACCCGCGATGCGTATCATGCAGCACGCGCGCGCCCCAATGATGACAGGGCGTGAGCGACACGTTCAGCGGACCGTGGCGGTATGTTTCCCAATAACCCAATTCATGAACGCTGTGAAAACCGAGATCGTGGACGAGATTCCCTACCTCAAATGGAACAACGATGGGCTGATTGCAGGCAACGCTGCGCAATGTGCGTCGGTCGAGATGATCGAAATGTGCGTGAGTCACGAGCACGAGATCGATCTCCGGCAGATGATCGAGCTTCACACCCGGATGCTTTAACCGCTTCACCACCTTCAGCCACTTGGCCCAGTTCGGATCGATCAGGAGATTGTGATTTGGAAATTGAAGGAGAAATGATGCGTGTCCGATCCACGTCACACCAACCTGGCCACGACGAACATCGGGAAATTCCGGCACAATCTCGCCACCTTTCCTTTTTTTAAAAAGCGAAGGCAGCCAGACGTTCGCAAGGTAGCTGCGCTTGCTCCATCCCTTTTTGGGCTTCAGCCCGACTTTGTGAGCACCAGCATCCGGGTGAGCATGATGACCATTTGCTGACTTGTTAATCCGGGCCTTCGGGGATTTTCGTGGCAAGATTTTAGGCACAGCGTCTGAGCTTAGAGAACATGATGAGCGACGCAATTGTTTCGTTCATGGCATTGGTATGAAAAAACTGTTCCCATCACTCGGCGCTCAGTATGCGCAACACACAAGCCATGTCCGCCAAAAACGAAATTCGCCGCGCAATGCGAGACCGATTGCCACTGCCTCCGGATCAGCGCGGAGCAAAAAGCGCACGCATCTGCGCAGCCATCACCGCGCTTCCGCAATGGCGCAGCGCCCGCACTGTGGCATTTTTCGCACCGCAGCAGCGGGAACCGGATGTAGAACTGCTATGGCAATACGCCATGGGTAAAGTCGTCTGCTATCCGCGAGTGGGGGCCGATGGTCTATCGCTCTACTCCGTCGAATCGCTCTACGAATTACAGCCGGGCCAATGGGGTCTGCTCGAACCCATCGCTGATCCGGCACGACTGGTCATCCCCGCCGATGTGGATCTCATTCTGGTCCCCGGCGTCGCATTTACTCGAACTGGTGCTCGGTGCGGTCGCGGCGGCGGATACTACGATCGCCTGCTCGCCTCGTTGTCCCCACATACTTGCAAAGTCGGCGTTTGCTTCGATTTTCAAATCATAAATGAACTGCCGAATGAACCACACGATATCGGCGTTGATTTCATAATCGCCGAGTAGCCCGCCAGCCTCACTCCGCTTCGGGAGCCTTCATCTCGAAACGCGGGATGCGAACAAGCACCGGCTTCGCTTCATCTGTAAGCCCGATGAACGCACCCTCAGCAACGCTGTCGCACGCGATGACATGGTAGCTGTTGTAGGAAAAACTCTCGCCCGTGGTGAGACGCGGAAATTTTCCAACCACACCATCGCCCTCCACGACGATCTTGTCGCCTGTGGAATCCGTCACCACCCACTTGCGGCCTTTAATCGTCACCGTCTCATCCGAGTCGTTGTGGATGGTGATGAAATAGACAAACGGGAACGGCTTATCCGCCGGAGCCTCAAGGTGCGGCATGTAGGAAACGCGATCCACCGTGGCGCGGAGACCTTCGAGTTCGGCAATTGTGGCGTGCATCTGGAAACAAGCTACCGGCTTCCATGCGGCGGTGGCAAGTTGCAGGAGTAAAATCGCTGCGCGCATTGCGCTTGGTTCGCCGCTCAGAATTCGTCATTCGTCTCCGATGCTTCCAGTCATCCTTACCATCGCCGGCTCCGACAACAGCGCAGGCGCAGGCGCGCAGGCCGATCTGAAAACTATCAGCGCGCTCGGCGCCTACGGAGTCACCGCGATCACGTGTGTGGTTGCTGAGGTGCCGGGCAAGGTGAGCGCTATTCATCCCATCCCGGCAGAGATCATAGCCGAGCAAGTGCGGCTGATCTTCGGCGCATTCCCAGTCGCTGCCATAAAGACGGGGATGCTCCATTCCTCTGCAATCATTGAGAGTGTCACCGCTGTGTTGGATGAGTGTGATGCGCGAAAGACTCCCCTTGTCGTGGATCCCGTGATGGTCGCCACGAGCGGCGATGCGCTGCTCCTCGCGGACGCTGTTGCTCTTTATCGCGAAAATATTTTCCCGCGCGCCACACTGGTCACGCCGAATCTCGATGAAGTGCGTGTGCTCACCGGAAAATTCGTCACCAGCGTTGCAGAGATGCGCGAAGCCGGTCGCGAACTTGCCGCTGAACATCGCTGCGCATTTCTCATCAAGGGCGGGCATCTTCGCGAGTCGGTGTCCACCGATCTCCTTGTCACGCCTGAAGGTGAAATTGTGGAGTTCACAGCGCCATTTATCCCCGGAGTGAGCACGCACGGCACTGGCTGCACGTTGAGCGCAGCGGTTACCACCGGTCTCGGTCGCGGACTCGGACTGCGCGAGGCTGTGGGCGAGGCGAAGCAATATGTCCACCGTGCCATCGCGGCCTCGTTACGCTGGGAGAAAGATGGACACGCCACCAATGCACTGCATCACTTCGCACGCTGAAAATGACGCGCACTCTCACCATCCAGCGCTACGAAGACGGCGAACCGCACGGCGCACGTGCGGATGACGTGGCGATGGAGGAACCGTTGGAGATTCGCGTTGAGGGCGAACCGCTCGTAGTCGCGATGCGCACCCCGGGGCGGGATCGCGAACTGGCGGCGGGCTGGTTGTTGAGCGAGGGTATCGTGCGCAGCGCGGAGGAAATCGCGGATATCGTCGAGAGACCGGGCGAGGATACACGGGCGGCGATGGTGGATGTAATGTTGCGCGATGCGTCGCGTTTCGTGGCGGTAAAGCACCGGCGCAACGTGGTGACGAATTCAAGCTGTGGGCTGTGCGGCGCGGCGACGGTCGCGCAGGTGATCCGGGATTTTCCCAAAATCGAAAACGCATTTCTGATAAATGCGAAACTCCTTTTGGAACTACCCGCGCGTCTTGCGGAAAATCAGCCAGTTTTTCAGCGCACGGGAGGGCTGCACGCCTGTGCGCTCTTCCATGGCGATGGCACGCTCGTCGCACTGCGCGAGGATGTGGGCCGTCACAATGCGCTCGATAAACTGCTGGGCTGGGCACTACTCGAAGGACGGCTGCCTCTTGCAAACTACCTTCTCCTTCTCAGTGGGCGCGTGTCATTCGAGATGATGCAAAAGGCGCTCGCGGCGGGTATCCCGTTTGTTGCCGCGATTGGGGCACCATCCTCACTCGCCGTGGAACTGGCTCGCGACAGCGGCCAGACACTCGCGGCCTTTTTGCGCGGGAGAAATTTCAACGTATACACTGGGGGAAAAAGAATTCGCGGGGCAGGTGCAGTTTGATTAGCCCAACCATTTTGCACCCGACCCCGCAAATATGAAAAACTTCACGGAGCGGACAGACTTTGACAGCCCGACGAAGCCCGCCCGCCCCGCAAAAATTATGCGATAGCAAGTCGCTCTTCGGTAAGCTTGATGACGCGTCCCTCAGGGTCGCGGAAATTGGTAAAAGGTCCGACCGATGTGACGATGATGCCGCGGCGGCGGAGTTCACCGAGCACGGCGTCCTGATTTTTCAAAGCGAGATGGAGGTGAAAGTAACTGACCAATTCACCGTGTTCCGTGGCGCGCAAGCAGAGCGGCATCCCAGCGAGTTCCAGTTCGCAAGCGCGATCCTGTTTTTCAGTGATCACATGGGCGTTGAGTATGTCCACATAGAAGTCTCGGACCTCACGGTAGTGCTGGGTGAAGATGGTGAGCGCGTAGCACTTGGGTTGAGAGATAACAGGACTGGCGTAGGCGACATCCTGTTCCCCGTCTGTATCTGAGACCATGCGTGTGAGACTTATCATGGGCACTGACATAGCGGGCAGCGTGCCAGATTTATAATTTCCATATTTTATATAGAAATTTATACCTGCTTCAGAGAGAGGATTTGCCGCTCTTTAGCTCAGTATGTCACGAATCACGTGCCCGTGGACGTCGGTGAGGCGCATATCGCGCCCGCCGTAGCGATAGGTGAGACGCTCGTGGTCGAAACCGAGGAGATGCAGCACGGTGGCGTAAAAATCGTAGATATTCGCGACGTTCTCGACGGCGTAATAGCCGAGGTCGTCCGTCGCACCGTAGGCTGTTCCCCCGCGCACTCCACCGCCAGCCATCCACACGGAAAATCCCGTCGGATTATGGTCACGCCCGTCGCCGCCTTGCGAAAACGGCGTGCGGCCAAACTCGCCCGCCCACAGCACGAGTGTGCTCTCCCAAAGTCCGCGCGCTTTCAAATCAAGGAGCAGCCCGGCCAGCGGCTGATCCACCTGATGTGCCATTGCAGCGTGGCCTTTCTCAATCGCGCCGTGTTGATCCCATGGATTCGGCGCACCGCCCGCGCCTATGCCGGCAGTCAGGCAGCTCAGCTCCACAAAACGCACACCGCGCTCGATGAGCCGCCGCGCGACCAGACACTGACGCGCATAGGCAGCGGTGAGCTTGTCCGGCGAATCGAAGCCGTAGAGTTTTTTGGTGGCGTCGGTTTCGCCGCGCAGGTCGGTGAGTTCCGGCACAGCGGCCTGCATCCGGTAGGCGGTTTCGTAATTGCGAATCGCAGCCTCCACCTGCGCATCGCCCGTGGATTGTGCGAAAGGCGCATCCATTTCGCCGATGAAAGCGAGACGGCGACGCTGGAGTTCATCGGCCTCGCGCGGGCGGATGTTTGGCATGGCATCATTGCCTTCGAGATTCAGGATGCTCGCCTGATGTTGCGCCGGTAGATACCCGCTGCCGAAAAGACTGACCCCACCGTGCGGCGCGACAGCCCCGCCGCTTTGCAGCACGACAAACCCGGGGAGATTTTGATTCAGCGAGCCGAGTCCGTAATTCACCCACGCACCGGCGCTCGGGTGCCCCATGAACGGAAAGCCGGTGTGAAAAGCGTAATTCCCCTGCGCGTGCTCATTCGCCTTCGTCGTCATCGAGCGGATGATCGCGAGGTCGTCAACCATCTCCGCGAGACGCGGAAAAAGATCCGTGCAAACGATGCCGCTCTGCCCGCGTGGCTTCGCAGTCCACGGAGAACGCATGATGTTGCCTGGAAGGTTAAACATCGTCGGGCGCACCGGCACGGGCATCGGCTGGCCGTGTCGTTTCGCCAGTTCGGGCTTCGGATCCCACGAGTCCACATGCGAAACGCCGCCGCTCATGTAGGCGAAAATCACCTGCTTCACCTTCGGCGCGAAGTGCGCGGCAGCGGATGCTTTCTCCGCAAGAAGCCCGGCGAGCGCGACGGAACCAAAGCCGAGCGAGCATCGGCGGAGCATTTCGCGGCGGGAGAATGTGGTCATTTTTTCTATGGTGAAACTATGGGACTCATCGCAGGTAGATGAATTCTTTCAAGTTGAACAGCGACTGCGCGACATCGCGCCATGCAATCGGCGACGCACCGAGATCGGCGCGGAAGCGGCGGGCAGCAGCGAGTTCGGTATCGCCGGGCGGACGGCAGAAAGCGGATACAAACATCGAGTTCAAACGCGCATCCTCGTCAGCCACCTTGCCGCCCTGCGCCGCCCATTGCTCCGCGCATTTGATGACGAACGGATCGTTTAAAAGCATGAGCGACTGCGCCGGGACATTCGTCGCATCGCGGCGTCCCAGTGTGCTGAACGGAACGGGCGCGTCAAACGCTGTGAGAAACGGATTCAGTGAAGTGCGACGGACGGCGAGATAAATACTGCGGCGCTGCTGCGGTTTGTCCGATGGGAGCGACGGGCCAAACATCTTCAGGTCGAGCTGGCCCGACAGCGCGAGCATCGTGTCGCGGATTGGCTCGGCCTCCAGCCGCCGCACGCGGAAATGGGAAAGCAACGCATCGCCCGGATCGCGCTCACGAGCCTTTGCGGAGGACTCACTCGCGATGGCAAAGGCGTGCGACGTGACAAGCGTGCGCAGCGTTTTTTTCAACGACCAGCCATCGGCGATGAAGCGCGTGGCCAGATGGTCGAGCAGTTCGGGATGCGTGGGCAGCTCACCCATTTTTCCGAAATTATCCGGCGTCGGCACGATTCCGCGACCGAAGACATGGAGCCAGATTCGGTTCACCATCACGCGAGCGGTGAGTGGATTCTTCGGACTGGCGATGGCGTTTGCGAGTTGGAGTCGCCCGGATTGATGTTTTGCAATTTCCGCCGGTTGTGTGCTCAGAGCGGCGAGGTAGCCGCGCGGGACTGGATCGGTCGGCTTGTTCTGATCCCCACGAGTCAGCAGCGGAGCGTCGTAGCAGTCAGCATCGAAAACACCCGATGCCCGCTGCGGGACTGGTGCGGCGGCTTCGAGGCGGCGAAATTCCGCGAGGAGTGCGCGCGACTTATCGTCCGCTGGCGCAGTGGGGAGCAATTTCTTGCGCACGAAAACATCGAGCAACGCGCGCTGCGGTTCGGTGATTTTCCCACCGCGCCACGCGGTGATCGCGGCGGTGAACATATCGCGAACGCGTTCTGCATCATCACTATTGCCGCCGAGCAGCGCGGCAAAATCCACAACCGTTTCCGGCGGCGTGCCGCCATCGTGCGCGACGATGCGATCCACGAAAAACCAACTTTGCACATCGCGCTTTTCTCGACGGGTGAGATCCTCGGCGCAGGCGAATTCGACATAGGCCATCGAGCCTTTGCGGTATTTCACATCAATTCTGATCCACTTCGGATCTGCGGCGTTTAACTCAGTGCGAGGAAAGATTGGGTTCGTGCCAATCGGGTAACCGTCCACAATGAGGCGGCACCAAGCAGCGTGCCCGGCGGCGTGGATGCTGATGTAGTCCGTCGTGACCTTGAACCGCTCGGTCGTCGCGATCCCCCCGAACTTGCGCGTCAGCATCCCGCTCCCCGCACCCTCCGCACGCAGGCCGTCGAGGATCACATCGCCCGCTGGTTCGATGGTGAAATCACCGGCTGCCACGCTGCCAATACCCGGCCCGTTGAAAAATTTTGGCGTCAGTGTTGGTGCGGCGGCTTCGGACGCGGCTTTTTTTCCAGACGCAGTGATCTCGGCAAGTGCGTTTTTCCACGCGTTCTCGGTGTTTGCTCCCAGCGCAAGAAGTTGCTGGCTGATGCTGGCCAATTGCACGCCGAGCGCTGTGGCCTCGTTCCTCTCGGCTTCCGTCCATGCGATGTCCGGCCGTTTGTCATTCGGTCCAAAGAAATCCGGCCCTGCGCGGAACGATGCGGCTATTTCTCCCGCATTGAGCGCGCGGTCGTAGAGCCGTGCTTCGTCCACTTCGCCACGAAGGTGCCCATTCACTTTGCCGAGCAGGTGGCGCAGGCCGAAGAGCAGATGCGAGTCGGCTGGCAACTTGCCCGGCGGGTTTGCTGGCCTCCACGATTTCCCGTAGGGCTGGCCGTTGCGAAAAACGGTGATGGTGCCATCTGCTGCGTAGGTGATGGCGACGTGGACAAAGCCGTCCGTAGTCTGCTCATCGGGCGCTTCAAGAACGCGGCCGCGCGCGAGTCCCTCGCTTCCAGCCAGCCAGCGACGCGGTGTAGTCTCTGCAAAAACAATCGAATCAAACACAACACCACCGCTGTCTTCGAGAGTGAGAACTCCACCGCCACGCTGGTCGAGCGCCGCGAGTTTCACCCATGCCTCCAGCGTTTTTTCGGAGAGCACGCGGCCCACGGGTAACGTGCGCGCATAGCCTTTGCCGTTGAGGATGAGCCTGCCATCACGCACCACAGCATCGCCTTCGAGTTGGGCGTTGATGCCGCCAATGTCATCCAGAGTGACTTTTTTTGCGCCGCTTACGCTGTCGAAACCCCATCGCGCGATGGGAAGTGGCGGCGCGTCTGCACTGGTTTTTTTGATACCCTTCGCAGCATACGCGCGGTCCAGCACAGCAGCGCGGAGTGCGTCGCGTTTTGCAGAAACAGCATCGCGCTCCTTTTCGAGTCTGGCTTTTTCCGCTTCGCGATTGCGAGGGCCTGCCAGATGCGCTGGAATCTTCGCAGCCTCCGCAAGCCATGCTTCGGCAACAGCGGCTTTCACCTTCGCTTTCGCGGCGGCGAGCGCGGCGAGGGACGCGTCCAATTTCTCCGGAAGATCAATCGTGCGCATCGCGGGCCGGCTGCTTTCCATGACACCCGCGAGCGCCGTGTAGTCGCGCTGGGAAATGGCGTCGAATTTGTGGTCGTGGCAACGCGCGCAAGAGACGGTGAGGCCCTGAAATGCCTTGGTGAGAACGTCTATTTGCGAGTCCACGGTCTTCACCTGCTCGTCGCGTGTGTCCACGGGCTGGAAGCCGTGCTCGACGAGTCGCCAGTGTGTGAGGCCGAGCATCGCTTCGTTCCAGCCCTCGGCGGCGTTCGGGCGCGGCGGCAATTGGTCGCCCGCGATGTGTTCGCGGATGAGCGCGTCAACCGGCACGCCGTCATTGATGGCGCGGATGATGTAGTCGCGATAGCGCCACGCCTCGGGAATCTCCGGATCGCCCTCGCTGCCGTGACTGTCCGCGTAGCGAACGAGGTCGAGCCAGTGACGGGCCCAGTGTTCGCCGAAACGCGGACTGGCCAGAAGCCGATCCGCAGCCTCGGCGATTGCGGATTGTGGATTGCGGATTGCGGATTGAACGAACGACTCCACTTCCTCCGGCGACGGCGGCAGCCCCGTGAGCACGTAGGTAAGACGACGGATCAGCGTGCGCGGATCGGCGTCCAGCGCGGGAGCGAGCCCTGCCGTTTCCATTTTCGCCAAAAGAAAACGATCCACATCATTGCGCGGCCACTCTGAATTTTTAACGGACGGCGGTGCTGGATTTCCGATGGACTGGAAACTCCACCATGCTTTGCGTTCGGAAAATATTTCGGCCCACGCACGAGGACGTTCCTTTGCGGGTTCGTCGCGCGGATCAGGCGCACCGAGCGCGATCCACTTTTCGAAATCAGCGATGGCTCCGGCGTCCAGTTTCGGACGCTTCGCGGGCATCTTCAGTTCGGGATCATCGTGGCGAATAGCTTTGAGCAATAGACTCTCGGCAGGTTTTCCGGGAATAATAGCAGCACCTGTGTCGCCTCCTTTCTGCCAGCCGGGACGCGAATCAAGACGCAATCCGCCCTTCTGTTTTTCCGCGCCGTGGCACTCGTGGCATGTCTCCGCGAGCACGGGACGGATGCGCTTTTCAAAAAACTCCACCTGATCGGGCGGCACGGCGTGCGCGCTTGCGATGGCGAACAAGGCTGGAAGAAATGAGAGGCGCATCAGTGCTCCAAGGATAACCCACGAACCACACATTTCACTATGCACAATTTTTATCTACGCCGCACGAAGGCGCAGCGTTACTTCGAGTCCGTTGGGCTGGACGTTGTGCGCGACGACGCTGCCGGAACACGCTTCCACGCATGTTTTTACAATAGCGAGTCCTAGCCCGGTGCCGCCCTGACCGGGCTGGCCGGGTGTGCGCGCGGTATCCACGCGGTAAAATGGATCGAAGATTTTCGGCAACGCATCGGTTGGGATTCCGGGCCCGCTGTCGGTGACGCTGAGGAAAACATCCGCACCGTCCCGCACGGCGGAGACCACAATGGGGCCGGCGTGGCCAGCGTAGCGGATGGCGTTGCGCAAAAGGTTGCTCACCGCTCGAAGAAGCAAGTCAGGCTCAGCGCGGGCATGAAGCTCAGCGTCAATATCCAAGCTGACTTGTGAAGTATCCCCAGCCTCTCGATGGATCGCTTTTTCAGCAATGGATCGAAGGTTCACACTTTGCAGTTCGACTTTTTTGCCCCCGATGCTCGCGCGGGAAAATTGCAGCAGCTCGTTTACGAGCGAGGCCATGTGTTCTACTTCCTCGCGCACATCGGCGAGGCGCTCGCGATCATCCTCGGTGGTTGCGCGCTGTTCGAGGATGCTCACGGCCATTTGCAGGCGGGCGGTTGGTGCGCAGAGTTCGTGCGCCACATCGCCGAGGAATCGCTTTTGCCCGCCGACGTAACCCGCGAGGCGCGCTGCCATACGATTAATTTCACCACCGAGAGCGCCGAGTTCGTCGCGGCGTTTTTCGTTCGCACGCGCCTCGAAATTTCCCTCCGCAAGTTGCGCAGTCGCCGCGCTCATCCGCGAGAGACTGCGTGTGATGCCGCGCACAAACGGGAGCCAGATGAGTGCCGATAGCACGAGCACACCCGCCCCTGCCCACAGCAGCGGCACGATATCGAAATACAAACCGCCGCCGGTCGGCGAATCCGACTCGGCGAGAATGGCACCGCCGTGCTTCGCTTGATTTTCCAAATACTCGACCCTGACAAGCACCCAGTAGCGATCCGGTTTTGTGGTGGGGATGAAAAGCTTGTCCGGCAATTCACGGGGCTGGCCACGCAGTTGCGCTGGCGGCTGGCCGCGCTGAGGTCCGTCAGGCGGCCCACCTTGAAAGTCAAATTCCTCGGGGCGCGGAGGGCGATCCTCAAGACCGGGCGGGCGGCGTCCTTCAAACGGCGGACGAGCCCGCTGATTATCCATGCGTAAGGGCGGGCGAGCACCGACGAGCCTGTTGTGAACTTCCGGTATCAGTGGCTGCGTGGGGCCTGCGAGGTGACGTCCGTTGTTGTCGTAGAGGAAAAATCTCACTCCAAACGGCGCAGCGTGTTTCTTAAGAATTTCATCCCACTTTTCGCTGGGGACGTTGTTCAACTCGGCCATGATTTCGAGCGCCTTGTTTTGCACGCGATCCCCAGCAACACGCGCGGAGAAACCGCTGACTTGAAACTGCCCGCGCACGAGCAGCCAGCCCGCGACGAAGAGCACGGCGAGGTTCACGAAGAACCACATCACGATTTTTGCGTAGAGTGGGATGCGTGTTTTCACGGTGTATCCGGCTCCACGAGCATGTAGCCGGCTGCGCGCACGGTGCGGATGAAGCGCGGGTTCTTGGCGTCATCGCCCATCTTTTTCCGCAGCGCGGAAATGTGGACATCTATCGAGCGGTCAAACACGTCGTAGTGGCGATCACGGATGTCCTCGATGAGCGCCTCGCGTGTCTTGATGCGACCCTTCGCGCGCACGAGCGCGAACAGTAAATCGTATTCGACTGGCGTGAGCGTGAGTGGCTTGTCGCCAAATGCTGCTGTGCGGGTATTCGGATCCACTCGTAGCGGACCAACGACCAGTTCGGCCAAAGCCGCGTCTTTATCCACAGTGCGTGCGCTGCGACGCGTGACGGCGCGGAGACGGGCGAGCAGTTCACGCGTCGAAAAAGTTTTTGGCAGATAGTCATCCGCCCCGATTTCCAAACCGACGATACGATCCGCCTCTTCGCCGCGACCCGTGAGCATGAGCACCGGCACATCGCTCGTTTTACGAATGGCCTTGAGCACCTCGAAGCCGTCCATACCCGGCATCATCACATCGAGAATGATCGCACTCCACGTTTCGGCGGTGGCTTTTTCCACTCCCTCAGGGCCGGTGTGGACGGAAGTCACGGCGTATCCAAGCGGCGTGAGATAGCCTGCGATGAGGCGGCAAAGCTTGCGGTCATCGTCTATGACAAGAAGACGCTGGGCGTTGGTAGTATCGGCGGACATATGCGCTGGAATAGTGGGTGGATAGCACGGCGGCGAGCCGTGATGCTCTCGCATTTACACGGACTTAACAATTTTCCCGAAGTTCGCTGACACCTTTTTTACATCGGCGGAGTTTAATAACCCGAACACCAGCGTGCGGCCCCACGCAGGCTACAACAAAACCAACTATGAAAATGAACCACGCAATCATCGGAGCAATCTCGGTCTTTCTTTCGACCTGGACGCTCGATGCACAAGACAACCAACGACCGAATCCGCCATCCGGCGAAGGTCAACCACACAACGAAAACGCAGCCCGCCCCGATGGAGAAAGACCTCATCGCCAACATCGTCACCGCGACGAAGTAGGCCAGGCTCAAAGCCCGGAAGCACCTCGCGGCGAAGCTCCGCGCGGAGAACGCCCCCAGCAAAATGATCGTCCTCCAGAAAACCAGCGCCCGCAAAATGCAGAACGCCCGAATCGCGACGGCGGCAATTTTGCACCACGCGGCGAAGGTCGGCGCTGGCAGCGCGGGGAACGGCCATTTTTCGGCCCCGGACAAAACGCACGGCCTGACGCGGCGCAGCGCAACTTCGCCCCACCACCGCCGCAACAAGGCCCGCGTGAAGACCGCCGCCATCAATCACAAGCCGGCCCTCAGCAATCGGAGCAACGCGGCCCGGGCGAAGGTCGTAACTTTGGACATCACCGCCACCGGCACCACAAGTGGCAAGACTTCGGTGGCAACGGCCAGCAATATGGAATGGAGCGCCCGCATCGTCACCACCACAGGGGCTACGGCCCGCAACAGCCACCAAACGGCCCCGGCTATGCACAACAAGACGAGCGCCGCATGGATGCTCGTTCGCAGGGTGGTCGTCCGCACTTCGCTGGAAGACCAAGCCCGCAAGAGATGCAGCATCTTTTCGAAATGATGCGCGGTCGTTGGACACAAAGTGGAAGCCATCGCGATGGTTTCCGTCCGCAGCCACCGCAGGACGGCACACGTTTTCAACAGCAAGGCGAACGTCGCATGGATGCACGCTCGCGAAACTGGCGTCCGCGCTTCGGAGAAATGCCGGACTTCCAACAGCGCGGCCCACATTTTGAAGGAATGCGCCCGCAAGGCCCCGGCCCGATGAACGGCGACCCTCGTGGAATGCACCAAGGCCCGCCGCCTCCGCAGTGGGATCGCTTCGCACCGCCACCTCGCGAAGACTTCGCGCCACCCCAGGGTGAAAGAGAGCAGTATCGCCCAAGGAGACGCCCGCCGCAGGACGACTGGCAGGAGCCGCGCCGCTAAGCAAAACAACGTATCACCAACAAAGCGCCGAGGTCGAAAGGCTCCGGCGCTTTCGTTTTATCCCCTCCCCCTCCTCTACGGCTTGGCCACTTTTTTCTTCTGAAAATACTCGGGGTATTTGCTGCGGAGTTGGTTTTCCAGCTTCTTAGCGTCATCTTCCTCGCCGAGTTTGCGGTGGATGCTGATGGCGCGCTCCAACGCACGCGGGCAGATGTCATCGTCATCGAGCGTCACTGGAATGGATTCAAAAATTTGCAGCGCCTTCTTGGCGGAACCTCTTCCGAATTCCACCTCGCCAGCACGCAGCCGCAGTTCGCCATTGTATTTTCCCTCCGTCGCAACTCCGAGGCCCTCCTTGATCGTCTTGTCCGCACCGTCCCAATCTTTCTGTCCGATCTGCGCGTCGGTCTTTTCGATCAGCCCTGCCACGCGCGGCACGGTGTCCTTCACCAGCGTCAGGTAGTTGTCGAAACTATCCACGGCATCCTTGAATTTTCCGAGCTTCGTCCGGCTGCGTGCGAGCAGCAGAAAATCCTCCGCGACCGCTTCTTTCTTCATCACGAGGAGCGGCATGTATTTCACGGATTTTTCAAAGTCACCGCGTTCGTAATACTTTTGTCCGAGCCAGCGGATCACGTCCGTGGAGGTCTCGGCTTTGCCTCCATTGTTTTTGTAAAATTCGATCTCCTTCTCCGTCGCGTCCACATCCTCGAGATTGTAGTAGCACAGCAACAGCGCGAGCGATGCACGCTCCATGAACTGCTCCTTGTCCAGCGTGCGGGCGGCAGCGAGATGCGGCGCGGCCTTCTTCCAGTTCTTCGCATCAAACGCCGCACGACCGAGCCAGTAATTTGCCTTTGCCTTCGCGGGCGTCTCGGGAAAATCGCGCAGTAAAATCTCGAACGTCTCGCCCATACGCACTTGATCGCCGAGCTGACCGTGGATGAGCGCCAGATTTTCGAGACCGAACTCGCGCTCCTTCGACTTCGGATACTTCGTCGTCAGTTCCTGAAAATCTTTTTGCGCAGGCACATATTGTTTGAGCTGCATCTGCGCTGCGCCGCGCTGGGCGAGGGCCGTGGGCACTTTCGCATGCGTGGGGTAGTCTTTCACGAAGGTCGTGAATGTCGCCACCGCTTTGTCGAAATAGCGGAGCTGCATCCAGCACCAGCCGAGCTTGAAGGTCGCCTCACCTTTGAACGCACCGGCAAGTCCCTTCGATTTTTCTACGATGATCTGATAGATCGGTGCCGCGTGCTCGAAGTCCCCGGCTTTGAACAACGCCTCGGCCTTCATCAGCGACACGCGCTCCACCTGCGGCGCGGTCGGGTTTTCGGTCAGAAATTTGTTCACCTCATCGAGCAGCCGTGCATCACCCGTGTCGTAGAGCATCACCAGTCTCGCGTAGCCGGCCTCGCGCGCCTGTAGCGTTGCCGGGAAATCGTGCATAATTTGATCGTAAAGCCCCATCGCTGCATCGCGCTGGCCAAGCTCGCGATTTGCGTCAGCAGCGAGCACGAGCACGTTCAGTTTCGCTTCGAGATTCAGTCCGTTCGTTCCTCCTTGCTCGAAGCGCGCAAGCAAACCTTTGTAGTCCTTCTTTTCAAACATCACCCGGAAGAGCGCGACTTGCAGCCGGTCTTTTGCGGTGCCGATTTCAGGCAGCGCGAGTGCGGCGGTGATAGTCGTGGTTGCTGCATCAAGGTGACCGAGTTCAAGCTGGAGCATCCCGGCGCGTGCGGTCGCCTCCGCTTTGATCTGAGGATTGCTCGTTTCCGCAGCGAGCGGGAGCAGCCATTTCAGGGCGGTGTCTCGTTGATTTGCTTCTTCGAGCAACCGGGCGGTGGAAAGCCGGCTCGCATCGCGGTAGGGGTTGCCTTCCACGATTTGGGAAAGGTCTTCGTATTGCACTTTCGCCTCGGTTTTTTGGCCCGTCGCTTCGAGGCAGCGGCCCACAAAAAACTTCGACGCGCTCACCAGCGTAGGCTGCTTGAGGCGCACGCTCGCACGGCGGTAAACCGGCAAAGCACCACGGTAATCTTTTTCGTCGTAGAGAATTGTCGCCAGTCGATAGGCGGAGTAGCCGACAAAATCACCTGCGTTAAAATTGGCAATGACCGCTTCGTAGTTCGCCTTCGCGTTATTGATCGCATCCGTCAGCCGATAACACTCGGCGAGGCGATAGTAGGCTGCCTGACGATCTTCCGGCGGAGCCTTGGTATACGTTTGAAGATAGCGCTCATATTCCGGTGCCGCATCGCGCCACATTTTGCGGGAGTAAAAACCATCTGCGAATTGAAGCTGCACCTGATCCGCCGTGGTCGCGTTCCCGCCGGATTTCACGACAATGTCTCCCCCATCGAGACTCTCCGTGGGTGCCTGTTTTTGCGGAATGCCCGCGCGGGGCGTCGCTGGCTCGGCTGTTTTTTGTGCAACAGTATCCGCTCCGATCGGCCGCTGCGGCGTAACCACACCTGCATTCCCTGGCACCGGCGTCGGTTTTTTTAATGGCACCGCTTTCGGCACGTCCGCATCAGGAGCTACAGGCTTTGGTTTGACAGGCAGCGCCTTCGGCGGCTCTTCCGCCGGTTTGAACGGCTTCAGCGGCGGCGCAGATTCCTCGGTCGCAGGTTTCTCGCCGCCGGGCCGGAAAGGTTTAAGCACATCGTTCTGTGCGTTCGCCCGCACTGCGAGCAGGGCGGCGAAAGCGCAAGGCAGGACGGTCTGTAGAATGCGTTTCATTCAGGCTCGGCCTTGGCAACGGATATGTTCCATATGTTTGAACTGCGGCAAAGATCCAAGACGCGCACCACGTCTTTAAAAGGTAAATTTTTGTCGGCAATCACGATGATCGTGTAGTCCGGATCAATGCGCGACAGCGCGGTCAATTTTTTAGCCAGTTCATCGCAACTGACGGGCTTGGCATTCAAGATGACTGTGCCGTCCGCATTCAAGGTCAGCGTAGTTTGATTCTCTTTGAGCGCAGGCAAGTCTTCTTTCTTCGCTGTGGTTGCCTTGTTCGCATCAGGCTTCGCCTTCATGTGTGCTGCCTTGACTTGTTTTAGCCGTGGACCGACAGACTTTGGTTTAACCTTTTGCGCCTCCTCCGCAGGAATACTTGCGTCTTTCTGAGCAGACACACTCAAAGGGGTCATGACTGCAAAAAAGCATGACAATGCAACTGGCAGAACGCGCTTCATTCAGACTTGGTCACAGGGAACGCCACATTCCAGATGTTTGCGCCGCGGCAAATGTCCAGCACCTTGGCCACGTATTTGTAGGGCACATTTTCATCGCCGCGCAGGATGATCGCGTAGTCGGGGTTAATCTTCGCAAGTGCGTCCATCTTCACAGCCAGTTCCTCGTAAGTGACCGGCTTCGTATTCATCACGAGCGAACCGTCCACCTTCACGTTCAGCACCGTCTGGTTCACATCGAGCGAAGGATCGCCGCCGTGCTCAGCCGTCGGCACCTTCACATCGAGTTCCATTTCCTTGCGGGCAAAATTCCACGTCACGATGAAAAAGCACAGCAGCACGATGAGCACATCCACCATCGGAGCGATTTGAAAACCGAGCACGTGAGGCTCGGAGCGGCGGCGAAATTTCATGACAGGCTTGCTTTAAAACTCCTCGTCCAACGCAGCCCTCGAAGGCTCACGCTTCTTGTTGAAATTCAGCGCCATCAGCCCCACCACGTGGGAACTGGCCACTTCCAAATCCGAAATGAGCCGCTGCACTTTGTTCCGGAAGAACGCATAGAAAGCGAACGCCACAATGCCTACAACCAGACCCGCTCCCGTTGCCACAAGCGCCTCCGACACGCCTCCTGCCAGCCCCCAGTCGCGGTTTGCGCCACCGCTCGCAGGCCCGTTCGCCAGTTCGCCAAAGCTCTTAATAATTCCTACCACCGTGCCAAACAAACCGACCATCGGCGACAGTGTCCCGATGTCCGCGAGATATGTCACGCGATGCTGGAGCGAAGCCGCCTGCGCCGATCCTTCGCTCTCAGCGACGCTTTTCACCACGTCGAAATTCGCGCTCGGGTTCTTCGTCAAAAAATCCAGCGTGCGCTGCACCACCCGCGCCACCGCCTCGCCGTGCCGACTCGAAATCGCCAACAACCCGAGGTAATCGCGCTTTTTCAAAAGCACATCCGCCGTGTTCATGTAGTGCGAAGTGAGAATCGCCGAGCGACGCAACGTCGCCATGAAAATGAGCACAAACATCACTGTGAGAAAACTCATCACGCCCAGCGGAATCATCGTCCAGCCGCCATGCTCGATCAGCTTCCAAAGCGAAGTCCCTCCCTGCCCCTGCTCCGGAGGAATGTAAGCCGAACCCGGCTTCTGCACAGGCTTCGGCGTCAGCTTCGGCCCGTTGATTTGAGTCACCGCATTATCCTTTCCTGCATCCGCAGTTGCTGCCGCCGGCTTGGCCGCCCCCTCCGGTTTTGCAGGTGCCTGTGCGCAAAGCACGCCGACACAGAGAAACAAAGCCACCAATGCAAATACGAACGATTTCATGAGTAAAGTGCCGCGCAATGTAGCGCGGCACTAACAGGATGCAACATCGGCGGGGTCTTTTTGTAACAGCAAAATTTCCTGTAATTTGATGCGCCCGACGACGCTCTCGCGTCATTTTCTCAAAATCAATACACGCCTTCGACGATTGTCTTTTCCATAGCGCCGAACGGTCGCACTTCGGCGACGCCATCCCATGCGTAGGGGGCGCGAGGGCGGCGACGGAGGGCTTCGTCGCGTTCGAGAAAGCGCGGCATGAAGAACTCCTTCGTGAGCGTGGTCAGCTCCACGCGTCCCCATGTGTCATAGTCCACGGTTTGCTCGGTGTCGTTCGGGTTCACAACGCGCAACACGGCGCGCGGCTGCGGAGCGTAGTAGGTGATGGAAAAATTGTCCTCTTTCGTCAGTGGCACGCTCGCCGCGAGCCCCATGAGTGTATTGCCGTAAGTCGGGTAGAAGCCGATGCGACCCTCCAGCACTTCCTCGATGATAAAGCGCACATATTGCGGGAGCATCGTGGTGCCGCCGCAGAACACACCACGAATGCCCGCCTCGTAGAGGTCCACCTTTTCCGCGAGCGCTTCGAGCAACTTCGGTGTCGTGAAGAGGCCGGTGACTTTGCGGTGCTTCAAAATAACCGCAGCCTGATCCACGACATGCTCCATGTAATGCTTGGCAGGCTCGAACAACTTCTTGGAAATCAGTTTTTTCACCCAGCGCGGATCGAGGTCTATGAAGTAGCAAGATGAGCCGCGCACATGCGCCAGATGCTCGATGGCCAGCCGCAGCCGGCGCGGCCCCGTCGGCCCCATCATCAGCCATGCGCCGCCACGTGGAAAATGCTCATCGTTCAGCTTGTCGGAGAACTCCGAGTAATCCACGCGGAAGTCGTTCCAGCCGATGCGCTGCTTGGGCATCCCCGTCGTGCCGCCTGTCTCGAAAATATTGAACGGTTTCCCTTTGAATTCCTTCGGCACCCAAACCTCCGGCTGTAAATCACGGAGCCATTCGTCCTGAAAATGCGGGAACTTTTTCACATCCTCGAAAGTCGTGACCTCCTTGCGCGGGTCGAAGTTTTTTCCCATCCAATCCAACCAGAAAGGA
Organism: Chthoniobacteraceae bacterium; assembly: GCA_947476045.1. Lineage (GTDB taxonomy): Bacteria > Verrucomicrobiota > Verrucomicrobiia > Chthoniobacterales > Chthoniobacteraceae > SXWH01. The sequence continues at coordinate 74,172 of CANJNZ010000001.1, forward strand.
CATCCCGTCTCCGGCGAAAAATGCCACGCGATAATCTCGCGCAGATGTGCATCAAGGGCGGCTTTGGCTTGTTCGGTTGTTTGCTGAATCATGACTGAAGTTATGTGTGAAAATTACTCGTTGGCTTCTGCCTTTGGCTCGGGGAGCATGAAGCTGAGGATGGCTCCGATAAGCGCGTAGATGCCGGCGACGCAGGCTCCGACGATGGCGATTTTTGCAGCGCTGGGCGGGTTGGATTCGGAGAGGGTGATGGTGAGCCACGCGGCGGCGGTGCCGATGACTCGCCCGCCGATGTTTGCAGCGAAGCTCTCGCCGGTTCCGCGCAGATGCACGGGGAAGACGAGCGGGATGTAATTTCCCCAGAATGAAAACTGCGCGATGGTGAGCAGGCCGGCGAGGAAGATGCCGGCTTTGATCCACACGAGGTTGTCGCCGCCGAGGTTCCCGGAGAGCCACATGAAAAAGAACGGCACGAAGAGCATCGCAGGCACGAGGAAAAGTCTCAGCAGCACGCGGCGGCTGAGGATGACTGTGGCGAGGACGGCGAAAATCACGCGACCTGTGAGGCCGCCGATCTCCTGGGCGGTGGAAACTTTGGCCACTGCTTCGTCGCTGGCGTTTCCCGCGATCTGGCGCTTCTGCGCGGGTGTGAGTTCGGGTTTGCCCGCTGCTTTTGCGTCCGCGACGGCCTTCCCGACTGCGGCTTTGGCGGTGGCGATGATTTCCTTTTGCCCGCGCTCGGCGGGCGTGCCGACGGCCTGTGCGCCGATGATTTGCGGGAGTTGCTGGATGGCTCCAAAGGCGATGCCGTAGCTGGCCGCGAAGACGAGCGTGGTGATGATCGTCGTGCGTGCGAGCGCGGGGCTGAACAGTTCGCGGATGCTCGGGCGCTTGAGCACGCCGGCCTCGCGTTTTTTCTGCCACTCGGGCGACTCCGGAAGGAATGGCCGGATGAGGATGAGCGGGAGCGCGGGAATGACGCCGGAAATGAGCGTGTAACGCCATGCTTCATGTCCGCCATGAATCGAGGGAAGGCTGAGCGCCCACTTGGCCGCGGCGATGTTTGCCAGCGCGACGAGGATGCCGCCCAACGAGGAAAACGCCTGCGTGTAGCCGAGCACTTTTTCGCGGCGGTGCGGGTTTGTGAAAAGCTCCGCGAGCCACGCCACAGCTGCGACGAATTCCACGCACACGCCGATGAAAACCAGACAGCGGAATATAAGAAGTTGCTCCAGGCTCGTGGCGAAACCCGCAGCGCAAGCAGCGCCCGCGTAGAGCAGGATGCTGAAGGTGAGCACGCGACGACGACCGAGCAGGTCGGTGAGATAACCGCCGAGAAGGCCGAAGACGCCGCCTGCGATTGCCGGCACGAAAAAAAGCATCCGCGCCCAATGGACATACATTTCACCGCCGGGCAGCCATTTTGCCATCGCCTCGGGACGCGGCATTCCGCCCGCGACCATCTGCTCCACCAAAGGAACACTCAACGCGGCCATCGCCGGCTTGATGATGAGCGGCAGCATCAGCAGTTCGTAGATGTCGAAGGCGAAACCTATTGAGGCGATGATGCAGATGAGCCACTGCGTGCGTGTGAGGCCGGATGTCTGGTTTTCCATGGTGGAAATTGCGGCTACTTTTGCTGTGCGTCTGGCTTTGCACCTTCGGAAACCGCGTAGAGATGCGTCTGCGTGCTGATGTAGAGCGTGCCGTTGGCGACGACCGGCGTGGAGAGGATCGGCGCGCCCATATTCACTTCATTGAGCACCTTTTTTTCCTTCGCAGCAGCGAAGATGCACAGGTCGCCGTCCTCGTCGCCGATGTAAACTTTTCCGTCCACGACCATCGGCGAGCCCCAGATGTGCGCCTGCATGTCGTGCTGCCACTGGAGCTTTCCGGTTTTCGTATCAATGCAATAGACGAAGCCGCTGTAGTCGCCGATGAAAAGCAGGTCGGTCGCGGGGTCAATCGCCACCGTGCTGATGCTGCGTTTGATGTCCTTGAAATCCCACACGAGCGCCGACTTGGTCACGTCGCCCTTCGCTCCTTTTGGATCAATACACAAGAGACGGCCAACGCCTTCGCCGTGCTCAGGATCCTGGCCGACTGCGACATAGATTTTGTCTTTGTAGAAAACAGGCGTCGCAATGATTTCGCTCGGGCCATCGGGCGCTGGATATTTGATTTTCTTGCCGGTCTTGTCCGTTTTGTAGGCATCGAGCACGGCGTCGAATTTCCACAGCATCTTGAACACGCCGCCATCCGCGCCCTTCTCCGGCACCGCGTCGAACGCATACAGAAAGCCGTCGCCGCCGCCGAAAAACACCTGCCATTTTCCATCCACCATGCCCGCGCTCGGCGAGGCCCACTGTCCGTGGAAAATGTGCGGCCCGATCTTGGCGTCGTCTTCGCCGAGTAGTTCGCCCGTCTTTTTATCCAGCACGATGAAGCTCGGTGCTTGCGGAGCGGGAATCGTGACGTGCGACCAGTCCTGACCGTTGCTTGTGCAGACATACACGCGGTTGTCGAGAATCAGCGGCGAGCTGTTCGAGGCGTTGTGCGGGAACACGCCGAGTTCGTCCATCATGTCGTATTTCCAAAGGATGTCGGCGTCCTTCGCCGCCGCCTCGACCTTCGGCTTCGCTGGTCCCGGCATATACTGGCCTTCGTCTTTAAATTTCCCGTCGTTACCGTTCTTCTGCCCCTCAGCATCGAGCGCCACGACCTCGCAGCGACTCGTCACGGAATAGAGCGTATTGCCCTCGACGAACGGCGCGCTGAGATAGCCGAGATACTCCCAGTCATTCACCTTCCCCGACGCGAGTTTCGGCACCGTGAACTGCCATTTTAATTCGCCCGTCTTTTCCTCCAGCGCGAGGAGCACCGACTTGTCGTCCTTGAAGCGCGGGTCGCGAACGCCGGCGTTGTTCGTGCCGATATAAACGGTGTTATAAGCGACGACCGTGTTGCCGTAAGTCTGCGAGCCGAGCTTCGCGATCCACTTCACGTTTTGCGTGGTGGACATATCAATCTCCTCGCTGTTTTTCTTAAATTTCCCCGGCTCGAATTTCGCAGGAATCCCCTTCGCATCGGAATACATGTTGCGCCCCGGATCGCCACCACCCCAAGCCGGCCAATCGGCGGCGTAGAGTGCTGTGGTAAAAGCGACGCCAGCCAGCGCGGCGGCGGTGAGTTTGCTCTTAATCATGTTCATAATCTTATTCTTATTCTCGGTTCGTTTCTGAAAATCGCTTCGCCCTCCGCTTGGCGGAGTATTTCACTGGCGTGCGTGGGGTGTTAAAAACATCGCCACTGCTGCTTCCCGGCTCCTCAAACAAACGGTCGTCCGAATTCGCACGGATGAGCCCGAACAACATCGAGGTGATTTCCACGAGCGTGTCTTTTCCTTGCGCAACGTCTCCGGCTTGAGCCTTTCCTTTTGCAACGAGCACGTCGAGACACGCCGAACACTCAAGTGCCGAGCCGCGAGCGATGTCGAAGAACCGGCAGCGATCCGCACTGGTGAACTTACCATTGCCCTCGGCAATGTTGAGCGGAACCGAGGTGCTTGCCCGGTCGAGCTGATCGCGGACAGAGTAAGATTTTGGCAAACAATCCAAGAGCGGCTCTGCCCAAGAAATGAACGCTAGACTGCGCTGGTAAACTTGCAGCTTTTCGTGATCGAGAGAGCGACGCGACATGGATGACGGGAGATTAAGAATAGGATTATGAATACGAATAAGAAGGAGGCGCTTAGTTCGCTTTCACTTCGATGTTATCAATCCATGCGCGCTGCTCCTGCGGGCTGAGGGAGTAGATGCCGGGTGAGCCGTTGGTGTGGGCGAATTTGTCGGCAAGTTCAATGGTCCATGCATCGGGTTCGGTGTCGGCTTTTTTCCACGCCTTGGCGCGGACGGTGCCGCTGCCGTCGGACTTCACGTCCACGCGGACTTTGAGGCGATACCACTCGTTCGGCGTGAGGGTGAAGGGCTGGACTTCCTTGATGCGCGCAAGGTTTGAGCTGACTTCGATTTCGCGTGCGTTGCCGCGCAGGACGACGAGGTAGCGCTGGTTGATGAGACCGATGTCGGACATCTTGCGTTTGTTGCCCTCGGTGAGCACGTCGGCCTCGATGGTGTAGTTCTTCATGTCCGGGTGGCCGATGAAGACCTGTGCGCGCTGAAACAATTTGTGATCAATCGTTTTGCAGAGCGCTTTGTTGTCGCCCTCGCCGGGAGCCTTGCGCACCTCGAAGCGGAACCGCGCGCCGTTCCATGCGAGCGGCGGATAAGAAAAGGCGGTTGGCTCTTCGATCACGTTCCAATTCGTCGGGCCGGGCTGCGGCGCTGGCTTGCCGGGTTCGGCAGGCGCGAGCGCGGTGGGTTCGTTACCGATGCCGGGGCCGGTCTTTTCCTTTAACTCGGTGGATTCAAAATCAATTTTGATCGGGAGGCTCGGCAGCACTTTGCCGCGCATCGTGCCGGTGACTTTTTCGTCGGCCTTGAGCACGGCTTGGAATGCGCCCGCGCTGCCCGCGGGTTTTGCATCGGCGGTGAGTTTTCCGTTCGCGTCGAAAGTGCCGTTCATCGTGGCTTTCACGAGCGCGGTCGGCGGGATGTAGGTGTCAATTTTCACACCATCGAGCGCGACGTTTTCGTTGAGCGTGAAACCGAGTGCATCCAATCCACGCACGCGCACCTGCGCGCTCTGCCCGGGACGCAACAGCACTTCATTTGGGATGAGCTGGAGCTTTGCTGGGGCGGCAGTTTTTGTGACATCCGGCCATTCAGCGCTCTTCCACTCCACCTTCTTCGCCCCCGCGTTGTCGCCCTTCTTTCCAAACGCGTAGAGCTTCTTGTCCGTCTGCACGTAGAGCTTGCCGTTGTATGCAATGGGCGAGCCGAAGCAGCGGCCCGTGAGCTTCGTGCGGCTGAGCACTTCGGCGTCCTTCGCGCCGGGCTTGAAGACCAGGAGTTCGCCGTCGCCGCCATCGTTTTCCGCGCCCGCCGCCTGCCCCTCGGCACCGGCGATGTAAAAAGCGACGTAGAGTTTTCCATCGGCGAAAAACGGCGAAGACTGCCGCTGCTCAGCACCGAGTTTTTTTCTCCAAAGCACTTCGCCGCTGTCGGCGTTCACGGCGGCGACTTCACCCGTGCCGCTCACTTCGTAGAGCGTGTTGCCCACGAGGCACGGCGAGCTGGCGAGATTGCCGAGCGGGTTGCGCCATTGTTCGAGTTCCTTCGGCGAAAAGATGCGCATTCCCGGCGGGACGGCGTTGATCGAGGGAATCGTGGCCTTCGATGTTTCGTCGGCTTTCGGCAGGCGATACGAAGCAGTGCGGCCCACCTCGGTGGTGTCCACGTTTTCCGACTCGTGCGAAATGATCAGCGAATCCTTGTAGAGAATCGGCGAGGCGTTGATGCCGCCTTTCGCGCCTGCTTTTGCCGCGGGGAAACGGAACAGCGGGTCGCCGGTGCGCGCATTGATGCACGCGACGGACGAATCGCCGCACGCGGTGAAAAGCACGCGTTTGCCATCGAGAAACGAGAACGTCGGCTGCGAGAAAGTGTTGTCCTGTGGGCGGTCGGCGGGCGACGAGAGCCAGACGAGTTCACCCGTTTTTTTATCGAAGGCAAACATGCGGTCGCCCGCCGGGCCGTTCGCGCCCCAGCCGCTCGTGACGCCGCGTGTGATGACCAGTTCGCGGTCAATCGCCGGCGTCGCCGTGCGCGAGTTTGGGAACGTGAGGCGTCCGTATTCCTCCATCATCGAGTGCTGCCACACGACCTTGCCCTCCGCCGTGAAACACGAGAGCAGCCCCTGCGTGCCTTGCACGAAAACGTTGCCCGTCTCCGGATCAATCGTCGGCGCGCTCGTCGAATAGCGCAGGTAAATCGTGTCGCTGAGGAAATCGTTTTCCAGATGCTGCCACAGCAGCTTCCCCGTCTCCGCGTCGAAGCAACTCACGCCCTCGCGCAGATCCTTGCCCTCGCCCACGTAGCCGTTGATGTAGAGTTTGCCGTTCGCGATCACCGGCGTGCTCTGGCCGGGAAAATCCGCCGTCCACAGCGGTTTCTTCGCGTCCACTTTGTCGGGCAGTCCCGTCTCCGGCGAAGTTCCATTTTGATCCGGCCCGCGCCACGAGAGCCAGCCTGCGACCTTCGCGGCATCAGACTTCGCGGCAGGCGTATCCTTTTTTGCAGCGTGTGAAACGGAGAGCGCGCAGGCGATGGCGAGTGCGACAGATGGAGCGAGACGGAGCTTCATGGCGATAAACGGCGCGGGGTTTGTCGCGCCAGTGGCGAGCGGTGTAGTTCGCAGAAAAGGGAGAGTCAAATACTACTTACACGTATTATTTTTCACCCGCCTCCCTCTCGCGGCAAACCTTGCCAGCGCGTGCGGCTTCCTCTTTCCTCCGCACCATGCCAGACGACCCATCGCCCGCTCCCAATTCGCCTCGCCGCCTGCCTCCGCTGCTCCGGCGCGCGTGGTATTCGCTCAATCAGGTCTTCCGCCAGCGCATCGCCCACCTCGGCCTCACGCCCGACCAATACAGCATCCTGCGCTGGCTCAGCGAAGGCGACCCGCGCGGCCTCACCCAGCAGACCATCACCTACCTCATGGCCAGCGACCCCAACACCATCACCTCCACCCTTCAGCGCATGGAAAAAAGCGGCCTCATCTCCCGCAACGCCCACGAGAGCGACAAACGCGCCCGCCGCGTCCGCATCGAAGCCGCCGGACGCCGCATCTTCGCCCAGGCCTTCGACGTGGCCAAAGCCCTCCAATCCGAAACCCTCGACGCCCTCCCCAAATCCAGACGCGAACGCTTCCTAAAAGACCTCGAACTCATCGCCGACGCGTGTGCGGCTGCGCAGCAAAAGTAGAATTAAAAACCTGCCTGCCCGATCGATAGGCTGTGTGATATGGTAAGTTTCCTTTTGACGGTAGAACGTGCGGTCCTTATCAAAAGACATGGCATCCTTTGGATCCAAATCTTCCTCAAGTGCTGTTTGTCGGTTTTTCAGCCGCTCAGGCGTTTTTGCGATTCTCATCGCTAGTTGCTTTCTCTGCCCGTGCACAAAAGCCCAGCAAGTTGACCAGATACTAGGGGTCGATATGGCCAGGGAAAATGGAGTATTAAAAGTTCCCGTCCATATTAACGGTGTCATTTCACTAAAGTTCGTAATCGATAGCGGAGCATCTGAAGTTCAGATCTCAAAAGACGTATTTCTTACACTGATCCGTGCTGAGACAATCGGGGAACAGGATTTTCTCCCCGGCAAGACCTTTGTTCTCGCTGATGGAACAAAGGTGAAAAGCGACCGGTTTATCTTACGTTCGATAAAAGTTGGTGAATCAACCTTTTCGAATATTGAGGCAAGTGTCGGTGGCTTGGATGCCGCGCTTCTTCTAGGGCAAAGCTTTTTGTCACGATTCAATGAGTGGAAAATCGACAACAAGAACCAAAAGCTAATTTTGACTGCACCGCAATCAGCCCATCTAAGCGTGCCTGCTTTACCGCCTGCCGTTCCAGCACCCGTGATCCCGGAGCCAAAAACAGACCCAGCCGATCCGAAATCACACCCGCCCTACCACACCCGCCTTTCGCTCAAGAAAGTCGTCAACAAACCATTCCGCCTGCTCTTGATGTCCTATGACACCAACAAAGCTGGCAAGGTGGAAAGTGTGCAGGTCACCACCACAAACCGCAGTGGTATATTCTTTTCTGTTCCGCTCGGCGAACACATCCCCGACACACGCTTCCAGACAGTGTCCTTCGAGAAAAAAGAAGCGCCCGATGTTGATAATACAAAGAAAGACGTTTCCGAACTCACCATCATCAATAAAGAAACAAAGGAAAAGCTTGTGCTTGTCCTCGGTGTCGTGCGCGACTCGCCCGAGATCTCGCCCGAGAGTTTCATCGTCCTCCAATATCTCTGGGTTGGGCCGGATGGGTGGAAAACGCCCGACATGAATTTAAAGAAAGGTGCTACATTCAAGCTTCTGCCTGAGCTTAAAACAACCTACAAGGTGACTGAAATCAAGGCACCTAATCCGAAAAATGGTCAGCTTGGCGAAGCGCAAATTCAGCTACCTAATGGGGAAACGATTACTTTGAGGGAAACGATTGCTTTGCATTCCACCAAACCAGCGACGGCGGCTCCCGCTGCACCGAAGACCGTGATCACCATTACCAAATTGGTGACAGTGCAACTTCGATTCGGACGCGTGCCACTGACTCCCGGAACGCGTGTGCGCTTCATCGGAATTGAAGGGCCGAACGTGCGCGTGAATTTAAACGGCAACGAGATCGTCGTGCCATCTGCCGCAACCGATGTGGATGCTCCTTAGCCATCAACTCGCCAACCTCAGCGCCGTGTGCCATTTCCACGTTGCCTCAACAAAATGATAGACAAGGGAAGATGAGATTATTTCTAACTCAGTCGGGCGACGGGCCAGTGGCATCGTAGCGCAGAAAGCTAAGCAGATTTACCGACTACTTCGCCCGCAAATCCACGCAGGCTGCTTCCTTGGTGCTGCGGATGAAGGCGAGGCCGTTGGCGACGACGGGGGTGGTCCAGCATTTGCCTTCGAGGACTTTGGCGCGGGCGAGTTCGGTATAGGCGTCGGGTTTGGCGGCGAAGGCGACGAGTTCACCGGCGTCGCTGAGTGCGAGCACGGTGCCGCCGGCGGTGAGGACGACGTGGCCGGGGCCGAAGCCGTCCTTTTCCCACTTCACCGTGCCATCGGGAAGCGTGGCGCATTTCACGGGGCCGGAGCCGTATTTTTTGAACTGGAACATGCCGTAGAGATTGCCGCCGAAGAGCACGGGCGTGCTCCAGTGGTTGGCGATTTGTTTGTCGCCGGGGACGCGCATGACTTGCTCGGCTTTCCACTCGGTGCCGGTCTTGGTGATTTTAAACGCCGCCGCGCCGATGCCGTAGCCTGCGCTGCAATAGACGAGGTCGCCCGCGACGACGGGGCTGGCTGCGGTGCTGACGTTGTATTTGAAATCGGCGTGCCAGAGCTGGGCGAGCGTCTTCGGGTCGAGCGCGCAAAGGCCGCTCTGCATGAAAAAGATGATCTGTCGCTGGCCGAGGATGGTGGCCGCGACGGGCGTGGCGTGTGTCATTTGCTCGTCGCCGGATTTGGCGATCACGGCGCCGGTCTGGGGATTGATGGCGAGGAAGCTCTGGCCCGCTCCGCCGCCGGTGACGTAAAGCACGCCGCCTTCGAGCAGCGGGCTGGCGGCGTTGGACCAACTGATGTTGCGCCCGGCGTGTTCTTTCATGATGTCGCGCTTCCACACGGGCTTGCCGGTGGCGGCGTCGAAGGCGTGCAGCGCGAGGTCGCTGTGCATGGCGATGACGAGATTCCCCGCGACCGTGGGTGAACTGCGCGGGCCGTCGCCGCCTTTGTTTTCAGCAGTGCCCGAATCGCCGCCGCCGCCGTATTTCGCGGAGCCGAGTTCGGCGCTCCAAAGATCTTTGCCGGTCATCACATCGCGGGCGACGAGCACTTCATTCTGAGCGTGGCCTTCGATCGTGAAGCATTTGTTCCCCGCCACGGCGAATGAGCTAAAGCCGGTTCCGCCCTGCACTTTCCAAAGCACCTTGGGGCCGGCGTTCCATGTGGTGTTGATTTTGTCGGGCGTGCTGCCGTCGCCAGCGGGGCCGCGATATTGCGGCCAGTCGGCGGCGTGGAGCGATGCGGTGAGAGTGCAGATGGCGAGGAGTGTGTGGAGTTTCATGAGGTGAATTTTGGAAGTGATGATGTGGTTGTGAATGAGAAATTATTTCGCATCGCCGGGCCATGCGCCGACGGCTCCTTTGCCTGGCGATTTTTCGATGGGCTCGTTCGTCGGGTCGCTGAGCGAAAGCAGGATGCTCTTTGCGCGATCCGAGGAGCCGCGTGCGAGTTCCTTCAGCGCCTCGCGAAATGCGGCGAGCCGGAAGTCCGCTTCGCCGGTGCCCCGATCCATGCGGTCGAGGAACGCGCCGAGATCAATGAGCTTCGCGCGTGCGTCCATGAAGTAGAGGTCGAGCAGTTCGTTGCGAGTCATGCGCGGAGGCTGGCGGATTTTGCGCCGGGACGCAAGAAGGGCGGCGCACTCATCGCACGCCGCCCCTCGAAATGTGCGCGTCACAGCGCGGTGGGACTAGTCCTCCTTCTTGAATTTCTTATGGCCTTCTTTTTTGCTCTTGGTGAGTTTTTCCATCGCCTTGGTGGCTTCATCGGCCTTGCCGTCGGCGATTGCCGCGCGGAGTTCTTCGAGGGTCTTGAGCGACTCCTGCATCGCGGCTTTGTAGTCGGCCAGAAATTTTTCCTTATCCGCCGCAGGCACGTCCTTCGCCATCGCGGGTTCGAGCGTGAGCGCCTTTTCCATGGCGGCTTTCGCGTCGGCGAGCTTGGCGAGATTTACGTCCTTTTGAGCGGGGTCGGCAATCGCGCGGTTCACGGATTTGACGGCCTTGTTGACTTTGTCCATTTCCTTGCCGAGCGGCGTATCCTCTTCGGCGAAAACCGGAGTGGCTATGGCTGCAACGGCGAACACAGTGGCGAGTAGGTATTTCATTGTTTTTTTGTAGGTTTGTTTTCGATTCGCGCCCGCATTTGAGTAGACGCGTTGTCGTATTGATAGACGAGAAGGGCGGTATCTTAGTCAAAGTTTCTTTTTCCGGTGAAAAAAGACGCTGGGGCGTCGGCGGTCTCCCCGCCGCTCATTGAGCGGGCACATGGCCTGCTTAAGGTCAATGAACAATGGGGTTCATTACTCTAGTCAAAACCAGACGCCAGACGCCAGGCAGCAGGCGTGCAAGCGGAGCGTCGCGAGGCGCGCACGACTCTGTTTTGAACACGTGCGCGCCGCATCGTGCTGGCTACAGGTTTTCTGCTCGGCCTTGCGCCGAATCTTTATCCCGTCACCCGCACTTGGGACGGCGGCGGCGGCGATTCCAACATCACCACAGGGCTAAACTGGGTGGGAGATGTCGCCCCTGTGAGTGGAGACAGTTTATACTTCGCCGGCTCGCTCCGTCTCACTCCGCTACTCAATAGCAACCTCTCCGTCAGCCGGTTGACTTTCAACAGTGGCGCAGGCGCGTTCGTGTTGGGCGGGACTGGAATTTACACAGTCAATAAGAACGGAATAACCAACAGCAGCACGAACACACAGACCATCGGGAATGCAATCGCGCTGAGCCGCAGCCAGTCTTGGAATGCAGCGAGTGGAGACTTGGTCATCACAGGTGCCGTCAATACATCGGGCAGGAAAATCACTTTCAACGGTGGCAAAAACTCCACGCTCACAAATGTGGTTTCGGGAACCGGCAACATCACACAAAGCGGTGTCGGTGCCCTCACGCTCAGCGGCTCCAACACCTACAGCGGAGGCACCTCGCTGAGCGCCGGGACACTCATCATCGGCAGCAACACCGCGCTGGGCACGGGAGCTTTGACCATCACCGCCGGAACGCTCGCCGCCAACGGCACTGCACGCACTTTGACAAACACGAATACCGTCAACGGGAGTTTCACTTTCAACAGTCCGTCGGACCTCACGCTTTCCGGCACAGCGGCACTCGGAGTCAACGCCACAGTCACCGTCAGCGGAGTTGGTGCGCTGACCTTCGGCGGGATCGTTAGCGGCAGCACGCGCATCCTGACCAAGGCGGGCACAGGCACGCTCGTGCTCAACAACGCAAACACTTACAGCGGCGGCACCGTGGTGAACGCCGGATCGCTCGTCATCGGAAATGCGCAGGCACTCGGGACTGGCACGGCCACTTTCGGCACAATGACGGTCAGCGCGACAGGCAGCGCGAAGTTTATCACCAACACTGTGCAACTCACGGGGAACACCACGTTTGGCGGCACGACCGACATGACGTTCAACACGGGAACAACCCTCACAGGTTCGCGGACTGTGACCGTGAACAGCGCAAACGTAATCCTCAACGGCATCGTCAGCGGGACCGGATTCGCACTCAGTAAATCCGGCACGGGAACGCTTACACTCGGCGGCACTTCATCCAATACATTCAGCGGCGGGGCCAATGTGAACGATGGTGTTCTGCTGCTTTCCAAAAGCGCGACCATCAACGCCTTTTCCGGCTCACTCGTCATCGGTGATGGAAGTGGCGCATCACGTTCGGCCATTGCGCGGCTGAATCAAATCAATCAAATCCCCGACGCGAGCGGCGTGACTCTCGCCAGCGACGGGATGCTCGACCTGCAAACATTCACGGACACCGTCGCAAGTATCACCGCCAACGGCGGCGTCATCACCGGCACGGGAACCGGACGTCTCGACCTCGGCGGAAACATCACCGTAAACGGCACCGGCTCGCTCGCCACTTTGATCGAAGCAGCGCTAGGGCTGAATGCGTCGCGCACCTTTCTCGTGAACGACAACTCTGTTTTGGGCGATGCAGACCTCACCATCTCCGGACTCATTTCCAACGGCAGCGCAGTGAGTGGACTCACCAAATCCGGCCTCGGCACGCTCCTGCTCAGCGGAGCAAACACCTTCAGCGGTGGCACCACACTTCTCAACGGCACCGTGCTCATGGACTCTTCAACCATCGGCTCCATCACCAGCGGCCCGGTGGGAACAGGCACCGTCCTCCTCGGCGACACCGCCGGCACCAACAGCGCGGGATTGCTCTTCTCCACCTCCAGCGGACGCAGCATTTCGAATCCCATCACTGTTCGCGCTGGCAGCACGGGCAGTCGCACCCTTGGCGGTTTGAACACCTCGGGTTCGAACACGTTCAGTTCTCCCATCACGCTGAACACATCCGCCCTTCTCAGTGCCGCAACTGGCGGGCAGGTGCAGTTTACAGGTGTGCTTTCCGGCGGCGGCGGAGTGACGAAAACGGGGACGGGGACCGTCATTTTCACCAACGCAAACACACTCACCGGCGCACTGGTTGTGCAGTCGGGAGCACTTAATCTCTCGGGTGTAAACGGACGCCTGACCGCCATCCCGTCGATCACGATAAAATCGGGGGCGTCGCTGACGCTGGACAATACTTCTGGCGAAAATTTCACACGTATCCCGGTCGGCGCTCCAATCACGCTGAATGCGGGCGAAATCAAATTCATATCCAGCACAAACAACTCAAGCCAGCTGGCGGGCACCCTCAACGTGACGGGCGCTCCATCGGCTGTGACAGTCGTTCACAACGGCACGGCACTGCAAAGCACGGCACTGACATTCAGTTCGCTAGGAACCATCTCACCCGGAGCGAGTGCAAACTTTACCGGTATCGGCGGAGCACTCGGCGCCGGGCTTTACGGACCGCATGTTTTCATCACAGGCCAGGCCATTGGAATCATGGGTTCGTGGGCGCGCGTCGGCTCCGATTTTGCCGAATACACCGTGGATGGCGTCCATACCTTCAGCAACTACTACACGGGCAGCGACGGCATCAACGTCAACAACACCACAAAATATGTCATTCTGGACAGCTTTTCACCGTCCGGTGCCTACACGCTGACAAGGGCCGGAACGACGACCGACGGCGGCTTGAAGACCACCGACATCGCGCTCGTGGATTTGGGGTCTGATTCAAGCCGCGCGCTCAATCTTTTCAGCGGAGGACTCATCAAGAGCGGTGCACCGGATACAGTAATCAGCGGATTGGGAAGACTCACCGCCGGCGGCACTGTGACCACAACCTTGAGTGTCAGCGTCGAGGCCGCGCGGACGCTGACCATATCCGCTCCAATCATCAATAACGCGGGAGCCAATGGCATTTATGGCGACGCAGATGACGGGGTGGTTTCATTGCTCAAGAACGACGCAGGGCTGCTCATCCTATCGGGGACTAATACTTTCAGCGGGGACAGCTACCTCGCGGGCGGAACTCTTTCCGTGGGAGCGGACGCCAGTCTTGGCGCGACGACCAACTCCGTGCAATTCTCCGGCGGCACGCTGCAAACAACATCGTCCTTCACCGCCTCATCGGGGCGGCGTTTTGTCATCGGCACCGCGAATAACGGGACGTTGGATGTCGGCTCCGGGCTCTCGCTTACCATCGGCGGCGCTGCAGACCGGCTTGCAACCAGTGATACAAGCGGAGTCCTCTACAAGACAGGCGCAGGCAGTTTGATTCTCAACAACTCAAATCCAAATTTTACAGGAACACTCAGCATCTCGAATGGCAGCGTGGAATTGCGAAACGCCACATCACTGGGAAGCAACACAGCCATTACTCTCGCGGGTGGTTCGCTCCGTCTGCGCAACGATGCATCCACAACCTTTACAAGCCAGATCACGGTCACGGCAGACAGCACAATAGATGCGTCCCGCCTTACCGGCTCGTCTCCCGCAATCACCCTCACCGTTGGAAATATCTCCATCGGCAGCCAGACGCTGGGGCTGTCCGCAACCAACGGCGCCGACCTTTCCCTCGGCGGGGTAACGCTCACGGACAATCCGGTTTTTAATGCGTCCGCTGGAAACACAACGGTCGGTGCAATCTCAGGCGGCTACGCCTTTACCAAAATCGGTGCCGGCACTCTCATTCTTAACGGCGTCGGCAGCTACAGCGGAAGCACGCTCGTCCAGAACGGCACTCTCGCGCTTGGAAATGCGGCGGGCATTTCCCCCGGTTCTGACACGACCGTGGCGGCGGGTGCCATCCTCGACCTGCGCAACCTCAGCCCGACAATCGGCTCACTGGCGGGCGCTGGCGACGTGACACTTGGCTCGGGCACTCTCGCTGTTGGTGGCAACGACGGGACATCCACTTTCACCGGCACAATCTCGGGCAGCGGCGGACTTGTAAAATCGGGCACGGGGACGATGACTCTTGGCAGCGCAAATTCCTACACCGGCGCAACGACCATCAACAACGGCACATTAGTGACCACTGCTGCCGGCGCACTTCCAACGGCGTCGACCATGACAGTCGGCACGGACGGCGTGTTAAATGTGGTGGGCGCAGATCAGACCGTCGCCTCTCTTGCGGGATCAGGCGAAATCCTGCTGGATGGCGCCACACTTTCCTTCGGAGGAAATGGATCTTCCACGAGCTACACAGGCATAATTTCCGGCACGGGAAATATCACAAAAACCGGCGCTGGAACATTCATTGTATCCGGACTAAACGACTACTCGGGACAGACGACTGTATCCGGCGGAATACTACAGCTCGGCGCAGCAAACGCCCTCCCCTCCACCACCGCCGTCAGCCTCGCAGCGGGGACAACATTCGACATGGCAGGCTTCACACAAACGGTAGGCTCTCTCTCGGGCGCAGGCACGCTCTCACTCGGTGCGGGAACTCTCACCGTTGGCACCGACACGACGCTGTCGAGTTTGGTGACAGGAACAGGAACCCTCATCAAATCCGGCAATGGAGTGCTGACGCTGAGCGGCGCGAATACATTCTCAGGGGGAGTCACCATCCTGGGCGGCGCCATATCCGTGGATAATCAGTCCCGCCTTGGCACCAACACCACCATCAACCTCGACGGCGGCGCGCTCGCGGCAAATGCGGATCTGACCATCACGAAAACCCTCAGCCTCGGCGCTGGCGGAGGCGCGATAGATACCACGTCACACAACGTCACAATCTCCGGCTCGCTCAGCGGCTCCGCCACGACCCTCACCAAACAAGGCACCGGCACTCTCACCATCACCACGAATGACGCCTCCTTCTCCAATGAACTGAGCATTGATGAAGGCTTGGTGTTGGTAAATGGCACGCTCACTTCGATGCCAGCCACCGTCAACGACGGAGGCACCCTCGGAGGCACGGGGACTGTGGGTGTCACAAATGTTCTCAGCGGTGGCACGCTCGCACCCGGCACAACGATAGGCCGCCTCAACACATCCTCGCTCAGCATGGCGACCGGCTCCATACTCTCGATTGATCTCGGCGGCACAGTCCCGGTCACCACCTACGATCAGGTGAAAACCACCGGCACACTCACGCTGGGCGGCCTGCCATCAATCACACTCGCAGGCGGCTTCCTTCCCATCGTCGGCAATCGCTTTTACATCATGCTCAACGACGGCAGCGATTCCATCACCGGAACATTCGACTCGCTGCCAGAGGGCTCCACCTTTGTCTCAAGCGGCTATACCTTCGCCGTCAGCTACCTCGCCAATGGCGACGGAGGCGCAAGCGGCAACGATGTCTCATTCACCGTCACCGCAATCCCCGAACCCGTCGTATGAATCCAAATTTTCGCCGCCCTCTCACTGATTCTGGGCCGCCGTCGCTCCTCGCTGCGGCGCGCATCCTGACGCCGGCTGAAATGAACGGTTCTTCGTTCTAGAACTGCGGTATTTTTTTCAACACCACCCTTGGCAGGCCCTCACAAATACCGCGCGGGTATGTGGAATTTTCCGCCGATAAGACGCCAAGAAACGGTCAAAACTCGACGAGATACGATAAGCATCAAAGTCCGGAAGTGATAGCCTCCAAGCTGAAAACGTTATGAACATCAAACACATCCTCTCCGCAGTCTCAGCACTCACTCTCACTTCAACTATTTTCGCAGCCGAGCCGCCACCTGCATCGGCGGCACCATTGCCCGGGCCCGCAGCGAAGGGCACTGACCCGGAGATCATCGGGGAGGAAAAAGCCGTGCTCACTGCTGCCCCAAATGTTCCGCCACCCATCAAGCGCAAGCACGCGACGAAGGTCGTCGTGAATCTCGAAGTGCGTGAAGTGGTGAAGCGCATGGCGGATGGCGTGGAGTATTTGTTTTGGACGTTTGGCGGAGAGGTGCCCGGACTTTTCATCCGCGTTCGCGAGGGGGACATGGTGGAGTTTCACCTCGGAAATCATCCGAGTTCAAAAATGCCGCACAACATTGACCTCCATGCGGTGACTGGCCCGGGCGGCGGCGCGGCCTCGTCATTCACGGCGCCGGGACACGAGTCGCAGTTTTCCTTCAAGGCGATCAATCCCAGTCTTTACGTGTATCACTGCGCGACCGCGCCAGTCGGGATGCACGTGGCAAACGGAATGTATGGGCTCATCCTCGTGGAGCCGAAGGAAGGGTTTCCGCCTGTGGACAAGGAATACTACGTGATGCAGGGCGACTTTTATACGAAGGGCAAATTCGGGGAGGAGGGCTTGCAGCCATTCGATCAGGAAAAGGCTGTGGATGAAAAACCAAGCTACGTAGTTTTCAACGGTTCCGTCGGAGCGCTCGTGGGCGACAAGGCGCTGAAAGCCAAAGTGGGCGAGCGCGTGCGGCTCTTCGTCGGGAATGGCGGGCCGAATCTCACATCGTCATTCCACGTCATCGGCGAGATTTTTGACCACGTTTATCAAGAGGGCGGCGTGCGCGCCTCGCAGGAGCAGGTGCAGACAACAGTCGTGCCGGCGGGCGGCTCTGCGATTGTGGATTTCCGGGTGGATGTGCCCGGCACGTTCATCCTCGTGGATCACGCGCTCTTCCGTGCGTTCAACAAAGGCGCTCTCGGAATGTTGAAAGTCGAAGGGCCGGCGAACCTGCTCATTTATTCCGGCAAGGAAGTGGACGCGACCTACCTCGGCGACTCGGCATTTGCCGGCGCGCAGGCGAAGGTGACGGAACTCGAATCGCAGATGAAAAAAGCCATCGCCGCCGACCCGAAGATCGCAGCGATGGGCAAGGAGATCATCGTGGAGAAAGGCAAACGCATTTACTCGCAAACGTGCTTCGCGTGTCATCAGGCGGAAGGACAAGGCCTGCCGGGAGTGTTCCCGCCGCTCGCGAAGTCGGACTTCCTCATGGCGGACAAAGCGCGTGCCATTCGCGGGATTATCAAAGGCCAGACCGGCGAGATGACGGTGAACGGCGTGAAATACAACGGCGTGATGCCGCCCGTGATGCTGAACGACGAACAAATCGCACAGGTCGTCACCTACGTGATGAACGCATGGGGCAACAGCGGAGACATCGTGACCGTGGAAGAGGTGAAGAAAATCCACGCTGAATCCGCGAATCAGTAACCAATGCGAATTCGTCGCTCCATTTTCGCAGCGCTCGTCGCCATGTGCTCCATCGCACATAGCGGCGAGCCCGAAATGGCGACCGTGCCTGATGGAAAATACGTGCCGCTTTTCCGTGGGGAAAAGGATGCGAAGGAGATCGCAGTCTCCGCTTTTCAACTCGATGAAAGGCCGGTGACAAACGGCGAGTCTCTCGTCTTTGTTCGCGAAAACCCAAAGTGGCAACGCTCGCAGGTGAAACGACTCTTTGCTGACGAACGCTACCTCGCGCATTGGAGCGGCGACTTGAATCTCGGCAAGGCGGACGGCGCGCAGCCCGTGACAAACGTATCGTGGTTCGCTGCAAAATCCTACGCCGCGTGGCGGGAAAAACGTCTGCCGACGACCGTCGAATGGGAGTTTGCGGCGGGCGCAGGCTTCACCATCGCCGACGGCGCGAAGGACGCGGAATTTCAGCAGGCCGTCGCCCGCTGGTATAGCACGCCGTCGCCCGCCACGCTGCCTGCCGCAGGAAGCGGGCGCGCCAATTTTTACGGCATCCGCGATCTGCACGGCCTCGTGTGGGAGTGGACGAGCGATTTCAACAGCGCCATCGTGACCGGCGACGCACGGGGCGACACCGGGCTTGAGCGGAATCTTTTTTGCGGCGCAGGCTCGCTCGGCGCGAAGGACACAGCGAATTTCTCCGGCTTCATGCGCTTCGGAATGCGCAGCAGCCTCAAGGCAAGCTACACCGTCCACAACCTCGGCTTCCGCTGCGCGAAAGACCTATGAATACGAATCTCGCGCAAAGACACAAAGACGCACGGCTAGCGCCCTGGATTTTGCATTTGGAGGGCAGGAAGGCGGGACCTTCATGGTTTCATGGTTTCCGAATGCATCTACGTATCACGCGCCTCGCCTGCATCTCTCTCTGCGCCTTTGCACCTTTGCACGATGCCCGTTCCGGCGATCTGCCGCCGTGCTGCCGCAAGGCGCTCGATGCGGGAAAAGCAACGGACAAGTCGCTCTATTTGCTCGATTCGAAATGGACCTCTGATGTCGGCAAGACTGTGCCGCTTTCTGTGCTGCGCGGTCGACCGCAGGTCGTGGCGATGTTTTTTACACACTGCGAATACGCGTGCCCCATCATCGTGAACGACATGAAAAAACTCGAGGCAGCGCTGCCCGCCGAAGTGCGTGCGAAGACGGATTTCCTGCTGGTGAGCTTCGATACGAAGCGCGACACGCCCGACGCGCTCGCCGCGTTTCGGAAGAAGGAAAAATTGCCCGCCGCGACATGGACGCTCCTGCGCGGCGGCGCGGACGACGTGCGCGAACTCGCTGCGCTGCTCGGCATCAACTACACGCCGGATGCACGCGGACAGTTCGCCCACTCGAATCTCATCACCGTGCTCAACGCCGAAGGCGAGGTCGCCTTTCAGCAACCCGGCCTGAACACCGACCCAGCCGCGCTCGTTAGCGCTGTGACAAAAGCCGCCGCTGGTGCAAAACGATGATCATGTCCGACGATCCCGCCATCATCGTGACTCTCGACGTTCGCGAAGACATCCGCGAAGGGCGTGAGCCGTTTCGCAAAATTCTCGATGCCGCCGGGCGTCTGCGCGATGGCGAGCAACTCCGCATCATCGCGCCGTTCGAACCGCGGCCCTTGATCCATTTGCTGGCGACACAGGGCTTCACGGCAACGATTGCCCAGCGAGAGGATGCTTACGAGGTCACCTTCTCCGCTCAGCCCGATACAGAACCGCTATGAACGATCGTCGTCCTCATTTTTTCGCACTTTGTCCGGCGGAGCCTTTCCGTATTTTCTTTCCGCTCGCGACGCTGCTTGGGATTTCAGGCGTTTCGTTGTGGCCGCTGTTTTTCGCCGGGCTGCATAAATTCTACCCCGGCGTCATGCACTCGCGGCTGATGATTGAGGGTTTTCTGGCGGGGTTTGTGTTCGGTTTCCTCGGCACTGCGATGCCGCGATTACTTTCCGCCCCGTCGCTGCGTGCGTGGTAACTTTGGACGCTCGTTACGCTCCATCTCACCGCCGCAGGACTGCACATTGGATTTCAGACAAATGCGGGCGACGCGGTGTTTGTCGCGCTGTTGCTGTTGTTCGGTGTGATGCTCATTCGTCGGGTGAAACGGCGGGCCGGACTGCCGCCGCCGGGCTTTGTGTTTGTGGCGCTCGGCTATCTGTCCGGGCTGGCGGGCACGGTGCTTTGGCTTTGCGGAGTGAATGGCTGGCTGCCCGGAAGCGTGATGCTGCTCGGCGGACTTTGGCTGAATCAGGCTTTCGCGCTGCTGCTCATCCTCGGCGTCGGCTCGTTTTTGATCCCGCGCTTTCTGGGTCTACCGGATGTCATCCCCATGGCGGACGAGCGGACTGCCTCGCCAGCATGGCGGCGGCGCGCGCTGTTTTCGCTCGTGCTCGGCGCGCTTTTTCTCGGCAGCTACTGGCTCGAAGCAGGATACGCGATGGGGACTCAGGCAGCCGTGCTACGGGGCTGTGTGGCAATCGCATATTTCGCGGTGATGGTGCCCATCCATCGCACACCAGAGCCGGGCAAGACCGTCCCTCTCGCGATGAATCTCTCGCTCGCCGCGCTGGTCGCCGGTCTTGTGTTTCCGCTATTTTGGCCGAGCCAGCGTGTCGCGGGGCTGCACATCATATTCATCGGCGGCTTCAGCCTTGTCACATTCACCGTCGCCACGCGCGTCGTGCTCGGTCACTCGGGAAATGAACATCTCTTCCGCTCGCCGCTGCCATCCCTGCGCACTGTCACATTGTTCATCGTAGCCAGCGTAATCCTGCGCGCCGTGGCCGACTTTTTCGTGGAAAGCCGCGCCGGACTTTTGAACTGGGCCAGTTCACTCTGGATGTTCGCAGCACTGGCATGGTCCATTTTCATCCTGCCAAAAGTGCGCACCCCGGACTCCACCGAGGACGGCACCTGCAAAGGCCGCAGGGAGAGCCTGAACGCGGCCTGATAAAATGCACCTTGAATCACTGGTTTTCGAGAAACCCGTTGCCCTAGCACGCCTCTTGCATTACATGAATCTTAGCCCATGAATCTCATCCGTGCCGCATTTTGGTTCGCACTCTTTGTAGCATCCGCATTTTGCTTTCTCGTAATCTTTGAGCATGGATTTACAAACTTCGGCGAGAACTCGAAGAAGGAAGTCGAATTTCTCAAAGTGGTCTTCAAGCTTGCTGACAAAAAAAAGCCCGCAACACCTGCTAAATAACGCAGCTGCGGTGACATTATAGACAGATTCAGCAAAAAGGTGTGCGCAGCCATTGTCAGCGTGTAGTGAGGGTGCTAGCTTCTCGAGTCCCGCAATATGCCCATCACGACAGAACAAGAGCTTTCCTCAAACGCACGTGCGCTTTTTCTCAAAGCGAAACACGCGAATGAAATTGGTAATCACGGCTACGTCATCCAGCTCATACAGAACGTGCTGAAAGAAGCGCCCGGCTTCCTCGATGGACGCAAACTGGCGCGCGCCGCTTCGCTCGCTCAGAACAAAGGCAAGAGAACCGGTTTTTCGCTCGCAGGCACCACGTTCAGCATCACCAGTGGCGGCTCTATAAAAAAGGACCCCCTTGTGGCGATGGATCTCGCTGAAAAGTCGCTCGCCAATGACCCGACCAGCCAGCAGGCAAATCAGCTTTTGTTTGAAGCGGCTAATAAAGCGGGATTCCCAGAAGTCGCCTCGTTCGCGTTGGAAACACTGGCCGGCGCAAATCCGAAAGATGCAAAAATCCTTCACCAGCTCGCCGCTCATTATACGAACATTCATGAGAACGACAAAGCGGTCGCCGTTTATAACCGCATCATCCAACTCAATCCGAGCGACCTCGATGCAATCAAGAAAAGCAAGGATGCCTCGGCCTCGGCCACGTTAAAAAAGGGCAAGTGGGAAGAGGTAGCACAAAGCGGAGGCAACCTGAATTTTCGAGACCTGCTGGGTAAAAAAGACGAAGCGGTCGCACTGGAGAACCGGGCGAAAATCGTCAGAACGGCCGACCAGATCAGCCAGCAAGTCAGCGAAATCTATGCAACATGGGAGCCGCATCAGAACAATGTGGATCTCTCCCGCCGTCTTGCGGGTCTTTATGAGCAATGGTTCGAGGTCACAATTGCAGATAACGGTCCCAGCGATGAGGCAGACGGTTATCTCGATAATGCGATCTGGTTTTATACCCACACAAACAGCCTGCTGAATGGCGGAGACGCAAACATCGCGCGCAAACAAAACGATCTCGAATTCCGAAAACTGGACCGACGCATCAAAACGCTACAGGACTGGCTCGCACAGGTGGATGCCTCCAGCCCGGAAGCCCATCCCTATGCCGACGAACTCGACATGCTCATCAAACAGCGGGACGGCTCCGTTTTGGAAACCGCAAAAAAACGCGTCGCGGATAACCCGACTGACCTCCAACTCCGCTATGAACTAGGCGAGGCGCTGATGAATGCCGGCCAATTCAGCGAGGCCATCCCTGAACTGCAACGCGCCCGGCAAAATCCAAATGTCCGCCTGAAGGCAATGAACCTTCTGGGCCAATGTTTCGTGGAAAAAGGGATGCTCGACCTCGCCGTCACGCAATTCAAGACCGCTGCCAGCGAGATCCTTGCGATGGATAACGTCAAAAAGGAAATCCTGTATAAACTGGGTCTTGCCTATGAGAAGATGGGGAAACGCGAAGAGTGTCTCTCTTGCTTTAAGGAAATCTACGAATCCGACTATGGCTATCTGGATGTCGCAAAACGCGTCGAGAGCAGCTACGTCAGCTGAGTCAGGCGTTTCTTAAAAAAACGTTCGAATAAACTCACGGACTCTACTGTCAAAAACAACACTTTCACACCGCACATGAATAAACCAACTATCCTTGCCCTCGCTGCATTCGCTGCGCTCACACTCTCCGGTTGCTATGGCACCTACTCTGCAGGAGCCGTCTATGGCCGCAGCCCCAGCTACGGCGGCGGCTATTACGACGATTACGACTCAGAGCCTGTGTTCATACAGCGTGACTACGTCTATATCAGCGGTCGTCAGTATTATGTTCCCGTCTATCGCTACGGCGACCGCGTCTATTACACCTACGGAGGAAACAGGCATTATTTCAACGACTACGACGGCCGGAAATACAGCAATCATAAACACGACCGCAGTCATGTCTCACAGTATGACTATCAGCGGAAACAAGAGCGCTACCAATACGAACAGCAGAAGAAACAGTGGGACTATCAAAGGAAGGTAACCCGCAACGAAAACGAACTGCAAAAAAAGCAGTATGAATACGATCAAAAGGTCACACGGAACCGGGCCGAATTGCAAAAAGCCGCTTATAAAAATCAGCAGGAGCAGGCCAGGAAGCAGTATGAGTATCAGCAAAAACAGCAGGTGTATAACAATCGCGCCGCTGTAGCTCAGTGGAAGTCCCAGCATCCTGAGCTTCAGAAGAAAAAGAAGAAAAAGGACGATTAGTCGGCGGGTCCTACAGCGTTCCAAAGCGCGGTCTTTTAGAAGGCTGTGCCTTGAAAACTTGCCACGCCTCCCCTCATCCGCCAACAAGCAGCGATGCGCTACGAACCGCTCAACCCGAAGCTCTACATTGAAAACCGCGCCAGACTCACAGCGCTGCTCCCGCCGAAGTCCATCGCCATCGTCAATGCGAACGACGTTTATCCGGCCAATGCGGATGCCTCGTATTCCCTCCGTGCAAACAGCGATCTGTTTTACCTCACAGGCATCGAGCAGGAGGAGACGCTCCTCGTTCTTTTCCCCGATGCAGACGATGAGAAAATGCGCGAGATACTTTTTCTTCGCGAGCCAAACGAGCAGAACGCACTTTGGGAGGGGCACAAATTCAGCAAGGACGAAGCGACGAAGCACACCGGTATCACCGAGATAAAATGGACGCAGGAATTTGACGGTCTGTTCCGCCGCCTCGCGATTGAAGCGGAGAATCTCTACATCAACACCAACGAACACAAACGCGCTTCCACCGAAGCGGAAACGCGCGACGACCGCTTCATCCGCGAAATCCAGAGCCGCTACCCGCTCCACAATTACCGTCGGCTCGCTCCCCTGCTCCACAAGCTCCGTCTCGTAAAAAGCCCGCGCGAAATCGCAGTTATCCAACACGCCTGCGATCTCACGGCAAAGGGCTTCAAGCGCGTCCTTCGTTTCACAAAACCAGGACGCACCGAAACCGATATCGAAGCCGAGTTCGCCCATGAATTCATCCGTGGACGAGGGCGCTTCGCCTACGATCCCATCGTCGCCTCTGGCAAAAACGCGTGCTGCCTTCACTACAGCGAAAACAGCGCGCAGCTCAAAGACGGCCAGCTCATGCTGCTCGACGTGGGCGCCGCCTACGCGAACTACAACTCCGACATGACGCGAACCATCCCCGTGAATGGCCGCTTCACCCGCCGCCAACGCGCACTTTACAACGCCGTCCTTCGCGTCCTGCGCGACAGCACCGACCGCCTCGCGCCCGGCGTGAAATACAAAGACTGGCAGAAAGCTGCTGAGGCACAAATGAGCGACGAACTGCTCGCCATCGGACTCCTGAAACCCAGCGACATTCGCAAGCAGACCGCCGACAAACCCGCCGTCAAAAAATACTTCATGCACGGTCTCGGTCACCCCATCGGCCTCGATGTCCACGATGTCGGCGACATCATCCAGCCCATGCAAGCGGGGTGGGTTTTCACCGTCGAGCCGGGCGTTTACATTCCCGATGAAAATCTCGGCATCCGCCTCGAAAACACCGTCCTCATCGGCGAAAACGGGAACACCAACCTCATGGCGAATATCCCCATCGAAGCGGACGAAATCGAGGCAGCGATGGGGCGCTAAGAGCAGCCTTGCTCAAAGGCACCAACGCGCATACAAGCCGCCCTCCAATTTTAAAAACAACCAACCAAATCACACCATGCCTATCGCCATCGGAACCCAAGCCCCCGACTTCACACTCAAAAGCAAAGACGCCAACGGCCTCAAGGACGTGACGCTTTCCGCCAATTTCGGCAAAAAGAACACGGTTATCCTCTTCTTCCCGCTCGCGTTCACCGGCGTATGCACGCAGGAGTTTTGCGACGTGACGCAAGGCATCAGCAGCTACGCGGGCCTTGATGCGGAAGTCATCGGAGTGAGCGTGGACAGTCCTTTTGCGCAGGAAGCTTGGGCGCAGCAAAAGAGCATCACCGTCACGCTCGTCAGCGACCTCGACAAGAAAACCACAGAGGCCTACGGCGTTCTTTTCCCCGGTCTCGCCGGCATCGGCGCCACCAGCGCACGCGCCGCATTCATCGTGGATAAAGCGGGCGTGATCCAATACGCCGAGCAAACCGAGACGCCAAAGGATCTGCCAAATTTCGCAGCCATTCAGGCCAAGCTCGCGGAGCTGAAGTAGCGCCGCTTTGAAGCTCTCCACCATCGCAGCAACGCTCGCGGAACTCGGCGCAAAGCCGACGCAAAGCCTCGGGCAGAATTTTCTTCACGACCAAAATCTCGCGAAGTGGATCGTGGATCAAACGGGCATCGCGCCCGACGAAGCATGGCTGGAAGTTGGACCAGGACTCGGCGCACTCACAGAGTTTGCACAAGCGCGCTCGGAAAATGGAGTGCTGCTGGAAAAAGATGACCGCTTGATCGCGTGGCTCCGCACGGAGTTTCCCAAACTGGAAGTCGTGCATGGCGACGCGCTCACTTACGACCCTCGCGAACTTTTTCCACGCGGCCCGGTGAAAATTTTCGGCAACCTCCCTTACTACGTCTCCAGCCAGCTTCTGTTTCATTTCACCGCCGAGCCATCGCCGGCTGCAGGCTTCGTTCTCACGCTTCAGCGCGAGGTGGCGGAGCGACTTTGCGCAGAACCACGCACAAAGGCTTACGGCGCGTTCACACTGCTCATCGGTCGTCGCTGGCAGGCGAAATTACTTCGCATTTTACCCGCGCACATTTTCACGCCGGTTCCAAAAGTGGATTCCGCCGTGGTGAGCCTCACGCCACGGAACGACGACGAAGTGCCCGAGTGCGACGGCGGATTGTTCATCTCGCTCGTGAAGCGCGGATTTGCGCAACGCCGCAAGATGCTCCGCAAAAACATCCAGCTCGAACGCTGGCCGGAATTCGCCACTGCGCTCGGAGTGCCGGAGACCGCGCGTGCCGAGGAACTGAGTCTCGCGCAATGGGTCGCGCTGACAAACCTCGCGAGCGGAGCGACCGGCGATCATGCCGCGAAGGCACAGGATGTGACGGGGGAAATTTTCGACGTGGTGGATGAGCACGACAAGGTCATCGGCCAGCGCCCGCGTGGTGAAGTTCATCGGGAAAAACTCCGGCATCGCGCCGTCCATATTTTCGTCATCAACAAACGTGGTGAGTTATTTCTCCAGCGCCGCTCGCGCTGGAAAGACGTGCATCCGCGCAAGTGGGACAGCAGCGCAGCCGGACACGTGAATGCCGGCGACACCTACGACGTCACTGCACCCCGCGAACTCGAAGAGGAACTCGGGGTGCGCGCATCGCTGGAGTGCATCGGCGAACTGCCCGCGAGTGAGGCAACCGGCTGGGAATTTGTGAAAATCTACCGTGCCGTGCACAATGGACCTTTCCAACTGCCGCCCGCCGAAATCGAAAGCGGCAGCTTTTTCACCCACGAACAACTCACCCGCTGGATCACCGCCCGCCCGCAGGATTTCGCCACAGGCTTTCTCGAATGCTGGCGCGCCGTCGCGCCGAAAACTTAGTTCAGAGCAGGTAAATGGAGGCTGACCTCGGCGCCGCCGGAAGTAGCATTTGCGAGACGTAGTTCGCCGCCGTGTGCACGCACAATTTCTGAGGTGACGCTGAGTCCGATGCCCATCCCCCCTTCCTTTTCACTGAAAAAAAGTTCCGTCCCCTTCGCAATCGCGGTGGTGGAAAATCCAGCGCCTATGTCTGTGAATAAAACGATGTATTTCCGTCCGTTCTCGTTGGTCGTGCGGCATTCGATCTTCAACTCCCCGCCACTCGCACTCATCGCGTGGATGGCGTTGATGATGATGTTGTCAAATGCCTGCGCGAGCCTGCGTCGGTCGCCGTTCACGGCAAGACCCGGCACGAGTTGATTCACGATTTCCACGTTCGCGTGTGCAGCAGCGGGCATAAGTGTCTTCACACTCGCTGAGATCAGAACAGCGAGATCACACGGCGCAAGCTGCGGTGGTTGCGGGCGCGCGAGAAACATCCACTGGCTGACGAGGCTTTCGATCTTCGCCGTCTCGGCGAGGATGATGGAGAGCCTTTCGCCATGCACATCAGCGATTTCCCCTTCGAGCAGTTGCGTGTGGAGTTTGATCGCGGAGACCGGGTTGTTGATTTCGTGCGCAAGGCCCGTAGTCATTTTGCCAAGCGTAGCCAGTCGCTCAGCCTGTTCACGCGCACGTCGCTCGTCAGCGAGTTTCGCACGTGTGGAATCGTAGGCGCGGGCGAGTTGTCCGATTTCATCAGTGCGCGATGCCTCGGGCAACGGCTCCGAATTTTCATCCGCGATGTGCGGAAGCCGCGCTGCAAAACCGCGCAGAGGACGGACAATTCCGCTGACAAGCACCCATGCGAGAGCAATGGAAAGCGCCCAAAATGCACCGAGAACACCGAGCGTGCGGGGACGAGACAAAAATTCCGTGAGCGGTTCCGCCGCCCGCAGCAAAACAAGACTGCGCCCTTGCGCGATGCTGGCAACGGCGGCTTCGGTCGAAGTCTCTGGCATGAATACACCACCATCCACTGGCAACGCCCGGTATTCCGCCGCGCTGGATTTCGTCCAGCTTGGGCCGTTGGGCGTCCACTCGTTCAGTGCATCGAGAAAATACACACGCACGCCGAGAACCTCGCCGAGCGCCTGAGCGGTGCGCTCGCTCGTGGGAAGATTTTGCGAGCGAACAAACGCCGCATTTGTCCGCGCCATCGCGGAAAACTGTCCGCGCGACTGACGCCGCTCTTCCACGCCAATCCACAGCACGAGCGCAAGCGAACCCGCGACAACGAATGCCACAAATGGCAGCGTGAGACGGCGGGTGAGCGAGTTCATCGGCGGCAGAAAGTATCCCTCTTCGTTCCGACGGCGATCAATTTCTGGCCATGCAAACAGCCTCTTTCCGGCTTCTGGCGTAGGACACGCACTATTTTCAAGAGTGGACACATTACACACGAGCAAATGGCACGCCGCCCGCTAATGCGCGCCCCGCCATCGGCAACCATCTTAAAACACCACATACAAAATGATAAAACTCACCTCTCTCCTAACCCTCGCCATCGCGACCAGCGCCGCTTTTGCAGCGGAAAAGAAAAACGCTGCCAGCGATGTGCAGCGGATGCCCACCGTCACCGCAACGGACAGTTCATTGCTGAATGAAGAACGCCCCGTCGGTGAAACAGGTCGGCCTGAATGGACCAGCGCACGACGCTTCCCCACGACTCGCGTATATATCCAAAAAGACCCATGGGAAGTCGGCGTCGAACAATGGTGGCGCTATCGCTACAAGCGCGATGGCAGCAGCATCAGCCGCCTCACCAGCGAAATCGAAATCGGTCTCCCTCACCGGATGCAGCTCGACCTTTACTACGATATGGCAGTGGACGGCGACAGCCGTTCGCACACGGAGGATTTCGCAGCCGAGCTTCGCTACGCATTTGCAGACTGGGGAAAAATTCCGCTCAACCCAACCGTTTACGCTGAATACAAATGGACGGACAAAGCGCCCGATGTGCTCGAATTGAAACTCCTCCTCGGCGACCAAATCGCGGGCGGCTGGCACTACGGCGTCAATTTCGTGTGGGAGCGCCAGCTTGGCGGCGAACTCGAAACCGAATGGATGGTCGTCGCGGGCATCAGCAAGACATTGTTGGATGGAAAATTGAGCGTCGGCATCGAAGCAAAATACGACCACGACTCGGTGCATGCCGATCGAGGAAATCCCGAGCACATCATGCTCGTCGGTCCCAGTGTGCAATGGCGCATCACGGAAAACATCCACCTGAGCACCACGGCTCTCTTCGGCACCAATCAAGATTCGCCGCGCAACGAATGTTATTTCATCCTTGGATACGACTTTGGTAAAGCGGATGGCAAATACCACCCTGTTTCGGGTCGGCGTTAAAAATTAAGTGTCATGGTAACCAGCGGCAAATCGCTCCTCGCCTCACTGCTCCTTCACGGAGCAGTGGTGGCGGGGGCTGCCGTCTGGATGATGCAGCCGACGCAAGTCACACCGCGCATCGGACAGGGAAATGATGACACGACAGCCTCACTGTTTGTGGATTCACTCAGTGAGGAAAGCGACGCTACTTCGCTCGATGAAAGTCTCCAGACACCGCCGGATTCCGCGCTGGCGAATGAAACGCCAGTGCCGTCATTGTCAGACGTCGCAGTGACACAGCCTCAATCTCACGACACGCCCATCGCAAACATCGTGACAACCCTCGGTGCATCCACGCTATCGCCAATCGCCGCAGCACCAGCAACCATCAAACGCTCAGGTAAAAAATCCGTCACCACCTCAGTTCGCGGTGGTGGGCGTAGTGGGCTCGCTGGAACAGGCGCTAGCGGCATCTACATTCCGGCGAAATACTCACGCTGCCCCGCTCCCGCATTTCCGCCCGAAGCGAAAAAGTCGGGCCTAAAGGGAACCGTGCTACTGCTCGTGGAAGTGGACGAAGCTGGCCGCCCCGCCAGCGTCTGCATCCGCCGAACATCCGGCTACGAACTGCTCGACACCACCGCGCTGCGCACCGTGCGCAACTGGCGCTTCGAGCCAGCACGGCTGGATGGCCAGGCCGTCACCTCCCGCGCCGAAGTCCCAGTCCGCTTCGCATCGTAAATTGCAAGCAGCACAGCCTCTACGATTCAGAATTGGAACTGATCGATATTCTCTTTCGTAAAAACGAAGGGCTTTCCGAGGATGATGTCGGTGTCTTGGATTTCCATCGCGCCGAGTTTTCCTGATGTGAAAGTTTTGTCGCCCGTCTTGAGCGTGCCTTTTGCGGCGGCGACGGCGGCCTGAATGGTGAGGTAGCCAAGGTCCTCGACCTTCCACAAAATCACCGCCTGTGTGACGCCGTCCTTCACGTATTGACGGTTCTCGCTCGGCAGGCCGAGGCCGAGCACTTTCACGACACCCGCCTTGCCCGCCTGCTTCACAGCCTCCGCTGCTCCGGGGACTGCGGGCGAGCAGATGGCCATGATGCATTTCAAATTCGGGTAGGCGTTGAGGATGTTCGTTGCCTCGGCCTGGGCCTTGTCTTTTTGATCATCGCACGGCTTCGTGGTCACGAGTTTCATCTTCGGATATTTTGCCGCAAGGCGCGCCTCAATGTTCTTGCGCCATTCGGTCATGTTCGCGGCGGTGAGCGTCGCGGTGATGATGGCGAACTCCCCTTCCTCACCACAGAGTTTGGCAGCTGTGTCCATGAGCGTCTCACCGATTCCCTGCGCGGTCGCCTGGTTCACGAAAAAGCTGCGCGCATCGGGCGTCGTGTCGCTGTCGTAGGTGACGATTTTGATCCCCTTTTCCTGCGCCGCCTTGAGAGCGCCCGAGATGCCTTCTCTATTTTCGCAAGCAGCGGCGATCACGTTCACGCCGTAGTTCACCCAACCTTCGACGATCTCGTTTTGCTTGGCCGGATCGGTATTCGTCGGGCCGTCGTAGATCAACTCCACACCGAGTTCCGCCGCCGCAGCACGCGCGCCTTTTTCCACTGTGGCGAAGTATTGGTTGCCCTTGCTCTTTGGAAGCAGCGCGATGGTGAGTTTCTTGCCGTCGCTGGAATTTCCGGCGGAGCTGCTGTCCGATTTTTTGTCGCACGCGGTCACGAGTGCGAAGGCGAGGAGTGAGGTGAGAAAAGTGGAACGTTTCATGTGGTGATAGTTGGCTTGGGAGCGGCGTGACTTTGCCTGCGCGAGCGCCGGACGGCGAGCGATTTTGCCAGTGTGCCGCCAGCCAGCGCGAGAATGAGCAGCGCGCCCGTGAGCAGGCTTCCAAGTTCGCTGCCGATGCCTGCGAGCGCGATGGCGGGTATCAATTTCAGCCCGGTCGTGAGCACAGCCACGCTCGCGATGCCGAGGAGCGTGCCGCCTACAGTGCCGACACCGCCGAAGATGCTCGTGCCGCCAAGCACCACAGCGGTGATTGCCTGCAATTCGTAGCCAGTGCCCGCATCCGCACGTGCCTGCCGCAGTCGTGCAGTGAAAACAATCGCTGCCAGCGCTGCGACAATTCCTGCGAGCACGTAGGTGAATGCGATTCGCCGCTGCACCGGCAGCCCTGCATAGCGCGAGCCTTCCGGCGAAAAGCCAATCGCACGAAACGCCCGCCCGAATGTGGTGCGATGCACAAGCACGGCAATGCCAATGGCAATGAGGATGAACAGCCATCCTTGCAGCGGCAGTCCCATCCAGCGCTCTCGTCCCAGCGCGATGAATTCGGGGCTGAAGTCCCTGTAGGTCATCGTGCCCTTGGTGATCGCCTCGGCGAGTCCGCGAAAAAGTGAAAACGTGCCGAGCGTGACGATGAGCGGCGGCAGCCGGAGCACAGTGATGAGCGCCGCATTCACACCACCCGCCATCGCACCGACGCCGAGCGTGAGCGCCGCCGCGAGAGGCATGGCCATTTTCCACTCGTGCGTGAAAACCCCGAAGATCACAGCGCACAAACCGAGCAGCGAGCCGACCGACAAATCTATACCACCGGTGAGAATGATCGGCATCATCACGAGCGCGAGCATCCCGATTTCCGCCGAGTGCCGCACTATGTTAGCCACGTTGTCCGACGTGTTGAAATTGCGCCCTGCTACGCTGAAGAAAACGATCTCCGCGACAAGGACGAAAAACAGAATCGCCTCCGGTCTGGCGAGCAGCCTTTTGAGGAAAGTATTCATGAGTT
Source organism: Chthoniobacteraceae bacterium (assembly GCA_947476045.1). GTDB lineage: Bacteria > Verrucomicrobiota > Verrucomicrobiia > Chthoniobacterales > Chthoniobacteraceae > SXWH01. The sequence continues at coordinate 106,069 of CANJNZ010000001.1, forward strand.
TTGAACCGCAGATGAACGCGGATATACGCAGATAAAACGACGACTGCGAATCTGAGCGGCTTTGAAACGAAAATATCTGCGTTTATCTGCGTTCATCTGCGGCTCCTCCGTGTGCGCAATCCATCCGCGACCACCGCGAGGAGGATGACGAGGCCCTGAATGGCTTTTTCCCAATGCGCTTCGACGTGGAGCGAGGTCAGCGCCGGGTTGATCATGGCGAGCAGCAGCAGGCCCGCAAAGACGCCCCACAGATTGCCGCGTCCGCCGTTCACCGCGACGCCGCCGACCACGCAAGCAGCGATCACTTTCAACTCCAGCCCGGCTCCGCACGTCGGCTGCACTTGCGGCGACTGCACCACGTTCATCACCGCCGCAAGACCGGTGAGCGCGCCGAGCAGTGTGAAAGCTCCGAGTGTCGTGCGGCGGGGATTGATGCCAGCGAGCCGCGCAGCCTCGGCGTCCGTGCCGACGGCGTAAATGAAACGTCCAGCCGCGAGATTTTTCATTGCCCACGCCGCGAGCGCGAGCAGCACGAGCGCCGCGCAGATGAGTGCCGTCTGTCCGCCGAGCTGTCTGAGCCCGAACCACTGCGTGCCCGGCGGCAAGTTCACGAATTTTCCCTGCTGAAAAAGTCGCAGCGCCTCCTGCCAAGTCACCATCGTAGCCAGCGTGACGACGATGCTCGGCAGTCCCAGCCCTGCGACGAGCCAGCCATTCAGCGCACCCATCACCATGCCCGAACCGATGCTCGTAAACAAAACAACGGGCAACGGCAACCCCGCCGCTGCAAGCAATCCCGCGACGACCGCGCACACGCCAAACTGTGAGCCCACGGAAATATCAATCTGCCGGCAAATAATGACGAGCGCCATGCCCACCGCGACGACTAGCGAAGGAGTCTGCGCTGTGAGCCGCGAAAGCAACGGCTGCGGCGAAAAGAACGACGGGGCAACGAGTGCGAGCACAAGCAGCAACAGCGCAAGCGCAGCAGCTACGGAGAGTTCGCGGAAATAGCGTTTCATTCTCGTTAGTTGTTCATCGGCTCGCCCACTCTGTTTTCAGAAACCAATCTGGTAGCTTCCACTCGGGCAAAGCCTTTAGATCCGGATTTTTTATATGAACAGGTCCACAGTATCGGCCTTTCACAGCTTGAATCGTAACAGTATCCGCGTCGTTTCCGACGAAAGCCGTCACGGCGAAGTAGGTATCTGGCAATTGGAGAATCGTCGTAATTCCGGGCCAGCCCTCCTCGTCAGACCAAGAGTAAGTCTCGATCTTTTTGCCTCCAGCCAAGTTTTCAAATTTCCGACAAGCTGATGCATAAATGTTTTCGATGACCGTGTGGTTGGTTTCATCTGTGAAAGTGTTGAACTGGATCATGGCTGGGCATTCAGAACCGATTACCGCTCCGTCTTTTTCTATCCCAAGTTTCCTAATTGATAACTCCGCTCGCCAGTCAGGTCGGATCCACAGCAAAAGTTTGCCAATCAAAATTACCAAGCCGATGAGTATCGCCGCTTTGAGCACCCTCTTCACTACGCAGCCTCCTTTCCTAGCGCCGCCGCCATCACTTCGTGGGCGTCGCTTTTTCCGGGGAGCATCGCGGTGAGTGTGCCGCTTCGCATGACGGCGATTCGGTCGCTCATGCCGAGAATTTCGGGGAGGTCGCTGGAGATCATCAGCACCGCGAGGCCGTCTTTTGCTAGCGCACGGATGATGCGGTGAATTTCGGATTTTGCGCCGACGTCAACGCCCTGTGTGGGTTCGTCGAGGATGAGGAGCTTGGGCTTTGTGGCGAGCCAGCGCGCGACGCTGACCTTTTGCTGGTTGCCACCGCTGAGCGAGGAGCCGGGGGCGTCGGGGCCATAGGTTTTGATGCCGAGATCGCGGATGAACTTTTGCGCCAGTTCCGTCTCCGCACCGAAGCGCAGCCAGCCACCGGGAAAGAGCGCGTGGTGAACGGCCATCGTGATATTGTGCGCGACGGGCATTTCCAAAATGACGCCGTGCCGCCTGCGATCCTCTGGAACGTAGGCGATGCCGTGGGCGATGGCTTCACGGGGCGAGGAAATGGAGACGCGCTTTCCGCCGAGCAGGATTTCGCCGGAATCGGCGGGCGTGATGCCGAACAAAACACGCGCCAGCTCCGTGCGCCCGGCACCGACGAGTCCAGCGAGGCCGACGACTTCGCCAGCGCGAACATCGAGCGTCACCGAGCGAACGCCGCCCGCAGTGCAGCCGAGATTTTTCAACGAAAGCACAACCTCTCCTGGCGCGCCCTCGGCGGGCGGATAGATGTGTGAAACTTCACGTCCCACCATGAGCTGGATCAACTGCGTCTCGTTCAGTTCGCCAGCAGCGTTGGTGCCGACGCTTTCGCCATCGCGCAACACCGTCACACGGTCAGCGAGTGCGAAAATTTCCTCAAGGCGATGCGAGATATAAATGACGCCGACGCCGCTCGCGCTGAGTTCACGCACGACGGCAAAAAGAAGTTGCTGCTCCTTCTGCGTGAGCGAGGCGGTTGGCTCGTCCATGATGACGATGCGTGCGCCAGCCCCGAGCGCGCAGGCGATTTCGACAAGCTGCTGCTCGGGCATCGAAAGCGAACACACCTCGGCCTCGGGCGAAATCTCCGCGCCGATGCGCTGGAGGAGTTCCGCAGCGCGCGTGCGGCGAGCCGGCCAATCCACACGAGCGAACGAACGCGTCTTTTCCAACCGCAGACCGATGTTTTCCGCGACCGTGAGATCGGGAAACAGCGCGGGCTGCTGGTAAATGCAGGCAATGCCGAGCTTGTGTGCGCTCGCGGGCGTGAGGTGCCCGACGCGCTCGCCATTGATATCAATGCTCCCGCCGTCCGGCTGGTGCGCGCCGGTGATGACCTTGATGAGCGTGGATTTGCCCGCGCCGTTCTCACCGAGCAACGCATGCACCTCGCCCGCTCGCAGGTCAAACGACACGCCCTTGAGCGCGCGCACCGCCCCGAAGGATTTGGTGACGGAGGTGAGTTGGAGGACAGGATTCATTGAACCGCAGATGAACGCGGATGAACGCAGATTTTCACTTGGGCAGAAACTCGGACAGGATGATGCGCTTGAAATCCAAGCCACCACCTTTACCGAAGTTGATGAGGTAACCCAGCGGCTGTTTCGTTATTCGTAGGTAATTGATGAGTTGCGCCTCGTGCTCCGGGAGCAACTGGCTCACTGCTTTCAACTCAACCACAATACTGCTGAAAACAAATAGATCGGGAATAAAACGTTTCTTCAGTTCGCGGCCTTTATAGAAACAGGCGAGTTCCTGTTTCGCACGAAAAGCGATGCCACGCAGTTCCAACTCCATTTCAAAACACTCCTGGTAAATATCCTCGGCAAGACCAAAGCCGCGATCGTTATAAACTTCGAATGCGGCGCCGATGAGTTGGTAGCTCTCGTCCTTCATGTAACTCACATCGTGTTTCATGGGTTCATCCGTTGCACATAATTGTCGCGGCTGTTTTGAAACCGCAGATGAACGCGGATAAGCGCAGATTCGATAACTGCAAAATTCTTTCTCTTATCTGCGTTCATTTGCGTTCATCTGCGGTTCAAAAATTCCTCAGCCTCATATTTGCGGACCTCCGCCAGCCATGCTTCGCCGACGGGGACGCTTTTGCTTTCGCAGTAGAAATCCCACACGGCGCCGAAGGGGAGCGACTTGCTCTCTTCCTGAAGGGTAAGACGGGCGGTGTTGTCGCCTGCGAGTTCGGCGGCTCGGATGGCGGGCGGTTCGAGCAACGCGAGGAGGAGGGCGCGGAGCAGGTTCCGCGTGCCGATGACCCACGCGGCGATGCGGTTGATGCTCGCGTCGAAATAATCGAGGCCGAGGTGGACGCGCTCTGCGTGGCCGGTGGCGATGATTTCGCGGGCGATGGCTTGGAGGTCGTCGGTGAATGTGACGACGTGGTCGCTGTCCCAGCGGACGCCGCGGCTGACGTGCAACAGAATCTCCGGCAAATAAAGGAGCACGCTGGAGATTTTGTCGGTGATGCTCTCGGTGGGGTGAAAATGGCCGGCGTCGAGGCAGAGCAGTTTGCGACGCGTGATAGCGTAGCCGAGGTAGAATTCGTGCGACCCGACGGTGCAGCTCTCTGCGCCAATGCCGAAAAGTTTCGGCTCCACGGCGTCGAGATTGTGTTTAGCGGGGAGTGGCTTTTTGAATACATCGTCGAGCGCGGCGGCGAGGCGTTCGCGCGGAGATTGACGATCGGCGGGCGTGTCCTTGAAGCCGTCGGGAATCCAGACGTTGGTGACGCACGGCGTGCCGAGCGCCTTGCCCATCGCCGCGCCGATTTCGCGCGAGCGTCGGCAGTGCTCGATCCAAAAATTGCGGATACCTTTGTCGCGGTGTGAAAGCGTGAAACCGTCGGCGGCCTTGGGATGCGAAAAGCACGTCGGGTTGAAGTCGAGGCCGAGGCCGTTGCTCTTCGCCCAAGCGATCCAGTTTTTGAAATGCGCGGTTTCGATTTCGTCACGATCCACGCGTTTGCCGCCGAACTCACCGTAGAAAGCGTGGAGATTCAGGCGATGTTTGCCGGGGATGAGCGACAGCGCTTTCTCCAAATCGGCGCGCAGCTCCGCGGGTGTGCGCGCTTTGCCGGGATAATTTCCGGTGACGGCGATTCCTCCGCCAAGGGCGTTGCCGAAATTCTCAAACCCGCCCACATCATCGCCCTGCCAGCACTGGAGCGAGACGGGGATTTTTGCGAGGGCCTTGAGCGCGCGGTCAACATCCACGCCGAGATCGGCGTAGCGTTCGTGGGCGAGGCGGTAGGCTGCGGAGATGGATTTGGAGCGGGACATGGGAATTGTTTTGCAGTGCGCGGCGATGATTTGTCTCCGGCGTTTAGGATTTTTCGATGTGAAAGATTTCCGGGAGTTCGAAGGCGACGGGGCTGTTGTCGGCATTGGATGGCATCAACTCGCGCATATGCGCCCACCAGCGTCGGCAGATCTCGGTGCGTGCGATGGCAGCCCACTGCGCTTCGCTTTCAAACTCCACATAGGCGAAAAGCTGACGCGTCTGCGCGTGGTGAAAAATGGAATATGTCTTCACGCCATGTTCCAGCAGCGCGGCCTCCAAGTCGGGCCAGATAGACTGGTGCCGGCGGATGTATTCGGCTTCGCAGCCTTCGTTGACGGACATGACAAACGCTTTGCGGATCATGGCTGGTAATCATTTCTGACAAGCGCCACCGGCGTCGAGAACGCTTTGATACCTCGCGCAAAGACGCGGAGGCACATAGATGGTGGTTTTGCTTGGCCTTTTCGGCGCAACGGGATTGCACTGCCGCCATGCGTTTCCTCGTTCTTCTCGCCAGCGTGCTGTTTGCCATTTCCTCGCGCGGGGAAATTGCGGGTAAGCGTCCGAATATCATTTTCATCCTCACGGACGATCAGGGCTTTGGCGATGTCTCGGCGAACGGAAACCCGGTGCTCAAGACACCGAACATGGACCGACTGCACGACGAAGGCGTGCGGTTCACGGATTTCCACGTCTCGCCGACTTGTGCGCCGACGCGAAGCGCGCTGCTCACGGGGCGGCACGAATTTAAGAACGGTGTCACGCACACTGTGATGGAGCGTGAGCGGATGACGCTTGATGCGATCACACTGCCGCAAGTGCTGAAGACTGCGGGATACACCACGGGAATGTTTGGAAAATGGCACCTCGGCGATGAGGACGAGTATCAGCCGGAGCGGCGTGGATTTGACGAGGTTTTCATCCACGGCGGCGGCGGCATCGGCCAGCACTATCCCGGCTCGTGCGGCGATGCGCCGGGCAACACGTATTTTTCCCCGCTGATCAAACACAACGGCAAGTTCGAGAAGACCGATGGTTACTGCACAGATGTCTTTTTTGCGCAGGCGACGAAGTGGATCGAGGGCGTGAAAGGCGGGAAGCCGTTCTACGCCCACATCGCCACGAACGCGCCGCACGGCCCGTTGCAGGTGCGCGCGGAGGACGAGGCGCGTTATCAGGGCAAGGGGCCGGCGAAGTTTTTCGGAATGGTGGCGAACATTGATGATAACATCGGCAGGCTGCACGCGAAGCTCACCGAGTGGGGCATCGAAAAAGACACGCTGATCGTTTTTATGAACGACAACGGCGGCACCGCTGGCACGGGAGTTTTCAACGCGGGAATGCGCGGACAGAAGGGCACGGCTTTCCTCGGCGGCACGCGGGCATCGTCGTTCTGGCGCTGGCCGGGGACGCTGAAACCGGCGGACGTGACGAAGCTCGCTGCGCACATTGATTTTCTCCCGACGCTGGCGGAACTCGCCGGTGCGAAGCTCGACGAGAAAGTGGTGAAACAAATCGAAGGCCGCAGCCTCGTGCCGCTGCTGGAAAATCCCGCCACTGCGTGGCCGACGCGCACGCTATTCACGCATCTCGGTCGCTGGGACAAAGGCAAGCCGCCGGAGTCCGGCAAGTATGCGCAATGCAGCGTGCGCACACCGGACTACCACCTCGTATCCACAACGAAGGGCGACCAGCCTGCGTGGTTGCTTTTCGACGTGCGCACCGACTATGGCGAGAAGCAGGACATCGCCGCACAAAACGCGGAGATCGTTGCGGAGATGAGTGCGGCGTTTGAAAAATGGTGGGCGTCCGTGGTGCCGATGATGGTCAATGAAAACGTGCCGCTCGCACCGGCGAATCCGTTTTGGACGCTGCACAAAAAACAGTTCGGCAGCGGGCCGGTGAAGTAGCGATTAAGAGCGTTCACCCTTTTCATCCGCAGCACCGGCTTCTGCGAGCAGGCGCAGCGCAATGCGCGCGAGGATGCCTGTCACGATGAGCATCGAGACCAAGCCGCCGATCCACAGCGCCCAATCGGTCGGCGTGAGCGTGCCTTCGCCGCGCCACACGCGCAGCCCGCTTTGCGCGAAGCGCCCGAGATACGCGTAAAGAAACATCCCCGGAGCCTGCCCGAGCGCAATCCACACGATGCAAGTGCGCACTGGCACACGCGTGAGGCCGTAGAGGTAATTTAGGATGCTCGTCGGAAAGAGCGGATGCACCTGGCTGAGGAAAATGATCCAGCGACCTTCGCGCGCGACCGCCGCATCAAGCGCCGCCCACTTTCCGCCCGTGTGCACCCGACGCTCCACCCAACCACGTCCGAAGCGCCGCGCAAGCAACACCGCCACCGCTGCGCCGAGCGTGGCGCCGAGCATGTTGAGCAAAAATCCCCACCACAGCCCGAAGAACAATCCAGCGCCGATGGCGAGCACGCCGCCGGGCAGGAGCAGCACGTTGCACGCGGCGAAGAGCAGTGGGTAAAGCACCGCGCCCCATACTTCGAGTTCGGTGATTTTCCGCTGCGCGCTCGTGACGTATTCCGCGACCGGCAGCCAGCGCACCGCGAGCACGATGAGCAGCGCGAGCACCGGCACGCTGAGCGAATGCAGCAGGATGGCGCGGTTGGCTTTGTTCATACGTGGAAAGGCGGGTGTTTGTCGCGGGAGAGCGCGCACTTTACCAAGTGAAAAACGCGCCGCGCCTTTCGTCCGCTTTTCGATTGCCAGCGACAATTTGCCCACTCAGCGTCCGCCCCGCATGAAATTCATCGCCAAATTCCGCACCATGCTGGCTGCGTTCGTCGCGCTCAGCGTCACCCTCCTGTTCACCGGTTGCTTCCAGATGGAGCAGGTCATCAATATCAAGCCCGACGGCTCCGGCACCATCGTCATGACGGCGGTGATCACCAAGGAGGCGCTCAAGCAAATCGAAGAAATGTCGAAAGCGGGAGGGCAGGGGAAAACACCACTCGATGAAATGACCGATCCCGCCAAGGCAGCGGAGCAGGCGAAGAAGCTCGGCGAAGGCGTGAAATTTGTAAAAGCCGACAAGATCAAAAACGATGTCGGCGAAGGCGCGAAGCTGACTTTCAGCTTCACCGACGTAACGAAACTTCACGTGGATATGGACATGAATGGCGGTGGCCCCGGCGGCGACGAAAACAAGGAAAAGGAACCCGTCACTTTTGGATTCAACAAAGGAACGCTCACCATTAAATCGACGCACAAGAAACCTGCGGCAGCCAAACCGGACGACAAGGAAGATCCAAATGAAGCGGCCAACCTTGCGATGATGCAGCAAATGATGAAGGGGATGAAAATCAGCGTTTTTGTGAACATCGAAGGCACCATCACCGAAACCGATGCGGCGCACCGCGATGGTTCACGTATCACTCTGGCCGTCGTGCCTTTTGACGAAGTGCTCAAAGACCCGAAAAAGATGAAGGCGATGGACAAAGCCGGCGGCTGGAACGAGGCGCTGAAAATCTTGAAGGAAATCCCCGGCGTAGTCGTCGAGCCGAAGGAGACCGTGACCGTGAAGATCAAGTAAGCGTCTGCGTTTGCAGAGTGTTTTCAAAACCGGGCCGGGCGGTGACGCTTCGGCCCGGTTTTTCTTTTCCGGGGGCTCTGCGAAAGTGAACTGCCTGCTGCAACTCCTGAATTCGCCCGGCGTTTGAGCATTCCGCTCGTGGTGTTGTCAGAGACGATGCTCGTCTTTTCCAAAAACCGCGCACAACTTCTCCGACCTTGATGTCACGCAACCGCGCCGCCTTTACACTGCTCGAACTGATGCTCGCTATCGCGATCACCATCGTCGTGATGCTTGTGGCGATCCCGAGCGTGCGCGGGCTCGTGGCGGAGCGACGGCTGCGTGATACGTTCGAGAAATTTGACGCACTCGCGCGCAAGGCGCAGCTTCACGCCGTCACGCAGCAGCGCACGTGGGCGCTTCGGATTGATGAAGGCGGCGTCGCCATCAGTGCGGACGATCCTTTGCCCGAGGAGCACAGCGGCAGCGAGGACAACGCAACTCCCGAGCAAATCAGCTCCAGCAAGGATGAAAGCTACACGCTGCTACGACCGGCCTCGCTCCTCCTGCCAAAGGACACGCCGAGCAAATGGACGTTCTGGCGCAGCGGCACGTGCGAGCCCGCCATTGTCAATTACACCGGCCCCGACGGCACATGGGCGGCGCAATACAATCCGCTGACCGGCCACGGCGAAATCACCGACCAGCAAGTGCGATGATGCCCGCTTTCAAATCACGGAGCCTTCTGCGCAAGCGTCGCGCATTTGTGCTGCTCGAATCCATGCTCGCTGTGGCCATCTTTGCCATTGGTGTGCTGGCTCTCGGACGCTGCATGGAAAACTGCATGAAGAGCGAAAAATACCGCCGCGAGGAAGGCCTCGCCCAGCGCGCGCTCGCAAATTACTGGGTGCAAATCGAGACGGGCGCACTGCCGCTAAATACCGACAAATCCAGCGAGGAACTCAAGGGCGCGTGGTCGGGGATGACGATGAATATGGCCCGCGAGCCTCTCCAGCTCCGCAACGAAAAGGATCAGGAAATTTTCGGGCTCTATAAAGTGACGCTTTCGCTGAATTGGAAATCCGCTGGCGATACGATCACGCGAGAGATGTCGTTCATGATTTATCCGCGGCAGAGAAACGGTGTGCAAAATGGTAGGCAGACTCCGGTCGCTGAGCAACAACGCGCCCCCGGTGCAAACGGCGCACCGACGCCACCGGCCACGCCTCCTGCGCGACGCTGATTCCGCCCCTCATCCAAAATGACGAATGACTTTCCAATGACGAGCCACGAGAGCCGCACGGTTCCCGCGCGCTTGCGTCATTCGTCCTTCACGCGCCGCTCGGGCTTCACGTTGCTGGAAGTCATCCTCTCCGTCATCATCCTTGCTTCGATTGCGCTCGGTATTTTCAAATTTGTGCAGTCGAACCTCCGTGCGATCCAATCTTCCGTGCAGGACACCGAGGAGCAGCTCGCTGTCGAGCGCCTTGCCTCGCTCGTGCAGGAGGAACTTTCCAATATCGTCCCGAAAAGCCAGTCGTCACTGCTCGGCGAAGGGCTGAAGCTTGGCGGCACCAATCTCGATTCCATCGAATGGCGTTCGCGCGGCGGCCCCGGCCTGATGACCACTGCCGTGAGCGGCGAGTATCGTGTGAAACTCCGGATGCAGCCGCTGAAGGACAACCAAAGCAAATACGAGATCGGTCTGTGGCGTCGCCCTGCGCTGCTCGACACCGAGAGCGGCCTCATCGCCGGCGGCAGCGACAAAGACGCAACGTGGGTGCCGCTTTTGCAAAACGTCACCGGCCTCACCATCCGCTATTGGGATGCGCGCATGGGGCAGTTGCTCGATAGTTGGCGCGACCAGGCGGCGCGTCCGAGTTTCGTCGTCCTCAGCATCCTCCGCGAAGGCGAAGAGTCGCCCTATGAAGCCGTGCTCAGCGTCCCCGCAGCCATGACCCAGCAATGATCCCACGCCCTTCACATACTCGTGCCTCTGCGCTGCTACTCGTCCTTTGGGCGCTCTTCGTCCTCACGGCTGGCGTGCTTGTTTGGGCATCGTTCATCCGGCAGACGCTGGCGGTCGCGGGCGAGCAACAGAATGACACCGAGGCGCGCGCGATGGCGCACAGCGGTGCTTCGCTTGCACTGCATCCGCTTGTTGGAAAAGAGACGCCGGTTTTGCAGGCGATGGCGGAAAGCGATCCCGGCTACCGCGTGCAGATGGTCAGCGAAGGCGGAAAGCTGAACGTCAATGCGCTGCTCGGCGGGCAGGATCCGATTCGCCTCGATCTTTTCAAACGCTGGCTCGAATCGCGCGGCGTCGAATTCAACGACCGCGAGCACATCGTGGATTGCATGCTCGACTGGCTCGATGGCGACAATCTCAAGCGCATCAACGGCCAGGAAGACACCACCGGCTACCACCCGCCGAATCGCGGGCAGTTTCTCAGCGTCGAGGAAATCGCCGAGGTCGCGGGCACCGAGCCGCTCACTTCGCAGGCTGGATGGCAGGACGATCTCACCGTGGATTCGCAGGGGCCGATTGATGTCACGAGCGCAGAGAAAAACATCCTGCGCCTGCTGCCGGGCATCAGCGACGGCGGGATTGATCGCTTTTTGAAATGGCGCAAAGGCCCCGACGGCATTGATGGCACGCTCGACGATCCGAAGATCGAAAAGCTCGAAACCGTGCAGGCTTTCCTCGGCATCAACAAAGCCCAGTGGGGCGCGCTGGGCGGCATGGTCAGCCTGAAGGATCCCAATTGGCGCATTACTGTAACAGGCTGGTCGGGAAAAGTCGTTCGACAAGTCGTAGTAGTCGCCGCTAAGGGAAGCCAGAACCCGCAGATCAAAAAGTGGAAAGAATGAAGCAAAACGGCACGACCAACGCCCTCCTCACACCGGAGGCACACGGCTGGCGGCTCCACATCAGTGGAGGCGAGGATCGCACCGTGCCCACGCTCAGCGAGGCCATCGCGTCCATCCCCGCTGCTGCGCACATCGAACTCGCGCTCCCATGCCAGTCCGTCCTGCTGGAGCGCCACAAACTTCCCGCCACCGACCGCGGAGAGCTTGCGGACATGCTCCAGCTTCAGCTCGAAAAAACGCTCCCTTTCCCCGTCGAGGATGTCAGCCATGGATTTGAAATCCTCAGTCAGGGGGAAAATGAAAGCACCATCCTCAGCGTCACCGCCGCGCACTCGGAGCTGGATCAACTTTGCGCGCCGTTGCGCGAAAGCGGGCGCGTCCCCGAGCACATCGGCCTTCAGGCATTGCGCATCGCTGCGGCCTGCCCTGCCGATGAAACCACGCTCGTGCTTTGGGCGGAGCAGGAGCAGACCGTCGTCGCCATCGCCGCCGGCGGGAAACTCGCGTGGGCCCAACCCATCGCCTCGCTCGACGCCGAGACCGTTATGGGCGAACTCCCCGGCCTGCTCATCAGCGCCGAACTCGACGGCGTGCCTTCCGACTTCACCGCCATCCGCGTCGCCGAAGATTGCCGTTTGCTGACCGAGCCGCTCGCCGCGCACTTCGGAAAAAAAGTCGAGCCACTCAGCTATGGCGCCATCGCACAGCCCGGCGAAAAATCACTCACCGTCATCGCGCACACGGGCCTCGATTTGCTCCCCGCCGCCTGGAAGCACGCCGCCCGCAGCCGCCATCGCGGGGAAAAGCTGAAGCAAAACCTGCTCACCGCAGCCGTCGTCTATTTGCTCATCGTCGCCGCCGCTTTCATCTACCTCGCGTGGACAAAGAATCAGGTGCGAAAAGCCCAGCAGCAAGTCGCTGACACAGCGCCGCGCTACGCAGGCATCGCCAAGCAGATCGCCCGTTGGGACGCGCTCACGCCAGCCGTCGAGCCCGACCGCTACATCATCGAAGTCATGCACCTGCTCATCCGCGACCTCGGTAAAGCCAAGGAAGCACAGCCCGGCCTCGATTTGAAATTCACCTCCTTGACCTTCAATCCGCGCGAGTGGATCGTGAAAGGCGAAGGCACCACGGACAGCCACTTCACATTCACCCAGCAACTGAAAAAAGACACCGACCTGACCGACCGCTGGGACATGCCCGCGCCCACGCCGCCCTACACCCCGCTCAAGGACGACAAAGTCAGCTTCACCATCACCGGCAAACCACGATGATCGCGCAAATGTCCCAGCGCGAAAAAGTCCTCGCAGGCGTCGTCGGCGCGTGCCTCTTCCTGCTGCTGAATGTCTTCCTCTTCAAAATCTTCCTCGGCAACCACGCCCTCCTCCGCACCACGCTCGCAAAGGCCCAGTCGCAGTTAGCCGGCTTCCAGCAGCAGGAAAGCGAACGCACCAAGTGGGCTCAGCGCGAAGTGTGGCTCGACCAAAACCTCCCCGTCCTCGGCGACGCTGATGTCTCCAACAAACAAATCCGCGAAGCCCTGCTCGACCTCGGCAAAAAGAACACCGTCACCATCGAATCCCCCACGCCCGGTGTGCCCGCCAACCAGCCTTACTACACCACCCTCGGCGTCCGCATCGAGTGCAAGGCCGCGTGGACGCAGATGGGAAATTTCCTCTACGACCTCGAAACACCCGGCCAGTTCCTCGTCATCGAAGCCCTCGAAATGAAAGTGGACCCCGCCGACAAAACCCAGCTCCGCGCTACCATGACCGTCGCCAAATGGTTCGCGCCCAAATAGCCGAGTGAACGCCCGCCGTTGCCCATTGTCCAAACCCGCAGCACCTTTCCACCGACCATGAAAACCACGCTCGCCATCCTTTTCACCACCGCAAGCGCGCTGGTCGCCGCGGAGAACATCATCCCCGTCGCCTACACCAAGGACCGCTACGAGGAAACATTCGGCAACTCCCCCTTCGCCCTCGAAACCAAAGTGGAAGTCAAAGACACCACACCGAAAGAGGACCCTTTCAAAAACCTCGAACTCAAAGGACTCGGCCAGGCCGACGGCAAGGACTACGTCATCATCCAGAAAGTCGGCGAGGCAAACTCCATGCGCTTCTGGGGGCAGGAGCCGAATGACGGCATCTCCATCAAAGAAGTCCACTGGAGCGACCGGATGGGCGAAACCTACGTCATCATCCGCAAAGGCGGCGAAGAGGGAAAAGTAGGCTTCAACGAACTCGCCCTCCACGGCGGCGCAGGTGCAGTCGGCGCGCCCAATCCCGCGCCAGTGAATCGCGGAGCCCTCCCGCAACGTCCTCCGGGGGGAAACTTCACCGGCGGCACCATCGTCCCCGGCAACGGCGCCCTCGGCAACGCAGGCGCACGCCCACCCACACCCGCTTTCCAGCCCGTCCGCCCCACAGCCACTCCCGCCCCCAACGGCGGCTTCCGCTCCACTCCTCCCGGCATGCCCACCCCCAACTCCACCCCCACCGCCCCAAGCACCGGTCGCCAGCGCATCCGCGTCATCAACAACCGGTAGAGGCGAGCGCACGGGGACAGTTGCAAAGCGCAGACGCCGTGCAAGGCGCGGTGAAAAACAAGACGCCTCCCACGCGTCGGCGCACAACCGCCTTACTGCGGCGGGTTCTTGGTGCCGTCGGGGAAGGTGATGTCGGTCTTCGGCAGGGCGGCGCGCAGTTCGCGCAGCGCGGCGGCGGGGATTTTGTGGCTGCCCCAGAGGCCGAGCGTTTGCAGTCCGGTGAGGCCTTTGAGGGAGTCAACGTTTTGCAGCACACGGCAGAAGCTGAGGTCGAGCGTTTGCAGTTCGGTGAGGCCCTCGATGCCGTCCACGTTTTGCAGCGCGGGGCAGCCGTTAAGGAAGAGCGTATGTAGGCCGGTGAGGCCCTTGAGGGCGTCCACGTTTTCGTCTTTACATCCTTCGGCATACAATTGCGTGGGATTGAGATGGTGGAGCATTTCGCGGTAGCGGCCAAGGTCGGGGACTGCTTCCATCTCAAGCTCGCGCTCGTGCTTGCCCCATGTCTCCTTTTTGAGCGCATTGTGCCAATCCTGCCGGATGAGGCTGAAGGCGTCATCGTATTCCCACGTGAACCCCGCCTCCTTCGCTTCGCGGACGGCGTTGTTGTAGGCGTTGAGCTTCCACACCTGCCAGCCGATGCCGCCGAGGAAGACGACGATGAGCACGCACCAAATCTTCTTCCCAAAGCTGCTCTCGCTTTTCGTGGTGCGCCCGTCTTTCACGCGGGCCTTCTGCCCTACGCCGCGACCGATGACAAGGCGCGAGGGTTATGGCTGGATACCGCCTTACTGCGGCGGGTTCTCGCTGCCGTCGAGGAAGGTGATGTCGGTCTTCGGCAGGGCGGCGCGCAGTTCGCGCAGTGCGGTGGCGGGGATTTTGTGGCAGCCGCGGAGGTCAAGCGTTTGCAGGGCGGAGAGGCCCTTGAGGGCGTCCACGTTTCGCAGATCGCGGACGTTGACGAGGTCGAGCATTTGCAGGCGAGTGAGGCCCTTCAGGAAGTCCACGTTTTGCAGCGTAGTGGAGCCACGCAGATTGAGTTTTTGCAGGCCGGTGAGGCTCTTGAGTCCGTCCACGTTTTGCAGTTGTGGGCAGAATTTGAGGTTAAGTTCTTCCAAGTCGGTGAGGCTTTTTAGGTCGTCGGCGTTTTGCAGTGCGGGACATTCGCCGAGCCCTAACCCATGAAGACTGGTGAGGCGCTTCAAACCATCAATGTTTTGCAGCGCTTCGCAGCCGTTTAGGTTGAGTGTTTTCAGTTTGGTAAGACCCTTCAGTCCGTCCACGTTTTGCAGCGTGGTGCAGTCGTGGAGTTGGAGCGTTTGCAGGGAGGTGAGGCCCTTGAGGGCATCCACGTTTTCGTCCTTGCATCTCCAAGCATCCAAATCCGTGGGACGGAGATGGTGGAGCATTTCGCGGTAGCGGCCAAGGTCGGTGACTTCTCCCATGTAAAGCACGCGGCGGTGCTCGCCCCATGTCTCCTTTTTGAGCGCATTGTGCCAGTCCTGCCGGATGAGGCTGATGGCGTCATCGCACTTCCACGTGAACCCCGCTTCCTGCGCCTCGCGGACGGCGTTGTTGTAAAGGTGGAGCTTCCACACCTGCCAGCCGATGCCGCCGAGGAAGAGGACGATGAGCACGCACCAAAGCTTCTTCCCAAAGCTGCTCTCGCTTTTCGTGGTGCGCCCGTCTTTCACGCGGGCCTTGTGCCGCGTGCGGGGGATGTTGGCAAGGCGGGGATGGGCAGGGGTGGCGGAAAGGAGGCGGGGCGTAGGCGGGAGGGCGCGCATGGTGATTGAAAGGGCACGGGTGGCGGTCGGGAGGACAAAGGTGGTGCTTGGAGGAGGGCGGTTCTTGGTCGCGAGGATGGAGTTGGCCGTCGGAGGGAGGGAGGGAGGTGACGGTCAGAGGGACGTTGGTGGCGGTCAGAGGGGCAGAGTTCGCTGTCCGGGGAGCGGAGGTGGCGGTTTCTTTAGCCTCAACGCTTGTTCCGTTGTAGTCAACGCCAGTTCCGTTGGGCTCAACCGTCCGTCCGTTGAGTTCAACGGTTGTTCCGTTGTGGTCAACCGTTCATCCGTTGTGGTCAACGCCTTTTCCGTTTGGCTCAACGGTTAGTTCGTTCATCTCAACGGATATTGCGTTGGTCTCAACGGTTTATAGGTGGGGCCCAACGGACGCTCTGTTGGATTCAACGCTTTGTCCGTTGGCCACAACGGAATGACGGTTGGTCTCAACGGAATCGGCGTTGGCGCTTTTCTGCTTGATTCCACCGCTGCTTTCACCCAGTGTTGCGGTGCTCTTTTTCCCATGAAACGCCATCATTTCTACCCGAGGCCCACTGGTGAGCAGGCTGGCTGGCTCGAAAACTTCGCCAATGCTCTGGAGTCCTGCGCTGCCACGCTCGGGATCGCGCCTGCCGTTGCTGCGGACTGTGTGGCCGATGCCCGCTGGTGCGCTTACGTGGTGGGGTTGTGGCTGGCGACGGCGCGCTCTTTTTCCCCGGCTTCGACGGATGCGGTGGAGGCGGTGCTGAAGGGGAAGGACTTTGCGGTGACTTCGCTGCCCACTTTCACGCCGCCGGCGCTGCCTGCGGGGGTTTCGCCAAGGCCGAACGGGGGGCTCGGGCGCATCTTTGAAATGGCGGGGGCCATCAAGCGGATGAAAAACTACACGGAGATCATCGGGACGCGCCTCGGCATCGTGGGCCCGGAGGATACGGGGGCGAAGACGATGCCGAAATTCACGGCGAAGGTGCTGCAAGGGGAGGGCGTAGAAATGGTGCGGCTGGCGTTTTTCAAATTCGGGCACACGGGGGTGTTCATCGAGTCGCGGCGCGGCGGTGGCGAGTGGGAGACGCTGGCGATTGATACCGAGAGCCCCTACGATGACGAGCGCCCCCTGCTCGCCGCCGACACGCCAGAGGTGCGCGAATACCGGATGCGTTTCTGGGACAAAGGGACGCCCAACGGTGACTTGACCGCCGTGGCGAAGGCGACGGTGAGCCCGTGAGGGGAATTGCGGATTTCGGATTGCGGATTGCGGATTTGGGGAAGTCACCCGCTCTCCGGCGGTGGCAGCGGCAATTTCCATTTGCCAAGGCATCCCAGCCTCGTTTTCCTCTCCAAACCATGCCCGCCCCGATCCGTCCATACCAGTTCTCTCTGCGGTTCAATACTATGTTAGGCGTCGCTAGCCGCTCTGTGCAATGAAGCCTTCAAAAGCCATCGGATTCGGAGCCGCCATTCTATTCGTGGCGCTTTGGTCGTTGCCATTGGCTCGCGCCATATCGCTATTTCGAGAGTCGCAGGCATACTTCGCCGAAACTGGCTCCATCAACGCATACAACGACATTGCGTTTAGCGCCGCGCTTCTCTCGTCCTACGCCGTTTCGTTGCTCGCCGCGTTAGCTCTCGCGTGGTTTCTGTCTCTTCGTCCGCATCTTGTATTTTTGCTTCCAGTCATCGCTCTCGTCTTTGCCGTCGTCGAGGTTCTCAGATTGCGTCCAGAATCGCCCATCGCTCTCTTCCCGACCATTGCACCGTGGCGTCCGGCTCTTATCAGTATCGCAGCGGCGGCCACAGCCGCACTTTTCATCTACACTCCACGCCTCAACACAAATGACCGCAACGCCTAATCATGCGCTGAAGCGAACCGCTCGGTGCGTCGCTGAGCTTGGGGTAGCCGTCGCTCGCGCTCACTGTGAATGAATGCCACGAAGACAGCTTCCGCCATCGCTGCGTCACTCGTGTTACCGGGCGCCATCTTCGTCATCTACACCAACCTCAACATCCATCAACGGCTTTTCGTCGAGCGTCTCGGCTGTGGTTGCCATCCGTTCTTCAACACCAATCACCTTTCGCTCGTCATCTCCGCTGCTGTTCTTGTCTTTTCAGCGCTACTTTGGTGGCCCGCGTCCAGCGGTTTCTCGCGACGGTGGCGCATCGGGTTTCGCACGATGTTCAGCGTTGCGTCCCTGTGGTTTCTCCGCTTCTTCATGACGCACAACGCTTGGCTCTGAACTCTACACATGACGCCTCACTTCCAATGCCACCGTCACTGCGGTTCAATACTATGTTAGGGGTCGCTCGCGTATTCCCGTGAAGAGAGCCCAAAAGATACTGCTTGGAGTCGCTGCGACAGTGATCGTGCTTGCAGTCGGTTACGCTATCTTTCTGCACTTTGCCATGCGTCAAATGGGCGACCATATGGGCGACGGCATCCGCGATCTCCTTCATTTCACGCTCAACCGTGCTCAGGAGGTCGCTCGTCCTCTCACCGAGGCGGATGCTGTATTGCGTTACAATCCCACTGACTCAGGCTTTTCCTTCCGCTCAACCGCCAATCCCGAGCAGACAACGAATGTGACAGAGGAAGAGCTTTCGGGTTACATCCAACGAGAGATGGCACCTCAACCCAAACTCGTCGTTATCTATCGTCAGGCAGACTTTCCCATTCCCGCAGAGCGAACTGGCTTCGAGTCGCGCATTCGCGCGAGCCTTCAGGCAGGAGGAGCTGCATCCGTCACCTTCGCCGTCGAGCAACCAACAACGGCGAAGTCATTATTCGAATGACCGCAACGGCCAACCATGCGCTGTAGCGCTGATTCTTAGATACTCGGCAGCCCTTGCACACTCAGTTGCGCGGGGAAATGGCGGGCTGGTGACAAAAGTTTCTTTCCCACTGCGAACGGTTGCTGCTTTATTGTTTCCGGCAGTTACATTTTCTGCCGACCGTAAATTTTAAACCACAGCCCAAATGGCACGCGCTACCAATCTCACCATGTGCAGCTTCTGCGGCAAATCGCACGCCGAAGTCCGCAAACTCATCGCCGGCCCCGGCGTTTACATTTGCGATTCCTGCATCAATGTCTGCAAAGGCATCCTCGACAAGGAACTCAACGAGGAGTCACGCCGCCAGAGCACGCAACTCCGTGTGCCCAAGCCCGCCGACATCCGCCGCCAGCTCGACAACTACGTCATCGGCCAGGAATCCGCGAAAAAGACACTGAGCGTCGCCGTTCACAACCACTACAAGCGCCTGCTCCACAACAGCGGCGGCGCGCCAGGCCAGCAACCCACGGTGGACCCGCTGAACGATGTGGAAATTGACAAGAGCAACATCCTGCTCATCGGCCCGACCGGCAGCGGCAAGACGCTCATCGCGAAAACGCTCGCGCGCATCCTCGACGTTCCTTTTTGCATCGCCGACGCCACCACGCTCACCGAGGCCGGCTACGTCGGCGAGGACGTGGAAAACATCATCCTCCGTCTGCTTCAGGCTTCCGATTACGATGTGAAACGCGCCGAGATGGGCATCGTCTATATTGATGAGATTGACAAAATCGGGCGCAAAACCGAGAACGTCTCCATCACCCGCGACGTCAGCGGCGAAGGCGTGCAGCAGGCGCTTTTGAAAATCCTCGAAGGCACCACCTGCAACGTCCCCCCGCAGGGCGGACGCAAGCATCCCCAGCAGGAATACATTCAGGTCAGCACCGAAAAAATCCTCTTCATCTGCGGCGGAGCATTCGTCGGCATGGACAAAATCATCGAGCGCCGCCGGGGCAAAAAAGTCCTCGGCTTTAGCTCCATGCACTCCATCCACAGCGACCCGCAGACCGAGGTGCCGCAGAGCGAAATCCTGCGCCATTGCGAACCCGAGGATCTCCTCCGCTTCGGCATGATCCCGGAATTTGTGGGCCGTCTCCCCGTCGTCACCGCGCTCGACCCGCTCACCGAGGACGAACTCGTCTCCATCCTCACCGAGCCGAAAAACGCCCTCACCAAGCAATACGCCAAGCTCCTCAGCATGGAAGGCGTCAGCCTCAACATCACCAAGGACGCCCTGCGCGCCTTCGCCGAGCAGGCCGTCAAACGCGGCACCGGCGCCCGCGCCCTGCGCAGCCTCTTCGAGCGCATCATGCGCGACGTGATGTATGACGTGCCCAGCCGCGAAGACATCGCCGAAGTCACCATCAACCGCGCCGTCGTCGAAGGAAAGAAGACCCCGCTCATCCGCCGCAAGCAGGACAAGGACGCTGCGTAGGTGGTGCGCAGGGAAAAGGGGGCTATTCCTCCCGCAGCAGATTCTCCGGCAGCGAAATCATCTCGCCCGCCGAGCCATCGGGCCGCACAGCTACGCGCCCGTCATCCAGCACCCGTGTAATCACCCCGCGCACAGAACCGCCGAGCGTCTTCACCCGCGTCCCCACAACCAAGTCCGCCGCTCGGCACAGTTCCTCGATGATTTGCACCATCGCGTCGCGATCCATCACTCCTGCGATATAGTGAGCCGCAGCGGAAGTCACCTGCCGCAAACGTCCTGCAGGCAGTTCGCGCATGAGGGCCGCAAGCAACTGGCGACCTATGTCCGCAAACGTATTCCCGTTGAAAAACAGAAACGGAGCCGCCCGGTGGCAATGGCGTAAAAAATCTAAGACTTCGAGGAGTGTGCCTTCGCGTCCGCGCCACTCGTTCCATTCTTTTTCAACCTCTCCTCCAACTTCTGAATTAACGCCGTGTTGCGCGCCTCCTCTTGAGCACGCTCCTCGGTTGAAGCCGACGACAGCGTCCCAACTCCGGTTTTTGAGAAATGCGGCTCTGACTTGTAACGGTGATTGTTCGCTAGAACTTCCTTCAGGATGTCCTCGTCCTTCAGTTGTTCCAGTAGGTCGGTGCGAAGTTTCATCGGGCATAGTGTGCTCCTTTTTTGACGTGGGTGCAAGTTGCCATTAGCTGGGACAGCCGGTTCGATCCTTGGATTCCCTCGGCGTCGCTTCGGGATTCTCTTCCTTGCTCAGTCGAAAGCTGCGGTGGCTTCCACGCGGCCCATCTGTCACCGATGCGAATGCCATGGTCATCACGGAGCCGAAAAAAATAATCCCCAGAGTCAGGAAGAGTTTCCACCGAAAATCGGAGTTCAAGCTTGGAAACCAGACCATGAATATCCCGAGAGCGACGCCACAATAGATACAGACAAAAGCAATGCAGCGAGAGAAGCGGTATGTTTCGGGGTAGTTCATAGATGTTTTTTACGACCGGACTGTGGGAGATCATATTACTAGCCGGCGAATCCTTCCACCGATTTCAGCGGGCGCGGAAGATTTCTGCGATTTCGGAAAACATCGCTTCGGCGGCGGCGCGTGAGGGTGGTGCCGCTGTTTTTTGCTTTCTAGCAGACGCAGTTCCTGTTTCCTCGCGGCCCTCACATGAAGAAAGCACTCATCACCGGCATCACGGGGCAGGACGGCAGTTATCTCGCCGACCTCTTGCTCGAAAAAGGTTACGAGGTCCACGGTATCATCCGCCGCGCGTCCACGTTCAACACTTCGCGCATCGACCACCTCTATCAGGACCCGCATGTGAACGGCGTGCGTCTTTTCCTGCACTACGGCGACCTCAGCGATTCGCTAAACCTCACGCGGCTCATTGACCGCATCCAGCCGGAGGAAATCTATCACCTCGGCGCGCAGAGCCACGTGCGCGTGAGCTACGACATCCCGGAATACACGGGCGACGTCGTGGCGCTGGGGACGATCCGCATTCTCGAAGCGATCCGCGAGGCGAAGGTGAAGGCGCGTTTTTACCAGGCATCGAGCAGCGAGATGTATGGAAAAGTGCAGCAGGTGCCGCAGACAGAGACGACGCCTTTCTGGCCGCGCAGCCCGTATGCGGTGGCGAAGGTGTATGCGTATTGGGCGACGGTGAACTACCGCGAGAGCTATGGGATGCACGCGACGAACGGGATTCTTTTCAACCACGAAAGCCCGAGGCGAGGTGAGACGTTTGTGACGCGCAAAATCACGCGGGCTGTGGCGCGCATCAAACTCGGCCTGCAAAAAGAACTCTACCTCGGCAATCTCGACGCGAAGCGCGACTGGGGTTACGCGAAAGAATACGTCGAGGGCATGTGGCGAATGCTCCAGCAGCCCGAGGGCGACGACTACGTGCTCGCGACGAATGAGACGCATAGCGTGCGGGAGTTTTGCGAAGTGGCCTTCGCCCACGTGGGGCTGAACTGGCAGGACTTCGTGAAATACGACGCGCGCTACGAGCGGCCAGCGGAGGTGGATTTGCTCATTGGCGACGCGACAAAAGCGAAGACGAAACTCGGCTGGGTGCCGCAAACGACATTCGAAGGTCTCACCAAGCTGATGGTGGACGCGGATCTCGAAGCGGTGAAGCGGTCGTAGGGGCGCGTCAGTTTCTGACGCAGCGTAACGAGGAAGCGACTACTTCCCCTTCCCCTGCGGCTCAATGCGGAAAATGGTCTCGCCGGGTTTCATGAAGCCGGGGGAAAGATTGTCGCGGATGAAGAGGCTCAAATACTCGGGGTCGTTGCGTTCGAGCAGGCGGACTTCGCTGGTGAGGCGGGCGTGTTGCATCCGCGCCTTGTCAATTTTCTCCTCGAGCTGTGCCTCGTGCGCGTCCTGGGCATCCTTCTCTTTCACGACGGGAATCCTGCTATAAACGAGCGGGACGCCGACGATGACGACGATGATCAAGCACAGCCATTGGTTGATTTTCGACCAAATGCTTGCGCGCTTTCTGTAACCAAAATCGGAGGAAGCGTCCGCTTTCACTAGGCGCGCATCTTGCCGCCATAAATGGCTTTGTCACCCAAATTCTCCTCGATGCGCAGCAATTGATTGTATTTTGCGACGCGGTCGGTGCGCGACATCGAGCCGGTTTTGATCTGGCCCGCGTTGGTCGCGACGGCGATGTCGGCGATGGTCGTGTCTTCGCTCTCGCCGGAGCGGTGGCTGATGACGGCGGTGTAGCCGTTCTCCTTCGCAAGCTCGATGGCGTCGAACGTTTCGGTGAGCGTTCCGATTTGATTCACCTTCACGAGAATGGAGTTCGCGGTGCCGGTCTCGATGCCCTTGCGGAGGAAGTCCACGTTCGTGACGAAGAGATCGTCACCGACGAGCTGCACCGTGTCGCCGAGCGCCTCGGTGAGAAGTTTCCAGCCGGCCCAGTCGTTTTCGGCGCAGCCGTCCTCGATGCTGATGATGGGAAATTTCGCGCAGAGCTTTTTGTAAAACGCCACGAGTTGTGCGGCGCTGAATTTCTCACCGCTGCTCTTTTTGAAAACGTATTGGTTCTTCGCCTTGTCGAAGAACTCCGAGCTGGCGACATCGAGCGCGATGAAGACGTCCTTGCCGAATTTGTAGCCGGCTTTCTTCACAGCGGCGGCGATGGTTTCCAGCGCGTCGTCGGCGCTGGCAAGGTTCGGCGCGAAGCCGCCTTCGTCGCCCACGGCGGTGCTGAGGCCGCGGCCCTTGAGCACGCTCTTGAGCGAGTGGAAAATCTCCGCGCCGCAACGCACGGCCTCGCTGAAATTCTTCGCGCCCACCGGCATGATCATGAACTCCTGGAAGTCAATCGGTGCATCGCTGTGCGCGCCGCCGTTGATGATGTTCATCATCGGAACGGGCAGCACTTTTGCGTTGGGCCCGCCGAGGTATTTGTAAAGCGGCTGGCCGAGCTGCGCGCTCGCGGCGTGCGCGTTTGCCATCGAGACGGCGAGGATCGCGTTCGCGCCGAGCTTGGCTTTGTTCGCGGTGCCGTCGAGTTCGAGCATCACGCCGTCCACGTCAATCTGGTCGCACGCATCCATGCCCGTGATTTCGTCGGCGATGATTTTGTTCACGTTCCCCACGGCCTTGGTCACGCCCTTGCCGAGGTAACGATCCTTCACCCCGTCGCGCAATTCCCACGCTTCGTGTTCGCCGGTGCTCGCACCGCTCGGGACGATGGCGCGACCGATGGCGCCGCCGGTGAGATGCACTTCGGCTTCGACGGTTGGGTTGCCGCGACTGTCAATGACTTGGCGGGCGTGGACTGCGGTGATGGTGGTGAGTGACATGGTTTTTAAAAATGCTGGTTACGCGAAAAAATGGAGCGCGGGGGATAGAAGCACCCACGCCCCTTGGCAAACCAAAACGCCCAAAGACGCTAGGAATATCCTACGACATTCCTGTCTGTCCCGACTTCCCGCAGGGCCCGCCTTGTGCGGCTATGATTTTTCTAGCGTTAGTTTGGGAAAGAGTGTGCGGGCTTGAAGCGTTTCCGACCGTCTGTAGAAATCGGCAAACCCATGGCCCGCCGACGCAAGAACGAGAATCTGTTTGAAGCCCTGCTTGAGCTTTTCATGCTTGTGCCCGCGTGGGTCTGTGTGCCGCTTGCGATGGTTGCTTATATTGTCATCAAACTATCCTTCACGGGGATGTTGGCAGGGGCTGGAACAGTGTTCGCCCGGTTTGCCGCCGCCGTGATTATCATCGCAGGAATCGTCGCGGCGCTGGGCAAGGCCTGGCGTCGCAAAATTTATGACGGCCAAACCAGCATTGAATCCATCCGCGCCCTCAGCTGGCAGGATTTTGAACTGCTGATTGCGGAGGCTTTCCGACGTCAGGGCTATCAAGTCACTGAAAATGGCGGTGGAGGAGCAGACGGAGGCATTGATCTGATTTTACACGGGGCCGGTGAGCGTGTGTTGGTTCAATGCAAGCGCTGGAAAGTTTACAAGGTGGGCGTGGATAAAGTCCGAGAGTTGTTTGGAGTATTGACAGCCGAAGGTGCTGACCGCGCTATTTTGGTCACCAGCGGTGTATATACTGGAGAGGCCAGAAATTTCGCATCCGGCAAACCTTTGGAGCTGATAGACGGCACTCAGCTTTGCCGGATGATGCCTGCAACCGTAAACGAAAGCAGTGCGCAGTCTTTGCAATGCGAAACAGGCGCACAAAGCACGGAGCCCTGCCCGCTGTGCGGAAGTGAGATGGCTCTGAAAACTGCAAGACAGGGCCGTCACGCGGGTTCGCAGTTTTGGGGATGCACGATGTTCGGCAAAACCGATGCAAGGGGACGAGGCCCTTTGCTGGATAAGTTAGAGAAAACGACGGGGCGCGCCGTAGGGCTGACTGATTATTTTCACATCCCCATGCTCGGGGCGGGCGCTTCTCACAGGCCGTATTCTGTGCGATGGGAGAGGATGTGTTGGACGAGGATTTCGGCTGTCAGGCGATGGCCTTCGGGGGTCCAGTGGGAGTCTTTTTTCCAGTAGAGTCGTTTTTGGGATGATTCCAATTTCGCGGCTTGTTTGCGAAAGGTCGCGATGGTCGGGATGAACTTCATTTCGTGGCGCTGGCTCATCACGCGGAGGTTGTGCTCGATGGCGCTGTCGGGGGCTTTCGCGCTGTAAACGTCTTCCTTCTGCGGGATGCTGTAGAGGAGAAATTTCGCGCCAGCATCCGCGGCTTCTTTTTGGATTTGGGCCATGAGGGCTTCGGTCATGATCCAGTCTTCCTGCCGTCCACGATAGACTGTGTCGCCCGCTGTTTTATCCTCCGGCGCGCTTTCCAGCACTTGCTCAATCGGGCCGCCGGCGGTGGCATTCTTTGAACGACGGCTGAGCACATATTTGGTGAGCCGGTAGAGATACCATGTGTCGGGGGTCAGCAGGCTGAACGGCTTTTTGTAATCGTGCTCTTTTTTCGCCGTGTCTTTTTCCGCTTCCTCGGTGCGGTCCCATGTTTTCTGCGGTGTAGATTTTATCGAGAGCTTTCCATCTTCCAATGCGAAGAGCGGTTTTTGTCCGCGTCCCATCGTGTAATAGACGGATTTGACGTTCATGGGGGCGTCGTTTTCGCAATACAGCACGATGACGAGATCGGGCTCATACTTCACGCCCTCGGTGCGGAGGAAAAGAAGCTCCTGGTCCGTGCTGTATCCGCCGGTGCCCGCGTTAATCACCTGCACGCGCTTGTTGAGTCCGGTGCTGAGTTTCTGCTTCAACAGCTCGGAGCACAGTTCCTCGAACTCCACGGTGTAGCCTTCGGCGAATGAATCGCCGAGAACCAGAATGCGAAATTCTCCCGCAGGTTTTTTGTAGGGATACTCGGGGCCGCGCAGTCCCTTGGAGTTGAACTGCTCGACGATGGTGTATTCATCCTGCACGTGGGTGCCGTGGAAGTTGGGGATTTTCCTCCAGCCCAGCAGCGGATCGAATTCGGTGAAGAGCTTCGTCGTGAAAATGGGGATTCCAAATTCGGGATAAATCAGCCGGACGATGCCTTCTGCCAGCCCAAGCGCGAACGCCGTCGCAATCAGCATCACGAGCAAATTCACGAGCAACCGGAGCGGACGACCGAGAGTCTTGCCCGAAGGAGAAGCGACCGCTTTGGAGGGTTTCGGAGTATCGTCCATCCGGCTGTCTAGCTAGAGCCAGCTTTTGATTTTCTCCGCGTCCTTGAGTGGGCCGACGACGGCGATACCGAGCCTGCCGCGCTGCACGCACGCTCGGGCGACGGACTGCACGTCGGCGGGCGTGACGGCGAGGATGCTGCGCTCAATTTCCGCAGGGCAAAGCACTTTGCCGAAACCGAGCAGGCTTTCGCCCATCCACATGATTTGGTTGCTGGTGCTTTCGAGGCCCATGAGCGTCTGGCCGATGGTGTAGTCCTGCGCCATTTTCAACTCGGCGCGCGTGGGGCCGCGGCTGGAGAGTGCGTCGAGTTCGCGCATGATGAGGCGGACGGCGCGTTCGAGTTTCGCGGGATCGAGGCCGGCTGCGATGTGCAGCGCGCCGGTGTCTTCGAGCGTCACCATGCCGCTGGTGACGGAGTAGCAATAGCCGAGGCGCTCGCGGAGTTTTTGGAAAAGGCGCGAGCTCATGTTTTCGCCGAGGATGACGCTGAGCAGCTTCAGCGCGAATCTGCGCTCATCGCTCCGCCCCCATGCGTGAAAGCCCATCGCGAGGTGCATCTGCTCGGTGTCGTGCGTGTGCAGTGAGACGCTCGGCCTGCCGGGCACGCGCGGGCTGCGCACGAAACGCGGACGCCGCCCGCGAGGGAGACGCGACAGCCACGGGCTCACCTCGGCGAGCACTTCATCGTGTGAGAAGCGACCGGCGACGGTGACGACGGTATTCGCGCCGCAGTAATGCTCTCGGTGAAACGCGGTGATGCGCGGGCGTTTCAAATGCGAGACCGTCTCGACCGTGCCGGTGAGTGGACGCCCGAGCGGGTGTTTTTTCCACAGCGTGGCGGTGAGCAACTCCTGCACGTGCTGCGCGGGCTGGTCGCGATACATCATGATTTCCTCGCGGATGACCTCGCGCTCGCGCTCGATCTCGGCTGCAGGGAAAGTGGAGTCGCGATACATGTCGCCGAGCACATCGCACAGTCGCGCGAAATGCGGCGCGCCCGCCTTGGCGTAATAGCAGGTGTGATCCTCCGTGGTGAAGGCGTTGAGATAGCCACCGACTCCCTCGACCGCCGCGGTGATCTGTTTTGCGTTGCGACGCTTCGTTCCTTTGAAAAGCAAGTGCTCAAGGAAGTGCGACACGCCGGTTTCCTTTTCGTGCTCATGCCGTCCGCCGACTCCCGTCCACACTCCTACGCTCACGCTGCGCATGTGAGGCATCTGCACGGTGGCGACGTTGGCCCCATTGGGCAGGCGGGTGACTTTATATGGCAATTCCATCAGTGGGCTGTGAGGCGAGCGGGTGAAGATGCTCACATCTCGCAATAGCGCAAGCCGGACTCGGGCCATTTCTTATTGGAAATCAGCTCCGCTCTGTCCGGAGGGTGAATTATTGCACGACTTCCTCAGGCGGGCGCTTCACGGGGCGGGCGCGTGGCGGCGGGTCGTCCTGCACATCCTCGTCTTCGTCCACAGGCTTCTTCTTGCGCAACCCGCCTTTCTTTTCCTTGGGCTCGGATTTGAGGATTTGCTTGAGCACGCGACCTACGATGGGGGCGGAGTATGTGCCGCCATGCACATCGTTGTTTCCAGCGGCGCCCTCGTAGAGTGAAGTGAATGCAAACTGTGGCTTGTCCGCCGGCGCATAGCCGGTGAACCACGCGGCAACTTTTTCGTTTCTCCCGGTGCCCCACTGCGCGGTGCCGGTTTTGCCGGCGACTTTGAATCCCGGTGCCTGCGCCTGATGCGCGGTGCCGTTTCCACTGTTCACGACACCAAGCAAACCTTCGCGCAGTGCTTTCAATGTAGCCTTGTCTATCTCGATCTGGTCGCGGACACGCGCCTCATAACCAAAAGTAACTTTTCCATCGGGCCCCTGTAATTGCAGGACTAGTCGCGGTTGATAGACGGTTCCGCCATTGGCAACCGTAGCGACAGCTCCGGTGAGTTGCAGCGGCGTGACGAGCGTGTCGCCCTGGCCGATGCTCATGTTCGCGATGTCACCGGGCATGATGCGCCGCTTGTATTGCTTCATCATGTAGTCACTCGTCATCAAGTTTCCGTCGTCCTCCGAACCGATGGGAATGCCGGTTTTCGCACCGAGACCGAGACGCTGCGCATACTCGATGATCGGTTTGTAGCCGGCCTTAAGTCCCATTTTATAAAAGTAAGTATTGCAGCTCTGTGTGAGCGCTTCCACGAAATTGAGCGGACCCACGTCGGACTTTTTCCAGTTGCGGAATTTGATGCCTCCGATCTCGATGACCGCCTCGCCTCCGAAAGCGTCATCGGGGTCCACGAGTCCTTCGTTCAAGGCAGCGAGGCCGGTGATGATTTTGAAGGTAGAGCCAGGCGGGTAGGATGCGCGGAAAGCGCGCGGAATCAACGGGTGCGCCGGGTCATTGTTCAGCTTTTCAAATGCCTCGACGGAGATGTTCGGAATGAAATCGTTCGGATTGTAGCTTGGCATCGAGGCCATCGCCACGATCTCGCCATTGTTGGGATTCATGACCACCATAGCGCACGGTCTTTTTGTATCTGCGAGCGCGCGTTCGACGATGCGCTGGATGTTCAAATCAAGCGTCGTAACGACATTTTGTCCCGGCGTCGGCGGCTCGACGACTTTCTCCGAAGACTTGCGCCCCTGCGCATCGAACGACACGGCCATCACGCCGTTCTTGCCGGTGAGCTGGTCATTGAAGGTTTTTTCCAGCCCCTCGCGCCCTTCGCTGCCCGGCCACAGCAGTTCGCTGTTTTCCACGACGCCCGTCGAATATGTGCCCTGCCTGCCCACGTAGCCGATGATGTGTCCCGCCGTCGCACCCTGCGGGTAATAGCGCTGGTAAATCTGCTGAAGCGTGATGCCCGGCGCGTTCGCCTGCTTCACCGCCTCGATTTCGGCGGGCTTCAAATTTTGCGCAATCACCAGCGGCATGATGCCTCGGTTTTTGTAATGCTTCAGCGCCTTGTCCGCATCCACCGTGATGTCGCGCCGCGTGATGCCGCGCGCACGGGCGACCTGCTCGTAAATGTAGCGGCTCGCCTCCGCATCGGTGAACTGCGGCGGCGTGGGAAATTGGATGGCGAGATTTTGCACGACGCGCGTCTGCGCCAGCGGAACGCCGTTGCGATCCGTGATCATCCCGCGTGGCGCGGGGATGCTGAAAACATAAGTCCGCGCGAGCTTCTGAGTCTCCCAGCTCGGCTCCACATCAAACGCCGTCGGCGCAGGCTGCACGGGCGGCGGCGGCGCGGGGGCCGAAGGACGAGCAACAGCGGGCGCGGCAGGCACCGTCGGCGTAGCAGGAACAGGCGTTGGCTTATTCCCCGACGGAGACGACGCGGGCGCACTGATGAGCGGAACCTTTTCCGGCATCACCAAAGCACGCGGCGCAGTGTGAACCGGCACTGCGCGCGGAATCTCCGGCTCCGCATTCGGACGCTTCACGCTGCTGATGGCCGAAGGCTGCTGCGCAAACAGCGGCAGGGCGAAAATGCAGACGGCGATGGCGAGGCGGACGATCATTCAGACGGGAAGGCTATAGCTGCGAAGAGCGATGCTCAAGCGCGGGTGTTTCATGAGTCGTATCTTCTGTTCGTTGGAATATCGGCCTATTAAACCGCAAAGAGCTTCCATCAGAGAAATGCACAACGATCTGGTTGCTGTCATTGTCCACACTTTCAACAGTCTCGCACCCGTAATAATCGCGCCTTTTGAGCGACCAACCTCCATCCGCACCGAGGTAATAAATACATAAATCACCAGCCTTTGTCAGTGTAACGCGCACGTATTTTTCAGTGCCAGCACCACTCTCGAATAGGAACCGCTGACGGTGTATTTCATACGCAACATATGCAGCCCCGATAATCAAAAGCAGCAGAATCCCAAGAACAGAGAGCAGGAGTTTTTTCATCGAAGATAGTCACCTGACTTCATCCCGCTCAAAGCTTGAAGCGCGGACTTTGCCTCATGAATCGTTGCGGGTTTCCGTAGATGACCGCGTCAATTTTCTCCTCCAGCCAGCCGCGTTTGCGCATCTCCAGAGCCGTCCTCGGCACGGCGAGCGGCACGCTGATTCCCCAATCGCACGCCGAGTTCATCCAGATGCGCTCGGTGCCGTAGTTTTCCAAAATATCAATCGCGCGCGCCGGCGTGCATTTGCTCTCCGGGTAAAGCGTCATGCCCGCCCACATCCCCGTATCGAGCACCATCTCCACGGTGTGTTCCTCGACGTGATCAATAATCACACGCTCCGGCTGGATGCGTTTGTCGGCCTGAATCACATCAAGAATCAACCGCGTGCCCTTGAGCTTGTCCTCCAGATGCGGCGTGTGGACGAGGATGAGCTGGTCATTTCGCGCCGCGAGATCCACGTGCCATTCAAGCACCTTCAGTTCATTGCGCGTGTTTTTATTCAGCCCGATTTCGCCAATGCCGAGCACGTTTGGCCGATCCAGAAATTCCGGGATGATCGAGATAACCTCCTTCGCCAACCCCATGTCCTCGCTCTCCTTCGGATTGATGCAAAGCCACGAATAATGCGGTAGCCCGAACTTCGCCGCGCGCTTCGGCTCATAGTCCGTAAGCTGGCAAAAATAATCGTAAAAACCCTGCACCCCGCTGCGATCAAACCCCGCCCAAAACGCCGGTTCACAAACAGCCAGACACCCCGCCGTGACCATCGCCTGATAGTCGTCAGTCGTCCGGGAAACCATGTGTCCGTGTGGTTCAATGTAGCGCATGTGGGTCTGTGGTTAATCCATTTCCCGCCAAAGGCAAAGTGCATCCGTTGGGAAAAATGCGGTCGTTGATTCAAAGCTCACGAAGCCAACTGCAAATACGTCACCATTCAAAAGCAACTTGAGTAGCGGTAAATTACTGGCACATTTCAACCCATGACAGCTGCTGAAGTAATCGAAACCGTCGCCGCGATGCCTCGCGAAGACTGCCTCAAAATTCAGGCGGGCATCGCGGAAATATTTGCATCCCGTTTCTCACCAGAAGAGGTCGCTGATATTCGTGACGCCCTCACGGAGGCGGACGCTGAATTTGAGCGTGGAGAAGGACTCACCAGTGCGGAGGTCCACGCCAAGCTCGGCCTCTCGTGAGCCTGCGAGTGGAGTATTCACCAAGAAGCGTGCGCGATATGTTCGAAATACGCGCCTACCTCATCGAGGAATCAAAGAGCGTAGAAGTTGCCAAACGTTTTCTCTCACGCCTTATCATTGCCAGTCAGACTCTCGACACATTACCCGAACGATTTCCTCGTTACCCTTATGCTCGCGACTGGCGAATGATGCCATTTGGAAACTACCTCATCTTCTTTCGGCTCACAGAGGAGACCGTCCGCATCGGCCACATCCGCCATGCTGCGAAACGACCTTTCCGAAGCTAAAGAGAACATTCGGCCAAAGTGCCAAGGTTTTAGCAAAATCGCACACCTATCCTATTATTGCCTTCAAATCAGGCGGGCCTTGAAATTTTTCCAAAGCCAACTCGCCCAATCTGCTTTATCATCTCGCAATGTTTGATCATCTCACACGCCGCACTTTTCTGGGCCAGTCCGCACGCGGGACTGGCGCGCTTGCTCTGGCTTCGCTGCTGAATCCTTCGCTTTTGCCGCAGGCGATGGCGTTGCAGGAGAAAAAATGGCGGGGCGTGGTGAACCCGTTGCATTTCGCACCAAAGGCGAAGCGCGTGATCTGGCTCACGATGGCGGGCGGGCCTTCGCACTTGGAGACTTTCGATCCGAAGCCGGTGCTTGCGGAAAATCACAACAAGCCGATGCCGGATTCGCTCACC
Source organism: Chthoniobacteraceae bacterium (assembly GCA_947476045.1). GTDB lineage: Bacteria > Verrucomicrobiota > Verrucomicrobiia > Chthoniobacterales > Chthoniobacteraceae > SXWH01. The sequence continues at coordinate 137,870 of CANJNZ010000001.1, forward strand.
AAGGGGCAGCAGCTCGCGCAGCTTCAGGGGCAGCAGCTCAAATGCTTCGGGCCGCAGTGGGGTTTTAAAAAATTCGGTAAGAGCGGGGCGGAGATTTGTGAGCTGTTCCCGCACATCGGCAGCGTGGTGGACGACATCTGCATCGTGCGATCGATGCAGACCGATGCGATCAACCACGACCCGGCGCATTGTTTTTTCAACACCGGCAGCACGATCCCCGGTCGTCCGAGCATGGGAGCATGGGCGACTTACGGCCTCGGCAGCGAGGCGGAAAATCTGCCGGGCTTTGTGGTGCTCACCTCGCTCGGCAAGGGCGGGCAGAACCAACCCATCGCGGCGCGGCAGTGGAGCGCGGGATTTTTGCCGAGCAAATTTCAGGGCGTGCACCTGCGCGGCAAGGGCGACCCGGTGCTTTATCTGAGCAATCCTCCCGGCGTTTCGAGCGAGATGCAGAACGATGTTGTGAACACGGTCAACGCGCTGAACACGCAGTTCAACAGCACCGTGGACGATCCGGAAATCGCCACGCGTATTTCGCAATACGAGATGGCTTTCAAAATGCAGAGCAGCGTGCCGGAGCTGGTGGACATGTCCAAGGAGACGCAAGCCACGCTCGAACTCTACGGCTGCACTCCCGGTGACGGTTCCTTTGCATCGAACTGCCTTCTGGCGCGTCGTCTCGCGGAGCGTGGTGTGCGTTTCATCCAGCTCTATCACAAAGACTGGGATCATCACGGCGGCGTGAAGGATGGCGTGAAGCTCAAGGCGGCGGAAGTTGACCGCGCGTGCATGGCGCTCATCACCGATTTGAAACAGCGCGGGATGTTTGATGACACGCTCATCGTGTGGGCGGGAGAATTTGGCCGCACGCCGATGTCGCAAGGCGGCAATGGTCGCGACCACCACATCCTCGGCTTTTCCACGTGGCTCGCAGGCGGCGGAATCAAGGGCGGCGTCCAATGGGGCGAAACGGATGAATTCGGCTACAAAGCCGTGAAGGATGTCGTCCACGTCCACGACCTACACGCCACAATGCTGCACCTCCTCGGCATTGACCACACGAAGCTGACCTATCGCACGCAGGGCCGCGACTACCGGCTCACGGATGTGTTCGGAAAAGTGGTGAAAGGCATTTTGGCGTAGCGCGTCATGCGCCCGCTCCAGCTCGGCTTTATCTGCGCGACTTTTCTCGTGCCGCCGCTGCTGTGGCTTTTGAGCAGGAAAGTGCAATCGCCACGACTTGCGCGGGGCATCTGCTGGGGAATCGCCGCAGCGCTCATCGCCGCCTACATCGGTGCGATCATTCTCAAAGCCCACGGCGAAACACTCGATGTGGATGATTCTTTGCCCATGCAGCTCTGCGACTGGGCCGCGCTCGCCACGGTGCTTGCGCTCACACGGCGCAGCCCGCTCGCGTTCGAGCTGGCATATTTTTGGGGACTCGCCGGCACCGTGCAGGCGCTATTCACACCGGCTATCGAGATCACCGACGGACTGCGCGTGCTCTGTTTTCTCCTCATCCACTCCAGCATTCCGGCGGGCGTGCTGTGGCTCATGTTTGAATACAAACTCCGCCCCCGCCCCGGCGCACTGCTGCGCGTGATGCTGTGGAGCGAACTTTACCTCGCCTGCGCCCTCACAGTGAACGCCTTCACCGGTGGCAACTACGGCTTTCTCACACATCGCCCGAGCACGCGCACCCTGCTCGATTATTTCTCCGACTCCCGCCTTCTCTACGTCGCCGAAATCAATCTCACCGGCCTCGTTTTCTTCGCGCTGCTCGCTGCGCCGTGGTGGCGACGACGCAAGACCTAGCCTGTTGGAAAAAGATTTCTTTTCCGCCAGTCATCGCGTGGCACCCGCGATGCTAAAGTAGCATCCATGAAAAAGCCCGCCTTCCTCCGCAAACTCGACTGGCTCAGCCTCGAAGTGGACCTCGAACTCTTCCTGGGCGGCCTCGGGGCACTGCTCATCCTCCGCTGGTTGATGTAACGACCCGACCAAAGTCGCGCGTCGTTTCACACGACATTCGACATTCGTCGTCCGTCATTTCATCCTCCGTCGCATGGCCACCTACCTTTACGAAACACTCACCACACCCCCGCGTCAGTTCGAGCTTCAGCAGAGCATGAAGGACGCACCGCTCACAAAGCATCCCGAGACCGGCGAGCCCATCCGGCGCATCATCACCGGAGGCCTCGGCGTCATGGCGAAAGGAAACGCCCCGCGCTACTCGGACATGCAGCCCAAAAAGAGCGGCGGCTCCTGCGGCAGCGGTTGCGGCTGCCACTAGCACTTCGTTTTCGGCAAATTGCATTTGCCGTTTGCGCTCCACGGTCCGGCGCGCTTTCATCCGCGCGCTTTGGAAAATTCACCTGCTAAATCTCAGCGCACCACGCTCGGCCTCGTCTTTCTCACGCTGTTCATAGACATGATCGGCTTCGGGATCGTGATCCCGGTGCTGCCGCTTTTTGCGGAGGGAACCCGGTTTTCAGCCAGCAATTCACAGCTCATGTGGATCGTCGGCATTTACTCGCTGCTGCAAGTGGTGTGTGCGCCGCTCATCGGAAAACTGAGCGATCGCGTCGGGCGCAAACCCGTGCTCGCGGTGAGCATTCTCGGCACTGCGCTTGGCTTCGTCGTTCTCGGCGCGGCAACGACCGTCACGATGCTGCTCATCGGGCGCGTCATTGATGGAATCAGCGGCGGCAACATTTCCACCGCAATGGCGTGCATCGCCGACAGCACGACAAAGGAACAGCGTTCGCGCTCGATGGGAATGGTGGGCGCGGCGTTCGGGCTTGGATTTGTCATCGGCCCCGCGCTCGGCGGGATGCTGAGCACGTTCGGGCCATCCGTGCCGTTTTATTTTGCCGCAGTGCTCGCGTTCGTGAACGCCATGCTCGTCATCGCACGACTGCCGGAAACCCTGACGCCCGAAGTGCGCGCCAAGGCGCGTGAAAAGGCGAGCCTCGGCGAAGTTTTCGGCGGTGGCCGTGCGCCCACGATCATCATCGTTTTGCTGAGCCAGCTTTCCGGCATCACTGGCTTTTCAGTAATGACCGCGCTCTTCGCGATTTTCTGCGCGAAACGCTACGGCTACGATGCAGCGCACGTCGGCTACGTGCTCGCGTATGTGGGAATCCTCGGTGCGCTGATGCAGGGCGGCGTGTTGCGTCGGCTGCTGCGAAAGCCCATCGAAAAACCGCTGGCCATCATCGGCACCGCAGTGCTCGCAGCCAGCATGGGCGCGCTCGCTTTTCTCCCAACCGGAAGCGGACTCGGACTGCTGCTGCTCGTCTGCACCGGTATTTCCGTGGGCAACAGCCTCTCCACTCCCACGTTGAATGGCCTCGCTTCGCGCGCTGTGGAAGCTCATGCGCAAGGTCGCCTGATGGGCCTCATGCAAAGCGCCGGAGGAATGGGGCGTTTCCTCGGCCCAGTGCTCGGCTACTCGCTCGTGGAATTCGATGGCACGAACGCCTACGGCTACTGGGCTTTCATCGCTTCTGCCGGACTGCTCGCGCTCGATTGCCTGCTGCTTTGCGCACTGCGCGTTCCTGCACCACCCGTAGAGGAGGCTGCATAAAATGAGACTCAACCGCTTTCTCGCATCCGCCGGACTTGGCTCACGCCGCAGCGTCGAGCAACTCATCCTCGCGGGCAACGTGCGCATCAATGGTCGCATCGTGACCGACCTCGCCACGCAAGTTCTGCCGACCGACGCGGTGAAAGTGGGCAGCCGTCTGCTGCACAGTGAACGCCCGCTTTACGCCGTCCTGCACAAACCCGCAGGCTACATCTGCTCGGCGGAGGATGAACTCGGACGGAATACGATTTTCGATCTTCTGCCGCCAAACTGGCCACGCACCCACCACGTCGGTCGCCTCGACAAGGAAAGCGAGGGGCTGATCATCGTAACGAACGACGGCGACCTCACCAATTTCCTCACGCATCCACGACACGAGGTCGAAAAGGAATACGAGGTGGTGATTGATCGCACTTTCGACATCGCCGATGCCGCGAAAATGCTGCGCGGTTTTCACATCCGCACAGGCCGCGCAAAATGCGAAGCGGTGGAAATGCTGCGCCCAGGCCTGCTCCGGCTCGTGCTCAAACAAGGGCTCAATCGCCAAATCCGCCTGATGCTTTACGAGTTGGGCTACGAAGTGGAACGACTTGTCCGCGTCCGATTCGGCCCCATCCGCATCCAGACCGTCGAGCCCGGGACATGGCGGATGCTAACGCCAAAAGAAATCGCCGAGCTACACGCAGGAAGCTCGCAGCCAGCCAAGCCAAGACCACCGAGGCCGCCGAGACCGATAAAACAAGGCCCGCCGAGAGCGAGAAAGTAGCTATTCGCGCGTTGGCGGTAGTTCCACGATCTCGAACCAGTATTTTTCGAGCGTCTGCAAAATATCCACGAGCGCCTCGAAGGTCACCGGCTTCACGATGTAGCTGTTCACGCCGAGATCGTAGCTTTTGTAAACGTCCTCGTCGTCCTTCGATGTGGTGAGCACCACGACCGGGATCGTGCGCAGGTCGGCGTCCTGTTTGAGTTCCTTCAGCACGGTGCGTCCGTCTTTGCGCGGCATATTTAAATCCAAAAGGATCAGACCGGGACGCGGTGCATCCACAGCACCCGAGAATTTCCCCTGCTTGCGCAGGTAATCGAGTAATTCCTCGCCGTTTTCCACGAAGCGGATGTCGTTGATTAAACGCGCCTCTTTCAGAGCGTCGGCGGTGAGCAGACGATCGTCCGGATCGTCATCGGCCATGAGAATGGTGATTGGTTTTGGTTCTATTTTCATGGTGAGTGAGGTTGGTTCAAAGGCAGTGTTACAATGAATGTGGCACCCTGCCCTTGAACGCTGTTTGCCACAATTTTTCCTCGATGGCGATCCGTAATTTTCCGGCAGACCGAGAGCCCGATGCCGCTGCCCTCGAATTCCGTGCGCGCGTGCAGCCGCTTGAAGGGACTGAAAATTTGCTCGGCAAACTCCTCGCTGAAACCGATGCCGTTATCCTGAACACGAATCTCGCAGAGCGGCTCTCCCGGCGGCACCTGAGGTAGCTCGCCGTTGTGGTTCGGAAAAGTCTGCCCGGCTATCAACACATCGGGCCTCATGCCGGGTGCCTGGAATTTCAGAGCATTCGCAACAAGATTTTGGAAAAGCTGCCTCATTTGTGTGGGGTCCGCCTGAATCACCGGCAATCCGACCACAGTCAGCCGTGCGCCCGTGCTAGTGATTTTCAACTCCAGATCCGCGAGCACTCCGCGAACAGTATCTGCAAGGTCGCATCGCTCGAAGGGCAATGCACGTGTCGTGACACGCGAAAGTTGAAGCAGATCCTGGATGAGCTTTTGCATCCTGTCCGCCGCATCCATCATTCGCGTCAGGAAATCACTCCCCTGCTCGCCGAGCTGACCGGTAAAACGCGCGCGCAGCCGGTCCCCGAACGCCTGGATTTTTCGAAGCGGCTCCTGCAAATCGTGCGACGCCACGCTCGCAAAACTTTGCAATTCCTCGTTGGAACGCTGGAGCTGCCGCGCAAAGTGCCGCAGCTTTTCCTCGTCCGCCTTCCGTTTGGTGATGTCCGTGGAAACTCCCACAATTCCAATCGCCTTCCCGTCCGGCCCCATCAGAGGCACCTTTGTCGTCTCCAGCCATATCTCGCGCCCATCCGGGGTTGCTCCCGGCTCCTCCACATTGACCATCGTTTTCGTCCCGTTCAACACCGCGCTATCATCCTCCCGATAGCGATTCGCAAGTTCCGCCGGAAAGAAATCCGCGTCCTTTTTTCCCACGATACCATCCTCAGTTTTCAAATTGAGGTGCAGGCGGTGCGCAGCATTGTCGCGGGTAAAATGCCCGTCGCGATCCTTGACGAAAATCCGATCCGGAATCGTATCCATGATCTGGCGCAAAAGATTACGTTCAAATTCGAGTTTTTCCTCGGCGCGCTTCCGATCGGAAATGTCGCGGAGAACCACAATCCCGGCAACGAGCAGCGCAATACATGTCAGCACCGTGCCCCCAAAAACGACCGACCTGTTTACGCTGCCGACGGCCTCACGCATCTCATAGAGTTCATTCAGTCGCGTCCGTTCCGCCTGATCAATTTCATTCAGCTCATCGCGAATTTGCGTGAAAATCTCATCTTCTTCACGCCGGTTTTCTACTTTGGAAAAATATTGCGCTGCTGCTGCTGCGCCTCCCTCGCGGCGTCTCTCGATCCCATTTCCATGCACTGCAAAGCCTCGCCCCATCAGCACCTGTAAACGCGACAAACGCGCCTGCTGATCCTCGTCATCAAGCGTCAATTTTCTCAGTGCCTGCAACTCTTGTATGATGAACGACTGCCCGTGCTCATACGGAACCAGCGCACTGTCATCCCCTGAGAGCATGAACCCCCGCACCCCGCTTTCCATTTCCATAAAGAAGCGCTGCGCTCGCTCGCTTCGTTCGAGCACTTCGCGCACCTCCGCCACGGACGCCGATATCGCAAGAAATCTTTGGGTGCTTATGAGGCTCACCAGTGCGATCAGCCCCAGCATGATGAGGGTGAAAATCACGCCGAGTATCACTTTGCGTGAAATCGAGAGCTTAGCTGGCGGCGTGTCGGGCATGGGATCTGGCGGAGGGGGTGGGATTCGAACCCACGAGACCTTGCGGCCTGCCGGTTTTCAAGACCAGTGCATTAGACCACTCTGCCACCCCTCCGGTTCAGCGCACTGTTGCGGAGGCGTCGCTGCTGGGCAAGCCCACAATGTTCAAGACTCGCGGCTTTACTGCGCTCCGCGAAAGGAGCACTGAGAGCACGGTATGCGACTCCTCATTGCTCCCGATAAATTCAAAGGCTCCCTCTCCGCACTCGCCGCCGCCGAGGCCATCGAGCGCGGCTTTCGCTCGGTCTTTGCCAATGCCGTAGTGGACATCGCCCCGATTGCCGATGGTGGCGAAGGTTTCGCCGAAGCGCTCGCCGCCGCACTCGGAGCGCAGTGGATTCAACTGGCAAGCGAAGACGCCAACGGTCGTGCCATCACTGCGCGCTACGCGTGGGTGGAAGGCGAGCATCTCGCTGTCATCGAAATGAGCGAGGCCAGCGGCCAGTGGCGCATCCAGCCGGAAGACCGCGATCCGCTCCTCGCGAGCACTCACGGGACGGGCATTCTTTTGCGCGACGCCATCGCTCGTGGTGCGCGGAAAATTCTCATCGGTCTCGGCGGGAGCGCTACCACCGATGGCGGCATCGGCATCGCCCGCGCGCTCGGCTATCGCTTCCTCAACGAAGACAGAGGCGGATTTCAGGCAGTGCCGGGCACACTCGATTTACTCCACCGCATCGAACGCCCCGCGAACCTCGCGCTCCCTGAAATCATCGCAGCGTGCGATGTGCAAAATCCGCTCCTCGGCGAGCGGGGCACAGCGCGCGTCTATTCGCCGCAGAAAGGCGCGAACCCGCACACTGTCGAAGCACTGGAAACCATGATGCGACGTCTCGCCGACGTAAGCACAACGAGTCTCGGCTGCGATTTTCGCAACACACCCGGCGCAGGCGCTGCGGGCGGACTTGGCTTCGGGCTGCTCACCTTTTGCGACGCAAAAATCCAACCCGGCTTCGACATCGTCGCCGAGACCATCCATCTGGATCAGCGCATCGCAGCGGCTGACTGGGTCATCACCGGCGAAGGGCGGCTCGACGATCAGACTCTCGACGGCAAAGGCCCCGCGGGCATCGCGGCGCGTGCGCGTGCGGCTGGAAAACGCGTGATTGGTTTCGCCGGAGCAGTCACCGAGGCAGCCGAGCGCTCGCAGCTTTTCGATGCCCTCGTCCCCATCGCCGACCGTCCGCTCGCGCTGGAGGAAGCGATGCGAGAAGCCCCCCTCCTGCTCGAACGCGCAGCAGCCCGCACCGCCCGCTTGCTTGCCAAATTCCAGTGAGAGTGAGAGGAAATGCCCCGCTCCTCGCAGGCAAACATCACTCTCTAATCTATGAAACGCATCGCAATTCTCTTCGCCGGTCAGGGCGCACAAACCGTCGGCATGGGCAAAGACCTCGTCGCAAAATATCCCGCCGCCGCCGCGCTCTTCAACGAAGCCGACTCCATTCTCGGCCGCTCGCTTAGTTCCGTCGCTTTCGATGGGCCGGAGACAGATTTGGTGCAGACCGCCAACTGCCAGCCCGCGCTTTATGTCCACGGCCTCGCCTGCCTCGCCGCGCTGCGCGCAGAAATCGGCGATCTCCCCACGCATTGCGCCGCCGGTCTATCGCTCGGTGAATTCACCGCCCACGCAGCCGCAGGCACATTCACTTTCGCCGATGGCCTCCGTCTCGTCGCCGAGCGCGGTCGTCTGATGCAGGAAGCCTGCGCACGCACCACCGGCGCGATGGCTGCGATGATCGGCGGCGAAGAAGACGCCGTCCGCCAGCTCGCCGTCGAATGCGATGTGGACGTGGCCAATTTCAACAGCCCCGGCCAAATTGTCCTCTCCGGCGAAAACGCAAAAATAGATTCCGCCATCGCCGCCGCCAAGGAACGCGGCATCCGCATCGCTAAAAAACTGAACGTCGCCGGTGCCTACCACTCGCGCCTCATGCAGAGCGCCGCAGATGCACTCGCCCCCACGCTCGCCGCGACCCCGATGCAGCCGCCGCGTTTCCCCATCGTCGCCAACGTGACCGCCCGCCCCGTCACCGCGCCTGCCGAAATCCGCAGCCACCTTTCCGCACAAGTCACAGGCTCGGTGCGATGGACTGAAACCATCGAGTTCCTCGTGGACGTGGAAAAAATCGAACTCTTCCTCGAACTCGGTCCCGGCGGCGTCCTCGCCGGACTCATCAAACGCACGCGCAAGGAAACCCCCGTCCTCAGCATCACCGACTGCGCCACGCTCGACGCCACGCTCGACGCCACGCTCGACGCCACGCTCGACGCCACACTCGCGCAACTGCGCGGATAAACGCACGACCAAGTGCCGAAATAGGGCACTCCCAATAAAACAAAAAGCCCCGGGCTCTTGCGAGACCGGGGCTTTTGTCGAAAGACTGAAATTACTTGGCTGGCTCAGGAGCCGCTGGCGCTGGAGCAGCAGGAGCCGGTGCCGCAGGAGCAGCGGGCTTCGGCGCGGGAGCTGGGGCTGCATCCGGCGGAGCGTTGATCACTTCATCTTCAGCGACCTCTGGCTTCTTGGGCTTGGCCGGTGCGGCTGGAGCAGGCTTCGGAGCCTCGGCTGACTTGGCTGCTTCAGCAGGCTTTGCGGCTTCGGCTGGTTTGGTGGCCTCTGGCTTGGTTTCGGGTTTCGCTTCGGGTTTTGATTCTTCGCACGCGGTGAGGCCGAGGGCGGCCACGGCTGCGAGAGCGAACAGGTTTTGGATCTTCATAGTGTGTTGTTGGTTTGTGCTTCGGATGCCGGTTGGCGAACGAAGGTTGGTGATGTGACGTTTTTGCGTCGCATCCGTCAATCACTGAGGCGTGCCGGGCTTAGTCAGTAATTTCTCCAGCAGCTCCGTCATCCGCCCGAGCATCGCGCGCGGGTCGTCGAGCAGACCGGCGGTGACGAGCGATTGATCGAGAAGCTGCTCGGCCACCTGCGCAGCGAGTGCGCTGTTGGCGTGGCGGGTTTTTTCCAAACCCACGATCAGCGCGTGATTCGGATTCAATTCGAGATCGGGCTTTGGCACTGGTGGAAGGCCCTCGTCGCGCTGAAGCGCACGCATCATCCGGCGCATATTCGTGCTCATCTCCGTGTCCGTGCTTACGGCCACGGCGGGGCTGCCGATGAGACGCTGCGAGACGCGCACTTCGCCCACGCGTTCGCCGAGCGTTTCTTTTACGAAAGTCGCGAGCTTGCCTGCGGTTTCCGCATCCAGTCCGGTGGCGTCCTTGTCGTGTTTCACGTCGGCCTTGTCGGCTGGCGTCAGGTTCTTGCCATCAAATTCCCGCAGATTCTCCAGCACGTATTCATCGCGCGCATCGCTGAGGAAAATCACCTCCCACTTCTTCTCGCGGAACACCTCGAAATACGGCGATGCCTCCGACGACTCACGCGTCCCGGCGCTCAGGTAATAAACCTCCGTCTGCTCCGACGGCATCCGCGAAATGTATTCGGCCAGACTCGTGAACTTGCCCGCCTCGGTCGCCGACGACTCAAAGCGCAACAGTTTCGCCAGCGCGTCGCGATGCTGCCAGTCGGTCGTCACACCTTCCTTTAGGCAATGCCCGTGCTCGCGGAAAAAGCGGGAGAACTTCTCCGCATCCGCACCGGCCTCGTCTTCGAGGAACTTGAGAAATTTTCCAGCCACGATCTCGCGGAGTTTCGCGATGAGCGCGCTGTCCTGCATCGTCTCGCGCGAGATGTTCAGCGGGATGTCCTCGCAGTCCACGACACCGTGAACAAAACGCATCCAGTCCGGCACCAGCTTCGGCGAAGCGGGCTGGATGAGCACCTTTTTGCAGTAAAGATCCACGTGCTTGTCCTCGCGCGACATCGCCGCAAGCTCGCGACTTTTCGACGGCACAAAAATCAGCGCACGCACACTCAGACGCCCCTCCGCCGTGAAATGCAGCCGCTGCAAAGGTGCCTCCGAGTCATGCGCGATGTATTTGTAGAACTCGTCGTATTCCGCGTCCTTGATCTCCGACTTGCTGCGCGCCCACAGCGCCTGGACGGTGTTCACTTCCTTGCCGTTCAGTTCGATGGGGAACGGCACGAAATTCGAGTATTTCTTGATGATGCTCTCGATGCGCCACTCCTGCGCAAATTCCGCTTCCTTCAAATGCACGACGATCTTCGTCCCGCGCGATAAATCACTCCCCGGCTCGATCTCGTAGCCCGTCTTCCCGTCGCTCGTCCACATCCACCCGGTCTCTCCCTCTTTGTGGCTGCGCGAAAAGACGACCACTTTCTCCGCGACCATGAACGCCGAGTAAAAGCCGACGCCAAACTGCCCGATGAGCGTCGCGTCCACTTTGCCAGCCTCGTTCTTCTCGCGGAGCTGCTGCAAAAATGCCCGCGACCCCGAGTGCGCGATGGTGCCGAGATTTTCGATCAACTCCTCCCGCGTCATGCCGAGCCCGGCGTCGCTGAAAGTGATCGTCTTCGCCGTCTCATCCGTGCTCACCGTGATGCGCAGCGGCGCGTCCGCATCCGCGATTTCAGCGCCGCTCGTCTTGAGAAAGCGCAGTTTCTCGGATGCATCCGCCGCGTTGCTGATCAATTCGCGGACGAATATCTCCTTGTCTGTGTAAAGTGAGTGAACAACGAGATCGAGCAGCTGCGCGATCTCGGCTTGGAATTCATGTTTTTCCGATGCAGTGGCAGTCATAAGGGCGCGCAGTGTAGAAATCCGCGTGATTCACGCAAGAGGCGCAATGCACTTTCAGAGCGCAAGACGTCCCGCAGCACGCTCTCGTCGCAAGAAATCTCCCGGCATCATCACAGGCAGACCGTAAAAGCCCGATGCCATCACACGGCCGAAATCCGCGCGGTCGAGCGTAAGCAGCACATCCGCCACGGCGGCGGCGGTGAAAAGCACCGGCCTGTCCTTCGCCGCCGGGAAGACCACCGGCCACGGATGCGTCAGCTCATCGGTCACCACCGCCAGCATGGGGCGCAACAGTTGCCACTCGCGGCGCGCAGTTTCAGACAAACGTTCCCTCACGTTACGCTCCGCCTCGCGCATCACATAATCGCCAGTGAGCAGCCGCCAGCCTTGCGTCACCGCGAGATCAAAGATCGCGTGCGAAGCTCCCGCCGTGCGCCCGCACGCGGCCAGCACCACGCTCGTGTCCAAAAAGAGCCTCACTCCCCGGCGCGGAATTTCCGCATATCCTCTTCGTCTTCATCCATCCACGATTGGAGTTGCTCTGGCGTAAAAAGGCGCGGCTCCGGCAGTGCTGCACCCTCGGCCCGCAATTGCCCGGCGACGAAAAGCAACAATTCCGCCTTTTCCTTGGCGGGCAGGGTCGTGGCGGCCTCTTCGATTTCAGTCAGCGTGCTCATGCGCGAAAGATGCCCGACTTTCTCCGGGGAGTCAACGCGTGGCAGCGGCACCATCATCAGCCCCTCGGCGCAATGAGCGTGACCTTTGAAAAATAGGTCGAGTAACGCGCATCATCACGCGAGAGGAGTTGGTGACCCGCCACTTCAGCGTGGGCACCGATATAAAAATCCGGCAACGGCGTATCCCGCGAGCCACCCCGCAGCCGGTATTCGCGATGTGCAGCGGCGGCGATTGTGGATGCTTCAAATGGGAGCGGTTCTTTCAAAAATCCCGCCTGTGCCAGCCACGCATCGAGCCTCGCCCAATCGAAGTCAAAAGCGGGGGCCACCTCCGCACAGATGATGGGGTTCACCGCCACCGCGCCACTCGCCTTTGCCTTTCGTAATTCCACGAGAGTCGTCCCGCTCATTAGACCTCTCCCCGCGTCTCGCGCATCCGCTCATCCGTCGTCAGCTTCCCTTTTGCAATGCCGCTGCTCGCCGCAAGCCATGCGTCAAACCCCGCCACCTCAGCTTCACCGCGAACCTTGCCCTCCCGCGTCTCGTGAATGAATCGCTCCAACTCCGCCAATTCCTCCACAGACAAACTGGGAACCACAGCTTCGATTTCAGCAACAGTGCTCATGCCCGCACCATGCCCGACTTTCTTCGGAGAGTCAACGCATGGCAGGGAAACAAGAATCAGTCCCTCGGCGCTACAGTTAGGCGACCTTAGAGAGCACCAATAATGCGCACCCAAACGTCCAGACTAAACTCCTCGTAAATGGTGTTGTAGCGCACGTTGTTCTTACCAGCCGGGTTTGCAATATTTAGGAGCGGCAATAATCCCTTTCTGTTCACTTTGTCCTCACCTGTTTTTGGCAGTAGCCATTTTACTCTGCGAAGCAGTTTAGCTCCCATGAGCAGCGCGATAGGAGCCAATGCGCTGGAAGCTGGGCAAGGGTTTCCATGAGAGTCCTCCCACCAAACCGCAGCATCCGCAACGACGCCGATTGCGAGAACCTTAATATCAGTGCCTGGAGCAGCTTTCTTTAGGTAAACAATATCCCCTGCTTTCAGGCTCCGGAAAAAATTGTGAACATCTAGGGCAATCGCAAAGGGCCAATCCGTGCCGATGACGCTTTCCCTCAAGAAGTCCGAACAGACGGACAGATCGGTTCCATTCGATTCAAAAGTGCAGCCGATTCCGTAGATAGCCATACTTACTTTTTGATATAGAGGTTTTTGAAGGAGTCCAAGGCAGCCTGCCAGAGGGTTCCATCTTCCCAAGCAACCCAGTATAGGATTCCATTGACCGACGTGAGTCCTGCCGACGAACTAGGGAATTGTGGTATGGGTTCATCCTGCCATGTATTTGTCCCGGGTTCATAGCTTTCCATGGTTCTACTTCCCCCAGAGGGAAAGTATATCCTACCATCGTTGCCCGCGCAAACCCTGGGGATGCTGTTTTGGCGAACTAATGACGGCACTCCAGCCTTAGATTGCCAAGAGTCGGCTATGGGATCGTATTCATGAGCAACAGAGTCACCTAAATTGAAAAGATACAGTTTACCATTTGTTGCTCCAACGAACGAAGAAACCCCACCCCCAGAACCATAGGTCACACCTGCTGGAACGATAGACGGCAAAGTCGTCCAGTTGTTGTTTAAGGGATTAAAAACGAGCATATTTGACCCGCTAGTGTAGAAGCCATAAATCTTTCCGTTTACCACGGCCGCATATTTCACCTTGGATGGGGCGTCGGCTAGTCGCGTCCACGTCTTATTTACAGGATCGAGAACGTCGATACGGTAGTAACTTTGATTGTATACCTCCGAGGGACCCAATGCGTAAATCTTGTCGTTGATGACAAGGAAAGAACCGTGGGTAGGGACTTCGTCAGTTATCGTGCCCCATAACTGAGTAGAAGGATCATACTCATACCAAAAAATATGGGCGCTGCTGTCATCGGTGCGGAAATAGAGTTTGCTGCTACTCGATACTACGGTTCCCGCCGGAGCGTAGCCCACGTCGATTGGCATCTTGCTCTGCGACCATGCAGCCAGTCTCGTGACGGGGCCAGAATAGCCGGACGGAGCACTCGCGGTCGAAGAGGCGAGCAGCGTGCCAGGGCCGGTGGTTCCCGCCGGACCCTGACTTCCTGTATCGCCCTTCAGCCCTTGCAGCCCGGTATCCCCTTTGGCTCCCGTCGCGCCCGTATCGCCTTTCAGACCCTGGCTACCCGTGTCGCCCTTGTCTCCCTTCAGCCCCACCGCGCCGGACGTGCCGGGGTCGCCTTTGTCGCCTTTGTCGCCCTTCGGGCCGGGCACGGTTACGAGCGTCACGTCGATCTGCGGGTAGTGGCCTGCGGCGAGGTTCTCTTTGCTATCGAAGCCGAGCGTCGGCTTGCCCACCTTGCCCATGAAAACAAAGCCGTGGTTGGTCTCGGGCGCATCCACCCAGCCTTGGACGATGGCCGTTACATCGAGGGTGACGAAGGATTTCTTCGCACCCGCCGGCACAGGCACATCGAGAAACTGCACCGGGCCAACCGTAGGCGCGGTGGCATCCGTCAGCGTCTCCTCATCCCAAGCGCCGGTTGGCAACGCCAAACTGAAGGAGGTGTCTTTGCCTATCGTAGTAATGTAAATGCGCAGCAGCGCGCTGGCGACCTGATCACCAGTGACGGTGGCGGGCAGCGCGGAAAGATCGAACTCCACCCAGCTCCGCGCCGTGGCCGAGACGTTGAGGGTGACTGACTTGCCGCCTTTTCTTGCGCGAGTTATCGACGTGGTGGTGGAGTCGTCCGAAGGCGGCAGGACGACGGCCAGCGCGGGGAAGGCAGCGAATGTGATTACAGTGGCAACACAAATGAAAGCGCGGAGTTGGTTCATGAGATTTGAATAGTTGTGGTGTTATACCATCTGCTCAAATTAAACAGACATTCGAGTTTTCCGCATAGCGTTTAGTTGAACCAGCAGCCAGTCGCGACCGATGAGTTGGAGGACGGATTTGGCGTCCTCCCAGTAACGTTGCAGGGTGTCCCTCATTCGATGCCGGAG
>CANJNZ010000002.1 GCA_947476045.1 Chthoniobacteraceae bacterium
AGCATCATGGCCAAGTGGTGCCTCTCCCATCACAAGGAAAACTTCCTCTACACCCATTGGGACGACATCTGCGACATCATGGCCGCCTACGACGTCTCCTTCTCCATCGGCGACGGCCTCCGCCCCGGCTCCATTGCCGACGCCAATGACAAAGCGCAGTTCGGCGAGCTCGAAGTCCAAGGCGAACTCACCAAGCGCGCCTGGGCCAAAGGCGTCCAAGTCATGAACGAAGGCCCCGGCCACGTCCCCATGCACATGATCGAGGAAAACATGGCCAAGCAGCTCGAATGGTGCCACGAAGCCCCCTTCTACACCCTCGGCCCCCTCACCACCGACATCGCCCCCGGCTACGACCACATCACCAGCGGCATCGGTGCCGCCATGATCGGGTGGTATGGTTGCGCCATGCTCTGCTACGTCACGCCGAAGGAGCACCTCGGCCTCCCCAACAAGGAAGACGTCAAAACCGGCGTCATCACCTACAAACTCGCCGCCCACGCCGCCGACCTCGCCAAAGGCCACCCCGGCGCCCAATACCGCGACAACGCCCTGAGCAAAGCGCGCTTCGAGTTCCGCTGGGAGGATCAGTTCAACCTCGGCCTCGACCCCGAGCGCGCCCGCGAGTTCCACGACGAAACCCTCCCGCAGGAAGGCGCCAAGACCGCGCATTTCTGCAGCATGTGCGGCCCGCACTTCTGCTCGATGAAGATCACCGAAGACGTCCGCAAATACGCCGCCGAACAGGCGATCTCCGAGGAAGAGGCCTTGAAGAAGGGCATGGAGGAGAAGAGCAAAGAATTCGTCAGCCAGGGAGCCGAAGTTTATGCCAAGGCCTGAAGGCGAAGGATTCGAGCCGCCGGGAGGCGAGCGAGAAGACGTTTGCACAGCAAACGGCCGCAGGCCGAGGCTGCGGGAGCAGCCGAGTCAATTCGTGGAAAAGGGCGCAGAGGTTTACGCGAAGGCGTAACGGCGGACCTGAGAAAAGCGATGAAATGAAAGCGGATATGCCATCCAAACAACGCGCAGAACTGCTCAGCATGTTGAAAGCCCGGTTTGAAAAGAACATGACCCGGCACAAAGGGCTGGATTGGGCCAAGGTGCAGGCGCGGTTGGAAGCCAAGTTGGAAAAGCTGTGGTCGCTCGCGGAAATGGAGCGCACCGGCGGCGAGCCGGATGTGGTGGGGCTGGATAAAAAATCGGGCGAATTTGTTTTTATGGATTGCTCGCCGGAAAGTCCGGCTGGGCGCCGCAGCGTTTGTTACGACCGCGAGGGATGGTTGTCGCGGAAGGAGGCTCGACCCAAAACTACGGCGATGGATTTGGCGACGGAGATGGGGATCGCTTTGCTGACAGAGGAGGAATATGTCGCGCTACAAAAGCTGGGTGAGTTTGATCTGAAGACTTCGAGTTGGATTGCGACGCCGACGGACATCCGTGAACGCGGCGGTGCGTTGTATGCGGAACGCCGCTACGGCCGCATCTTCATCGGGCACAACGGGGCGCAGTCTTACTACGCAGTCCGAGGTTTCCGTGGCGTGCTGAGGGTTTAGTTTTGCGAGTGTTTCGCGACTTCTCGGAAATCAGTGCCCCTATCCAAGGTTTCAGGGCATTGGCCATGTCGTTCGGCTTGCTGTGGATTTTGTGAACACCGTCTCGAATGATTGGTCTTGTGGTTGCGGGACGCTTGCTAGAAGAGGTAACTCATGGATCCATTTTTTAAGGAACTTGGATGCACAGTTTTGGAACGCTGGAAGCGCGTGAACTTTTCGCTGGCAAAATTCCCCGGCATAGCGCGTGCGGCGCTGGAGGAACGGCCTCCGGCGGAGCACGTGGATCTCGCGACGTTCATGCGTGAGTTCCTACTGAATGATGAACAGCCTTTGCAGACGCATTCGGGCTTTGGCCAGCCGGAGCTTGTGACTTACGAGCACCCGAGGTTTTATATCCAGATTCTATACTGGCTGGATGGGACGACGGCCATTCATCAGCACGAGTTCTCCGGCGCGTTCCATGTGATGCAGGGGTCCAGCATCCACGCGGACTTCGAGTTTGTGAATGCACAATCGGTCACGTCGCACTTCCGCGTGGGCGATGTGCGAATGAAAAAGATCGAGCTGTTGGAGACGGGGCGCACCGTGCCGATCATCTCGGGCCGTCGTTCCATCCACTCGCTGTTCCATCTGGATACGCCCTCGGTCACCGTGGTCGTGCGCACGCAGAATGATCCGGGGACGGGGCCGCAGTTCAACTACCTGCCGCCGCACATCGCGATGGACCCGGTCTTTGACGACGCGCTCGCGATGCGCCGCAAGCAGCTCCTCGATGTGCTGGAGCAAATCGGAGACCCCGCCTACCCGGCGCTCGTTTTGGAAATGATCACGGAGTTGGACTTCGAGCGCGGGTTTTTCATTTTGCAAAACTGCATGGGCCATCTGCAGAACTTCGACGAATGGGATGCGGTGCTCGGGGCCTTTCAGAAAAAGCACGGCGCGCTCGCGGCCGGCGTGCTGGCGACACTGGAGGAATGCGTGCGTCGCGATGTCATCAAGGGAATGCGGAGCACGATCACGGAGCCTGAGCACCGGTTCTTCCTCGCGCTGCTGATGAATGTGCCGACGCGAGCCGACCTGCTCGCGCTCGTGGCACAGCGGTTCCCGAAGAAATCGCCGGTCGAAACCGTGCTGCGCTGGGCGGAGGAGCTGGCGGAGTTGTCGGAATTTGGCATCGCGATCCTGGATGCGGATTTTCCCGAATCGCTCGAGGTCGCGATCAAAAAGCAGCCGTTCCTTTTCCTGGCGGCACTGAGGCACTTTCTGGCTGGCGGAAAGAAAGTCCCCGCCGCACTGCGCGCCTTGTCGGCTGCGGAGGTGAAGCAATTACGTGCCGTCTTCGCCGCATCGAGCCTGCGTCCCTTGGTCGTCTGAACCTCGCGGTGCCTTCTGCGCGAAACAGATCTTAAACGTAGGCCAAACTAACTCTGCGGCGCTCCCGTTTGCTAACCACGCACTGGTCCGTGTTCGCATACGGGGTTTTGTTTTTCGGAGCGGAATGGCTGTAGGTTTTCTGAGTGCTGGTTTATGGCTGCACAGATTTTCATGACTACGTCGCACGTTACTCAACGTTCATTGCCCGATCTTTCGGCGGAGGAATTGGGTGCTTGGATGGTGGCGCGGGGATACAAGGCTTCTCATGCGCTGCGCGTGTTGCGTCGGCTGTATGCGGGCGATGGCGATGCTGCGCGCTCTCACGCGCGGATGCCGGCGGGGTTGGCGGAAATGTTGCGCGCGAATTTTCTAAAAGAAATCGCCAGCCTCGCACGTCGGCAGGTGTCGGAGGATGGAACGGCGAAGCTGCTGCTCAGCCTCGGTGATGGGCGCACGGTGGAGTCGGTGCTGATGCCGGACTTTCATCCGACGAGGGCGGCGGGGTGTATTTCCAGTCAGGTGGGCTGCGCGATGGGATGCGATTTTTGCGCGACGACGCAGGCGGGCTTTGAGCGCAATCTCACGTCGGGCGAAATCGTGGAGCAGTTCATCCGGCTGCGGCGCGAGGCGCAGACGGCGGGGCGCACGTTGCGCACGGTGGTGTTCATGGGAATGGGGGAGCCGATGTTGAATTTGAAGAACGTGATCGCGGCTGTGCGGCGCATGGCCGATCCGGCGCTCGGCGCGCTCGGCTGGCGGCAGATTACGATTTCGACCGTGGGCATCGTGCCGGGCATCGAGCAACTCCGCGAGGCGGAACTCGGCGTGCATCTCGCGCTTTCACTGCACGCGCCGGATGATGCGACACGTGCCGACCTGCTGCCAATGGGCAGGCGTTTCGATGTGGCAGAGGTGCTCGCCGCTGCGGATCGTTATCAAGCGAGTAGCGGGCGTATCACGACCATCCAGTATTGCCTGCTCGCGGGCGTGAACGACTCGCTGGCGCAAGCGCGTGATCTTTCCCGATTGCTCGCGGGTCGCGTCATGCACGTGAATCTGCTGCGCTACAACCCCACCGGCCTGAGTCTGCGCGGACGCACCTACGCGCCGAGCAGCATGGAGAAAACGGAGGCCTTCCTCGCGGAACTGCGCGCCCACGCCACCGTAGCTCATCTGCGTCGCGCACGCGGGCCGGATATTGATGCCGCCTGCGGACAACTGCGGAAGCGCGCCGCTGCCAATGATGGATTGGAAAAGCAGGAATCCGTCTCGCTTTCCGAGCCGCAGGCTGCGGCTAGTGGACGCTCACTTTGATGACCACTTTCCGAACTTCTGCCGTGGTCTCGAATTCGATACCGGGCGCGTGAGCATCCTCGGGGAAGAAGATGGCAAACTCGCCTGCTTGGAGATTCACAGCGGTGAATCGAGCCGGAGTGGCAAAGAACGCCACGTCCTTTTCGTCTGCGTAGGGTTTGGTCGTTTCCGTCAGTGCGGAAAGCGGTGACCAATACAGTGCCTCGCGACCGGATTGGATGAACTGGATATCAATGTATTTGCGATGGGCCTCGAACTTTGCCTGCGCTGGCGATTTGGTGTTGTAGGTCTGCACGAGGGCAAAACAATCATCGCCGTCAATTTCATGGCGTCCCAGTGCCGCATCGGGCGAAAGTTTTTTCAGGAACTCGAAGGCGGCGGCGAATCGGGGAGAGAGACTGGTATAACGTGAGCTTTGAGTAAGGGTGTCGGCGATCATTTACCAAGGGCTAGCAGTGCCGTTTGAAAAGGCCAAGCTGACGGTATTCGTCGCGCTAGTTCGGCATTCTTGCCGAGGTGAGTTTAAAATGGTTTTCTCCGGCATGGCGCAAAATTATCCAACCATCATCCCCGGACTTCGCAGTCCGTTCGAGCAGATCGGCGGCATCGTTTATTTCGGACGGATGCTGGATAAAATCCGTCTGGCTTCGGTGGGGAAATTGCCGGACGACTGGCAGGCGAAGCGCGGTTCGGTGAAGGGGAGTTTCGACTGGCGTTGCTGTCAGTTCCTCAAGGTAGATTACGCGGCGCTCGAAGCGGAAACGCTCAAGGGCAACAAGAGCGATGAGGAAATTCTCGCGTGGGCTTTCGCCAATGGACGGCAGCCGGACGAACAGGAAATCGAAGTATGGAATGCTTTCATGACCAAGCGCGGCTGGCGCGATGCAGGCACGCCATTCGTCGCCGAGCGCCTTGCTGAAATCGGCCTCGCGCCCGACGCGGTGCAGACGATGTTTGAATTCATAGACCTCGACGAAGGACGGCTGAAGCTGGAAGGAAAGTGAACACGCTATGAAACCGATTCAGGGTTACACCCTCATCACGCCCGACGACTTGCACTGGCGTCCGTCTAATTTGATCAAAATCCCAAACGCTGATTTTCTGGAGCGCACGGGCAGCGAGAACATGGGCGCGCGGCTCTGGCGGTTGCCGCCCAAAAGTGCGAACACGTTGCACAAGCACATCCGTGCAGAGGAATTTTATTTTGTCGTAGAGGGTGTGGGTCGCATTCGCATTGGCGAGGAAACGCTGACAGTGCCGAAGCACGGCGGCGTGCATGTGGGGCCGGAGCAATTGCGTCAGGTCTTCAACGACACGGATGAAGAAGTGCTCTGGCTCATCATCGGCGCACCGGAGGAACTGGAATTTCTCCAAGGCTCAAAATCCACGGGCATGGATTTGAAGCTCATCTATCCGACCAATCCGAAGCAATTGCCCAAGGAACTCACAGGAGTGCAATGGCCGCCTGAATGAACACCCGGAAAATATCACACGGAATAGTCAGGAAAATCAGCCGCTCGCTCGCGAGTTGCGAACTGCTGCATGTGACGCGGCAGAAATTCGATCTCGAATTGGCGGGGCAGCAGCATGCGGCGTATGTCGCAGCGCTGGAGTCTGCGGGAGTCGCGGTATCTGTTTTGCCGGAGGAGCCGGAGTTGCCCGACTCGACGTTCGTCGAAGATCCGGTGATCGTGCTCGATGAGATTGCGGTCCTTTGCCGGCTGGGCGCGGCAAGCCGCGAACCCGAGGCCGATAAAATCGCAGAGCACATCGCTGGCATTCGTGCGATTCACAGAATCACTCCTCCGGCTACCATCGAAGGCGGCGATGTGCTGCGAATCGGGAAGACGCTGTTCGTCGGCATATCGAGCCGCACGAACAGGGAGGGGATACGACAGTTGGAGGCAATCGTTTCCCGTTTCGGCTATCGCGTGGTCGGGGTGAAAGTGAACGGCTGTCTCCATTTGAAGACAGGCGTGACATCCCCTGCGGAAGGGCTGCTGGTCGCAAACACCGATTGGATTGACCGTGCGCCATTCCAGCGATTTGAAATCCTACGCGTGCCCGATGCGGAACCCTGGGGTGCCAATACTCTCGCGGTCAATGGAACCGTGTTCGCCGCCGAATCCTCTCCGCAGACTGCCGCGCTGCTGGAATCGAAGGGGCTGCATGTGAAGCGTCTCGCAATCTCCGAACTGCAAAAGGCCGAAGCCGGCCTGACCTGTCTGAGTGTTCTGTATTTCTAATGAGATTGCCGGGGAAAGAGCGGAGCTTTACGCGAGTGCATGATGGCCCTATAGTGACCCCATGAATGCAACGGAACTGATCACCATTGACCCAGACGTTCTCGGCGGCACGCCAGTCTTCAGGGGCACCCGCGTTCCCGTAAAGACCTTGTTTGATTACCTCGCCGACAATCTGCCGCTGGACTACTTCCTCGAAACCTTCCCGTCCGTCTCCCGCGAAATTGCCGTGTCAGTATTGCGTTGCAGTCAGGAGGACATCGAGCATCAGGCCGCCGCGTGAAAATCCTGCTCGACGAGTGCGTTCCCGCGCAGGTGCGCAATGCCTTCACGGGGCACGAAGTCACCACCGTGCAGTTGCAGGGCTGGACTGGATTCAAGAACGGGGTGCTGCTCACAGCAGCCGAAAACGCCGGGTTCGACATCTTCATTCTCGCCGACAAGAACCTTCGCTATCAGCAGAATCTCACCGGGCGCAAGCTGGCCATTCTGGAACTCTGGACGAACCACCGTCCGACCTTGGAAAAGCACTTTCCAGAAATCCGCACCGCAGCGGAATCCGTCCAGCAGGGGGTGTATCTTGTTATGGAGGCTCCGTGATGAAGACGGATGCTCCTGAGCCCTGCCGCCACGATCTACCTCAATCAGGCCAGCCCGCCGAAGCTTTTGGCGCAATCCGCTGCTTGTCCTTTGCCCGGACTCCGGATCATCCTCGGTCTGCCTCTCAACAGATGGGATTGCGAAACAGCGCAGCCCTCGCCCTATGCCTTGTAGTTTTGCAAAACTTTGGGGCTGCCGCAATTTTCTACGTGCTGTTTGCGAGCGCTTCATTGTTCGCCGAAGAGCCGGTGGAAGATTTGCAGAAGCTTGTCATTCCAGTGGGCCAATATTCATCGGCAGCCGATAAGACCCGGATAAAATTGGCCGCCGCTTTTTCTGGCATAAAACCGAATACGAAAGCGCCGCGATCTTTTGTTACCAAGGACGGACGCTTCATTCTGTATGGAGATCTTTTCAAGAGCGACGGTTGCTTTGCGCTCTTTGAGTTACCGGTAAAGGCAGGAGTCGAAGAGCAGTTTGGGGACGCGCAGGTTGGACTCGCAGAGTGGAGCGGAAGGCAGTGGGAACTTCGCGGATTGTGGAATATCTCCTCAACGTGGAGGCCAAAGGGCTGGAAAAGCAGCGATGATGATTATCTGCCAATTACACCGGCTACCGAGCCTTTTGAACTGCGTGATATGAGTGGCGACGGAGTGCCCGAAGTCATCATCGCAGGCGATGTTGAGAAATACTTTCAATCTTACTATCTCCTGCGCTTCGATCCCAAAACACGCGGACTTTCGTTGCTTGCGTATGCCATGGGAAAGCCAGAGTGCGCCGGAGAATATGTGCGGCTTTATTCCAATTCCGGGCGCCGTGCGATTTTCGAAGAATGGGAATACCTGCGATGGGCAGGCGATAAACTCGTCCACAAGGCGTCATGGCATGATGAATCGCCCTATGACAACCATGAGCCACCTTTCATCGTTGCAGAAGTCATGGGCGGAGACAGGCGCAGCCATAGCTTTCGCATTACTGACGCCGATAATAATTCGCAGGAAGAAATTGCTTACACGATCACGAAAGATGAAAAGCCCTACGCCACATTTGGCTTCGTTTGGCGTGAGCCACTGGAGAAGGCTGTTGGTTTAGCTCCAGATCAGGTCGGGCATGCATGGTTGTTTGAAAAGATCACCGGAATCCCATGCTCATCCTATCCTCTTCCTTCATACGTTAAGAAACTCGTGCGACTCGAAGACTACGCCACGATTCGGGTCACTGGTAGCGACGAGGCAAAGCGGATGCTCTCGCTTAAAACACAGAAAACACAGCGGCGTTGAGGTATTGACGATTTCCGAATCATACGACTGCTGCAAAAACGAACGTGAACACCACACCCACCCATCCCGCCGTCCGTATCGGTCATGTGCATTTGAAGGTGGCGGATTTGGAGCGGGCGATTGGGTTTTACCGGGATGTGCTGGGGTTTGAGGTGACGCAGCGGATGGGGCGGGAGGCGGCGTTTTTGTCGGCGGGCGGCAATGACGAAGCCGCCGCCTCACGGCGACTTCGCCCTCACGGGCTGGCCTGACGGCCAGTCTGTCTCGCCAGTCGCCGACTGGCTCGGCTCATCATCACATCGGGCTGAATACTCGGGAGAGCGCGGGCCAGATGGATGGAGGAATGGCCGCGCACGCCGGATGGCAAACTGGCGATGTTTACGAAGGCGCTCGACTGGACGCGCTGCTCGCGGCGGCGTGCCGTGAAGACTGAGGCCTCGCACAAAGTTCACAAAGGGACACAAAGTCCGCACAATCCCGCGCGATGCTTCCTTTGTGAACTTTGTGCCTTTGTGCGAGGAATAGGGTGGATTGGGATCGCCCGATGGAAGAATGGCTGCGAATCGCTGGCCCTCTTGGGCTACAGAGGGGCTTCTCTGGAGAGAAAGGGGGAGTTTTTAGAGGAAAAGGGGCTTCCCCGCGCCAAATGGTATCCATACCGGACGCCATGGGATGAATACCGCACGCCACAGGATACCTCCCGCGAGCAATGGTATGGAACCCATTCGCCGGAATAACGCGACTGCGGGAAATGGTATTGTCGCCGGAAGCGGCGGTATTGCTACCGGAAGGCTCGGGAGCGTTGCCGGAACAGACGGCAGGAATCCCGCCGGGGCTGGTGCTCCCTCAATGCAGCGCGGCGTAAACGGCCACGGCGAGCAGCACGACGGCGACGATGAGTGACGCGCGACCGTTGAGCATCATTTCGGTGTCCACGTTCAGGCCGGATTGCGCGGCGTTCTTCGGGTTGTAGAAAACATCCACCTCCATGCCGGCGGTGTAGCGGGCGCTCTCGGCGTCCGCCCACGCTTTGCCGCCGGCGGCGGTGACGGACGAGGAGCCGGAGGAGCCGTGATATTCCTGCCCGTCCGCCGTGTAGATGTATTCGATCACGGGCCGGTAAAATGTGCGCATCCGGCGGCTGGAGGAAGAATCGGAATCCTCGAACGCCTCTGTGACGCTGGAGACGATGACGCCCTTTGTCCGAATCCACGGCAGAGCCTTGCGGGGATGCCGCATGTTCCAGATGGCTGCGGCGAGGCAGAAAAGGCCGAGCGCCGCCGAGATGAGGACGATGAGCGGATGATGGATGCCGGGGAGCGCCGCGTCGAAGATCGCGCTGATGGAGATGACATTCCAAAAGCTCAGCAGCACCGCCTCATACACCAACACGCCGAAGATCGTGCCGCCCCAGATGCAGCCGGGGCTCGCGGGCGGGTCGCGCTCCAGCACGCACTCCTGCGGATTCACCGGGTCGTAAAAAACGGGCACGGTCGCGCCGACCGGGTAGCGTTTTAAAACCTCGTCCACATTGTCTGCGGTCGCTGCGCCGAGGCTGATGCGGTCGTTGCGAATCAATCCCGTGCCCGCGTCGAACTCATACTCGACCAATGCCAAATTCCGCACCTTCGTCGTGTCGCCTGCGAAACGGTGGCGCTCCACTTCCACCTTCGATTTCGTGATGCGCGCGCGGCTCTCTGCCCATCCCGCCGCACGTCGCACCCTCCGCATAATGATGAAAACGAGCGCAAGCATCGCGACGGGCGGGCCCGCGAATATGAGCACCACCCAGATATCCGCACTCTCGCGTCCGAGCATGAGGAGGAAAAACGAAAACGCCGCCGCCAGAATCCCCAGCAGGGCCGCGCGCGGCAGCCCTGAGCGTTTCCATTTCGTTGCCAGCATCGCGAAGCCCGCCAACAAAATGGCCAGCGCGACCCAGCGGAATGTTTGTTTCACCAGAAGATAGGTCTGATTCTGCACCGGCTTCACGGAGGGCTTGTTGCCCACATCATAAAGCTCGCACAGCCCCTCCCTCGCAAACGCCATCTGCATCGCGCTCACCACCGCCTGCCGTGTGGCGAGCGTCTCTTCCTTGGATTTTGCCGTCACCGTCAGCAGCGCATCGCGCGTTTGCTGTTGTGGATTGGGCTCGGTTTGCAGCGTGACCGCGACATGCACGTTCCGTTTCGCCTCAGCAAATGCCCGCAACACCCGCGCGTCGTCGCGCTCCTGTGTCGTCCGCAGCGTGGTCTGCGTTGTCACTTCAGTCGCTGCGAAGGATGCGAAAAAATCCTGCATTCCCCACACGATGAACGCCAGCACCACAATCCCGATGAATGTGAACTTGAGCTTCGCGAAAACCTCCATCGCTTCCAGACTCGGCGCCTGCTTCTTCATCGCTGCGGATGGTGAGCGCATGGATTGTTTTTCGCGATGAAAAAGGATCTGGCAGGGCGGGGGAGACGCGCCGATATTTCAGGCACGCAATCGCTCCGCTGAAAACCAATCAGCGTTTTACAAGACCTGCGAAGTTTGCGCGGTAGCTGTAGAGGAGGAAGAGCGCAAGGGCACCGACGACTACGGCCATCGGCAGGCCGGCGGGTGCGAGGAAGATGTGGAAGAGCAGGATATTGACGATGACCGGGCCGAGCAGCGTGAGGCCGAGCGCAACGTAGCGTCCGACCAAGACCATGAGTCCGCCCATCACTTGCAGAGCACCGACGACATACATGTAGCCACTGAGCATGAGCGCCGTGCTGAAGTCGGTGGCGAGCGACGGCTCTTGCGGCGGCATGGGGATGAAGTGCAGGAAGATGTTCAAGCCGAACACGACGAACATCAGTCCGAGGAGGACGCGGGCGATAATGGTTGCGATTTTCATGCGCGGACGGTGGGGGATGGGCGATGGCGTTTCAATCGTAGAGAACACAAAATTTCGAGTATCCATCCAATCGGGGATTCATGTAATGGAGGCGCGCAATGTTCCGCCAAACCGCTGCCAGTATCTGATTCTTTTTAGGAAAATGGACACAACTTTACCAACGGAAGAAGAGAACAAAGGGGGCTTCGGAAATGAGATGGTGAGTGAGGCGCAGTCATCGGAGAGCGCGATGCAGATTGCAGATGTGGCGAAAGGGCGGGGGAGTTCCATTCTTCAGACAATGTTGGATTATTCGCTCTGGCCGCTGCTTTTGATCGGGGCGTTGATCCCAACCGGCATCGGCATCGCCCACAGTCACGGGCCGCTCGCTTTCAATATCGTGTTCTTCAGTCTGGCCGGTCTGCTCTTCGTCATCGAGCGACTGTATCCGCATGAAAAAAGCTGGCTGCACTCGGATGGGCAGGAAATCCCCGATCTGGCTCACACGGCATTCACCAAGGCCGTGGTGCAACTCCTCATCGTTTCGCTGACGTGGCTGGGCCTTGCGACTGTGGTGGGAGGGGAGAGGGGCTCGGGGTTTTGGCCGAACGAATGGCCGATGTTTTTTCAAGTGACTCTCGCGCTCGTCGTGGCGGAGTTCGGTCTTTATTGGGCGCACCGTGTGGCGCACGAATGGATGCCGCTCTGGTGGTTCCATGCGGTGCATCACAGCTCGAAGAAATTGTGGTTTTTCAACACGGGTCGCTTTCACATCGTTGACACGCTGAAGAGCGTCGTCTTTTCCGCGCCGCTGCTCGCGCTGGCGGGGACACCGAAGGACGTTGTGCTGTGGTTCGGAGCGATAACGGCCTACATCGGCTTCCTGACGCACTGCAACATCCGCATGAAATTCGGCGTGCTCAGCTACATCTTCAACACGCCTGCGCTGCATCGCTGGCATCACTCGATGGACTTGCGGGAAGGGAACAAAAACTACGGCGAGAATCTCATGCTCTGGGATCTGTTTTTCGGCACTTACTACGACGATACGAAGCGACGTCCGCCTGCGGAAATCGGCATCAAGGACGCGATGCCGAAAAGCTTTTACGGTCAGTTGGTGGAGCCGTTTCGCTGGAAGAAATTTCAGGCCGCAGCCAAGTCGGGCAAGACGACCAAAGATCTGCTATAATCGGGAAGAAGCTGGAATTCGGCAACTGCGCGCGGGCTTGCGGTGTAAGTTCGCTTCCTCAATATGCGCCTCATGAAAATGCTCCCGCTGGTTTCCTCTTTAGTGATGGCCTTTCTCTGCGTGGCCAGCGGCGCGGAGAAGCCAAATGTGCTCCTCATTTGCGTGGATGATCTCAAGCCGTTGCTGGGCTGCTACGGCGACAAACACATCCAGTCTCCGAATCTGGACAAACTCGCTGCGCGCGGACTGCTGTTTGACCGGGCGTATTGCAATCAGGCGGTTTGCGCTCCTTCACGCAATGCGCTCCTGACTGGTGCTCGCTCGACGACACTCGGCATTTACGACCTCGGCACGAATTTTCGTCAATCGGTGCCGGATGCGATCACGCTGCCGCAATATTTCATGCAGCACGGCTACCGTGCCGAGGCGATGGGGAAGATTTTTCACGTGGGCCACGGCAATCACGAGGATCCAGCATCGTGGAGCGTGCCGCACATGCAGGAGAAGTCGATCGCCTACGTGCTGCCGGAAAGCCACGCGAGCCAGGGGTTGACGCGGGAGGAGGCGTTTTTCGCCAGCCGCAACCCGACCAATCTGCCGCGCGGAGCCGCTTATGAATCCGCCGATGTGCCGGACACCGACTATCCAGACGGAAAAATCGCGAAGGAGGCGATCCGCCGCCTGCAAGGCGCGAAGGCGAAACCGGCAGAGCCGTTCTTCATGGCTGTGGGTTTTTTAAAACCGCATCTGCCTTTCTGCGCGCCGAAAAAATATTGGGACCTCTACGAGCGTTCGTCCTTTACGCTGCCCGCCATACGCACAGCGCCCGAGGGTGCGCCAAAATATGCGCCGACGATTTGGGGTGAGTTGCGCCAATACAGCGACATGCCCGAGAGCGGCCCGCTGACAGACGAGCAGGCACGCACGATGATTCACGGCTACCACGCCGCGGTGAGTTTTGTGGATGCGCAGATCGGGAAGGTCATGGATGAACTGGAACGCCTCGGACTCGCGAATAATACCATCGTCGTGTTGTGGGGCGACCACGGCTGGCATCTCGGCGACCACGGAATGTGGTGCAAACATTCCAACTACGAACAGGCCGCGCGCATCCCGCTGCTCATCATCGCGCCCGGCGTGACAAAGCCCGGCACACGCACGCAATCGCTCGCCGAATCCGTGGACTTGTATCCCACGCTGTGCGAACTCGCCGGTCTTCCGCAGCCAAAACCACCGCAGCCGCTCGATGGGAAAAGTCTTGTCCCCGTGCTTGGCGATCCCTCGCACGCGAGCAAAGAGGCCATCTTTCACGCTTACCCCCGGAACCGTCCACCGGAGGGCTCGATCGTGGGCCGTGCGGTGCGGACGGAGCGTTATCGTTTGGTGGAATGGAAGAAGCCCGGCGCGGCAAATGAGACAGCAGAGTTTGAACTCTACGACTACCAAACCGACCCGCTGGAAACGAAGAATCTCGCGAGCGAACAACCCGAGGTCGTCGCAAAACTTCGCGCACTGCTCGCAAAAGAACCTGAGGCAAAACCTCAGATCACCGCAGCGAAAAAATAAAAAAGTTCCGTCATGAATATGAAGTCTGATGGGCCATCCAGGTTTTCGCTTTGGGGTTTGATTGAGGCCTGTGGCGTTTGCGTGGTCGCATGCACGCTGGCTGGTTTTTTTGGCGGGATGCACTGGCTGCTCGAACTAACAACCCACTTTCGCGTCCAGTATCTGGTGCTGCTGGCAGTGATGTCCGGCCTGTTGTTTTTCGGGCGAAGGAAGAGAATGGCCGTGCTCTACCTAAGTTGTGCGATGCTGAATGCTGTAGTCGTAGCGCCATGGCTCATCCCGGCATCAAAGACAAAGCCCGTAGGGGATTCACTCCGTCTGATGGTGCTGAACGTGCATACGGCGAACACGCGACACGATTTAGTTCTGGAGGAAATTCGTCGGCTGAAGCCGGATGTGTTGCTGCTCATGGAGGTGGACAGTGCATGGGTGCAGGCGTTGCAAGGTTTGGCGGAAATATTTCCAAACCGACTCATCGAGCCACGGGAGGACAATTTCGGTATCGCGCTTTTCAGTCGTCTTCCTTTGAAAACGCCACAAGTGGTGGAGTGGACGGGCGACTCGGGTGTGCCATCCATCACTGCGGAGGTTGAGGTCTCCGGGCAGTCGTTATTTTTCATCGGCACGCACCCAGTGCCGCCAGCCAGCGAGGGCAATTCCAGATTGCGAAACGAGCAACTGGTGAAGATTGCGGAGACAGTCAGCCAGCAGAAACTTCCAGTCGTTGTGGCCGGTGATCTGAACGCAACACCGTGGTCGCCACATTTCCAGAAATTCGAGAAAGCAGCATCGCTAAAAGACACAGGTCGCCGTTCTGGCTGGCATCCAACATGGCCGGTCGATTTTCCGCCGCTCTGGATCCCGCTCGACCACTGTCTGGTTTCGCATGCGATCCCATACGCAGTGCGAACAGTTGGAAAAAACGCCGGCAGTGATCACTATCCGATCATCGTGGATATCGTGCTCCCGAGGAATTGAGGGGAATAGAAAAACAGCAGTTGTATTTCCTTTACGCTTTTTTGACGAAGCAGGCTTTGAGGCCGACGGCGATGCCGTCCACTTTGCAGGAGATTTCGTGGTCGCCCTCGCCGAGGCGGATGGGCTTGGATTTGGTGCCGCCTTTGAGGACTTGGGAGCCGCTGAGTTTCAGGTCTTTGATCAGGATGACGCAGTCGCCGTCGGCGAGGATGTTGCCGTGGGCGTCCTTGACGACGCGGGGGCCATCGGCGGCTTCGGCCTCGGGTGCCTTGTCCCATTCGTGTCCGCATGTGGCGCATTCGTAGCGTGCGGGGTGTTCCAGAATTTCGGTCATCTCGCACATCGGGCAGGTGGTTTGGTTCATGAATGGGGGATAGTTTGAATTGATGTGGGTGGCAATCGTGCGCTTGGACGTGAGCGATATATGAATTCGCCGCTCGCTTATCGGCTTTCACGCTGCGATGCTTTGCGGGACAGGATGCAAAAACCAAATTATCAATTCGAGAAACGCCGCAAAGAAATGGACAAAAAGGCAAAGAAGGAAGCGAAGCGCCGGGAGCGCCTCGCCGCCGAGGGAACGCCGTCAGCCGAAAATGCGGTGGACCCCGCAGAGCCCGCTATTCCGCCGGAGTCCGTTTGATTGCCGCCACCTTCACGGGCCTTTCTTGCTTGTGATGTGGACGAAGCTTTTCCACCACGGTGCTGCGATGCAGTGTTGGTGGATTGTTGAATGAAGAAGCATCCGGAAATCATCGCCCATCCCGAAGCGCGCATCCCATCTGCGCCGCGCTCGATTCAGAAGGGGAGTTCGCTGGGCGATCTGCTGGCGCGTGAGGCTGTGGAATGCCTCGCGCACAATATCGCGCTCGTGCATCCGAAGTTCGATGGCGGTGCCTTTTGCAAGACGGCGATGGACGGGCTGGACGCTCACGCGATTCTCCAGCGCGGGCATCATCTGGCGAAGGCGCTGCGGGTTTATCTGCCAGCGCGCTACAGCGAGGCGGTGGAGGTTTTGCTCCGCTCGCTCACGCGCCCGCTCACGCCCACGGATGAAACGGGGCTGGCGGCTTTCTTTTATCTCCCGCACGTGAGCTTCGTGGCGACTTTCGGGCTGGATGCGGAGCACAATGGGGGCAGTGATCCGTTCGAGGTTTCGATGCGTGCGCAGTATGAGCTGACGCGCCGCTTCACCGCGGAGTTTTCGATGCGGCCCTATTTGATACGCTGGCCGGACCGCACGCTGGCGCGGCTGATGGAATGGACGCGGGACCCGGACCCGAATGTGCGCCGGCTTTGCTCCGAGGGGGCGCGCCCGCGCCTGCCGTGGGCGATGCGTATCCCGGCGTTTGTGAAAGACCCGCGACCCGCGCTGCCGATTCTCGAAGCGCTGAAGGATGACCCTGAACTCTACGTGCGCCGCAGCGTGGCGAATCACATCGGCGACATTGCTAAGGATCATCCCGCACTTGCGTTTGAAATTTGCGAGCGGTGGTTGAACGGCGCGTCCGCAGAACGCAAGTGGGTCATCCGCCATGCCGTGCGCCATCCCGCGAAGAAGGGTGTCAAAGCCGCACTGCGTCTGCGCAAGCTGGCGGCGTGAGATGTTCACGGATGGATGGACTGGGCGGCGGAAAAATATCCGTGGTATCCGTGACATCCGTGGTCAAAGCATCGCTCGGAATCGGTGGGAACGATGTGTGTAATGAGGCAGTCAGCGCCCCGAGCGCGTGATGCGCACTTCCGGGCGATAGGTCACGCGAACGAGCAGGTCGCCGCGACCGCCGCGTGACTTGGGCAGACCTTCGCGGGGGATGCGGAGTGTTTCACCACGAGGGACGCCGGGCGGGATCTCCACGCGGAGGAAATTTCCCGTCACACCGCGCAGTGATTCCGTGCCGCCCTGCTGGGCGCGTTGGAAGCTGATCTTGAGGTCACATCGCAAATCGGAGCCGCGCACCTTGAACCGAAAGTCGGGTCGCGCCTTCACGCGCACGTTCACGAAACCGCCCGCTGCGTATTGCGAACGAGGAAGCCGGAAGCGTGCGCCGGGCGCGGTGTCCGGCGGGACGATGAGCTGGTAGTTTTCCGCGCCCCCGGGGTTGCCGGGATCGTTCACGAGCACATTGAGCGTCGCTCCGCGAAAGAAGTCCTCGATCCGCAGTTGCGCGTCCTGCGCGATGTTGCGGTCGCTTTTCGCGGCACGCGAAGGAGCGGCGGGTGCTTCTTCGGAGTTGAGTTCGCGGTCATAGGCGCGGCGCAGATAGGGATTACTGAGCGTCTCGTGCGCGGCGTTGAGTTCCTGCAAGCGTGCAACGGCTTCCGGCGAGCCACCGTTCACATCGGGATGATGCTGCTTGGCGAGCAGCCGGTAAGCCGCGCGGATTTGCGCAGTCGTGCACCGGCGGTCGAGGCCGAGCGTGGCGTAGTAATCAGGCGAGGCAGCGTTCAATTTCCGCAGAGACTATCGCGCCGCGAGGAGAGCGCCAGCCGCGTCTGTGGTGTCGTTGTCAGTGCCGCAGGGCGTTATTGTTTGGAGGATTTGGGCTTCAGCTCGAATGACTTCAAGGAAAGGCCGCGCTGAGGGGGGGCGCACAGCCAGAGCATCTGCGGGCCTTCGACCATATAGATGTCCAAGGGCTTGGTGGTATTCCAGCAGCCTGACTTGCCGGGGGCCGATTCCGCGTTGAGCCAGCCGGTGCCATCAAAGACTTTGCCCACGCTGACGTCCCAGATCGTAGGGCCGCCCTGTGGTCCTTTGCCGTCCAGCAGATTGAGGCGCACATACTGCGTGGTCACTGGCGGGAATTCCTTTTTGCACTCTCCGAGATCGCCGCCTTCAAAGAGGGTCTTCCATTCGTTGTCGGCTTTGTATTCCACCCGGTATCTCGCCACGCGTTCCCATGTGCGTTCGTCTATGATCATTTTGCTGATCTCTCTGGGCTGGCCGAGATCGAGTTCAATCCAACCTTGCTCTTTTCCTAAGTTCATCGCCCAGCGCGTCCCGAGATCTTGGTCAATGGCCATCTTTGCTCCGAGGGCGTCCTGCTGCCGAAAGACGTCGGATGCTGTGGCTGACTTGACGGGATACATCGCGCCGAAGGATCTGACATAGAGGCGTTGCCCCCAGTTCATGGCCGATAAGGTCGCGGTCAATTCATACACGCCGGTCTTGGGGACATTGACTTTATAGCCGACCCATCCGGCCTGTGACATCGCGCCGAAGTATACTTGCTTGCCGCCCGTGAAACTATCGAGAGCCGCTGCGCCGGGGCCGTATCCGCTGATGCCTCCGAGGCTGACAAACTCCCCGGCCTCAAAATGCATGACCCCGGGTGCCGCCTTGGCTGGTGGGTTTGGCTTGGTGACCGGCTTCGCTGCCGCCGTCGTTACGGGCGCGGGCTGGAACGGGGCTCTCGCATCTTTGCTCGCCTCGGCAATCGCAGGGATCGTGGCATTGACCGCATCAATCTGCGCCTTCTCTTTCATAATGGATGTCAGCCAGCGTATGTGCTCCACGTTCGCGAATGCGTTGGTTTTTCGCTCGTTCACTCTCGCAAGAAACTCACCGCCCGTCATCATGGCGCGGTCGGCGAGTTTCGACACTGCCCAGCTTCTGCCCAAGGCAACCTGCCAGTTGCCATTCTTGTCCCGATAGGCGACCGCCGCATGTGCTGGCTGTGCCACGCCGGTGGAAGGGATGCCGAACGCCTGATTGATGAACACGCCAAACGAGGAGCGCGGGCCGCATTTTCCGCCTCCGGAAAATACGCAGCTCATGTTGTTATAGGGGATTTGCGACCCTTGGTATTGCATCTGGCTCGCCATCCCGACGATGTTCTCGTTTTTTCTGAATTCAGGATTCCAGGCGTTCAGTGCCTCCCGAGCCCAATCCAAATCCTCGTCGGACGCGCCCGACGACACCACGTGCGTCATTTCCCACGCAGTGAGCGAGTCAAAGCTGGGCATCAGTTCGTGATTCTTGTGCGCCTTGAGGTAGTTGCCAAAGCGGGCCAGCGGCGTGCTTTGCACCTTGGCCATGCCGACGCCCACGTTGCCAGTGCCGGGCGGGCGCAACATCGTGGCGATGGCGAGCCGCAAATAGATTCCCTCCCGCGACTCCGGATAAGTCTCCCAGATTTTCCTCCAGTTTTCCAAGTCTCCGGCGTTGATAGACCAGCTATTGTCGTTTCTTCCGGCCATTTCAGTGGGGGTGCGGGTGAGCATCACTTCATCCATGAGTTTCCCGTTGGACATCACCCATGTCAGGAACGCCTTATTCTTTGGATCGGCTTTCGCATAGCCCCCCAAGTCCGGGGAATCCCACACTTTGCCAATGAACTCCCGCTCGGCGAGGGCACCGAGCAAAACCGGGTCATTGAGCAGGGCCATCACCTTTTCCTTGGTGATTTGCGCCGGCTCCGCAGGCACCTGCTGTTTCAGCCATGTGATCAGTTGGTTGGTGTAAGCGCTGAAATCGCCCGCATTGATAGCTGCCGCGCGGTCCTTGGCATTGGGCGCCCACGCATGGGCCGACACCGCCAGCGATAGCATCGCAAGACCGCCAGCCAGCCAGCCCAGCGACCTTTTGGCAAAACGTCCGCCGCACACTGGGCGGCCAGAACGCGGACTCGCGCTGGGGAATGAGCGGGGAATGAATGCGTTGGATGCAGGGAAAGGATGCGTCATGAGCTTTTGAAAAAGATGCCCGTGCGTTCTGAATTACCAATCACTTTTCGGCAACGGTTTTTAGAAGCGGATGTTTCTGCCACCTTTCGCACCAATCCGCATAGCCCGCCGCCCGCCCCAATCCGCCTACCAGTCACCAGTCACCAGTCACAGCGCGAAGCGCAGCAAACGCGCCTTGCCCTCCCCGCGCTTTCGTGGTTTCTCGCTCGTGTTCAACGTCCGCTATGCACGTTCCTGCTCGCTCGATGAAACTTTCCTGCCTCACCATCCGCATCCGATGAAAAACGTCATCATCATTGCCGGGCCGAACGGGGCGGGAAAGACGACATTCGCGCGCGAATTCCTCCCGCAGGAGGCCGCTTGTCACACGTTTATCAATGCGGACCTGATTGCACAGGGCCTCTCGCCATTCCGCCCCGAAGCAGCAGCGGTAAAGGCCGGTCGCATCATGCTGGAGATGATCGCGGACTGCGTGCGACGCGGTCAGAGCTTTGCCTTTGAGACCACGCTGAGCGGACTTAGCTACGCGCAGAGAATCCCCGCTTGGAAACAAGCAGGCTACCGGGTGGCCATCTTCTTCCTCGAACTCCCCAGCGTGGAACTAGCCATCGGGCGCGTGGCGGATCGTGTGGCACAGGGCGGGCACGATATCCCCGAAGCCGTGATCCGCCGCCGCTTCACAGCAGGCAGGCGGAACTTTCTGCATCTCTACAAACTTCTCGCCGATGCGTGGAGGCACTATGACAATGCAGGAGAAATCCCCCGCCTCATCGCGAGCAGTGACGCACCATGAAAACAAAAACCAACTGGATTCAGCAGGCCGACCAGGCGCTCCAACGCGCCGCAAAACGTGCCCGTGAATTGGCTGAGCGCACGAACACCCCCCTGCATATCATGCGCGACGGCAAGGTCGTGAAACTCATGCCCGGCTTTGGAGACCTGCTCCTCCGCGAAGACCCGCCCAGCGCAGACAAGCGCTGACCAGTCACCAGTCCCTCGTCCCCCATTGTCCGTTGCCGCCGCAACGTCCCTGCGGGCTGCCTATGGCAGGCGATGTCGTTCCACTCCGTTCCGAAATCTGAATCGAAGATGGAGCCGGGGCAGAGGTGGGAGGCTCAAATCCCAAATCTAAAATCTGAAATTCCCTGTCCCCAATCCGCGATCCGCGATCCGCAATCCGCAATCCGCAATCCGCAATCCCAAATAGCGTTGCCCTCCCCGCGCTTTCGTGGTTTCTCGCTCGCGTTCAACGTCCGCTCTGCTGTTCCTGCTTGCGGAAAACCGTTCGCTGTTCTCGACATTCCCCGCGCCTCCCGCCACAACGCCCGCATGGCAGCCCCTGCGACTTTTGAATCCTTTTCTGCGGAACTTTCGCGGCTCACCGGCATCTTCGAGAAAAATCTCACGCACTACAAAAAGGCGGGCTATGACGAAGCGAGCCTGCGGCAGGAATTCCTGAACCCGCTCTTCTCCGCGCTCGGTTGGGACGTGGAAAACAAGGCCGGCCACATCCCGCAGAAGCGCGAAGTCGAGGTCGAGAGCCGCACGCAAATCGGCGGACGCGCCAAGCGCGCGGACTATCTCTTCCGCACCGACGGACGCGACCGCTTCGTGTGTGAGGCGAAGAAACCCGCCGTGGATCTCGACGCCAAGGAAGCCTTTCAAGCCAAGCGCTACGCATGGAATAAAGACCTGCCCGTCGCCCTTCTCACCGATTTTGAGGAGATGATCATCTACGTCGTCGGCGGCAAGCCCCGTGCCGACGAGCCGGAGGTGGGCGAGTGGAAATCATGGCACTTCAAGCAGTATCCACTCGTCGCACAGGAGATGTGGAATCTCCTTTCCCGCGAAAAGGTCGGCGGCGGCGCAATTGACGCGGCGCTCGATGCGCTCCCGAAAAAGAAATCCACCGGCAAGGGCAAGGCGAAGCAGCAATGGCTCATCCGCCCCGACCGCTCCCGCTCGCTCGACCACGAATTCCTCGAGTTCCTCGATGAGTCCCGGCGCGACCTCGCCTCCGACCTCTACAAGCACAACGACCACGACACGCTCCTCGAAGGAAACCTCCTCAACGAATCCGTCCAGTGCATCCTCGACCGCATCCTCTTCCTCCGCATCTGCGAGGATCGCGACATTGATACGGGCACGACGCTCCAGAACATCGTCGAGACATGGCGCAGGAACTACGGGCACGACGAAGGGCGCAAGTTCCGGCAGGAAAGTATGCGCCTGCGCGATGACTCCACACTTGATCTCGACGACGCCCGCAGCGGCGGCGGTGCTGGCAGCAGGATCGCCGCACCGCGTGAATCGCTCTGGTATGCCATCGTCCGCCACTTCCGCGCGCTGGATCGCCGCCCGGCGGGCCTCACGCCGTTCTTCAATGGCAACCTCTTCAAGCCGCACGGCAGCGAAAAGCTCATCGTCGGCGACGAATGGCTCGCGGACTTCATCGGCGAGCTGAGCAACGACGAAACGCCCTATCTCTTCAACGTCATCCCCGTGGAAATCCTCGGCAGCGTCTATGAGCGCTTCCTTGGTAAAGTCGTCCGCCCGCACGGAAAGGGCATCATCGTCGAGGAAAAGCCCGAGGTGCGGAAGGCAGGCGGCGTCTATTACACCCCGCGCTACATCGTGGATTACATCGTCGAGCAGACGGTCGGCAGGCAGCTCGCTGCGATTACTGTCCCGCAGGATTCGCAGAGGCTGGAAAATCGCGCCGCTTCTGTCCCGGAGGGACAACAGAAATTAGCCGGGGGTCGAGCGAGCGCAGCGAGCGAAAACCCCCGGTCATCCGCAAAAGCGACAAGCACCCCGGATGGGGTGCCGGAACCTCACGCCACACATTCCAGCGCCCCTGCCGGGGCGCATGATTCGGGGGACGCTGATCCGGTGGCTGCGTCCGCCGCTGGCGGACTTGCGCACCGGCTAATTTCCGATCAGCCCTCCGGGCTGCGAAGCACCGCCACTCTATCCCTCCCCGCCTTCGAGAAGGCCACCTCCGTCCTGCGCATCCTCGATCCCGCGTGCGGCTCCGGCAGCTTCCTCATCCGTGCCTTTGAGCGCGTGTGCGAGCACTGGCAGGAATGGCTCACCGCGCAACTGCCAAAGGAAAAGACCGCCCGCGCCGCATGGGAAAAGAAACACCGCAAGCTCTGCTGGGTGGATGCCGAGACCGGCGACATCCACCTCACCGTGGACCTCAAGCGCCGCATCCTCACCGAAAACATCTACGGCGTGGACCTCGACAGCGCCGCCGTGGAAGTCACCCAGCTCTCGCTCTACCTGAAGATGCTGGAGAACGAGAACCGCACCACGCTCCAGCGCGAGCGCGAACTCTTTGCCGACGAAATCGCCCTGCTCCCGCCCTTGCAGGACAACATCAAGTGCGGCAATTCCCTCATCGCCTCCGATTTCTCGATGATGTCCGAAGACCTCGTCCGCGTGAACGCCTTCGACTGGGAGATCGGCTTCCGGGAAATCATGAAGGCGGGCGGCTTCGACGCGGTAATCGGGAATCCGCCGTGGCTTTACTCTGCCGCGAAGGAAGCAGTCGGCTATTTCAACGAGCGATACCGTCTCAGTGAATACCAAACTGACTTCTACACCTACTTCATCGAAAGAGCGTTGAGCCTGACAAAGCTCCACGGATATTTCTCGTTCGTCGTGTCTGATTCATGGTTGAAAGCAGAAAGCTTCTCGAAACTCAGAGGCCACCTGTTGACCAGCCACCGCCTCGTGTGCCTTGCGATGTTTACGTTTCCTCCCTTTGAAGGAGCAACGATCGAGAGTTCGATTGTTGCCTTGGAGAAAGGAGGGACGCCGTCAACGATACCGATGGATCTTTTCACGGAGCCGGCATTGTGCAGCAAGGTCAACGACATCGAACCTGCCGCAGCAGCTAGTCGTGGAATGATTGACCCTCGCCAGTCGAGTATTTCAGAGGCCCTCGTTGCGAAGCTCGAAATGGGAAGCGAACCATTGGAAAAGTTTGCCGAGGTCAACCGAGGAATCCACGCATACCGAACTGATGGATACGGGAAATCAAAATTCACTTCCGGTCCGCAGACAAAGCGCGACAAAGAAGCGCAGTCCTATCATGCGAAAGAAGCCATAGATACTACCTACCTTCCTGAATTGAAGGGCAAAGATGTGTTCCGCTTCGAGCATGTGCCAACGGGTAATTACCTTTCTTATGGAGCTTGGCTCGCCGAACCGCGTGAACCGAAATATTTCCGAAACCCAAAAATTACGATCCGCAAGGTGTTGGGAAGAAAACTCCACGGTAGCTACTTGGCTGATTCCGTTGCGTTGGACCAATCTCTCTATGTTCTGATCTCTCCTGCGAACGATGTTCGACAGCTAAAGTTTCTCCTCGGGATTCTCCTTTCGAGCATCGGGGCGTGGTATCTCCGAACCAAATACGCCATCTACGACACGCTTTATCCGTGGTATACGCGCAAGCAATTGGTTGCGTTCCCGGTCAAGTCCGACCGCGCGAGGCACGACAAGCTGGTGATGCTGGTGGAGAAGATGCTGGCATTGACGCCGAAGCTGAGGGCGGCGAAGACGGAAGCGGAGAAGGCCACGCTGCAAAACGCCGTGAGCAAGACCGACCACGACATTGACGCCCTCGTGTATGAACTCTACGCCCTCACCCCCCATGAAATCGCCCTCGTCGAAGGAAAAGAAAATTAGAAGGGCCATCCCCGCTTCGCCCCGGCTGCGCACCTCGAACAAGGCAGCCAACCGCGAACTGATCACCCGCTTCGAGCAAAAGAACCAAGCCACCCTCGCCCGCATCTGGGGCGAGGAAGCAGTGGAAGCATCCGCTTGATTGTTATGTCGGCAGTCCTCCGAACCATCCGTAAGACTTCGAGAAAACGTTGCGAACGCCCCGTTCGCCGCATCGTTCAGCAGATGCACACCTCGTGCGGAGTGGCCTGTGTGGCGATGCTTGCACGGCTCAGCTACCGCGATGCCTTCCGTGTAGGCACCGAACTCTGGAGCAGGGAATCGTGGGAAGGAAACTATCGCACCGATGCAGCAGAGCTTCGTAAAATGTTGGCCGCAGTCGGCTGGAGGCTCGGGCGCAAAGTAAGATGCAAAACATGGCGCAAGATCCCACCGGGCGCACTCGTCGCCGTGCAAAAGAAGCGGAACAATGGCTGGCACTGGGTGGTGAGCGATTGTGATGATGAAGGGCCTTTTTTCTACGATCCCCGGAAGTCGGTGAAAACATGTCGTCGGAGAGATTTCCAGAGCGTGCCCCCCGCTTGGTATCA
Organism: Chthoniobacteraceae bacterium; assembly: GCA_947476045.1. GTDB lineage: Bacteria > Verrucomicrobiota > Verrucomicrobiia > Chthoniobacterales > Chthoniobacteraceae > SXWH01. The sequence goes on from CANJNZ010000002.1 coordinate 24,929, forward strand.
CCGAGTCTATCTATCCTAGCCATGGAAGAGACCGCGACTGCCGATTCACCGGAATGAAGTCCTCTGGAAAGACCGTGATTGGTATTGACGTGGGCGGGAGCGGAAAAGGCTTTCACGCCGTCGTCCTCCGCAATGGCCGATTTGAAGCGCAACACTTCACGGCGGCGACAGCCGTGGAGGATTGGTGTCTCGATCAAGGCGCAGAGGTCGTCGCCGTTGATGCGCCGTGTGCGTGGGCCACGTCCGGCAGCTCGCGACTTGCCGAGCGTTCCCTCGCGGCTGGTGGCGAGACGATCCAATGTTTCAAAACACCCACACGGGCTTCCGCCATGGGCCGCGCATTTTACGGCTGGGTGTTTAACGGCGAAAAACTCTACCAGCGCCTTTTTACTCACTATCGGCTCTTCGACGGCACCCGCAGGCGCGGGAAGATCGTCCTCGAAACTTTCCCCCATGCCGTCGTGTGCGCACAGGCGGGCCGCGTGATTCCCGCCCGTCCAAAAGCAACCACACGCCGCCGGATGCTGCGCGAACAGGGCTACGACGACAGTCCGCTCCGAAACATCGACTTCGTGGATGCCGCGCTCTGCGCCGTCACCGCCGAGCGATTCCTCCTCGGTCGCACGATCTCGTTTGGTAATGCCGAAGAGGGTTTCATCGTGGTGCCCGGATAAGAGGCCCCGCCGCGATGACGTTGCCGTTACGCGGTGAGATTTTCCTTTTCCTGCGCGTGGGTTATCCCGTTGTTAACGGATGCTTCATTTGCCTGCGGGGAATGGGGTGGGCAGGATGCGGGGGCATGGAACCCGACCATGCTCCCACGGAAGCGGATGCTTATTCGGATTGGATTTTGCGGCGCATCGGCGCGGAGGTTCGGCGGCGGCGGGAGGCGCTGGGGCTCAGTGCATATGCGCTCGGCAAGGCCGGGGCGGTGAGCGACCAGACGATTTTGAACATTGAGCAGGGGCGGTGCGGCGCTCTCATCGCCACGATGGCGCGCATTGCGAAAAGACTCGGCCTCTCGCTCACGGCGCTGGTGGGGGCTGCGGAAATGCGCTCCCAGCCGGAGTAGCCAAATACTTTTGGCTAACGCGGTTCGCGGGGGGCGTGCTGGAATGTGCGCCGATGTCAGTGCGCTTTTCCATTTTCGAGTCAGCCAAAGGAACCACGGGGTTCGCTTTCGGATTGGGAGCGGGCGGGCGGTTTTCCGGTGTTGGGCGGGCGGGGATGAACCACGAAGACGCGAAGAGCACGAAGTTGTGGGGCGGGCGGCGGGTGCGGGGGTTCGGAATGGGACGGTTGGATGGGAGAATGGGGCGGTCTACAGAGAAAATGGGCATTTCGCTGCCTTCCCGGATTGCGTCGCTGAGGGCGGGGACTGCGTCGCTGAGGGCGGGGACTGTGTCGCTGAGGGCGGGGACTGCGTCGCTGAGGGCGGGGACTGCGTCGCTGAGGGCGGGGACTGCGTCGCTGAGGGCGGGGACTGCGTCGCTGAGGGCGGGGACTACGTCGCTGAGGGCGGGGACTGTGTCGCTGAGGGCGGGGACTGTGTCGCTGAGGGCGGGGACTGTGTCGCTGAGGGCGGGGGTTGCGTCGCGGGTTTGAAACATCGCGTTTCTTTTCTGAAACACGGGACGGCATACTGCAATCTTTGCGATGTAAATGCCACTGCCATGACAACTAATCTGCGCAAGGATGCCGTCTCTTTTTCACAGTCAAAATCTTGTCGGCGAAGGCGAATTTTCCTCAAGTGAGTGCTTAACTTCAAAACCAATCCTACTCTTATGACCAAAGATTACATTCCCAACAAAGACGACGACTTTGACCACTGGCTGGCCAAGTTTAACACCTGGGTGGCGGCCCACGGGGCCACTCACGGGCTGACGGCGCAGCAGACGGGCGATTTATCCACCAAAGTGGACGCATGGAGCGACAGGTTCAGCGATTTCAACAATGCGAAGGACGCCTTCCACACAGCGACGCAGGGCAAGGACATCGCCCGCGAGGAGGCCGAGGCGCTCGCACGCGCCGATGCCGCCATCATCCAAAAAAACCCGAACACGACGGATGCCGACCGCGAAGCCGCCGGCCTCACGGTGCCCAAGTCGGGCCACTCGCCCACACCCGTGCCGGATTCGGTGCCGCTCATGCAGCGCATTGATACTTCCTCGCGCGGCATCCTGCGCCTTTTCTATGTGGATTCCGCAACGCCCGACCGCAAGGCGAAGCCGCCCGGCGTGGCCTACGCGGAAATCCGCGAGCAAATCGGCGGCACGATGCCGACCAACCCCGAAGCGATGCAGCCGCTCGCCATGGAAGGCCGCGCGCCCTACCGCGCGGATTACGAGATGGAGGACATCGGCAAGACGGTCTATTTCATCCTCCGCTGGGTGAACGTCCGTGGCGAAGCCGGCCCCTGGAGCGCCATCTCCAGCGCCGTGGTGCCCAGCTAGCCGCACGGGGCGTGCTCTTCAACGGGGCGCGCCCCGTTCGTTTGCGGAGGATGTTCTTGAACCGCTCATCTGCGCTGATTTTCGCTAATCATTGTGAGCCACATCTCTGGGAAATCAGCGGAAATGAGTGAAAATTAGCGGTTCAAAAACCAAGACCTGATTCAATCAGCGTTTCCTTAGGGGATTGGGGCCGCTTGCGCTGAGGGGGAAATCGCCTTTACAGGGTGGGATGCGGAGGCAGAGTTGCGGGATGATTTTTATGCGGAAGCTGCGTGCTGTGCTTTGGGTTTTGTTTTGCGGGGTGCTTTGCGTCGGCGCGACGGGGGCGGAGGCGCGGCGGCCTAATTTGCTTTTTGTGATGAGTGACCAGCAGTCGTTCGACATGCTGGGTTGCTACGGGAATAAACAGATCCTCACGCCGCAGCTCGATGCGTTTGCGGGGGAGGGGATTCGTTTCAACACCTGCATTTCGAGTCAGCCGGTGTGCACGCCGTTTCGCGGGATGTTGCTGAGCGGGCAGCATCCGCTGCGTAATGGGGCTTTCAAAAATGATGTGCAGATGCTGCCGGGGGAGGGGAAGTATTTTGGCGAGGTGTTGCGGGATGCGGGGTATCGGCTGGGGTATTTTGGGAAGTGGCATCTTTTCGGCGGGAACCGCGACCGGGCGATTCCGGCGGGGCCGTTTCGCTATGGGTTTGATCACGATTTTCTCTCGAATAACTGCACGCTGCTCTTTGATGCGGCGCGTGCTTTTTACTGGGATGCGCAGGGGCGCAAGCAGCTTTACGGGGATTGGGAGCCTTACGGGCAGACGAAGCAGGCGCGGCGGTTTATCGCGGAGAATGCGGAGCGGCCGTTTGCGGCGTTCATCGCGTGGCATCCGCCGCACAACTGGCAGACGCAGGCGGGCTATGCTGCGCCGAAGGAACTGGCGGAGCTTTACGATGCGGGAAAAATCACGCTGCGCCCGAATGTGGCGGACACGCCGAGGCACCGGAAGATGTATCACGGTCACATGGCGATGTGCTCGGGGCTGGACAAGGCGTTTGGTGAGCTGATGCAGGAGCTGAAGGATCGCGGGCTGGCGGAAAATACCATCGTGGTTTTCACCTCGGACCACGGCGATATGCTGATGTCGCACGCGTGGCCCTACAACAAAGGCGTGCCGGAAAACGAGTCGGTGCACGTCCCGCTGCTGATGCGCTGGCCGCAGAAGCTGAAACCACGGGTGAGCGATTTGCTTTTCGGGACGCTGGATTTTATGCCGACGCTGCTGGGGATGATGGGTGTGTCCGCGCCGGAGACTTGTGAGGGGCGGAATTTGACGGAGGCGATTCTCAAGGCGGACGACAAGGCGGTGGAGTCGGTGCCGCTGTTTCATTTCGCGGGGAACTGGCGGGGCATTTACACGAAGCGATACACATATGCGTTCGACCTTTCGGAAAAGGACATCGGCGAGGATGCGCTATCCGCAGGCCGCCCGCGCTACGCCTGTCTCTACGACCGCGAGGCTGACCCGCATGAGATGCGCAATTTATTCGATGCGCCGGAAAGCGCTGCGCTGCGCGAGAAGCTCCACGCGCAGACGCTGGCGTGGATGAAGAAATTCGGCGACACGGGCGTGCTGGTGAAGGAATTGACGAGGCAGGTGATGGTGGAGGAAGACATCGGCGATGATCCGGGGCGCGGCGACGGGCCGTTCGGGCAGGGGAGACTGAAGGGCAGGCCGATTGATTTGCTCGGCAAGGCGGACGCGGGAAAATAGTCGCCTAAGAGGGGAGGGCTTCGTGAGTGATTGAACGCACCTTCCTTCACCTATGAAAAAATCCTTCAGCTTGTTTGTTGCTCTTTTGGGCGTGTCATTTCTCACGGCGGCGACGGCATCAGCGGGCCAGCCCGAGAAAGGCCCCGTCAAAGTTTATATCCTCGCCGGCCAGTCGAACATGGATGGTCAGGCGGACATCGCGACGATTGATTTCCTCGGTGAGGACCCCGATCCGGCACGCGCGGCTTTGCTGAAAGTTTTCAAGCCGAACGGAAAGCCGATGACCCGCAGTGATGTGTGGGTGACGAGCGATGATGTCTCCGACGAACTCCAGCCAGGCTTTGGCGGACGCAAGGATTACTCCAAGCTCGGTCACAACATCGGGCCGGAATACGGCTTCGGCTACTACATGGGCGAGGCGTCGAAGCAGCAGATTCTCCTCATTAAATACGCGCCGGGTGGTCAGAGCCTTTATCAAAACTTCCGTCCTCCGAGCGCGGGAATGCCAAACCCGGTGCCGATGAAAAGTCTGCCGGATAAAACCAAAGTCCCGATGGTAGCGGAGGATTTCGGCGGCCAATATCGTGGGATGATCGAATACGTCCACAGCGTGCTGAAGGATCTCAAGAAGCGCTTTCCTGCCTACGATGAAAAAGCCGGATACGAAATCAGTGGCTTCGTGTGGTTCCAGGGTTTCAATGATCTCGTCGGCGGGCAGCAGTGCATCGGCGAATACGCCAAAAACCTCACGTGTCTCATCAAGGATGTGCGCAAGGAATTCAACAAGCCGGACATGAAAGTCGTCGTCGGCGTCATCGGCGTGAACGGCGTGCAAAACGAAATCGGCAAGATGAAGGATCTGCGCGACGCGATGCGCTCGATGAACACGGTTCCGGAATTCAAAGGAAACGTGAAAGCCATCGAGAGCGCGTCGCTGCTCGATCCGCGAGTCGTCGCGCTCAAGACAGCGGGCTGGCTGAACAAGGATCGTGACTTGAAAGCGAACCCGATGACCGATGCGGAAAAGGCGATGCTCTCACGCGCCACGTCGAATATGGGTTTCCATTACTACGGCGAGGGCCGCTTCTTTATCCTGCTCGGCAAGGCCATGGCTGAAGCGATGCAGGAATTGACAGGCCCGACTCCGGCAGCGAAGTAGCACGTCCATTTTTCTCCGACATACCTTCACCTCAATAAATCCACACACACCTATGAAAAACATCCTGCAATCACTCATCGTCTGCGGAGCGCTCATCTCGCTCGCGCCCGACAGTCAGGCTTGGGCGCCGAGCGCCACCGAGCAAACCGCAGCCGTTAATAGCGGCGACTTCGCCTCCTACGGCGGCAAGCTCACCGAATGGCTGAATGAAAAAACGCCAGCGAGCGCGAATGATTCCGCCCTCAAGGCACTCATCAAAGACCCGGCGTTCCTCAACGCACTCGATCAGCGCCAACTCATCGTCAAAGTTGGTGCGGACAAAATCGCCGCCTTCGCGAAGGCCGCGCCCGCGAACAAAGAATTCGTCGCATGGCTGCTCGGCAACACCGAGGCGCTGGAGCTTTTCCTCGAAGGCGCAGTGCCTCCCGGCAATTCGCAGCGCGAAGCAAATAACTACGGCATCAACGTAAATGCTCTCGAAATTTGGAACAAAATCCGTCTCGCCGATCCCGATGCGAAGCAGGGCTTTTATCAAAAACTCGCCATGGCCACCGGCCTCCGCCCGCCCGGCAGCGGTGCTCCCGGCGCAGGTCAGAATGGACGAAATCAAGATCCGGTTGTCCGCTATCAATACTTCAAGAACGCGCACAAAAACAAAGAGCTCTTCCCGAGCTTCGACAACATCAACGTCTGGGAAATGGGCTGCGTTGTGAATACAGGCGCCTCCGAGGAAGACCTCACATGGGCGCGCAACATGATCAACACATGGCGCCCTGACCTTCGCATCAACGAGCAGGTGATCAATTCCACCAGCGAAGTGTGGCGCAGAAATTCACCGCATCCTTTCACTGACTACAAATCCGTTCTTTCCGGTGGTGGAAAATGCGGCCCGCGCTCTTCGTGGTCTGTCATGATTTGCCAAGCATTCGGTATCCCCGCCGTTGGCGTCGGACAGCCTGCGCACGCCTGCGCCGCTTATCGCGCGGTGAACGCAATGGTCGAGCCGCAGCCGGGCAGCCATTGGAAAGTTGCTTACGGGCGCGGCTGGCAGGTCTCCCGCCTCGAAGGCACCGGCGGAGAAGATTTTCACGCCGGGATGCAGGAGCGCGACCGCGCTGCTGAATTCTCCCAAGTCGAGCGCCTCCGCTGGCTCGCCTCCGCACTCAGCGCGAAGGAGCGCGCCACCGCGATCATGGATGTTGCTCATGCGATTCAGAAGGCATCCGTCACCGTGAAGACCGACGTTACCGCCTCCCTCAAACCCGAAGAGGCAGAAGCCGAGGTGAAGCCCAAGGCCGCAGCCGAAGCAAAATCACTCGCGACCGGCCCTATCAAAATCGGCGCAGGTGCCACTCGCTTCGATGCCGCTGCTTTCGCAAACCTCTCGAAAGGTCGTATGATTGACTGCTTCACCGGCGGTAAACAGATCAACTTCGACAAGAGTATAGATGAGAGCTTCGTCGAATATGCACTGGATGTTCCCGCAGCCGGCACCTACGTGCTCGAACTCACCACCGCTGCTGCGAATCTCGATCAGGCTCTGGATGTGAGCGTCGGCACCAATAAAATCGCGACGCTGAAAGTGCCTTACTCCACCGGACTCTGGGCGCAGACGCCAGCGACCGAGGTTGCCTTGGAAAAGGGAGCGCAAACCCTGAAAATCTCCGCACCAAACCAACGCGGCGTCGCAATCCGCTGGGTTGAGTTGAAGTCCAAATAAGCGGCAAAGAATTCAGAAATACAAAAGCGCCAGCCGTTAAAACGACTGGCGCTTTTGATTTACAGAGATTGCCCCACCTTTGCCGTCACGACGAAGCTCCCGTTCCCTGTTGGGTAACGGACGGGTAACCTGGGGCGGGCTTCGGCCTTCCAATAAAGGCATGACCTACACACGCCCACCCTGGCCCCCTTGGTTTCGATTAATATCGGTTCGGGATTTCCGTCTTCTACTCGAACAACGCAGGGCAAATTGATGTCGAAGAACGAAAGTCACACAACGATGGAGGGCGTAACTTCCGCTTCGCGAAATCTTTTGTGAAAGAACTGCGCAGAGTGTCGGCACGAGTGCGCCGTGCGTCAACGCGAAGCTCGAAAATAATTATTGGGCGGTTACGCTTGTCCCGCAGTTTCCAAAGCTTCGATGTAGGGAACGTAAAATGCCCGATTGCGCTGAACTGCGCGTCGCAAAACATGTTTGAGATTTGGCACATCGGCGAGGCTTACCACGAGATCCACGCTATTTGCCCAAGCTTCCATGTCGCTGTCGGTGTGCACGCTCGAACCCACGAGCAGCATGAACTGGCGGCGGCGCTGGCCTTGAGGAATGTCATTTAAAAATTGTAGAATGGGATTTGTCGTGAGCGTTGATGCGTTGAAATGCTCGGAAATAACAACGACATCGTAGAGATGCGACTGGAGTTTTAGAAGGATGTCCTCGGCGAAGAGTCCCGTGTGAATTTTGTATCCAAGTTCGCTCAGGTTTTCGACGGCGATGCGCTGCACCTCAGGCACGTCCACGCACACAAGCGCTGTCTTGTCGCCGGGTTCAAAAAGATCAATCCGGTGGTGAAAATCGTTTTCGAGGGTCTGGCTCATCGTGCGAGAGATTGGGTGTCGAGTTTCATGCCGCTGGTATCCACGGATTCGAGGTTCATACGCTTCTTCAAATCGTCGATGTAGCGGCTCATCTTGGCTTTGTTCGTTGAGTAGAGCAGCGCTGTTTCATCAGTAATTTTTGATTGCTCAAATGCCCGCAAAATTGCCTGGTCAAAAGTGCACCAGCCAAAGGTCTCGGAGTCCTCGATGATGTTGTAGAAACTGCGATCATCTCCTTCGCCAAGTGCGATGGCCTCACGAGTGCGCATGTTGCTTCCCATGATTTCCTGAACCAGCGCCCTTCCGCCAGTCACTTTCGGAAGCAGGCGTTGACTGACTACCCAGCGCAAAATGTCCGAGACGCGTTGCCGGATTTGCTGTTCCTCTTCGCGCTCAAACATACCGAGGATGCGGTTGATGCTCTGACCAGCGTTGATGGTGTGGATGGTGGAAAGCACAAGGTGACCGGTTTCGGCGGCCGTCATGGCGATTTCCACTGTTGCGCGGTCGCGCATTTCGCCGACTAGAATCACTTTTGGTGCCTGACGCAGCGCAGCGCGAAGGCCGCTTGGAAAGTCATCGAAATCCGCTCCGAGTTCACGCTGGTTGAATGTGGAGCGTTTGTGGGGGTGGATGTATTCAATCGGGTCTTCGAGTGTAACCACGTGAACGGACTGCGAACGATTGATCTCATCCAGGATGGCCGCAAGGGTGGTTGTTTTGCCGCTACCAGTCGCTCCAGTGACCAGAATAAGCCCCGTCTTTTCCTTGGCTAATTCTTTAAGAATCACAGGGAGACCCAGAGATTGGATGGTTGGCACATCCGACTGTGCTTTGCGCATCACAATGCTGATTTGCCCCCGTTGACGGAAAATATTCACACGAAAGCGCGCGCGCTCGCTGATCATGTAAGCGCAGTCGCAGGATCCGTGTTTAGCCAGTTCGTTGAGAAGGCGGCGCTCATTATTGATGATGTTGAGCGCTATGCGCTCCGTTTGGTAGGCGGAAAGTTTTAATACGTGAGGAGGCACGTCAGCGGTTTTGAGAACGCCGAATGCCTCTACTTGCGGCGGTCGGCCCGTGCTGAAATTGATGTCGGAGATTCCCGGTGATGATTCGAGAATCGCGAGTAAAAGTGCGTCTAGTTCAGGGCGCTTCATAGGCTAGGGCTGTATTATGCAAGTGACGCTCATCAGTCTTCCCAATCATCAGGATTCTTAAGGAAAACGCGGAATTTCTTTTTATCCATGGCCTTCTCGTAGGCTTCCTCGGGGGCAATCTTTGACGCACGCAGCAACTCCATGATCGCGTCATCCAGCGGCTGGTTCCCCTTCTTTTTTCCGACCTGCATCATACCCGTAATCTGGTGGGTTTTACCTTCGCGAATCAGATTCGCGATCGGGCTGTCCACTACCAGAATTTCGAGTGCGGCGCAGCGACCCGATTTGTCGATGCGCTTGAAAAGGTTTTGCGCGACGATACCGCGGAGCGACTCGGAAAGACCGCTCCGGATTTGGTTCTGCTGGCCGGCTGGAAATACATCAATGATACGGTCGATCGTTTTCGGCGCGCTGGGTGTATGCAAAGTGCCAAAGACAAGGTGGCCTGTTTGTGCGGCTGTGAGCGCGAGCTCGACAGTTTCCAGATCGCGCAACTCACCGACGAGAATGATGTCCGGGTCTTCACGAAGTGCGCCTTTCAATGCAGAGCTGAAGGATTTAGTATGCAAGCCGACTTCGCGATGGTTGATGAGGCTTTGCTGGCTCTTGTGAACGAATTCGATGGGGTCTTCGATGGTGAGAATATGTTCCTTCCGGTGCAGGTTTGCCCAATCCACCATTGCTGCGAGCGTCGTGGATTTACCGGAACCGGTAGGGCCGGTAACGAGGACAAGGCCCTTTTTCAGCATCGCAAACTTCTTGATGACTGGAGGAAGCCCTAGGTCATCCGCAGAAAGAATTTTGCTCGGAATCAAGCGGAACACCGCTGCGATCCCGTATTTCTGGTTGAAGAAGTTCGCACGGTAGCGTGCAAATCCCGGATACTCGTAACCGAAATCCACGTCGCCTGTTTCTTCGAACTGTTTGATTTTGTGCTCCGGCGCGATCTCATAGACGAGCGCCTTCAGGTCATCGTTTGAGAAAGGCGGTGCTTCAACGCGCACCATTTCACCATGGATGCGGAGGATTGGAGGATTGCTTGTGGAAAGGTGCAGATCCGATGCGCCCTGCTCCTTCATGAATTTGAAATATTGATCAATACGGGCCATGCCCCCTTGAGATAGCGGGAACAATGCCACGGCGGGCATTTTGACCAATCAATGCCGGAGCATGCTCCGAATCAGAGGCGCAGCGGGGTATCTATCGACTCGCTGAGGCCAGGCGTTCAGCACGCGCGAACCCAAGGAGATGGTAGGCGAGGCGATATCTCCATGGGGCAGCCGGACCTGCGAGGCGCACGAGCCCTTTGGCCCGCCGCTCATCGTGGTAGATGGTTGCCTCTGCCAAATTGAAACGCGCCCAAGTGCGTGCCATTTCAAAATATGCTATGGCGATTTCTTTGCGATGTATCGGTTTAAGGAGGTTCTCCTCTTTGAGCCAATCAAGCATCTTTTCCATAAGACTAGTGCGGACACGTGTAACGAGGACAGGGTCTTTGCGACAAAGTGTATCTTCGCTCCACACGCGATAAACAGCCCCCGGATCTGGGGTGTATTGAAAATGCAGACCGGCCTGTAGTGCGCTGAGGTAGAGTTCGTGTTCCTGGCAACACGGCTGCTTTTCGCGCCAGCGGAGTTTGGCCAATGCCTCGCGCCGCCATAGCGCACCGCCAGTCTGCGGAATGTGCCAGCGAATCCATTGTGTGAAAATATCCGCGTCCGGTGATGTTTTACTCTTCTCCCGGGTGGTGCCTGTAGGGGTTATTGTTTCGATCCAGACTGGGCCGTAAAGCACGTCAGTATTGTTTTTCGCATAGCTGAGCTGCGCGGCGATTTTGTCCATCTCGAGATAGTCGTCGGCATCTAGATACTGCACCCACTCACCGCTGGCGTTTTCCAAAATTAAGTTGCGGGCGTGGTTCGCGCCGAGGTGCTCAGCTTCAATGATACGTATGAGCCCGGAGAATTCTCGCGCTACCGCCAGCGATAAGTCCGTCGATCCGTCGTCCACAACGATCACCTCGGGCTCCACGCCGCGCTGACCCAATGCGCTCTGGATCGCATGGCGGATCCATCGCTCTGCATTGTAGCAGGGAATGCCGATGGTGACTTTCATTTTGGCAGGTTACTCCGCCATGTCTCGTATAGCCATAGCGAGAATATGACGCGTCCGCCATCCCAGCGGCCCGCAAGCAGATCGTTCCACGCAGCGCGTAGTAAAGTGCGGTCGAGCAATGAGCACACAGTGGAACTTGTGCTGAAAAGCTCCGCTTCCACTTGTTCGCGCAGCGGACCTGCCAGCCACGCGTTGAGCGGGACGGGGAATCCTTTCTTTGGGCGTGCGAGATCTTCGCGCAGCCTTTTTGCGAGCGTTTTTCGGAGCACGAAATTTCCGGGTCCACCTTGCGGTAGCTTGAGCGAGGAGGGGATGCGCGCCGCAATCTTTGCCACTTCAATATCGAGCAGTGGAGTGCGCAGCTCGATGCTGGCCGCCATGCTCATCTTGTCCGCTTTTTGCAGCAGCGACTCTGCAAGTTGCCAGCGGATATCCCAGCAAAGCAGATCACTCAGTGTATCGCGTTGCTTGCAGAATATTGTTTCCGAAATACCTGCGGTGTGCGCGCTCAATTTACCCAGTTGTTCGGCAGTGAGTCCGCGAGGTTGTGAAATGTTTCCCGGCAGCCCCTCCATCCGCAAAGTCGCGATTTCCCCTTCGTAGGTGCTGTGTGTTCTGGCGAAAAAACGCTTTTTGCGCGATCCACTGGCAAAACAACCCTGAGGCAGAAATGGCGCCAGCCAGCGTAGTCGTCGCGTTCGCTCCATGGTCGCCAGTATCCCCAAATAGCGACCGTCTTAGCCGCCGAAAAGTTCGTCGCTACCCTCTCCGCTGAGCAGCACTTTCACGTGGCCACGGGCCATCTCACACACGCGCATCACCGCGAAGCAGGCTGGGTCTCCGATGGGTTCGTCGAGATGCCAGGCGATGCGGGCGATACTTTCGGAAAAGTCGCGTGCCGTGAGTTCGAGCGTGTGGTGTGTGCTTCCGATTTCGCGCGCTGTCTCTGCGGCACCGCTCTGTTCACTGTCTTCTGCGCCAAAGCCCACGGTGAAAGTCTGCATCGTGCCGCTCTGCAATTCCTGCGCGTAGGCGGCGACCGTTCGCGAATCGAGTCCGCTACTCAGCAGCACGCCCACGGGAACATCCGCACGCAAATGCACTCGCACGCTTTCACGCAGGGCGTTGTCTAGCGCCTCGGTCGCATCATCGAGTTTAGTAAGGTCGGGTTCGACTGAGAGGTCATAGCTCCATTCCACGACTTGCGTCGCTCCTCCGCGCTCATCAAGTGGCACACGGAGCACCTGACCCGGTTGCACCTTTTTGATTGCTGTAAAATGCGTCCCACCGTCAGGCAGCGAAAGCCACGCCGCAAACGTTAGGAACGCATCTTCCCTCAAATCGCGTCTGACCCACGGAAGTGTCAGTAGGCATTTCAACTCACTCGCGAAGGCAAAGCGTCCGCCATCTTCGGTGAAATATAGGGGCTTTTGTCCGAAGTGATCGCGAGCCAAGAGCAGCGAGCGATTCGCGCGGTCGAAGATGCAGAAGGCAAACATCCCGCGAAGCCGCTCCGTCATCTTTGCTCCGAGTTCTTCGTATAGATGCACGAGCACCTCAGTGTCGCTGTGGGTGCGAAAAGTGTGACCTTTCCCCTCAAGTTCATGGCGCAGTTCGACGTAGTTGTATATTTCACCATTGAAAACGACACCGACATTGGCGTCCTCATTCCAAATGGGCTGAGTGCCGCCTTCGATATCAATGATGCTCAGCCGACGCATCCCCATTGCCACTCCCAATGCGGATTCGATGTGGGAGCCTTCACCATCCGGCCCACGATGCACGATAAGCCCGAGCATACGCCGGAGTTGGGCGGCTGCATCGGGTTCGGCGCGATCTACAAAACCAGCGATTCCACACATTGAGTTCTATTTAGCCGGGACTATGCCAGCGGGTCACGGATGCTTTTCACATCCGTAACGGGACTAACGTAGTGCGAGCCGGTATCCCGCTGCTGTCAATTGTGCGACCTTATCCCAACTGCGCACCTCGCGCCACGGTGCTGCTGCTTCAAAGTTCGAGGTAACGCCTAGCGCCTTGCTGAGCGCACTTTCGAAGTCCGTATCGAATTCGCTGAAGCGGTGGACAAATAGCGAAGGTTCATCGAGGACCACGGTATCCAGGCGGGCAGGCAGGAGTATCGGCAGTCCCCAGGAACGCGCGAGGTTTGCTGCTCCCGAGGTAAATATCTGCCGGTAATTAAAGACGGTGCAGTCCGCCGCGCAGAGCCAGAGTCGGAGTTGATCATCGGATAACCATGAGAATCGGGTGACGATATTCTTCGCGTCGCCAATTAGCGCGAGAAGCTGTGCTGCGTATTCAGGCGTGATGGGATTGCCGACGATAACCAGCGTTGCATTCGGCTGCTTGCGCCGCCACCAGGCAATTACTTCCTCCTGTCCTTTATAGGGCTGGACCGCACCGAACATTAGCACGATCTTTTCACTGCCGAGCGAGAGTGCCGTTCGTGCATCGGATTGTGAGACGGGAGGGCCGAGCGTCACGGAAAGATCTCCGTGCGGGATGACGCATACTTTTTCCTCCGCGAGTGAAAATTCACGTATGAGGCGCTGCTTCGCGATATGGGAGTGTGCAAAAACGACGCCGGCTAGTGTATGGGCAGTGCGCGTATTACTGGCGGCAAAAGATTCGTTTGAGCGGTTATGAGCGTGGAGATTGTGTGCGGTGGTTGCGAGTGTGCACTGGCGTGTGGCTCCGGCCAGGTCGAAGGCAAAGCGGGCGCGTCGAAACCAGTCCCATACGTCGCGTTTGCGTGGGTAGTAGGCCTCCGGCCAGTGGAGGTGGAGCAGGTCGCAGCGTTGTGTTGCGAGCAGTCGGCGAAGTGGAAAAACCCGTTTATAACCCTCCAAGAAAGTAACGTGAGCGCCATGTCGCTCCAGCGCTGTAGCGAGCAGCCGTTGGTATGGAACGCCGTTACGCCAGTCGGGCGCGAATATGACGTTCATTAATCCTCCCAATCAATCAAGAGGGTATCGCGCAGACGCTTGAGGCCCTCACCATAAAAAAGATCACGCACCGCTCCCACGTAGTGACGTGCGATGCAGTCGCTCGATGCCTCTTTCGCCAGTGAGACTTCGTAGGTCTTTGGCAGGAGTCCGCCTTTGCCGTGGCGTGAAGCGCACAATGCGAAGAGTGTTTGCTCCACCCGCCAGATGTGTCCCTTCATGATGCTCGTCTCGCCGAGTGTGCGTTCGCAAAACTCCAAATCGATCGCTGCTTTTGCCAGCAGGCACAGGCCGCTGTTTACCCTTGGCCAGAGCGCGACGCCGAGATCCGCCCATGCGTTGTCTGCCGCAATGAGACTGCCTTCCGCGATGTCCTCGTTGAACCAGCATTCGTTTGCGCTGCTCGAAACCCAGTTCGTAATCTCGCGGGGATAGTTGAAAAAAAGCACATCGCTATCGAGAACGATCAAGCGCTCGCTTTCGCAGAACTGCGCCATGTCGAATATCTTCTGCGCGAGAGGGTGCTTGTTGCGGTAATCGTGACAAAATGGGAACGGCAGAAGCAGCCGATCCATCTTTGTATCAGCTTCATCGCGGGAGATGATGCGCGCGTTTTTAAAGAGCTTTTTCAACTGAGCCCGAATCTCAGCGGTCAGTGTTCCGTCGTCGTGAATGGTGACGTTCCATGTCTGCTCCGTGAAGTGAAAGAAACTCGCGAGCATCCACGCGCAAAGTTCCCAGTCTTTTGCTCCGGTCAGGACATGGACGGGCACAGGCTGCGGGGCCTCGCTCCAAAACGGCCACGTCCACTCGGCGATGCGAGGCTTAGTTTTGTAATCATGGTAGCTAGCGCCGAAGCCTCGCTTTAAATCGCGCTTCAGCAGCCACCATAGACGTCCAAGAGAGATCATGCGTTGGTTCTTCGACGGAAGCCGAGCAGTTTGGCAAGACTTGACTTCGCCCTTGCGCGCACGGCTGGACACAAAATCCACTGTGGATGGCGGAGTAGTGCCATCGCAAATGGCGTTCGTCGCCTGCCCGGAGCTGTGGTTTTTCCATGTTGGTAAAGGTCGTAGCTCAAATGCGCACGGAGTCGCTGGCGCGCGAGAGGGCTGATCTCCGCGCCGTCATCGAGGTGCTCTCTGACGATTCCACGTATTTCGTCTGCGGCCTTTTCCGATGCGCTCGATTTCTGCGCGCTGTGGATACGGAAACGCGCCCCCACTGCCGGGACGTGTGCAACGCGGGCACCGACTCGGAAGCAGCGCACCCAGAAGTCATAGTCAAACGCGAGATTCCACTTTGGCTGAAAGCCGTCAGTTTTCTCCCACAACGAGCGCCGGAAAAACACCTCTGGTTGCACCCATTGGCGCTGGCTCCACCAAACGCCGTAAATATCGAGCGCTTCTTCGAGCTTTTGAATGTGCCCTGCATGCCGCCCTGTGGTTGCGCCCTTGCTATCCATCCACTCGACGCGGCCATAGATGAGATCCAACTCAGGGTGATCCTCAAAATATGCCAACACACGCTCGGCGGTCCCTGGTGTAAGGATGTCGTCGCCATTGATGAAGCCGATGATGTTGCCGCCCATTTTTGCGAAAGCCCGGTTGAGGGCTTCAGGCTGACCGCTGTCCGATTCGCTTACGATGGTGTCGCATGGACGCGCAAAGGTGCGCGCTATTTCCAGAGTGCGGTCTTTTGATGCGCCATCCTGCAACCACCAGCGAACGTGTTCGCCCTGTGCGTTGAGCGACTCAAGTGTGGCAGGCAGGAACTCCTCCGCGTTATACACGGGCACGGCGAGCGTCAGCTGGCGGATGGAATCACTCATGACCACACGAATTGTTTCTTCACAGCGCCCAGCCACGGGCGGAAACCAATTAGCGATGGGTGCCGCAGAGCGTCACTGAATAATCGGATAAGACGATCGATGCCTGTGCCGTGCGGTTTTTCGTGCAGCGCGCGACGCACGGCATACCATTTGTAGTTCTGCGAAATTTCCTCCCCAAGCGAGGAGGAGTCGTCGGGCGGGAGACGGTTTGCGTAGGCGCTTGCGATACGCAGTTCCTCCTCGAGAAAGCGGTAGTTACGCCCGTCTCGCACCGTTTTGCTTTCCGAGTGCCAGCGCCAGCGACCCATCACTTCCGGCACCCGGCGCAGCAGGTATCCGGCGAAGACCGCCCGCGTGTAATACTCCATGTCCATCGAGTAGTGGTAGCTCTCGTCGAAGGCACCGATGGTGTCGTAAATCCGGCGGCTCATGTAGCAGACGTTCGAGCAGGGGAAGACGTGTTCAACCGAGCGCGCCCATGGCGTAATAATTTCCTTCAGTCGCGCCGGGCGATGTGGTGTCACCGTGCCACGGTCGCATTGTTCATCGAAAATCACACTGACTCCGCCGATCCAGTCGGTCGCTGGATTTTTAAAAAGTTCACCAACTCGCACGAGCGATCCCGGTGTGAGGAGATCGTCGCTGTTCAAGTATGCCCAGACATCTCCAGTCATACGAGCGAGTCCTTTGTTGATTGCATGCGATTGGCCGCGGTCAGGCTGGATTGCCAAGTGCGCAATGCTGTCCGCGTAACGCCCCAGGATTTCACGTGTGCTGTCCGTCGAGCCTCCATCCATGACGATGAGTTCTAGGGCAGGGTAATTTTGTTCCAGCACAGAAAGCAGCGTCGCCTCTATGTAAGCGCCCTGATTGAAGCTCGGCACGATAATGGAAATGCGCGGGCAACTCATAGCATCCGCTCGACTCTGCTCACAATGGCAGGGCAAACGGTGCCAGGCCACGTTTCCGGAAAGAGGGACGATTGATTGCCGGCGCCTCCGACTGTAAAGGATAGAAATTGCTGCGCTGGAATGATGTAGCGTTCACCGGGCACATCGCAGCAGATTGAGATGTTGTAGCCCCTGCGATTCAGCAGACCACCGGGAACGTTGAAGGTTGTGCGGTAGTGTCCGGGGTCCAACAGTTCTCGTTGTTCCAGATGATCAGTTGCAGCGAAAGCCAACTCGCCTTCACTTGTGTGAACAAAAATTTCAAAACGTGCTCCACGAACGCGACAGAGCACATCGTAGCTAAGTTTTACAGTGATGGGATGAGTGGCTTCAAAAAATGAAGCGCGTTCTCCGCGCGCATCCGTGAGTGTGAGCGACGCGAGGCGCACCTCATCGTTGCCAGGAGCTTTGTCTGCTGGCCATGCAATGTGACCACCGGCTTCGTCCGGGGCTGAACTTGCGAGGTAGCGCGCGATGACTTCATTCGGCGCGCCCTGTGCGGCGACGGTTCCGTCTTGCAGCAGGATGGTTGTGTTGCAGAGCGCACGCACTGCGCCGAGGTTGTGCGAGACGAAAAAGACTGTGCGCCCGTGCTGGTGCGCGACCTCGTCCATTTTCCCGAGGCACTTTTTTTGAAAAGCCGCGTCGCCGACAGCGAGCACTTCATCAATCAGCAAAATCTCCGGCTCAAGATGAGCTGCGACTGCGAATGCGAGCCTCACAAACATCCCGCTCGAATAGCGCTTCACCGGTGTGTCGAGGAATGCGCCGACTTCAGCGAATTCCACGATCTCATCGAACTTCGCCGCAATCTCCGCGCGCTTCATGCCGAGGATCGCTCCGTTGAGAAAAATGTTTTCGCGTCCTGTCAGTTCAGGGTGAAAGCCCGTTCCAACTTCGAGCAGCGATGCTACACGCCCGCGCAGGCGGATACTGCCTCGCGTCGGTTCGGTGATGCGGGAAAGAATTTTCAGCAGCGTGCTTTTACCAGCACCATTGCGACCTAGAAGCCCGACAACGTCGCCACGCTGAACGGTGAAAGACACATCGCGCAGACACCAAAACATCCCCGGCTTATCGCCCTCGCGCGCTCCGAGCGCGCCCACAGCAGGCGGGTTCCGACGCTGGAAAAGTCCGCCGTCACCGAGGCGGTAGCATTTTCCGATACCGTGGGCTTCGACCATGGGTTGGATGGCGTTGCTCATACTTAGATGCTGTCCACGACGGTGCGCTCCGCGTGGTTAAATGCGATGGTTCCTGCGAACAGGACGATGAGTGAGACGACTGCGGAGACAGCGAGCATTTCGGGCTGCCAGATGCCTTCGCCGAGCAGCACGGTGCGCGTATGTTCGACGACTGACGCCATAGGATTTGCCCACGCGAGCCACGACCAGCTCGCATTTTTCGTCAGTAAATCCATCGGGTAAAAAACAGGCGATGCGAACATCCAAAGTTGCAAGAGCACAGGGGTGAGATGCGCAAGGTCGCGGAATTTCGCAGTGGATGCTGAAATGAGCAGGCTCAAGCCGAGGCTCATAATTGCTGTGATGGCGATGAGTGGTAGCATCAGCAGCGCACCGATGCCCATGTGGACGGGTGCACCCTGCGCAGCAAACCAGCCGTAGAAAATGAAAAACACGACAAGCTGAAGCACGAGCGCGAAGAGATTGGAGACGACCGTGGCGATGGGCACGATGAGTCGGGGAAAATATACTTTCCCGAAGAGATGTGAGTTTGCCGTGAAGGTCGCGGAGCCGGTCGTCACATTCTGTGCAAAGTAAGCCCACGGCAGCAGCGCGCAGAGATTGAAAAGCAGCGATGGGATGCTCCCAGTGGCGATGCCCGCGACTTTGTGAAACGCGATGCTCATCACCACCGCGCTGAGCAGCGGCTGGAGGATGAACCACAGCGGACCGAGCATGGTCTGCTTGTATTTCGCCAGAAAATCGCGTCGGACGAGAATGACGAGCAGGTCGCGATACTCCCACAGTTCGCGCCAGTTCATGCGCAGAAAGCCTCGACCTGGTTCGATCAAAATTTCATAGCCGGGCGCGGGGCTGGCGTGCTCGTTGGGCTGAGACATTGCGTGTGTTTACAAACTCCACTCCCAACAAGCCAGTCGCAAATCTTCGCCTTCACTAGCAACAGCGCCAGCATACCCGGCAGCCGGCGAGAGATTGCGGACGCAGAAACGCGAATCGGGCACAGCGCCGAGCCCTGTGCCGCTGGCTTTCAGTGCGGCTTCCTTGCGAGTCCACACGTCAAAAAACGTGTCGCACGTTCTTCTGAAGGTGTGATGCGCAGGTCCCACGTTTCGCTAGGTTCAAAGTAGTGATCCGCGATTTGCTCGAACTCGATCCCGTCGTCCACGCGCTCGACATCCACGCCGACTTCGCGTCCGCGTGACACTGCGATCAGCGCGAGTCCGTCCGTATGACTGAGATTGAAGCGCACATCCGTGAACGTCTGCTGCAATTGAGGCTTGCCGTATTCGCCGATAGAAAATTTCAAATCACGCGCCTCTCCGCCGATATAGCGGGCGAGCACCGTGCGGAGTGCTGCATGTGCGATGATGAAATGTGTGCGGTCTTCATCAAAAGCGAAACGACCTGCACGGATGAGTTCATCAGTCGAAAGGACATTGCTGCATTCCTGCACTCGTTCACGTTCGGTGAGGCTTGCACGCCATAGATGAATTTCACCGGGCAATAAGCGCGGTTGCGTAGGGGCTTTCGACCAGAGTGGCGGCGGTAAAATCATAGGCTGTCAGCTTGCTTTAGCAGTTCGCGCACCTTGGCGGCTGCAGACTCTGCATAATCGCGGATATATGTGATATGGTCGCCCGGCAATTCGTGGATGTTTAGTGCACGGACTTGCGCATTTCCCCAGCCGAGCTTGCCGTAAAGGCGGCGCGAATCGGCATCTATGACAAGTTCCACGGTGCAGTCGCACGGGCGTAGTTTGTGGCTCATCAATGTAACGGGATAGCGTTCCTGCCCACGTGGATGCTGGTTTCCAGCATCGGCAGGTCGGGGCTGTTTGCTGTGTCTCTTTAGGAAAGTGCGCGCGAATGTTCCAAGCGCACGTCGCACTCGGATTGCGAAACTCGGCGGCACATTCTCTGCCGCCCGTTTGGTTTCTTCGGCGCGAAGATAGTCCGAGAGTTCGTTGGGGTTTGGAACGCTGGTATCGAAGAGCATAAGCAGCGCGACATCCTCGCCGGCTTCGCGGAGTTGGCAGGCCATCTCATGTGCGCAGATGCCACCGCAGCATTCGCCGGCCAGAAAATATGGGCCGTTCGGCTGCACTGCGCGTATCTCACGCAAATAGTCGGCTGCCATTTCGGTGACACTTTCGTGCGGCAAATCGGCAGTTCCCGCACCGCGCGCTTTTAATCCATAGATAGGTTGTTCTTTCCCGAGGTGTCGTGCAATCTGCGCGTAAACAAGAAACTCGATTTCGCCGCCCCATCCGCCAGCGACGAGGAAAAGCGGACGCCTCCATGCTTCGCCGCGCTGGATGGGAACGAGATAGCGTGCGGAGGTCAGGCGGTCTTTCTGCTTAGTTAATTTCTCACTGGCTCCGGCGCTTACAGCAGCAGCGAGGCTTTCTACAGTGGGAGCCTCGAAAAGTCGTGATGCCGATATTTCTACGGCGAATTCCTTTTTGATTCTCGCAAGTAGATCCATCGCGAGCAGCGAATGCCCTCCGAGCAGAAAGAAATCATCCGTAACGCCAACGCTATCGCGCTTAAGCACGGTGGCCATCATCGTAGCGATGCGGCTTTCGGTGTCATTGCGTGGCGAAACGGCGACCGATTTTGTTGCTATAGTTGGGGCAGGGAGCGCTCGGTGGTCCACTTTGCCATTCGCAGTGAGTGGAAGTTTTTCGAGCGTAATGAAAACGGCGGGCACCATGTAGTCGGGCAGACTGCGGAGAAGAAATTCGCGCAGTTCATCGTCCGCAGGCTGGCGGTCGCGTGTGACTATGTAGGCAACGAGTGTGCTCTCATACATTCTCACCGCTGCCTCTCGAATGTTGGCGTGAAGGGAGAGCGCATTTTCGATTTCGCCAAGCTCAACTCGAAACCCGCGCAGTTTCACCTGACTGTCGAGACGTGTGAGGAATTCGATGGTTCCATCTGCGCGCCAGCGGGCGGAATCGCCAGTGCGATAGAGGCGTTGGCCATTCGCATAGGGATGCGCGATGAAGCGCTCCGCCGTCAGTTCGGGTCGCGCATGGTAGTGCAGCGCAAGTCCATCACCACCGAGATACAGTTCGCCAGCCACTCCGACTGGCAAAGGACTCAGGCTGGCATCGAGAATGTATGCCGTCGTATTTGCGATGGGTCTGCCGATGGGAACGCTAATGGCATTGGGCGCGACGTGGGTGATTTCGTGACACACGGCGAAAGTCGTGACTTCGGTCGGGCCATATCCATTCACGAGACGCGCGGGCGGCTGCGATTCAAGGACGCGAGTGATGCATCGTGCATTCAACGCCTCGCCGCCGACGATGAGATGTCGCAATGGCGCAAAAATTGACGGTGCCTGGCCGGTGATTTGATTGAAGAGCGATGTGGTGATGAACATCGCGCTGATGTTTGTGTCGCGAATCACTGCTGCAAGTTGCTCGACTGAAAGCATCGTATCTTTTGCGATAATAACGCAGCGCGCACCATTCAGCAGCGCGCCCCAAAGTTCCCAAGTTGCGGCGTCGAAGGCGGGGTTCGATGCGTGCGCGACGACGTCGTCCGATGTGAGTTGCACATAGTCGGTGCCGAGCACCAGTCGAGCAACTGCGCGGTGTGGAACGACAACGCCCTTTGGCTCGCCCGTGGAGCCGGATGTGTAAATGACATAGGCGGGGGCTGCACCGTCGGTCGGAACATCCGGGTTCTCGTCACACACATTGGGCGGGCGTGTTTGGTCATCGAGCAGGATAAGCGGGCCATCAAAGCGCTCGAACATCGCGGCGTGCGATATTCGTGAGATTACAGAAAAGAGACCGCCATCTTTCACCATGAACTGCACGCGCTCAGCCGGCCACGTAGGATCGAGCGGCACGTAGGATCGAGCGGCACGTAGGATCGAGCGGCACGTAGGCACCACCGGCCTTCACGATGGCAAGCATTGATGCGACTAATTCAATTGAGCGTTCGGAGCAGAGACCGACAAGAGCGCCCGGCTGCATGCCGCTGGCGAGCAGGCGGTGCGCGATGCGGTTGGCTTGCACATTTAGCTCTGCATAGGTGAGCGAATGGACACCGTGAACGATAGTGACAGCGGTTGGTGTGCGCGCGACGTTTTGCTCGAAGAGAGTGTCGAGACCGATTTCGCGCGGGTAGGGACGAGATGTAGCATTCCAGTCGTTGAGAATGTGCGAGCTTTCCTCGGGAGTGAGCAGTGCGAGTTTATCAATTGGCGTTGCTGGTGAGTCTGCAATCGCTGCGAGCAGCGTGTTGTAGTGCCCGAGCCAGCGCTTGATAGTCTCCGCAGCGAAAAGATCGCGGTTGAAATGACAGAAAAGCCGGTAACCGCCGTCGGACTCGATTAAGTTGAAGCTCAGTTCCAGCCCGTAGCGTGTTTTTTCAAGCGGAGCGAAATCAGCGGATGCCGTGTCGAAGCGCATAGTGGTAGGCGCGCGATCTACATTGAAGCTCACGCTCACGAGGGGAATCCGGCTCGGATCGCGTGGCAGCGCGAGATGCGTGAGCAGACGGCCAAATGTGAAGTCATGATGCTCGCGAGCATCGAGAACGAGATTGTTCACGCTGTGGAGAAACTTGTCGAAAGATTGTGCACCATCGAGCGCTAGACGGAGCGGGAGGAAATTGACGCAATGTCCGACTAAAGCGCCGTTCCCCGCAGTGGTCTGTCCGGCGGATGCGATGCCGACAACGATGTCGGTCTGTCCACTCAGGCGATGTAGCAAGGTGTAGAAAGCAGCGAGCAGAGTGGAGAAGATCGTCGCCTGGTTTGCGGCCGAGAGCTTGCGCAACGACTCGCACACTTCTGCCGGAAGTGTGGTGCTGCGTGTGGCGGCATTAAATGCCCTATGATTCGGGCGGGGTTCGTCAGTCGGAAGATCGAGAGACGTTGGTAGAGTTGTGAATTGTGCAAGCCACCATGCCTCGGTAGCGCGATCTTGTTCGGTGCCGATGCGTGCGTGCTGTTCCTTGGAGTATTCGCGGAAATCCAGAGCTAACTCGATTTGGGCAGGGCGACCTTGCGCCTTTGCGCTGTAAAGCTCGGCGACTTCGGCTGCGATAATTGCGAATGACCATCCATCGCAAACGATGTGATGTGCAGTGAAGGCGAACAAGTGCACCGCGCTCGCTGGAATACCCGGAGCGATGGGTGCCGGGCCGGGGCGGAACAGGACTTCGTCGAAGATGCCGTGATATGCACCGGAGAAGACTGCAACTTTGTCGCGCCCCGTGACTGTCCTAGCAAGACGCAGAGCTGCGGCGACCGCTTCGCTGCCGGTGTTGCAAAATGCGACACGTTCCAGACCGAGGTATTGGCTGAGACGCTTGGCAAGTTGTCCGGCGAGCGGCGATGTGGGGCCGATTTCGATGCCGCTGTGAAGTTGATGCTCGATGGCTTCGATGAGCCATTGCGGACGATGACCAAACAAAATCTGTCCGAAGCCGAGAGTGATGTCTGTGTATTCGTTGCCATCAGCATCCCATAGCTTTGAGCCTTCACTGCGCTCGCAGATCAGCGGGTAGATCATCTCTTTCCACTCCCGCCGGAATCCTGCGACGGCGCGTGGATCGGCAAGGTGCGCACGATGCTCGGCGATTGCGGACTTTGATTTACTGGTGCGTGCTGTGTATCGAGCGATGAGATCGTCGAGGTGCGATTGCTGTGCGGCTGTAAGCGTGTTCGCCGTGCGGTCTATCGCACGGAAGGGGCCGTGCGGCTTGGACGCTTGTGGCGCTGCTGTTGATTTTTCACTGACTCGCGTCGCCGGGCGTGGCGATTCGTCGGTCCGCGCTGGAATAAGTTTCTCGAGGTATTCAGCGAGTGTGGCAGGCGAGGGGAGATCCTGAAGTAATTGTCGGAAGGTTACTTTAACTCGAAATGTTTTGTGTAGCGCGATTGCCGCTTGTGTGAGCGAGAGAGAATCAAAGCCGAGTTCGACAAAGCTGAGATGCGGATCGGCATCAGTGAGGTCGTTCCCGGATAGTTCGGACAGAATGATGAGGATCTGCGACGGCAGTGAGGCCTTGATGCTCGCATTGTCAGGTGCCTGCCCCGCTTCAATTGCAGGCACAGCATCCGTCTGTGTCGTAGAGTTTGTTGCCGTAGATGTGATGCTGCCACGCAAGGACGGTGTGCTTTTTCCACAGACGACGGGCTCTGCAAAATAGCGCTGCCGTTCAAATGGATAGGCGGGAAGTGTGACGTGAACGGGACGCCCACCGTGGCGAATGGCATCCCATTTTACCGATGCGCCATGTGTCCATAATTGCGCGAGCGCTGCATGAAGCGTTTCGATTTCGCCCGCGCCCTCCCGAATTGATGTGACGACAACACGATTGGCACTGCCGTGCTGGCGGACGAGCTGGGTGAGTGTTTGCCCCGGTCCGCACTCGATGAAGACGTGATTCGGCTCCGTAAGCAGACGCGCGATGGCGGGCGAAAAGTGAACGGGATCGCGGGCATGTCGCGACCAGTAGTGCGGGTCTGTGGCGTCCTCGGCGCTGAGCCAGTCGGCATTGACGGTGGAGACAATGGGAGTTCTCGGCGTGTGGCGTTCGACTTTTTCGATGGCGGATTCGAGCGGCGCGATGACCGCATCCATCATCGCAGAGTGGAATGCATGAGATGTTTCGAGATGTTTGGTGGCGACACCCTGTGCGCTGAGATCAGACTCAATCGCAGCGATCGCAGCATCGGAGCCAGCAAGGACGCAAAGCTTCGGACTATTGATCGCGGCGAGGGAGATTTGTTCGTCAGCAAGGTTGCTGGCTTCACTTTCAGACAGCCGCACTGCGAGCATTGCGCCACGTGGCTGAGCCTGCACAAGTTCGGCCCTGCGCGCTACGAGGCGGATTGCGTCTTCGAGTGTGAAAACACCGGCGAGCGTTGCGGCGACATATTCGCCGACGCTGTGTCCCACCAGTGCGACGGGCTGCACGCCCCACGAAAGCCAGAGCTGCGCCAGTGCATAACTCACCGCGAAAATCGCAGGCTGTGTGATGCGTGTTTCACGGAACTGTGACTGTGCGCTTTCGCCGCTGGCGAAAATTACCTTCCGCAAATCCAGTGCAGGCGCCAGTGCTTCGTGGCAGCGATCCAATGCAGCACGGAAAGTGGGTTCATTCTCGTAAAGCTGGGCACCCATGCCGAGGTATTGCGCGCCCTGACCGGGGAACATGAGCACGATGCGCGGCTTTGTAGCAATGCCTGCGTAAGTGCGTTTTGGTTCAAAATTACGCAGGGCAGAAATTGCGATCTCGCGATTCGAGCAAAGATAGGCGCGGCGATGGAAAAATTCCGTGCGTCCTGTCTGCAAAGTGCGTGCGATTTCGGCGAGTGTGAGTTCGGGATCGGCTTCGATGTGGTCGGCGAGATTGCCAGCTAGCTGAGCTAGCGCGGTGTCTGTTTTGGCTGAGAGAGGAAAGATGGTGTGGAGAGAATCTGTGTCACTATTTGCGGCGAACGATGTGTGTGCAGGTGGTTCTTCGAGGATGCAGTGTGCGTTCGTTCCGCCGACTCCGAAGCTGCTGACTGCCGCGCGACGCGGGTGTTCGCATGATGGCCACTCGGTAAGCGATGTGTTGACGTAAAACGGCGACTCAGTGAGGGCGAGTTGTGGATTCGGTTTTGTAAAATGAAGACTCGGGGGGATTTTCGCGTAGCGGAGGACGAGCGCGGTTTTGATCAGTCCGGCGATGCCTGCGGCGGCGTCGAGGTGGCCGATGTTCGTCTTCACCGAGCCTATGGCGCAGAAGTTCCTATCGTCAGTGCCGGCGCGGAATGCCTGCGTGAGTCCGGCGATTTCGATGGGATCGCCGAGCGGTGTGCCTGTTCCGTGGGCTTCGACGTAGCCTATGGTGCGCGGTTCGATTCCCGCGAGTGCGTGTGCGAGCGCGATGACCTCCGCGTGTCCATCGACGCTCGGTGCAGTGAAGCTCACTTTGCCGCTGCCGTCGTTGTTGAGAGCTGCGGATTTGATAACTGCGTAGATTTGGTCGCCGTCGTTCACGGCGTCCGCGAGTCGTTTCAAAACGACGACACCTACGCCGCTGCTGAAGACAGTGCCAGCGGCTTGCTCATCGAAAGCGCGGCAGTGGCCGTCGGGCGAAGTGATGCCGCCCTCGCTGAACTCGTAGCCGCGTTCCTGCGGAAAAGTGATCGAGATGCCGCCAGCGAGT
Organism: Chthoniobacteraceae bacterium; assembly: GCA_947476045.1. Classification (GTDB taxonomy): domain Bacteria; phylum Verrucomicrobiota; class Verrucomicrobiia; order Chthoniobacterales; family Chthoniobacteraceae; genus SXWH01. The sequence goes on from CANJNZ010000002.1 coordinate 51,311, forward strand.
GCTGTGTCGCACGCGAAATTCAGCAGGCTTTGCACGGCCTGACAGACAGCGACGAGCGATGTGCTGCAAGCTGTGTAGATATTCAGCGCGGGGCCGCGGAGATTCAGTTTATAGGCAACGCGCGTGGCGAGGTAGTCCTTCTCGTTTGCCATCATCGCGGTGAGTGCGCCGACGCTTTCGATCAGTTCAGGATGATGCGCCACGTTGTTCGCCCAATACGTGTTGTTCGACATTCCCGCAAACACGCCAATCGCACCGGAATAGCGTGCCGGGTCGCAAGCGGCGTCTTCGAGCGCGGCCCAGCATTCTTCGAGAAAGACACGCTGCTGCGGGTCCATGACCTCGACCTCGCGTGGAGAAATGCCGAAGAATGCAGCGTCGAAGTGGGCGGGTTTGTCGAGCAGTCCGCGACGAGGAACATAGCTGCCACTGCTGCGCAGTGCTTCGGGGTCGAGTCCACTGGCACGAAGCTGCTCGTCGCTCATCGTGCTGATGGTCTCCTCGGCGGCGAGCAGGTTGCGCCAGAATTCCGAAACGCTATTCGCGCCGGGAAAACGTCCGGCGACTCCGACGATGGCGATGCCTTCCAATGGTTGTTCGCTGCTCATCGTTTAATTCTTTGTTGAAGCGCCGCCTGCGCGGCTCGTGCTTTGGCGGCGCGATCTTGGATTGCAGGAATGCTCGTGACGGTTTCACGCCCACCTTCGAGATAGCGGGCAATCGCGCGGATGGTTGGATGCTGAAAAAGTTTCACGATTGGAATGGTGCGGTCGAGTTTTGCGCAGAGTCGTGCGTGGACACGAAGCATGAGCAGTGAGTGACCGCCAAGGTCGAAGAAATTGTCAGTCACGCCCACCTCACGTCCAAATGCAGACTGCCATATCTGGGCGACAACCTCCTCCATTCCGCTTGCAGCGTTGTGTTCTATATTTGTTGCGTCTGTTGTTGTGGCTGATGAACCGATGGCAGCGCCCGGAGATGGCAGATTGTGGGTGAGTGTGTGAAGGAGGGCGTCCGGCGTCTGCGCCATTTCAGTGAGAATTTGTGCAAGCTGATCTAGGATACTGGCGGCGTCTTTTCGACTGGCGGTGCGCGGCTGGGCGATGAGCGTGAGGGTAAGCGCGGTGCTCGGTTTCACTACGAGCGTGAGCGGGTAGTTTGTGCGGACGGGTGCGTGGAGTTCGGTGATCGCGACATCGCTGAGTTGGCTGGCGGTTTCGGAGACGATGTAGTTTTGGAAAACTAAAAGCGTGGAGAAAAGGCGTGCGTTCCATGGAAGTTCCGAACTTTCCTGAATGTCTGGCAGCGGCGTGGACTGATGCTCGGCTAGCAGCACGAGCTGACTGTGGATTTGCTGGATAAAGTCAGCGAGTCGTTCTGTAGGGGCGACTCGCGCACGAACGGGAAGATTATTCACGAAGTGCCCGACGATGCACTCGGCTCCCTCCAACTCCGCCGGACGGCCCGAAAATGCAGCGCCGAAAACCACATCGTCAGCGCCGCCGTGGTGCGCGAGGAGCAGCGCCCATGCGGTTTGCAGAATGGCGCTGGATGTAGTCTGGAGCCTGCGGGCGAGTCGGCGCAGTTTCTCCGAAATGTCGCTGGGAATGGAGATGTTGATTTCGATTTCTTCGTCGCTGTGGTGTGTGGGGGATGCAAGAGGGAGTGAGGTTCCTTTTTGAAACCCACGCAAATGCTCGCGCCAGAACGTTGCATCGCTATCCGCAGGACGCGCTGCGAGCCATGCGATGAAATCACGATACGTTCGCACGGGCGCAAGCGGTGTGTCCGTGTAGCACGCGGAGAGTTCGCGGAAGATGAGCGGCCATGACCATCCGTCAATTTCGAGGTGGTGGTGCGTCCATACGAAGCGGTGTTCATTTTCACCGACTCGGAATAGCGCGAGGCGCGTCAGCGGAGGTCGTGTGAGATCGAAGGGGCGGGCGGAGTTGGCAGCGAGGTAGTCGTTGAATTGGCGCTCTCGTTCATCCGGCGTGAGCGCGCGCAGGTCGGCGATGTGCCATACAGGGGGTGCGTCGCGGAGAGCGATTTGCAGCGGCTCCACCGTATCGCCGACATAGGCGGTGCGAAGCGTCGGATGTCGCGCCGCGACGGCCGCCCATGAGGATTGAAGTTTCGCTACATCCAGCGGGCCGACGAGGCGGCAGTGCCATTGATCCGTGCCAGAGCCTGGGCGTGCCGCTTCGAGTGCATAAAAAAGACGCTGCATCGGAGACATCGGGTAGATGTCGTCGAGCGAGGGATATTTTGAGGTGAGGCGCGCGTGCGTGTTGCTATCGAGCTTCGACAAACTGAAACGATCCGATGATGCGACGAGTGTTCTGAGTGTCTTGGCGAAGGTGCCGGCCAGCATTTCGATGGTTTCGATGCGATGTAGATTCGTGCTGAAGGTGAAGCGTGCTTCAAGCCGCCCGTGAAGGACGATGCAGTTGATTTCCAACGGGTGAGTGCGCCGGGCCGCAGGTGCATGCCATGCACCGGTGTCCATATCGAAAAAACCGAAGTATTCGAGTCCGGCGACTGTTTGATCGAATTGGCCAAGGTAGTTGAAAAGGACGCCGGGAGTGATGGCAAGCGAGGGCTCGGCTGCGCGGAGGAGCGAGTATGAGAGGCTGTTGCCGTATGCGCGGCGACTGTGTGATGTTTGGGCGAAGGTTTCCGCTGGTGATTCGTGTGCGCAGAGGCGAATGGGGAAGATGGTGGTGAACCAGCCGATGGTGCGCGAGAGGTCGGGCTGTGCGTTTAGTTCTGCTAGTTCTGCGAGCGCGGCCTCTTCGCGTCCGTGGCCTTCGATTTCAACGATGGTTTCGCGCGAGCCTGTGAGATCTGTGAGCGCATGAGCGAGTGCTGCAAGGAGGGCGTCCTGCACATTGCAGGATGCGGAAGGAAGGCGATGGAGCAGGGCGTTGGTTTCGGCGGGATCGAGGGTAACAGTAATCGTGTGTGCGCTTGCTTCGGAATTTTCTCCGGCGGGGAAATCGAGCGGAAGCGGAGTTGCCTGCGCACCGATGATGTGGCTCCAAGAGGCTCGCTCGTTTTTTTCCGCAGGCAGTGCGGATGCGAGTTTGTGCGCCCATGTGTGAAAGCCGGTGGTGGGCGAAGGCAGTGATGCGCCACGCAGTTCGGAATCCAAATCTTCGAGGAGGATGCGCCATGATACGCCGTCCATGATGAGGTGATGGACAGCGATAACGAGTGTTTCGCCTTCGATGAGCGCGAAGCGGATGAGCGGGCCATCGAGACGAAACGAATTTTGGAGTTCTGCCCGCGTGGCGAAAAGTGTTTCCGCTGTGCAATTGGTTGAAACGAAGTGCTGGTGCCAGCCGTCCCCGCTGCGCGTGAAGCGGAGGCGAAAGACGGGGTGGGCATCGAGAACTTTACCGATGGCTGAGGTGAGTTGTTCGTGCGTGACGGGCTGCGTGAGCGTGAATGCGAACGATTGGTTCCAGTGGTGCGCGTCAGTGAAGTCGTGGGCGAAAAACCATTGCTGGATCGGCGTGAGAGGGACTTCTCCTACAGCGGGGAGTTCGGGGAGGCGTGGTGATTCGGAAGCACCGAGTTGTTCCGCGAGCGATGCGATGGTGGGATGGTTGAAGATGAGCCTTGGTGAGAGTGCGATGCCGACGGACTTTGCTTTGGAAACAACGAGGATGCTGAGGATGCTGTCGCCACCGAGTTCAAAGAAATTGTCGTGAATTCCTACGCGCTCGATTTTCAAAATGCGTTGCCAGATGTCGGCGAGCTTTTGTTCTGCGTAGTTGCGCGGGGCGACGAACGTGGACGCGATGTCTGGTCGCTCTTCAGTCGGATCGGGGAGTGCGCGGTGATCCAGTTTTCCGTTGGCAGTGAGGGGCATTCTTTCCACCGCTACGAACGTGGAGGGGAACATGTAGTCGGGCAGCGAGCGTGCGAGATGTGTGCGGAGATCGGCTGCGGTGGGTGTCAGATTCGCTGGGACGAACCACGCGATTAGGCGTTTAATTCCATCGCTCTCGCGAGCGAGAACGGCGGCTTCACGCACATGCGGATGCTGCGTGAGGACGCTTTCGATTTCGCCGTGTTCGATGCGGAAGCCCCGGATTTTTACCTGCTGATCGATCCTGCCGAGATATTCAATGTCACCGCATGGGAGTCTGCGCGCGAGGTCGCCTGTGCGATAGAGCTTTTCGTTCGGCGTGGCGCTGAATGGATGATGAATGAATCTTTCCGTTGTGAGTTCGGGACGACGGAGGTAGCCACGCGCGAGACCCTCGCCAGCGACGAACATTTCGCCGGGGATTCCGATGGGCGAGGGACGCAGATGCGCGTCCAGAATATAGAGTTGGAGATCGGAGATGGGCACGCCGATGACGCTACCGCGTTTCACATCATCGGCGCGGAGCGGGCGGTAGGTGACGTGGACGGTCGTCTCAGTGATGCCATACATATTTACGAGCTGCGGCTTCGTGTCGCCGTGGCGCTCGAACCATGGCGCGAGACTTTGCATTTCCAGTGCCTCGCCGCCGAATATGACGAGGCGCAATGAGAGTTCCTGCGAGCGCGGCGATGTGGCGTCGGCGGCGATGAGTTGGCGGAAGGCGCTCGGTGTTTGATTGAGCACAGTCACGCTTTCGTTCGCGAGGAGTTGGTGGAACTGCTCGGGCGAGCGGCTGGTTTCAAACGGCACTACGACCAGCTTGCCGCCGTGGAGGAGTGCGCCCCAGATTTCCCACACGGAGAAATCAAACGCGGTGCTGTGAAAGAGCGTCCACACATCCTGTGTGCTGAAATGGAACCAGGGCTGCGTCGAGGTGAAGAGTCTTGTGACATTGCGATGGGTGATGCAGCAGCCTTTCGGCTTTCCAGTGCTGCCGCTGGTGTAGAGGACGTAGCAGAGATGCTCTGCATTTCCCGCAGCGGGGCGGCGATCGTCCGCGATGTCGGGAATGTCTTCGATGCAGACGATGCGCGCGGAATTTTTTGGCAGGCTGCCGACGAGACTGCGCTGCGTGAGGAGCACGGGGGCGCGTGCGTCTTCCATCATGAAAGCGAGGCGCTCCGGTGGGTAGGAAAGGTCAATCGGGAGGTAGGCGGCGTTTGCTTTGAGGATTCCGATGAGACCGACGACGAGGTCTGGCGTGCGCTCCATGCAGAGGCCGACGATGCTTTCGGCGCCGATGCCAAGACTGGCAAGGTGGATGGCCACTGCGTTGCTGCGTGCGTCGAGTTGCGCGTAGGTGATGAGTTGATCGTCCTGAACAAGCGCGGTGGCATCTGGCGTTCGTGCAGCTTGCTCGCTGAAGAGTGCGTGCAGCGTGTCGTTTTGGGTGCTGCGTGGCTGTGGTGGTGGTGATTTTTTAGGCAGCAGCAATTGCGTCCACTCCTCACTCGGCAGCATTGGAAGTTCGGAGGCGGGCCTGCTGGCGTGGCCCGGCATTGCTTCGAGGAGTGTGCGAAGGTGACCGAGCAGTCGGCGCACGGTTGGTTCGGAAAGGCGCGCGCGCTCAAATTCGGCGACTAGGCGCAGTGACACACCGGCGTAGGCGGCGAGGCAAATCGGGAAGTTGGTTTGCTCGTGAAGTTGCAGGTCGCGTTTGCTCCACGCGCCACCACGGGCGTGAAAATGTGTGCGTAGGTCGTAGTTTTCAAAAACGACCAGCGAGCGAAAGAGCGGTTTGCCCGCAGGGACTTCGCTCCATGATTGGACGCGTGTTAGCGGGGTGTGCTCGTGCGGGCGGATGTCCAGCCAGAGTTGCCGCAGTTCTTGCAACCATGCGGATAGCGTGGCGTCTTTACTCAGACGTGTGCGGATGGGCACTGTGTTGATGAGCAGACCGACCATTGCATCCGCGCCGTCAACTGTTCCCCGACGGCAGGCGCGTGTTGCACCGAAGCAGACATCATCTTCGCCCGAGTAGCGGCTGAGCAAAATGGCCCACGCTCCTTGCACGAGGGTGTTGAGTGTGACGCCGGTATTTCGCGCGAAAGTTGCAAGCTCTGCGGTGTGCTCCGGTGTGAGCGAAAGTTCGGCATCGCCTTGTCCGTGAGCCGTTGCTGCCACGTCGAGGCCTTCGACAATCAGAGGAGTCGGTGCGTGAAAGCCGCGCAGTTTTTCCCGCCAAAAATGCTCGGAGCACCCGGAGTCTTGTGCGCGTTGCCACTCGATGAATGTGTGGAATGGCCGTTTGCGTGGCGGGTCGGGAAGAGTGGGATTGTCGTAATGCTGGAATGCTTCTTCGATGAGAATCGGGAAGGAGCGCCCGTCCAGAATCGCGTGGTGAAAAGTCCAGACGAGCCGCCAGTTTTCCGTGTCGAACTGAAAGAGCCGGAAACGCAGCAGGGGCGAAGCATCCATTTGAAAACCACGCGCACGCTCTTCGCGTAACCACGCTGCGAAATGCGCCTCGTCCATCTCCATCGCATTCTCGATATCGAATGGCAGTTTTACTTCATCCTCCACCACTTGCAGTGGCTCCTCCGTGTCCCATCGAAATGACGTTCGCAAAACATCGTGTCTGCTGACAACGCGCTCCCAGGCAGAGCGAAGACGTGCCGGATCCACTGCTTCGGGGAGTGCGATGACAAGCTGTTCGATGTCCACACCACTGCACGGCTCAGCAACGGCATGGAAAAGCATGCCCTGCTGTAAAGGCGACAGCGGGTAAGTATGGGCTGACATGTTCTGGGTGTTTTATTAGCAAGCTCCTTGCCCGGCGAGCATTGGCGTCAGATGTTTTCCTCATACCGTGCGTTGCGCTGAATGGCCCGGCACGCGTATAGCTTGGCCGTAATCATGTCCGAACCACCGCTACCACCGCGCGACCTCGCCGCTTACTCATCTGCTGGGTTTGATCGCGGAGCTTCGACTTTGAAAGAAGCGCTGTGGATTTTTGTGAAGTGGTGCTTTTTCGATACGTCGCTCCCGTGGCCTTCAGCATTTCGTTGTGCGTTGCTGACTTTATTCGGAGCGGCTGTTGGTAGAGGGGTGGTTATTCGGGGGAAAGTGAACATTACTTTTCCATGGCGACTTCGGCTCGGAGACAATGTGTGGATCGGAGAGGAGGTTCACATTTTGAGCCTCGCGAACGTGGTGTTCGAAGACTCGGTATGTATTTCCCAGAGGGCGTTTTTGTGCACGGGTTCTCATGATTATACGAAGGCGACTTTTGATTTAATCACGAAGCCGATCACGGTGCGCTCTGGTGCATGGGTGGCGGCGCAGGCGTTCATCGGGGCGGGTGTGGAAATTGGTGAAGGGAGCGTTGTGGGGGCGGGGAGTGTGGTGATGGAAAGCGTAGCAGCCAACAAGCTGGTAAGAGGAAATCCGGCGGTGACCGTGAAAGATTTGGGAGCTTCGCGCTGAGCGCTGAAAGGAATTTCCGCGATGCGTATTCTTTTTCTCAACCAATACTTCCCACGCGATCCGGCGCCGACGGGCGTTTTGTTCCGGGAGGTGGCTGATGAGTGCGAGCGTGTGGGACACACGGTGGATTTCGTGGACGCGGCGCAGGATTATCGCGGAGGACAGCATTCGGGTGGACGGATGAAGCGTGAGCTGGCTGCGCTGGGACGAATGTGGCGTGCGGGGAAAAATCGGGGGCGGGCGGATGTGGTTGTGTCCGGTAGTTCGCCGCCGTGTCTCGCGGTGATTGCGGATCGTGTCGCCCGGAAACATAGCGCGCGACACATCCACTGGGCGATGGATGTGTATCCTGAAATTGCGGTGGCGCTGGGAGAAGTCCGGCGTGGCTCGCTCATCTCGAAACTGACTGGATGGATGATGGGGCGCGTATATCGCCGATGCGCAAAGGTCGTGGCGCTCGATGCGGATATGGCGCCACGGCTGCGAAAATACGGAGTGGAGCCGGTGTGCATTCGTCCGTGGGTGCCGAAGGCCGTGCTGGATCGTCCCACGCCGGATGTGCAGCCTGATGCAGAGTGGACGTGGATTTACTCGGGGAATCTGGGACGTGCGCACGAATGGGAAACGCTGTTGAGAGCGCAGCAATTGATCGAGCAGCGCGGTGTGGATGCGCGTTTGGTTTTCCAAGGCGGCGGGCCGTCGTGGCCTTTGGCAAAGGCTCGTGCCGCAGAGTTGGGGCTTCAGCGTTGCGAGTGGCGTGGCTATGCGGGGGAGGGGGAGTTGTCCGCTACGTTGTTGCGCAGTCAGGTGCTTGTCGTATCGCAGCTTCCCTCAGCGCAGGGTCTGCTATGGCCGAGCAAGCTGGCGTTGGTGATGTCGCTACCACGCGCGATTCTTTTTGTGGGTCCTGTGGATGGAGCGATTGCTGGTGAGTTGCGCCGCTTTCCGCACGCGGGGATTTTTACACCGGGCGAGGCCGGTGCGGTTGCGGACTGGATTGCTATCCGTCGGCTCGGTGGTGAAATCGGAGCACCGCTGGATGCGCGCGCCCATCGTGCAGATGCCCTGGCTGCATGGGGAAGGATGGTGACCGGTGAGTAAAACTTCGCGCTCCCTCATTCGGATAATGGCCTTTAATGCGTTGGTAACGCGTTTACCAATGACTACTTTCAGTCAGTCGGGTATAATGCACTCTCGTCTATGACAGTAGGCATTTTCTTTTTCATATTTGGTTTTATACTCACAGTGGTGATGACGCCGTGGGTGATCCAGCTTGCACAAAGTGGTGTGGGATTGGATGCGCCGGATGAGTCGCGCAAGCAGCAGATGTTGCCGATTCCGAGATTGGGAGGCATGCCGATCATGCTGGCGCTGACACTGGGGCTGGTTCTTATTTTAATGAGACAGCCATCGCGTTCGGGGGAGTGGTTTCCGATTCTTATTGGCGCTTCATTGATGTATGCTCTGGGACTTTGGGACGATATTTCGCGCATTGGCGCGAAGAAAAAATTACTCGGACAATTATCCATCGCGAGCCTCGTCTGCTTGCTTGGGCTGAGCATAGACCGGTTCTCGATTCCAGGATACGGGCAGATCGAACTCGGCATGTGGGCGCTGCCTGTGACGGTGTTCTGGCTCATTGCGATCCCAAATATTGTGAATCTGATAGATGGCTTCGACGGCCTTGCCGGTGGACTGGGGATGTTTATGTCGCTCACGCTCGGCAGCGTCGGTTTTTATACGGAGCATTATGCGGTGACATGGTTTGCGTTCACGATGGCGGGCGCTTTGCTGGGTTTCCTCGTCTATAATTTTCCGCCTGCTAAAATCTATCTGGGTGATGGCGGTGCTTATTTGATCGGGTTTGTGATCGCCGCGCTTTCGATGTCGAGCGCACATAAAGGCTCCATCGCTGCCGTGCTGATGGTGACGGTGGTTGGGCTTGGGTTGCCGATTCTCGATACTGTAATGGCGCTTGTGCGAAGAGCGATGAGGGGCTTTCCGCTGTTCCATGCAGACAGCGAGCACATTCATCATCGCTTGCAGGAGTTTGGATTTTCCAAGCGCCGGATACTTCTCGGCCTGTATGGCGTGTGCGTTACGCTTTCGCTGATCGGGCTGGCGATTTTTTGGAATCAAGGCGGCACTCTACCGATAGCGATCGGTGCGGGCGTTCTGTTCATGATGGTCATCGGAGTTGTGCTGCATTATCACCGTGTGAACTCATGGCAGGACGCTCATCGAAAAGTGAAGCGCGTGCTGAGCCGACGGCAGACGGTGCAGTATGCATTGCTGCAAGCGAAGGTGCTGATGATCGAAGTGGAGCGCTGCGAATCGGGGGAGGAGTTCTGGGGGGTTTTCGAGCAGACACTGAGACGGGTGGGTTTTTGCGAGGATGGTGAGGTGGACAGGCAGGTGATTGTAAACATTCGCTACAATGGCACCCGCCCGTGGACCGTTTATGCACCGCGTGAAGGCGGCACTGAGGGCGAGTGGCAGCGCATCGCAGAGTGCTTTCGCCCGGTTTATGTCAGGGCACAGGAACGCTGGAACCGCTGGTGATGGAAGAGAAGCGACGCCAGCACCGGGGACGAGTGCGCAGGAAAATTCCGTGGCGCTCAGTAGCACCGGTTGCTGTGTTTGGGGCGTTGTTGTTTCTCGCACCCCTGCTTTTCGGCGCCATCGATCGTGTCGTGCAGATCGGACTGCTTGTTCTTCTGGCTGCGGGGGTGTGGCTGAAGCCGCCGATGCTGGCGCCGCTTTCTTCCCGTGCGAAGTGGTTTACTGCATTGATTTGCGCAGTGTTCCTGCTGAAGGAGTTTGCACCGCATGCGCTTTTCGGCGGAGTGAAATGGCGGACAGAGCTGGCAATGTTTCAGATTAATCTGCCGTGGACGCACAATCCGGAGCCTACTCGCGCGCTGGATGCGATGCTCGCGGCAATTATGGCCGTGTTGTGGTTCATCTGGGTTCGTTCACTGGCAGAGGATCGCACACGCCGGGTTTGGATGGTTTGGGTGCTCGCGATTGCGGGCGCGTTCGTGGCGATTGTCTGTTTTACGATGAAAATCGATCCGATTCAGCCCAAGGCGATCTTCGGCATACGATACTCGGAAGGGTGGGTAGGATGGGGACCTTTTCCGAATCGAAATCACACCGCATCCTTCCTCGCAATGGCCGGGCTCTGTGCCAGTGGTTGTGTATTGTGGTCGTTGGCAAAAGGGCTGCGTATTGCTGCAGCCGTATCGGTTGCGGTGTTGCTGGCATCGCTTGCAGCGCTGCTGGCAAGCCAGTCGCGTGGTGGACTGGTTTCGTTTGGAGCCGGGCTGGCATTTTTCATCGCGCTTGTGCTATGGAAGCAGAGGGATCGGCGAACGTTGATTTTTGCGCTCTGCGGGCTGCTGCTGGTCATTTTTGTCGTGCTGACTTTTGGTGGAAAGGTGCTAGAGCGTTTCAGTTCGCACGAGGGTGGGATGGTTTCAAATGAAACACGTGTGTTGATCTGGCAGGAGACTTTCCGCGTCTGGAAGGATGCGCCGCTTTTCGGTCACGGGCTTGAGTCGTTTACGCAACTTTTTCCATTATATCAGCTTGCCGACCTCGATGGAAAAACGGTGCTACATCCTGAAAGCAGCTGGCTGCTGTGGCTGGTAGAGCTTGGTGTGTTGCCGTTGATACTGCTCACAGTGGCGCTGGCCATGTTTCTTGCGGGGAATATGCGCGCTGTGTTCGAGCAGCGGAGAAGTTTTTTTCTCTCTGCCGGTGCTCTGGCCGGCGTGGTGGCTATTTTGGTTCACGCCATTTTCGACGTCACTGCGCATCGATGGGCGAACGCCGGCTTTGCGCTGGCTTTGCTGGGGGTGGCGTTTCCTCTGCGTATGCCAGGGACTTTGACTGCACCTCGATGGCTTGCATGGATGCCTTTGGCAATTGGTGCATTTTGGGTCTGGCCTCTGGTTGCGCAGCCCCCGCCATGGTCGCCGCTTGCGCCCACGCTGCTGCTAAATCGTGAGACAGAGGCACGTGGAAAAAAACCGTCGCTAGCGGAGTATGAGTTGGTGCTCCGGTATTTTCCGCTGAATCCATGGATGCACCAGTATGCAGGCATACATGCTTTGTCGGAGCAGCCGAAAATTCAGGATAAATGGCAGCAACATTTCGCGGTGACTCGCAGGCTTGCGGCTTCCGGGTGGTGGATGCCTGTGATGCAGGCGAGAGCGGCAAGGCAGTTTTCCTCCCAAGCTATTATTTTCTGGCAGGATGCTGTGGCGAGGGGTGGGCGGAAACGCACAGAGATTTTGCGTGATGCAGTGCGTGCGACAAATGGGATGCGTGGGGCGCGCGTGCTATGGGGGCAGTTCATCGAGTCCCGCCCGGAACTCGCTTTGGCGTATGCCGAGATTGTGGTGGAAGAACTGCGCGAGCCGGATGCAAATATGAGGGCATATTTTGATCTTTGGTGGGAGCAAAGGGCAACTGGTGAGGTGAGTGATGATGAAGCAGCCGTTTTTTATCGATACGCAGCACGATGTGCCTCACCGGAGCAGTTTGAGACATGGATGAAGCACCACGCTCCGCGTAGAAACCGAGATTATCGTGTGTGGACGGTGTTGTTGCATCAATGGATGCACGACGAGCGAGCCTGGCAGATTTACAGTGGAGTGATGCCGGAGCCTGCGATTGGTCCGGTGGCAAAGACTGCCACGCGCGAGGCGTTGGAAGGCCGTTATCGCCTCGCTCCTGAGAATGCTGCGCATGCACTGGCGTTTGCGCAATTTTTGGATGCCACGGGTGATAAAGCCGCTGCGCAAAATGTGATCACGCTTACCGCCAGACGTGCGGATGCGCCGCCGTGGTTTATTCGCAAGGCGGCCTATCTGCTGGCTGCTGGTGGAGATTTCGCCGCTGCCGTGGAGATGGCGCTAGGCGAGAAGTCGAAATAGCAAAACAAAGGGCCGGAAGTCGAAGGAGGAACCTCGTTGCGACCGTCAGCCCATGAGCAGCCACATTGAGGCTCACACCTTCGACTTCCGGCTCTCCGTGGAAGTGCTACGCGAACTTTCTTGTTTGCTACCGCCCGTCACGACTTCGCGGACTACGCGATTGAGTTCAGTGAGTTCGTATGGCTTTGAGATCGCGCCATTAAAGCCGTGATCGCGGTAGTGAGACATGATGGGGTCGGAGTCGTAACCGCTGGAAATGATGGCTTTGATTTCTGGGTCAATTTTTCTCAAACGGGCCACAGCTTCGTCACCGCTCAAATCTCCTGGCAGGCTGAGGTCCGAAATTACGACTTGGTAGCGACGCCCTGTTTTCATCGCTTGTTCGCAAGCGAGCAGTGCGGCAGGCACGCTGGTCGCCTCGGTCACATCGTAACCCATCGAACTGAGTGCCGTGCAGACGAGGCCGCAGATGGCTTCTTCGTCGTCGAGGACGAGCACGCGTGGTTGTTTTTTCGCGGGCGTTGCGGGCGCAACGAGATTTGGCATTTGAACAATCGTGCCGGGCGCCGGTGTGGTATCGATATCCCCCTCCGGTGTATCGTCGTTTTTGGTGAGAGATTGAAGTTTGCTGGTGATTTCCTGAGCGCGGAGGGCGTTCTTTTTGGCGCTCTTTGCACGCTGATGCGTGGCTGCGTCCTGCTCACCGGCCATGAGGATGAGTGACAGATTTCCGATGATCCCCGTGAGTTGGTTGTTAAGTTCGTGGCAATACTTGGAGACGGGGGCCGTGATGTCGCTTTTTGGCGCAGGAACGGAGGCAGCCTGCATGTCCTTTTCGTGGATGAGCACGAGATAGCTGGTGCTGTTTGTAAGTTCCACCTGTGAAAGAAATACTTCCACCTTCACATGCTGCCCGCCTGGGCGCATGGCGATTGACTCAAAACTGACCGGGCCACGCCGTGTCAATTCGCCCAGACAGAGGGGCTGTGGGATGAATTGTGTAAGTTCCAAACCCTCAAATTCTTTTCCCGTTATCGAAAACAATTCCTCTGCCGCCACATTGACCGAGCGAATGATACCGAGGGAGTCGAGCACTAGCACTGCGTCGTCCGTCATCGTAAGCAATGCGCGCAACTGTGCTTCGGAATTCTGTGATTGCACGCGGTGCTGCTCCTCCCGCGAGTGAATACGGCGGTAGAGTAGCCCGCAGGAGATGCCGGCTGTGATGCCGATTCCTGCCAGAGCACCCACCAGCGTGCCGTCCAAAGCAAATGAAGAATCCGCATTTGGAAGAACCGAAAGCGCAGCCAGACATGAGGATAGGATGTTCTCTGTCAGGCATAGCTGTTTTCCGCAGTATTTCCTGAAGGTGCTGAATTGGGTCTGAAGTATCCTATAAAACATGGCGAATAAGAGAATAGCCGTCTTCGTGCCACGATATGGAAATTATATTAAATACGGAAAATAAAGCTTTCTAGATCCCGGCGAATCGCGTCGTATTTCAAAAATATACCGACCTATATATTTTTAAATTAGCTGGTTATCAACAGCCAACCTATTTTCGGCGGGGTTGATTTGCAGCTTATGATTTTTGAAATGGATTTTCCATTCGGGAGAGCAGGCTCAGCGGACTGGGTTCAAATTATGGCTGCGGTGGCTTGCGGCTTGTGGTTTTGAGGCCGAGGACGCTCATGAAGAAACTGCTGCCGATGATTTGCAGGCCAAGGACGATGAGGGTGGTGGCTGCGATGATGCGGCGCAGGTTTTGCGCATAGGGCATAGCGCCAAAACCCGCTTGTTGCCAGAGAAACACGGCCCACGCGAGCAGTCCCGCACCGCCGAGCAACACGAACAAACCGACGATGAGTCCTTTTTCCAAACTGAACCATTGGAAGATGCGGGCGAATTTTTCATCCGGTGGAAGCAGGCCTTCGGCGATGGCAAAGGTTTTAGTGAAGCAGGCGAAGGCGACAAGTTGCGCCCCGACAATGAGTGCACCACACGCAACGGCGAGCGTGCCGGCGTCGAATTGAACATGGCCCATCGAAACCGGGTCTGCGTAAATCAACGCCGCAGCGAGCGCACCTGCTCCCGCGAGCAGCAGGCCGGGGACGAGGAAGAGCCAGCGCGGCGCGTAAAGGAGCATGAACCGGAGGTGTCGCCATCCATCCCGCCATGGGCGCAGATGCGGCGGGCGAGAGCGTCCGTCTTTGTGGAGCGTGATTGGCACCTCGGCGATGCGCATGGTGGCGAGGCTTGCTTTCATCACCATCTCGCTGGCGAATTCCATGCCGGTGGTGACGAGTTTCATGTGCTCGTAGGCTTCTCGTGTGATGCCCCGCAGGCCGCAGTGAAAATCACGCACTGGGGTTTTGTAAAAGAGGCGTCCGATGAAACTGAGGACAGGATTTCCGAGCCAGCGGTTTTTCCATGGCATCGCCCCCGGCATGATGGTGCCGCCGCCCGCAGGCAGCCGGCAGCCCATGACGAGGTCGTTGCCCGCGCGCAGTTTTTCCACGAAGCGTTTTGCCTCTCCGAAGTCGTAGCTCGCATCCGCATCACCCATGAGAATGTAGCGACCTCTAGCCGCTTCGACACCGCCACGCAATGCGCAGCCGTAGCCTTTTTCCGCGACGGGGACCACGCGTGCCCCAAGTTCCTCAGCGATGCGCTGCGAACCATCGGTAGAGCCGTTGTCTGCGACGATGATCTCGCCTTCAACGTCCGCATCGGCGAGGCCGCGCTTGGCCATAGCGATGCAAGTAGCGAGCGTCTCCGCCTCATTGAGGCATGGCATAATGATGGAGAGTTCCATTACGGTTAGCGGTTGCCTCCGAGGTCGAGCGGTGTGAATTTCATCGAGTGGCAGTGATGAAAAAGATTTCGACGTGCCACTGTCACGGAGAATGTCACTTGGAGAGCGCGAGGCGGGATATAGCGAGGTGCCCGCTGCAGTGAAACCTAGACGAGCCAGAGAGTGGTAGCACCGTGGCCGGGCGGGAAGTCTGTTTGCTGCGATTCACGATGAAAATTGACGGGGCGGCGATGAAGTTTGCAGCAATAGCGGGCCATGGTTTCGAGGTCACGGATGGTCAGGCTGGTGCAGTTTGTCGAAAGTAGAATGTGTGCTTTGGGTGTGGCGAGCTCCATGGCAGTGCTGAGGAGGTCTTCGAGATGTTGCTCGATTTGCCAGCGGCGACCCTGATTGCCGCGCGAGAAGGTGGGCGGGTCGAGAATAATGGCGTCGAATTTCTCGCCGCGGTGGATGAGGCGGGGGAGGACATCGAGGACGTCGTCGGCGATGAACCGATGGTGCGCGGAGGTATCGATTTGGTTGAGCGCAAAATTTTCGCGTCCTCGTTCTAGCGACTTTTTAGAGAGATCCACGCTGAGGGTTTGCGCGCCGGCGAGTGCGGCGGCGACGCTGAAAGCACAGGTGTAGGAAAAGGTGTTCAAGACGTGCTTTGGCGATACGCGGCTGAGGAATGTGCGGTTCGAGCGCTGGTCGAGGAAGAGACCGTGTGAGTAGCCCGCTGCGAAGTCCAGAGCGTAGCTTGCTCCAGCCTCAGTGATGGTCGTTGTGAGGGAGGGTGTCGAGTCGCCGCTGAGCAGGACCGGGGCGATGCGGTCCTGATTTTGGCGCGGTAGAAATTTGGCAAAAATGCGCCGTGGCTGCCATCCAGCAGTAGTGATCCAAGGGGTGAGCGTATTTACAAGAGTGTCGCGAGTGGCATCGTTTTTGAAGCAGACGAGTGCATCATCGCCGAGACGTTCGATCCAGCCGTCGGGGTTGGTGGCAATACGATGCGCGGTGGTGCCTGTGGCGGTGAAAGCGGCGAATTGTGCGGGCTTTAACCAAATGGTAGGTAACGAATGGTTCACAAGGTAGGGAACAGAACTGATTGCCTAGTGTGAAGTGTTCAAGTAGGTTTCCGCCCCTTTTCGCAAAAAAGCTATGCGCCGCACATTTGTCATCCTCTGTTTTATAGCCGGTTTAGCAACCGCTCCGCTCACTGCACGTGCCCAGGGTCTGGACCCGGCACAGGAGCAATTCGTCAACGCATTCCTCAACGTTCGCAAGGGCGAGGAACAGGAAAATTCGGGCGACATCAAGGGCGCACTGAAGACGTTCCGTGCTGCCGCTGATACGCTCACCCGGATTAAAAGGGATTCGCCGAACTGGCAGGGAGACTTGGTGGACTATCGCCTCGCGCAGACAATGAAGGCGATCGATCGGGTGCAGACAAAGATGGGCGGGGAAAAGAAGGAAGACCTGGGTCTGCTTCCACCGATTGATACAAAGGATCCACTGGATCCTAGCAACAGCGGAGCGCTTCCGCCCGCAGAGATTTTAAAGCCGTCTAAGGGTGTGAAAAACACGAAGCCCGCCCCGGCGACCATTCCGGCAGGATCGGACCCGCTCGACGTGGTAAAGCAGCGGATCAACACTCTCGAATCGCAACTTTCCGAAGCGAACGATAAACTTCGCGAACAGCAGCAGAACAATGAAAAGCTGACCAAGGAAATCTCGGATGCAGAGGCCGCGCGCAAAAAAGCGGAGGCTGCGCGCAAGGAGGCTCAGAGTCTTGCGGAAGTGTATCAGAAAAGTGTGCTCGAATTGAAAAGCAAAGGGGAGTCGAGCGCAGAAAAAGCCAGAGAACTCGAAGGTCAACTTGCGGCGGCCAAGGCTCAGCTGGAAACAGCAAAGAAGAAGAACGCGGAGACCGACGCCGACCTCGCGGCTGCTGAAGAGCGCGTCAAACAACTGCTCGAGCGCAGTCGCGCTGTTTCCGCAAAAGTTGCCGAGGCCAGCGGTCTGCCGGAACAGATCAAGCAACTTCAAGCCAAGTTGCTGGCGGAGCAAAAATCCAAGGCCGAACAGGCTGAACAATTTCTAAAAAGGGAGGCGGCACAAACCGAGCAGTTCCAAAAGCGTGAATCTGAATTGAAGGGACAAATCGCCGTGCTAACGAGGGATCGCGACGAAGCGCGCGTTGAGATTACCCGACTGAAAGAGCTCAATAAACAGACGGACAAGCTCCTCGCCGACAACGCGACTCTTTTGAAGAAACTCGGTGAAGCAGAGAAGCAAATCATCAGTTTCAAATCCGACGCCCCGAAGAAGGAAGAGGAAGTCGTAGCGCTCAAGCAACAGGTGACCGATGTGCAGAAAGCACTTGCGGTTTCACAGGAGAAAAATGCGACCCTTCAAAACGAGATCGGCGGTCTGCAAAAGAAATTGGCCGAATACACCAACGAGATCACACAGTATAAGGCCGATAAAACAGCGAGCGCCGAAGATCGTCGCAAGATGGAGGAGGAAAATAAACTTTTGCAGGGAATCGTCATGCGCGTGCTCCAGGAGGATGCGAATCGCGCCCAGCGAAAGAAGATGCTGCAAAAGGAAATGGATCGTTTGCAAATCCAGTCCGAGGTGATGCTGAAACAGATTAACTATCTTACGCAACCGGTGGTGAAACTCAGCGGCGAAGAACGTCGTCTATTTAAGAAGCCAGTGATCGAGGTGCTCGATCCAAACACGATCGCGGCCGTCAAGAATGACGGTAATAATCTCCAGCCAGACAGGCCCGCAGAGACAGTCAAACCGACTCCACCTACACCGAAGAATCCTCCGATCGAGACCCCCGAGACAAAGCCGCCAGTGGAAAATCTTCCTCCACTTCCTGATATAGATAAACCGGCAGTAGAAAAGCCGGCAGTAGAAAAGCCAGCGGTGGAAAAGCCAGCGGTGGAAAAGCCAGCTGTGGAAAAGCCAGCTGTGGAAAAGCCAGCGCCCACGAAACCAACAAACACTGGCGAGCAAGCGAAACTCGACAAGCCGCCGCTTCCTACACGGGATCCGGCAGAGTCCAAGACGCCTGATACTGCGGCCAGTCCGACTGTGCAGACGAAAACAGTGGGAGGAGTCCGTGGCTTGCCCGAGGATGTGAAGCCGCTTGCCGAGCAGGCGAAGCAGGCTTTCGAGCGCGACAAATATGCAGACGCGGAGAAGCTCTATGACAAGGCGCTCCAACTTGCGCCGAACAACCTCTATCTGCTTTCCAATCGCGGCGTCGTCCAGTTTCGCGCAGGAAAATACAAGCAGTCGGAAGAAAGTTTTCGCAAGGCAATCGCCATCGCGCCGGAGGATCACTTCAGTTGGTGCACGCTTGGAATCGTCGAATACAGTCAGGGCAAATACGACGAGGCTGTGAATGCTTTGACGAAGTCGCTTGCGATCAATCCGAAGAACTCAACTGCACACAATTATCTCGGAATCACCGCCGCGCAAAAAGGCTGGATCGAAGCGGCGCAAAAGGAATTGGAAACAGCAATTCAACTCGATCCGAAATACGCCGATGCGTGGTTTAATCTTGCTGTGACGCAGACGCTCAAAAATCCGCCGAACAAGGAAGAGGCACGCAAAGCTTACAAAAAGGCAGTCGAGTTGGGCGCGGAGCCCGATCCGGCGATGGAGCAGACGCTCAAGTAATTCAACTGCGACTACAGTCGAAGCATGTGTGTCTTGCCTCGTTTGAAATCGGGGTAAATTTTACGTCGTTCACCCGCGTGGGAGGAAGAAGGCGCTTTGTTTGGCGCTGATGGGGTGGCCGAGTTTTTCCAGCACGGCAAGCATGTCCTCCCAGACGTGGCGTTTTTCTGCGAGCGATTGGTTTCGTAGCAGGTAGGAGGGGTGAAAGGTGGGCATCAGCGGGATGCCGTGGAAGTCCTGCCAGTGCCCGCGCATTTTGCTGATGCCCGATTTTTCCAAATTGAGCAGGCCTTCGACTGCGGTGCCGCCGAGCGCGACGATCACGCGCGGCTGGATGATGTTGATTTGCTCCAGCAGGTAGGGCTTGCACGTTTCTATTTCCTGCGTCATGGGGCTGCGATTTTTGGTTTCGCCCGGCACAGGGTCGGGGCGGCATTTGAGGACGTTGGCGATATACACGTCCCTGCGACTCAGGCCCATTGTCTCGATGATTTTGGTGAGGAGTTGGCCTGCATTGCCGACGAATGGTTCGCCGACAAGGTCTTCATCCGCGCCGGGTGCTTCGCCGACGAACATCAACTCCGCATCGGGATTGCCGACGCCGAAGACGACTTGTGTGCGCGTTTTCACGAGGTGCGGGCATTTGGTGCAGGCGAGCACGGGGCTACGCATAGCTGCGAGTCGCTCGGCTTTTGTGCCGGTGGAAGGCGCGAGCGCAGTTGCGTTGGCGACTTCGTTGAAAGGTGACGCCGCCCGCGCTGGCGGACGACTCGCAGGTGCCGCTGTGGCCGCAGGGGCGGTGCTCATTTGCGCCTGAAACGCGGCGCGGAGGTCGTGCTTCGGGCGCATGTCTTCGTGCTGTGGTGCGCTGCGCGTTGGATAAGGCGCGGATTTTTGGCCGGTTGTTTCGGCGAGACGCGTGAGCACTTCATTCGATGCATGGAAATGCACGCCCTGCTCGTGGAGTGCGTGCAGGGCCGAGTGGACGATGTCGGTCGCGTTCTGGCTGTCGCTCATGCGAGGAGGTTAGCGGGGGCGACGGCTCCAGCGCAAGCGACGTGCGCGTTTCTACTTTCCCTCTTCGTAAACGCGCAGTTCCACCATCTGCACGGCGTCCTGCACGCTGTTCTTGATCATGTTCACGCGGACATAGCGAGCGGGCGTTGGTTTGAATTTATGCAGAACGCCTTTTTCCGTGGCTGGCTCGTTGTTGCTTTCGGCATCCACCACTTTGGTCCAGCTCTTTTCGTCCTCTGAGACTTCGATGTTGTATTTGAAAACCCGTTTGCCTTCCCACCATGGAAAGATGTGGACGCGATCCAGCGTGCACGTTTTTTCCAAGTCCACCTGCCACCATTGCGGCGGCTTCCACGCGCCCCACAATTTGTTGAACGCCACCCAGCCGTCGTTGGCGTTGGCGGCCACTTCGACATCTTTGCCTTCCCCGGCGACCGATGATGCTTTCACGGGTTTGCCGGTCGTCAGGTTCTGCTCGAAGCTGCGAAACTCCTGCGTTTGCGAGACGCCGATGTTGCCGAATTGCCTGCCGTCCTTGTCGAACAGTGCTGCGCGGATGTTCAGGGTTTCGGCGGCCTTGAAGGGTTTTTCATAAAGCGGCGAGTCCTTCGTCGGTTCTTCGCCATCGAGCCGGTAGCGAATTTGCACACCCGGCGCGGCGGTGCCCATGCTGACTGTGAACGGCTCGCTGAAGAATCCGTCTTTCTTGGAGCCTTCAAATTTAAAATCCACCGGTCTGACGATGGAAAAAGCGCGGGTGTTTTGCTGCACCATGCGGCCCTTTTGGTAGCCTTCTTCGATGACGCTGTCCGGCCCCCAAGTGCGCTCGTGTCGCTCCGGCGAACCGGGGAGGTAGCTGTGCACGAGTGCGACTTGATCCATTTCCCACATCGGGCGGCAGTGGCCCAAAACTTTGTCCTGCTTGGAGAGCATGTCGCCGTTGCAACTAAAAATGCTGAACTCTGGGAAAGGCGGCATGTCCCACGGGGTCGTGATGGTCGTGTAGCCGAAGTTCAGTGCCTCCCGCGCGCGGCCAGCCCTCGGGAACCATGTGTAGAGAATGATGTCCTTGGCCAGTTCGCGATCCAGAGGAATGCCGACGGGCATTCCATCCCACATGATCGCTTTCTTGCCGTGCTTTTTCACGATCTTCGCCATTTTCTGGCCATAGGTCAGCCAGACCGTGTGCTCGCCGGTGAGCCCGTGCTCCTTCATGTATTTTTTTACGTGCTCATTGTTGATGTAGAACGCCGGCTCCACTTCATCGCCACCGAGGTGAATGTAGGGCGAACTTTTGAAAACCTCGCACATCTCGCCCACGAGCGTATCGAGGATGGGGTAAATGTCGGGGTTCACGACATCCATTGCGCGCCATTTCGGATCACCAATCTTGCCTTTGAGACCGCTCAACAACGCGGTGCAGTGCCCGGGGCCTTCGAGTTCGGGCACGCAGGTCACGCCACGTGCGTCGGCGTAGGCCACGAGATCCTTGAGTTCGTCGAGTGTGTAGGGCGTGACCGGCGGATGATGCACGCTGCTCGCATCGGGGTATGCCGTGGATGGAAATGTGAACGCGCTGTCGTCGCTCAAATGCAAATGCAGGTAGCGGATTTTGAAAAGGCGGCACGTCTCGGCGGCGATCTTTAAAACGTGAATCGGCTGATGGCTTCGCGCGCAGTCGGGCATGATTGCGCCGAAATCGGAATACGGCCAGTCCTTGACCGTCATTTTCGGAACAGACGCAGCGTCGCCCTGCATGACGATGGCTTGCAGCAGAGTCGCTGTGCCTTCGCAAACGGCGCGGTAATCCCAGCCCTCGATCACGATGCGGTCGGTGACTGCAATCGTGTGTGCATAGTCGCGCGTCTTGAGCACTTCCTGTCCGCGCACCGTGAGGATGTCCTCTTCTGTCCGAATCTGTGGATTGATTTTCAGCACGATGTCGCCGCCTTTGGGTTCCCCTTCGGCAACCGCGAGTTTCAGTTTCGTGACCAAAAGAATTTCGTCTGACAAAATTTGCGCCAGCGGTTTCAGCTTTGGATCCGCGGAAACAATCCGCGACTCCGCCGTTAGCGGAATTTGTCCGCCCTCGACTTTCAACTGCTTCGGCGTCGGAAGAAGATTGAGTGGGTTTGCCGCGTGAGCATTCGGCGCTACCGCGCAAACAGCCAACGCCAGGCCCGCTGCGCAGGCAAAGGATCTGAGGTTCATTATTTTGCCTCCTTCGTCTTTTCGTCGGGTGTGAGAGCTGTGCGGAAGCCGATGGAGAAATACGTGTTCTCCGTGTAGAGGTCGGAACGAGAGGCAAGCCGCGCATAGTCGCACGAGTAGGAATATGCGCCGCCGCGGAGCGAGCGATGCACGTTTGGCGAAGTGAGAGACCAGTCCCAGTTCCACTCCCACACGTTGCCCACCATGTCATGCAGGCCGTAGGCGTTTGGCGGAAAACTCCCGACAGCCGACGTGGAACCGCCATCCACCGTGACAAACCGCTTGTCGTTTCCTTCATATCCCTTGTCGTAGGGAATGCCGGATGAATGTCCGAAATAGTTCGCCTTCGTGTGATCGATTTCGTCTCCCCACGGATAACGCTTACCCTGCAAACCTCCACGCGCGGCATACTCCCATTCGTCGTCAGTCGGCAGACGGTATCCGGAAACTGCGAAGTCCACTTTCAAGTTTTTGATGTCCTTGCCCGAGCGATATGCTTTTCCGTCCACGAGATAAAAAATCGTCCTACCTTCTTTCTCGCTGCGGGCATTGCACCACTTCGCGCAATCAAACCAATTGATCGAAACCACAGGATGATCCGGCGCTTTGCCAAAACCCGGATTGTCGAATTGATATCCATGCGCTCTGCCCCAAGTATATACATCGTCCCAAAGCGCTTTCGTCACTTCGTATTTGTCCATGTAGAAATCCTTCACCGTCAATTTGTGCTCCCGCCCGTCCGCGTCCTTTCCGTTGTTCGTGCCGGCCTTGATGAGCGCCATTCCGGTGAGGGGCGGCGGCTCTATCGGTGCTGCTGGCGTTGCCTTGTCCTCAGCGAAAACTGATGTCCCTATGAGGATGGTCGCCAGAGTTGCTGCGAACGCCCTCGATGCACACCGGTCTGTTTCTTTTGAAAAGAGAGCGCGATGGTTTTGAGGAATACGGACTGACGGCTGAGAGGTGAAATGTAGATAAGGCATACGAATCGCGAAGCAAGAAGGGGCGATCATTGCTGCACAAGACAAATGTGCGCAGTGAAGTTTACAACTCCACGCCCGCAGCGCGGAAGTCCGCTGGAATCGGTGCGGTGAAATCCAGGCGGCGACCATCGCGGGGATGTGCGAAGCCGAGTTTCCACGCGTGGAGCATCTGGCGCTCGAAGGTGCCGCGCTTGCCATACACTTCGTCTCCGAGGATGGGATGGCCGAGGTGTTTGAGGTGGACGCGCACTTGATGGGTGCGTCCCGTGTGCAGCGTGCATTCGACAATCGTGCCACAGGCGAGTTCGCCGAGAACGCGCCATGTCGTCTTCGCATTTCGACCTTTGAGCGGATCCACCACCGCCATTTTTTGCCGGTGCGCAGGATGACGTCCGAGATGATTTTCCAAGACGCCGTCCTTTTTCTTGAAGCGTCCGCTCGCGAGCGCGAGGTAGATTTTCGACACATCACGCTCGGCGAATTGCTCCGCGAGCGACTGGTGCGCGAGGTCGTTCTTCGCGGTGACGATGCAACCGCTCGTTTCCTTGTCGAGCCGGTGGACGATGCCGGGGCGCTCGACTCCGCCGATGCCGCTGAGTTCTTCGCAGTGATGCAGCAGCGCGTTCACAAGCGTGCCGGTGAGGTGGCCGACTGCGGGATGCACGACGAGCCCGGCGGGTTTGTTGATCACAATGAGATCGCTGTCTTCGTAAAGCACATCGAGCGCGATGTCCTCGGCTTCGGTGGTGCTGGGTGTGACCTCCGGCTCCGTGAGCACGATGCGTTCATCGCCGCGCAGCTTGTCGTTTTGTTTCGCCTGCGCACCGTTCACGGTGAGATGTCCGCCTTTGATGAGCGCTTGCAGCCGCGAGCGGGAAAGCTCAGGCACTTTTTCCATGAGGAAATGATCCAGTCGCCAGCCGATATCGGCTTTTTCAACTACGATTTCGCGTGGGATCATTTTTTATTTTGCTGCCTTTGGTTTCGCCCTGTCACCGCTCACGCGCGCAAGACCGATGGTGTGTGCTGCGTGGATGACGAGGTCGGCGACACGGCGTTTCAGTCGCGCGGCACGCACGGCGATCAAGAACACGAATGCCGCGTAAATTCCGATGAGCCACAAATCGCGGTTACTCGTGAAAATCTGGCGGTAAAGCAAAACGCTGAGAGCGATGACATTCACAAGGAAAGTGGTCGGCACCATCTTGTTGCGAAGTCGCGCGCGCGTGAGGCACTTCGGGCCGCCGTGGTATTCGGTCACGGTGCCGAGCGTGACGCTCCACCAAAAATTGCCGTAAACGAGCACATCCCATTTCTGCCAGCCGGTGTCGTAGGAATAGCGCCAGCCCTCGGCATCGAGCAAAGCGACTGCTTTCTCCAGCAACGCTTCGCGGCCCTGGCCGGTCTCGTTCCAAAAATCAATCTGCCGCGTGCTGCCGCCACGACTGTCGCTCGGCAAATCAGGCTCCGGCGTGGAGATGACCGCCGCCGGAGTGCGTTTGAATTTTAGCCACGTGAAGTAGCGCGCCCAACCGCGACCCAGCGGCTGGATGAAAGCGAGAAATGCGACGAGCAAGCGCGCGCGAATGCTGTCGTATTTCGGTTCGATGCGGATGTTCACCATCCACGAAAGCGAGACGCTGACCGTGCCGAGCAACATCATCACAGGCACGATGCGCAGCCATTCGAGCGGGATACCGAGCGCGCCGACGAAGAGCGTGAGCGCGATCCATTCGATGCTGCTCAAGTAGGCCGCAAGTTGTGAAATCGGCGCCGGGTAGAGCGATTGGAAAAGTCCCTGACCGAAAACGCCGTGGTAAATCAGCGGCTTGCTGAACCACCACGTCAGACGCGGTGCGCCGTAGATTTGCCCCTTCCATTTCGCAGTCCCGGTCGGGCCGAAAAAGATGAGATGCTTGAATCGCAGCAGCGCCTCTGCCTCGCCGTAGCCCTCTTGTTGTTTGCGAAAAGCATCCAGCGTGAATCTACGGTAATGCCACACAATCGCGCTCGGCGAGAAAGCGACAACGCCGCCGCTCGTCTGCAAGCGCCAGCAAAAATCCACATCGTCGCCAGCCTTGCGATATTCGGGATCGAAGCCACCCACGCTATCGAATGCCCAACGCCAGAACGCCATGTTACATCCGGGCACGTGCTCCGCGACAGTGTCCGCGAGCAAAACGTGGCTCGGCCCGCCGGGCGATGCGGCGACGGCGGCTTGAATCCAGTTGACTGCAGGCGGTGAAATATTCGGCCCGCCGACTCCCGCATATTCGCCGCTGAGGATCGTTCCGACGAGGTAAAAAAGCCAGTCTGTGTCGGGCATGCAGTCGCTGTCCGTGTAGGCGATGAGTTCGCCTGTGGAGCCGTGCGCGCCGACGTTGCGTGCGTAGCTGAGGCCCATGTTTTTTTGAATGATGGAGATGAATGTCGGCTGGTAGCCCGCCGTATACTTCGCGCGTTCGGCGATCCATGTTTTCACGATCTCCTGAGTGTTGTCCTTCGAGCCGTCGTCCACGAGCACGATTTCAAAATCGGGGTAGCGCACTTGATCGAGCGCACGCAGACAGTCGCCGAGAGTCTTTGCGCCATTGTAGCTGCAAACGATCACGCTCACGCGCGGGTAGCGTCGCAACGGCACACGTGCGCTCACGTTGCCGTCCTGCCCAAGTTTCTTTTTTAAAACATCGAACACTTTCTTCGGCTGACGCTCCGCAGTAACGAGGCCGAATTTCCAATCCGTGATTTCGTGCCCACCGGTGAACCACTCGTCCGTCCACGCAAAGAAAATCGTTCCCGCCGCGCCACCTTGCACGACGACATCGAGATGCCAGTCGAGGATTTCCGCCTGCCTATCCTCGCCGTTGCGCATCGTATCGAGTCCGAATTCGCCAAGAATGAGCGGCTTTTCCTCCGCGATATTTTGCAAGCGCGCGAGGTAGCGTTCGAAGTCCGTGCGACGTTCGAGATACACATTGAGCGAAAGGAAATCCACGTTCGCCGGGCGGATATATTCCGTGGGCGGAAAGCTTGCGTAGCTATAGAGCGGACGCGGGTCCGTCGCGCGGGCGATCTCGATGAGCCGCTCGAGGAACAACTGCACGCGCGCCACGCCGAGCCAGCGAATCATCGTCGTCGGCACCTCGTTGCCAACGAGGTATGCAAAGATTGCCGGATGGCCCACATTTTTCGCCACCGTCTCGCGCACCACGCGCATGATTTGCCGGCAGAGCGAGCGCGAGTTCAGAAACTCGACATGCTGCGTCCACGGGATGCTCACCAGCACGCGCAAGCCGTGCGAAGCTGCAAGGTCGAGCAGCCAGCGCGGAGGCACGTGATAGACGCGGATCAAATTGATCCCCAATTCCCGCATCTGCGTAAAATCCCGCGCCGCCTGCTCCGGCGTGCTCATGTAATCGCCATCGGCGTTCGGCTTGAACGGCCCGTAGGTGACTCCTTTCAGAAACCACTTTTTATCCCCCTCGAAAAAGAACTTCGCCTGAACGCGAATCGGTTCGAGTGCTGGCGTGGATGTGGTGGTTACTGACATTGGCAGTCGCGCGTCATAGCGAGGGAAGGGCAGGGGGGCAAGGAGTGCTCGCTTGTGAGCTCACAAATAGAATCGCTCGCAGTTTCCACCGAAAATTGCGGCGCGTTGTGTGTGGCTCATGCTGCGTGTGTAGTCGTCCACGAGTTTCCATGTTTGCTCGTAGCTCGCGGCGAACTGACACACGGGCCAGTCGCTGCCCCACATCAATCGCTCGGGGCCGAACGCCTCGAATACTACATCGAGAAACGGGCGAAAGTCGTCCGGCTTCCACGCACGATGGTCGGCCTCAGTCGCCATGCCGCTGAGTTTGCAAAGCACATGGGGGGCGCTGGCCAGTTCGCGGATTTGCTCGCGCCATGGGGACAGCGTGCCGTCTTTAATCGGCGGCTTGGCGATGTGATCTAAAACAAACGGCTGCTCGGGAAATTTCGACACCAGTTCGATGGCGGCGGGCAACTGGCGTGGGTAGATGAGGATGTCGTAAGTGAGCGAATATCGGCGCAGCAGCGCGATGCCGCGCACGAATTCCGCGCCAAGCATGAAGCGGTCGTCCGGCTCATCCTGCACCACGTGTCGCACGCCGACAAACTTTGGATGCCGTGCCAGCCGCGCGATGTCCTCCTCCACGCGCTCGCTGCGCAAATCCACCCAGCCGACCACGCCTTTCACGCGCTCATCTGCATCCGCGAGGCCGAGTAGCCAGTCGCTTTCCGCGATGTTCTGCCGCGCCTGCACGGCGATGCTGCCTTCGAGGTCGAGCGGTTTTTGCAACGGCGCGAGATCCGCCGGAAGCCAGTCGCGATGCAGTGGCGAGCCTGCAGGAATCCACGGATATTGAGCGGCGTCGTAGCGCCAGAAATGTTGATGAGCGTCGAGAAACATGCCGCATTTAAGCAGAATCCAACAGGAGTGGGCGAAAGTATTTCAAAGTAAAGGTTGTGCTTCCCCACTTACCTGCGACTCTGACCTCGCAGATTCAGAGCCCATTTGGGCATTGGTAGATTGCTAGTTGTTTGTAGTGCGGCTCACGCCGTGGTCTTCTTTGGCAGTTCGAAATCCGATTCACGGAAACAAGCGCAGAAGCTCCATAGTCAGCAAACAATAAACATGAACAGCAAACTCTACGTAGGAAATCTTTCCTTCGACACACTCGAAATCGACATCCAGGACCTCTTCGCGCAAGCGGGGACCGTCAAGGAATGCGCCCTGATGCAGGACCGGATGACCGGCCAGTCACGCGGCTTCGCATTCGTCACCATGTCCACACCCGACGAAGCACAAAAGGCAATCAGCCTCTTCCACGGCAAAGACGTGGGCGGTCGCGCCCTCACCGTCAACGAAGCACGCCCACGTGAAGAACGTGCCGGCGGAGGTGGTGGCGGCGGCGGTGGTGGTGGTTATCGCGGCGGAGGTGGTGGTGGTGGTGGTGGCGGCAAGCGCTACTAAGCACAGGCTCTAGCCTCAAAAATTCAAAGCGCCCCGGTGAAAGCCGGGGCGCTTTTTGTTTGCATGCGAAATGTAGCGTAATGAGAGCTTGCCACGGGGCTGGTCGCGGGCATCTTTCGCCCCTTTTTCCAAAAGCCGGAAAGTTATGAAACACTTGTTGTCCATCGAATCGCTCAGTCGGGACGAGATACACGTCATCCTCGACCTTGCTGCGCGGATGAAGAGTATGCGCGGTCGGCTCGATAAACACCCGCTGCGGCACCAGTGCTGGGCGCTTATGTTTTCCAAATCCTCGACGCGCACGCGTGTGTCCTTCGAGGTCGGCATCCGCGAACTCGGCGGCGATGTGTTTTTCCTCGCAGCAGATGACATCCAGCTCGGTCGAGGCGAGCCCATCGCAGACACGGCGCGTGTGTTAGGGCGGATGTGCCACGGCGCGGTCATCCGCACGTTTGCGCAGAGCGATGTGGAGGATTTTGCGAAATTCAGCGGCATCCCCACGGTGAACGCACTCACGGATGACGAGCATCCGTGCCAGATTCTTGCCGACTTGCAGACCATCGTGGAACGGCTCGGTAATTTTGCAGGGCGCGTGGTGACTTTCATCGGCGACGGCGCGTGCAACGTCCCGCGCTCGTGGCTGTGGGCGGCGTCGAAGCTCGACTTTGAGCTGCGCATCGCCGCGCCCGCGCAGTTCCAGCCGGATGCGGCGACCATCGCGCGCGCATTTCCCGGCGCGCAAAAGCGGGAGGGTTGTTTTGAAAATGCGAGAGGCGGACGGCTCATCGTCACGGATGATCTCGATGAAGCGGCTCGCGGCGCGGATGTGCTCTACACGGATGTGTGGGTGAGCATGGGTAAGGAGGAGGAGGCGCAGTTCCGCAAGACGCAGCTCGCGCGCTATCAGATCAATAATGAACTGCTCGCGCTGGCAAAGCCGGGCGCGCTCGTGATGCATTGCCTGCCCGCGTATCGCGGGCTGGAGATCACTACGGATGTCTTCGAGGCCAATGCAGACACGATTTTCACACAGGCGGAAAACCGTCTCCACGCGCAGAAAGCCGTGCTCGCGATGTTGGCCGAATAGCTTTTCGCTTTGCGCCTCGGCGACGGCGCGCCATGTTCCGCGCCTCTTTTTATGATCAGTGCATGGACTAACGCTCACCCGTGGTTGCGCAGCCTCGTTTCCTACGAGCCCGGCAAACCCATCGAAGATGTCGCCCGCGAACTCGGCCTCCGCCCCGACCAAATCATCAAGCTCGCATCGAACGAAAACCCGCTCGGCCCTTCACCCAAGGCCCTCGCAGCGATGCGCGACATGTTGGAGCGCTCGCACTTTTACCCCGACGGCGGCGGCTACTACCTCCGCGAAGCCATTGCTGCGAAAGTCGGTCTCGCCCGCGAAAATATCATCCTCGGCTGCGGCAGTAACGAGATCATCGAGTTCATTGGTAAAGCGTTTCTCAGTCCCGGCGACGACATCATCGCCGCGCGTCACGCATTCGTTGTTTACAAATTGATGGCCACACTTTTCGGCGCACGCACCATCGAAGTGCCCGATCCCAACTTCGAGCACGACCTCGACGCGATGCTCGCCGCCATCACCCCGGCCACGAAGGAAATCTTCATCGCCAATCCGAACAACCCCACCGGCACGCTGCTCTCGCAGGCGCAACTCGACGCTTTCATGGCACGCGTGCCCGATCACATCGTCGTCGTATTTGACGAGGCCTACTACGAATTCCTCCCCAACCCTCCCGACGTGATCAAATACGTCCGCGAAGGCCGCAACGTCGTCGTTCTGCGCACCTTTTCCAAAATCCAGGGCCTCGCAAATCTCCGCATCGGCTACGGCATCGCGCGCCCCGAGTTGATTGATGTCCTGCAAAAAACCCGCCAGCCCTTCAACGCCAACGGCATCGCCCAGGCCGGCGCTCTCGCGGGACTCGCCGACGACGATCACCAGCGCAAAACCCGCGAACTCACCATCGCCGGACGCGACGTGTTGCAGCGCGAATTTTCCGCCCTCGGCCTCGAATACGTCCCGAGCCACGCGAACTTCGTCCTCGTAAAAGTGGGCGACGGCAAAGCGGTCTTCAACGCCCTGCTCTCAAAAGGCATCATCATTCGCGACATGAACAGCTACGGCCTGCCCGAGTGGATCCGAGTCAGCATCGGCACCCCGCAGCAAAACGAACGCTTCCTCGCGGAACTGCGTGCGTTGTTGAAAAAGGTGTAGGCTGCGCGCTCTCACGCCGCCATGCGTGCGGGCGTAAATGCGAAGCGGCGGCACCACCAGCCGAGCGTGATGCCGAAGACAAGGTGCGCGGAGATGGTGAGGAAGAGGAAACGCCCGTCGAGTTTGAGGCCGAAGAAATTGGTATAGGGTGTGGCGAGCAGCATCACCTCGATGAAGAGCGCCCAGGCCACCGCGCCCCAAAACAGCAGGCGAGGATTGGGCCGCACGACCATCGCCAGAAACATGATGCCAAGCGCGGCACCGTTGGAGAAATGATAAGCCCAGCCCAAAAGCTGCACGAGCCACGTTGGTTCATCGGCACCTAGGAGCAACTGGCCGAATCGTGGAAACACTTTAAAGAGCGGCGCGCCACCGAGCACGAACGGCAGCCGATACAAATCGTAGGCCAGCGCCGCCACGACTCCGCCAACAGCTCCCCGCACAATCCAAGTATGCGGATTCGCGACACCCGCTGTCTGCCGCCGTGAGCGATAGGCGATGAGCGCGAGCAAGGCCGTCGCAGGCGGCAACACCCAGCAGCCAAATGTGTGCATCGTCCAAAAGTCGAAGAACTGCCCGAGCAGACAAGCGAACGAAAGAAACGCCAGCCCGAAAACTATCGCGCGGAGGTGAAGGACAAGCGGCATATGGCTGGATAAGAGGCTACCGATGCGAGGATGAAGATATTTTGCTCGCGGGTTTCCAGAGCACTACGAGATGCACGGTTTTACCGCGCGCAATTTGGAATCCGTCCACTGGGATGGCTTCGATTTCTGGCGGAGGAATTTTTGGTAACAGCGCGGCGACATCGTCCGATTCGCAGATGAGCAGTCGGGGGCCGGGCTTGGCAAGCCACTCCGTGGCGTTTTTTCTCTTAATCACGTCGAGATAGCCGGTGGCTTTGCGACGGAGCGTCCATACGAGGCTGGGTTCTTGATAGCCGAGTGTGGCAAGTTGGGTGTCGGAGGTGATATGGGGTTCGATTTTTCGCCACAGGATTTCCGACGGTGTGTGTTTGGCCGCGATTGGGAACAGCGCGAATGCGGCGATGAGAGTGAATGCCGTCCATGCGAGCGCGACTTTCAAAAATGAACGATCTGCGATGAGTGGCGTGCCGTCGGGAGCAGGTGCGCTCGTGCTGGTCGCGTGTGTTTTCCTATCCGGCCATGCTGCGGCGATGAGCAGTGCGAGCATTGGGAATACAGGGAGGGTGTAGTGGATGAGCTTTGTGCTCACGAGGGTGAAGACGCCAAAGACGAGCAGCACCAATGCGCCGAGGTAGCGCAGCAGGGGTTCGTGGCGATCTGTGCGCCACCATCTTTTCACTGTGAATGGCAGCCAGCAACTCCACGGGAAAAGGCTCACGAAGACGGAAACAACATACAGCGGCAGTGTCACGATGTAGCCCGTGAACCCGCCGATGCCGTGACCCTCCATGATACCGACGCTGCGTGCGACAACGTGTTTGCCGAGGCCGATGGTTGCGAATTCGCCGCCGGTTTGCATGAGTGCGGGGATTCCCCACGCGGCGACGATGCCCAGCATTACGAGCGCGCCGAGTGCGGGTCTCCACCACGGGCGAAGCAAAGCCCGGCGTGCCTCGATGGGAGCAAACGGAATCGCTGCGAGCGGCAGCCACGCGATGGGGCCTTTCGCAAGGAAGCCGAGTGCGAGCGCGACCCAAAATCCCGCACATGCTCTGCGCACGCCTTCGCCGGTCAGCCACAGGCACCATGCCGCCAGCGTGAAAGCCAGGACCATCGGCATATCCGCGACCGAGGCTCGCGCGTGCATGAAGACTTGTGCGCACAAGCTGAAAATCAGCGCCGCACGCCAGCCGGTCGCCGGACCGCGCCACCGTGCACCCCACAGCGCGAGCACCAGCGCAGTGAGTGCCGCGCACACCGCGCTGGGAAACCGCACGGCAAATTCATTTTCGCCAAACACCTGCACGGATGCCGCCTGCATCCAATAAATCAACGGTGGCTTGTCGAAGCGGTAGTGGCCATTGAAATACGGCACAACCCAGTCGTTGCGCTGGAGCATTTCCCGCGTCGCCTCGGCAAAACGCGGTTCGTCGCGATCAATCAGCGGCAGGCTGTTGTTTCCTGCGCAATGCAGCAGACAAATCGCAATGGCAAGCAGCGCCGTGCGCACTAAGTATGAGCGGAACATCGGGGACGCCATATCTTTGCCTCATACATGAAGCAACACCGTGACACTTTTGTCGCCAAATTATCACAAAGGTGCCATTTGTTTTCCATAGAAGCGTGGGAAACAGGAATGCATGTCACAGAACCATTCCGATTCGAAGAACACGCGCGCACGCGTGGTGAGGCTATGGCTGGTGGCAAGTGCGGTTGTCTTGGTCGCGACCGCATTCTTTTTTGATAACGCCGTGCAGGCATGGTTTTCCAAACAGCATAGCCACACGATGGGAACTGCTGCCTCCGCCATCTCGCGGTGGGGGGATTGGCCGCCACTGGCCGCCCTCTTTTGCTCGGTATTTTTGATTGCGACTGCGTGCCGTTTCCGGAAGGTCGCCCGCACTGCGCTGGTGGTTCTGCTGGCGTCGTCCCTGGCCGGTGCCGGTGCTTCCGGTGTGCGACTTCTCACGGGCCGTGCGCGCCCCTCGGCGAAAATCGGGACAGGCTGGTATGGTCCGCACTCCGGCAGTCACAAGCTAAGCTCTTTCCCATCTGCGCACACGGCTGTGGTCGCAGGTGCAGCTGTCGCCATGGGCGTGCTGGTGCCTTGGACGGCGATACCGGGCGCAATTCTCGTTTGTTTGATGGCGTGGGCACGGATGCGCACGGGATCGCATCACCTTTCCGATGTTGCAGCAGGGGCGGCATTAGGTGGATTGATCGCGCTGTGGTTAGCTTCGCGCATCCCGGCGCAGTGGCCGCCGCATCGCTGGTATGCTGCGAAAAAAGGCGCACCTCAATCCACACCGGAAGCCAAAAGTCTTGTGGCAAAATCGCAAGTATAGTGCGTGCAACGAGTGGCTTTATCGAGGCCAGGGCATCCAAGACACCGTAAAGCTGGCAGGGATTGCGTGGGGCGGGTAAGAGGAGGGGATGAGTGATACCATTGCTGCCATCTCGACTGCTTTTGGCGAAGCTGCCGTTGCGCTTTTGCGCGTGAGCGGGGCGGCGGCGCTTGATGTGGCGGGGGCGCTTTGGCGCGGGAGGCGGAAGGTTGCCGAACTGCCTGCGCGTCATGCGGAGTTTGGGGCGATTTTTGACGGGGAGAAAAAGCTGGATGATGTGTTGCTGACGGTTTTCCGCGCACCGGCGAGCTACACGGGCGAGGATGTGGTGGAGATTGCCTGCCACGGCGGCGTGCTGGTTTCGCGCGAAATTCTCGCGGCGCTTTTGCGAAACGGGGCGCGGGCGGCGGGGCCGGGGGAGTTCACGCAGCGGGCGTATCTCAACGGTAAGCTCGACCTCACGCAGTGCGAGGCGGTGATGGATGTCATCGGCGCGCAGACCGAACTCGCGTTGCGCGCCGCGACGGAGCAGCTCGAAGGCCGGCTCGGCGACCGCATCCGCGCGCTGCGTCAGCAAGTGCTGGAGACGCTCGCACACGTCGAGGCGTTCATTGATTTCCCGGACGAGGACATTGATCCCGACACTGATGCGCTCTTGCGAGGGCGCATCGTCGGGGTGCTTGCGGATGTGGAGGCGCTGCTCGCCACGGCCGGGCAGGGGCGCGTGTTGCGTGAAGGGCTGCGCACGGTGATCTTTGGCGCGCCGAATGTGGGGAAATCTTCGCTGCTGAATCTGCTGCTCGGCCACGAACGCGCCATCGTGAGTCCGCGCCCCGGCACAACGCGCGATGTGATCGAAGAGACGATCAACATTCGTGGCATCCCGATCCGCCTCGTGGACACCGCAGGCATCCGCGACACGGACGACGAAATCGAAGTCGCAGGCATCGAGCGCACGCACCGCGCGATAGAGCGCGCGGATTTGCGCTTGCGTGTGGTGGACGCGCATTTGCCGCCGCTCGATCAAATGTCGGGCCAGACGCTCGAATGTTTCACCGATGCGCCGCCGAAAAACGAACTGCTCATTTTGAACAAACACGATCTCGGCGAGCATCCCGGCTGGGCCAAAGTGCATGGCGTCCGGCTTTCGTGCCTCACGGGTAAAGGCGAGGACGCCATCGCTGACGCCATCGTCGCCGTGGCCACAGGCGGCGCGGCTCGCACGGATTGGAGTCTCGCCATCAATTCACGCCACGCAGCGTGCTTGGAAAAAGCGCGCGGTTTTCTGCAAGCGGCGATGCGGGCGTTTGACGACGCACTGTCGGCGGAATTCATCGCCGAGGAACTGCGCGACGCGATGAACGCCATCGGCGATATCGTGGGCCGCATGGATTCCGAAGAACTGCTCGACGTGATTTTCAGCCGCTTTTGCATCGGAAAATAGCCGCCGCATTCGCCGATGCTTGCGCGCTGCGGCCAGTCTCTGCATCTTCCGCGCCCTTTATGAAGCTCGACGCCACACTTGTCCGCAAGCTCGCCGCAAAAGTCGGCACGCCTTTCTGGCTCTACGACGCCGCGATCATCCGCCAGCGCATCGCCGATATCCGCCACATCACCAGCACGCCCGGCGTGCAGGCGCGCTTCGCGATGAAGGCGTGCCCCGCCACGAAGGTGCTGCGCGAAATGGCGAACGCGGGAATCTGGATTGATGCCGTCTCGGGCAATGAGGCGCTTCGTGCTTTGCATGCGGGCCATGCGGCGGGAAATGAGCCACCGGTCGTGTGCTTCACCGCCGATGTGTTCCGCGACAACGCGCTTGATGTTGTTTTGAAAAACAACCTGCTGCCAAACATCGGTTCGCCCGGAATGGTGCGCCAGCTCGCCGCCGCCGGATACCGTGGGCCGATCTCGATTCGTGTGAATCCCGGTTTCGGCCACGGCCATGTGAATACGTGCGACACGGGCGGCCCGTCGTCGAAACACGGCATCTGGCCGAGCGATCTCGCCGCGACACGCGATGCAGCCGCACAGGCAGGAATGAGTGTCACCATGCTGCACGCGCACATCGGCAGCGGGCCGCAATTTGCCGAGCTGCACGAAAACCTCGCGCGCCTCGCGGATGAATTCGCCACGTTGCTCCCGCAATTTCCCGCGCTCACGGCGGTGAGTCTTGGCGGTGGCATCCCGCACAACTATCGTGACCGCGACAACCAGATCCCTATCGAGCCGTTGCGTGAGCTTTTTGCGGCGTGCCGCGCGAAACTTTGCACCGCCGCAGGTCGCGAACTGCGTCTCGAAATCGAGCCCGGGCGCTACTACGTCGCACCCGCCGGGACGCTCGTCGCTACCGTCCACGACGTGAAGCGCACACTCACCAACGCGAAGGGCACCGGCGAGACTTTTGCGATGGTGGACGCGGGCTTTGTGGATCTCGTTCGCCCCGCGATGTATGGCAGCTATCACGAAATCGAAGTCGTCGGCAAAGATGGCGCGCCGACCGAGCCTATCGTCGTCGCCGGCCCGCTTTGCGAAAGCGGGGACGTCTTCACACGCAGCGGCGGTGATGAATTGCTCCAGCCACGTAATATCCCGCGCCCCGAGCCCGGCGACCTGCTCGCCCTGCGCGACGCGGGTGCCTACGGCTACGCGATGTCGAGCAACTACAATTCCATCGGCAAAGCCCCGCAAGTATGGGTCGAGCCCGACGGCACCGCCGAACTCATCAGCCGCCGCGAGACAATCGAGGACATGTTGAAAGCCGAGACGAGCGAGAGGCTTTAAGCCTTCCGCGCGACGATGTAGCTGCGGCCTACTGCGGTGGGGTGGTGGCCGAGCCAGTCGAAGCCTGCGTTCGAGAGAAATTTCTGCATTTCACGGAGCGAGTAGCATTTTCCCTCGGTGATGTTCATGAGCAGCGCGGAGTATTCGGCGATGTGCAGGGGGCCGGTTTTTTCGGCGTTGATATAGGCGTCGTGGATGACGAGCAGGCCTTCCTCGGGGAGTGCGGTGTGGGATTTTTGGAGCAGTTTGCTCACGTCGGGTTCGTCCCAATCGTGCAGGACGTTGGACATCAGATGCACGTCGAAGCCGGCGGGCAACGGCTCGGCAAACATATCGCCAGCGAGAACGTCCACGCGCTCGGAGCAACCCTGCTTATCGATGCACTCGCGCGCGATGCGATCCACGGGCGGACGCTCCAGCACGGTGGCTCGGAGGTGCGGGTTTTTTGCACTGAGTGCGCAGGCGTAGATGCCGCTGCCGCCTGCGATATCGAGCAGCTTTTTGCTTTGCGAAAGGTCGAGTGTTTTCGCCATCGCGGAGCCGAGCAGGATGCCACGGCAATCCATCGCGGCTGTGAAATGCGCGGCGAAGTCGGGCCGTTCCATCGCCTGCGCCCACGCCTGCGGATCGAAGCTTCCGAAGTTTGCGGGCTTGCCGGTCTTGAGCACCTTCAGCATGTCGAGCGTCGGCTGACGGTCTTTCATTGAGGCGTAGTAGGGCGCGAGATTCCAGCGCGAGCCGGCGGTGAGATGTTCGCGTGCGCGCAGCGTGAGGTGAAAGCATCCGCCGCCCTGCGTGACGAGGCCCTGCGCGGTGAGGAGCGTGAGCATGACATCGGCTGGACGCTTGTGTATTTCGTAGCGGGCGCAAATTGCGCCAAATGTGCTCGGGTTGTCGGCGAGCCAAGTGAAAAGATCGAAGTGCGCGATGGCGACGGCTAGCAAGTCCACGGCGGAAATGCCGTCGCGGTAGCGATAGAGCGGGAGTGGATCGGAAACGGGTTCGTCGAGCAGAGGATTCATGCCGCGATTTAAGCGGGATGGTTGATTTAAGAAACCGCTAATCTGCGCTGATTGATGCTAATTTTTATGCCTCACATTCTATTTCAAAAACGCGGAAGCTCTCATACTGCGCTGTTGCCGTTGTGTCATCAGCGCAGATGAGCGCAGATTAGCGGTTTCAAAAGCGGACTAGACAAGGCGGAAGCGCGCGAGGTCTTGCGAGTCCACGAGGCCGACTGGTTGGTTGTCAGCGTCCACGACGATGAGATCGTCTATGCGGTGCTTCTCCAAAATGTGGAGCACCTCGAAGGCGAGCGCGGAGTGACGCACGGTGATCGGGTTTGCCGTGAGAAAAGGCGTGACCGCTAGGTCGAGGAGGTTCGGGTGCGTGGCGAGGTGTCGCGCAAAGTCTCCCTGCGTGAAGATGCCTGCGAGTGATCCGTTCACATTCACGGCGACGGCGCTGCCTGCGCGGCGGCGGGCCATTTCGAGTAGCACATCGCGGATGATCGCATCGGGCGCAATGCGAGCCATGTGATCGGGGTCGCGCATGATCTGGCCGACGGTGAGCAGCAGAGTGCGACCGAGTTTTCCGCCGGGATGAAATTTTGCGAAGTCCTCGCGAGTGAAGCCGCGTGCTTCGAGCAGCGCCATCGCGAGCGCATCGCCGAGGACGAGCATGGCAGTGGTGCTCGCGGTGGGGGCGAGTTCGTGCGGGCAGGCTTCGCGTTCGACTGAGGCATCGAGGTGAAGATGGGCGTTCTTCGCGAGGAAGGAGCCGGGCTTTCCGGTGATGGCTATGATTTGCACGTCCAGTCGCGCGAGCGCGGGAAAGACGTTCACGAGTTCGTCCGTTTCGCCGCTGTTGCTGAGTGCGAGAATCACGTCGCCGTCGCGCACGATGCCGAGGTCGCCGTGGAGTGCGTTGAGCGCGTCGAGCATCACAGCGGGCGTGCCGGTGCTCGTGAGTGTGGCGGCGATTTTTTCGCCGATGTGTCCGCTTTTCCCCACGCCCACGACGACGACCTTGCCGTTTTTGTCGGTTGCGCTGCGGATGGTTTCGATGGCGTTGGCGAAAGTTTCATCGAGTCGTTCGCCGACACGACGAGTCTCGGCGAGTTCGATTTCGAAAACGCGGCGGGCGCGGGTGAGGTGGTCACTGGCTGACATGACTGAAAGTTTCGAGTGACGAACGCCCCGTGACGAGAGAAAAGCTATGCGTTCACTGTGGCCGATACCGACACATCCGAAACTGAAACCGAGCCGCCCCCTTCGCCCGAGGAGGTCGCGCGGCAGGCGTCGCTGCCTACCGTCGCAAGCTACATCGTCACGTTTTTGAAGCCGGAGATGCTGCATATTTACCGCCAGGTCTCGCGGCTCAAACACTGGCGCACGGTCGTATTTTGCCAGAAGCACGAAAACAGCAGGCGCTTTCCGATGCGAAACGTGCTCCTGGTGCCGAAGCCGCTCACGCACCAGCTCCGCCGCTTTTGGCAAAAGACGATGAAGGACGAGCCTATCACGATCTATCGCTCGGAGGCGCGGCGTTTGAGGAAGGAGATCATCGCATGTGATGCGAGTGTGCTGCATGTTTACTTCGGTCACATCGGGGTGCATTTACTGCCGCTGTTGGAGATTTCACCCGTGCCGGTGGTCGTAAGTTTTCACGGTGCAGATGCGCAGGTGGATATGGACAAGCCAAAGCATCGCGCGGCCATGCAGCGAATGCTCGGGCTGGCGAAATTGCTACTCGTGCGCAGTGAGTCGCTAGCGGAAAGACTTGTGGCGCTCGGCGCGACGCGGGAAAAGATTCGCATCCAACGCACGGGGATTCCGCTGCGGGAGATTACATTTACACAGCGCATGGCACCTGCGGATGGCGCGTGGAATTGCGTGCAGGCGTGCCGCTTGATTGCGAAGAAGGGACTGGCGACTGCGTTGCGAGCATTTGCGGAATTTTCGGTGCGGTATCCAAAGGCTACGCTCACGCTGGCTGGTAGCGGCCCGCTCTTGGATGATTTGTGGAGACTGGTGTTGAAGATTGGCCTGCAAAATCGCGTGAAGTTCGCAGGCTTCCTCACGCAGCAGGAATTGCGAATGCTTTATGCCAAGTCGCATCTATTTTTGCACCCGAGCGAGATGGGCGAAGATGGCGACCAGGAGGGAGTGCCAAACTCGATGCTGGAAGCAATGGCCTGCGGCCTGCCCGTCATCGCGACGAATCACGGTGGCATTCCCGAGGCAGTCGTGCATGGCGTGAGCGGACTGCTCGTGTCTGAGCGCGACCATTTGGCTCTTGCGGGCGAAATGCTCGCACTCGCATCCAAGCCCGAAAATTACGCCGCGATGAGTGCGGCAGCGGCGCAACGGGTTGAGAAGGTATTTAATCTGAAAGTCACGGTCGCTGCGCTGGAGGGATTTTACGAAGAGGCGGCGGCAGAATGATTTCTTCCGAACGAACCTCTTCCCAATCCCACGCACAGTGCTACTTTCCCGACCATGAAATTGCGGCTGACTCTCGCGTGCCTCACGATGTTCACTTTTTCCTCGCTCGCGCAGGACGGACCGAAGGCTGAGGCGAAAGAAGACAAGGATTCCCCCTACGATCAAATTCAGGCCATCGCGCGCGCGATGCAGATCATCCGGCAGGACTATGTGGACGAGAAAAAGGCGAGCTACGATCAACTCACTCGTGCTGCGTTGCGCGGGATGTTGCAGAGCCTCGATCCACATTCGCAATTCATGGAGCCGACGGGCTTCGAGGAGATGAAGGAGGATACGGACAGTCGTTTCGGCGGGCTCGGCGTGCATGTGACGGAGCGGAATGGGGACTTGATTGTGGTGTCGCCGATGGAGGATTCGCCGGGATTCAAGGCGGGGCTGATGCCGGGAGATCAGATCATCAAAATCAACGGACAGAGCGCGGAGAAGATGGAGTTGAGCGAGGCGGTGGAGAAGCTGCGCGGCGCGCCGGGCACGAAGGTGACGATGACGATCCTGCGTCCTGGCACGAAGGAGATTAAGGATTTCGAGATGGTGCGCGAGACGATCAAAGTGTGGAGCGTGAAGGACGCAAAGATGCTGCCGCCGGAACTGGCCGGAGAGATGAAGATCGGCTACGCGCGCATCACGCAGTTCAACGCTCCGACGGCGGAGGAACTCGCGAAGAAACTCGACGAGTTGGAGAAGCTGGGAATGCAGGGCTTCATCCTCGATTTGCGCTTCAACCCCGGCGGACTGATCAACTCCGCCGTGGACGTGGCGGGAATGTTTCTGCCGCCGGCGAGTGTCGTCTGCACCACGGAGGGGCGCACACCTTCGCAGAGCCGGAAATATACGGCGAATCCAGCGCTTCGGCGTCGGGGAAATTATCCGCTCGCGGTGCTCATCAACTACGGAAGTGCGAGCGGCAGTGAACTGACGGCAGGTGCGTTGAAGGACACTAACCGGGCGATTATCGTAGGGGAAACGAGTTTTGGAAAAGGCAGCGTGCAGAGCATTCTTCCGATGCCCGACGGCTCGGCGCTGCGATTGACGACGGCGAAATACTACACGCCAGCGCATCAGGTCATCCACGAGCACGGCATCACGCCGACAATCCGCGCGACGATGACGCAGGATCAGGAACGGCAGTTGATGATTTCACGACGTGAAGATTTGACGGACGAGATACGGAAGAAAGACCTCGCAAATTTCCGCGACACGCAACTCGAACGTGCAGCGGATGCGCTGAAGGGCGTGCTGGTCTATGCGCAGAAAGTGGGGAAGTAAGACGTGACGATTCTTGCGGTAGAAACATCGTGCGACGAAACGGCGATTGCGATTTTGCGCGATGGTGAATTGCTCGCGAGCGAAGTGGCCTCACAGATTGCACTGCACGCTGCGACAGGAGGTGTGGTGCCGGAGGTCGCGGCGCGCGATCATCTGCGGACATTGCGCCCGACGCTCAACGCCGCGCTGGAAAAAGCCGGAGTGGCGCTCGGAGAGGTGGATGCCTTCGCCGCAACGCACGGCCCGGGGCTTGCGACTTCGCTCATGATCGGGCTCTCCGTGGCAAAAGGCTTGGCGGTCGGTTTCGGCAAGCCATTCCTCGGCGTGAATCACATGGAGGGTCATCTGTTGTCGCCATTCTTCAAACGTGGCGGAGTGCGTCCGGCCGTCGGCCTCATCGTGAGCGGCGGGCACACGATGCTCGTGGATATTGAATCCGTGGGCTCATACCGCCTGCTCGGCCAGACGCAGGACGACGCGGCAGGCGAGGCTTTTGACAAAGTCGGCAAGCTGCTCGGCCTCCCATATCCCGGCGGGCCAAATGTGAACCGAATCGCGCGCGACGGAAACACAACGGCGTTCGATTTTCCCCGCTCGATGATCCACTCGGATGATTTTGCATTCAGTTTCAGCGGTTTGAAAACGAGCGTGCGCTATCTGCTGCCAAAACTCGCCGAGGTTCCGCTCGCCGATGTGTGCGCATCGTTTCAAGAGGCCATCGTGGATGTGCTCGTGACGAAAACACTGCGCGCCGCGCAGAAGACTGTTCGCCGGGTGGTGGCAGTCAGCGGTGGAGTAAGCTGCAACACACGCCTGCGGGAAAAACTGACTGCTGCCTGCGCACAGCGCGGACTCGAGTTATTCCTAGCGGAGCCATCGCTCTGCACCGATAACGCCGCAATGATCGGCTACGTCGCATCGCTCCGACTGGCACTGGGAGACACCTCGCCGCTAACCGTAGAGATAGATCCAAATCTCCGATTGGTGGCGTAGGAGGGCGATTAGTAATCGCGGGCGAGTAGGTAGTCAGCGAGGGCGTGGAGGGCGTCGGCTTTTTGGGCGAAGGGCTTGAGCGAGGCGTGGGCGGCGCGGGTGAGGCGGCGCGCGGTAGCGCGGGATTTTTCGAGGCCGTGGATGGCGGGGTAGGTGGCTTTTTGCGCGGCGATGTCTTTACCGGCGCTCTTGCCGAGTTTTTCGGAGGTCTGTGTGACGTCGAGGATGTCGTCTATGACTTGGAAGGCGAGGCCGACGCTCTGGCCGAACGTGGTGAGTGCTTTGAGTTGCG
The DNA here is from genome assembly GCA_947476045.1 of Chthoniobacteraceae bacterium. Classification (GTDB taxonomy): domain Bacteria; phylum Verrucomicrobiota; class Verrucomicrobiia; order Chthoniobacterales; family Chthoniobacteraceae; genus SXWH01. The sequence continues at coordinate 93,383 of CANJNZ010000002.1, forward strand.
CAGACGTGGCGTTCGCACTCATCGCGCCGAGGCGGATGCTGGTGGTGAGAAGGGCAGCGGTTTTGCAGCGGTGAATGTAGTCGAGGTCGGCGGCAGAAAGTTTGCGACCTTCGCCTTCGAGGTCGGCGACTTGTCCGCCGACGAGCCATCGACTGCCGGATGCGTGAGCGAGTTCAGTGATTTGCGCAGCGATGTCGTAGCGTGGAACTACTTTCGCTTTTGCCAGAATCTCGAACGCGAGCGTGAGCAATGCGTCGCCTGCGAGGACGGCGACGCCTTCGCCGAAAACTTTGTGGTTTGTCGGGCGCCCGCGACGGAGATCGTCGTCGTCCATGCACGGGAGATCGTCGTGGATGAGCGAGTAGGTGTGGATGCACTCGACAGCGCACGCGGCTGGAATGGCGGTTTCCAATTTTCCACCGCACGCCTCAGTGCTCGCGAGGGTGAGGACGGGGCGGAGACGCTTGCCGCCGGCGAAGAGTGAATAGCGCATTGCCTTGTGGATCGTCGCGGGTTTGGTCGTGGCGCGTGGGAGAAGGCGATCCAGTGCGCGGTCAACAAGTGCGGTGCGGGTGGTGAGGTATTTTGCCAGGTCCATGCTGTTTTTATTCTGCGAAATGTTGTGCGACGGGCATCTTGCGGCCTGCGCCGAATGCCTTGCTGGTGACTTTCAATCCGGGCACTGCCTGTGCGCGTTTGTATTCGTTTTGCGCGACTTTACGCACGACCCAGCGGACGGTTTCGGGTTCAAAGCCACGGGCGATGATTTCATCGGGGCCGAGATTTTCTTCGACGAGGAGTTCGAGGATGGGGTCGAGGATTTCGTAGGGCGGGAGTGTGTCCTGGTCGCGTTGGTTGGGACGGAGTTCGGCGCTAGGTGGTTTTTCGATGGTGCTGTGTGGGATGATTTCGCGATCGCGATTCAGCCAGCGTGCGAGCCGGTAGATCATCAATTTTGGGACGTCGCTGATGACGGCGAGACCGCCGCACATATCGCCGTAGAGCGTGCAGTAGCCGACGGCGAGTTCGCTCTTGTTGCCGGTGGTGAGGAGGAGGTGGCCGAATTTGTTGCTGAGGGCCATGAGCGTCATGCCGCGCAGGCGGGGCTGCATATTTTCCTCGGTCACGTCCTCGGGTTTGCCGTCGAAGAACGGGGTCATCTGTTCTTTGAACATGGCGAAGGATTTTTCGATGGGGATGGTGAGGCAGCGGATGCCGAGGGCGTTTGCGAGGGAGAGGGAGTCGTCGATGCTTCCTTCGCTCGAATAGCGCGTGGGCATGGTGACGCCGAGGACGTTTTCTTTTCCCAGCGCCTCAGCAGCGATGGCGGCAATGACGGCGCTGTCTATGCCGCCGCTGAGGCCGAGGACGGTGCTCTTGAAGCCACACTTTGCGAAGTAGTCGCGTGTGCCGAGGACGAGGGCGGCGAAGAGATCGGCTTCATCGCTGGGAAAAATGGGATTGCAGATTGCGGATTGCGGATTGCGGATTTCGACGAGCGCTTTTTCAGTGCGGAACGATGCGAGTTGCGTGAGGCAGTCGCCATTTTCTGAAATGGCGAAGGAGCTGCCGTCGAAGATCAGTTCGTCGTTTCCACCGATGGAGTTGCAGTAGGCGATTGGGATGTGGTGGTCGCGGGCGCGTGCACTGAGCATTTCGAATCGGCGGCGAGGTTTGCCGACTTCAAAAGGTGAGGCGCTGAGATTGAGGATGACTTTTGCGCCTTGAGTGACGAGTTCGGTGAGCGGGTCGCGGTCGTAGAGTTGGCGCGGGAGATAGTCGCGGCTCCAGATGTCTTCGCAGATGGTGACGCCGCAGCAGTGGCCTGCGATTTCTACGGGTGTGCAACTTTCCGCCGGCTCGAAGTAGCGGGATTCGTCGAAGACATCGTAGGTCGGGAGCAATGTCTTGAAGATTTTGCGCACGGGTTGACCACATTGGAGGATGGCTGCGGCGTTGCGAAAGGGGCGACCGTGGCTGGTGTTTGTGTCCACGTAGCCGACGAGGAGCGGGATGTCGCCGGTCTGTGTGTGGAGTGCTTCGAGAGCCGCGATGTTTCGCACGACAAACTGGCTTTTGAAAAGGAGATCCTGCGGCGGGTAGCCGGGCAGTGCGAGTTCGGGTGTGAGCACGATTTCCGCGCCACGCGCGACGAGATCACGATACGCGGCGAGGATTTTTGCAGAGTTCCCGGCGAAGTCGCCGACGACTAGATTGATTTGTGCGAGGCCGATGCGCATTGCGTCCGGCGAAGCTACGGCAGGAGAGGGGCGGCTGGCGAGTTCGTAGGCGTTTTACTAGCGGCGCGAAGGATGCACTGTCTGTTTCGAATCGCTGTATAGAGTCTTGAGGGTCGCCTCGCCATTAATGTCCTCGTTGGCCTGCCAGACCATTTTAATATAAAACTGAACCACGATTGCGGCGCAAAGTCCCCAAAACATGGTTAGAAATACCTTTTGAAAAAAAGAATTTTTGATCATGGTAATAACTAAGCAGGTTGCCCGCCAGTTTTACCAGAAACCCCATTGTCGCGTCTCAAGGATATAAAACGCCAGGAAGAGATTTGTTATGGCGTGGGTGATAACGCATGCAGCAAGGCTGCGAGTGCGCCATGCAACGATGTTGAAAAGTGCGCCGGTCACGAGTGCGGCAGGCCAGTCTGCGAATTGGTGTTCGAGACAAAAGGCGGCACTCGTGATGGAGAATGAGCGCCAGGTAAAAGTGCCGAACGGGACTTTGCAAAAATCTTCATTCACGAGATAGCGCAGCAAAAATCCACGCCAGAATATTTCCTCCACAAGTGGAACAATCACGACCATTCGCACGAGGCGCAGGCCGAGATTCCAAAGATATACGGGGCTATTTGTTCCAAAGTGCTCTGGATTGAAGCCGTCGATGCGTGGCGCTGCACCTAGGAGCCATTGCGGGGCAATCCATACGGCCAGCGCGAGCAGTCCGACTGCAGTCGCAAAACCGAAGCCTTGGTATGGGCCGAATGTATAGCGTTTGCGCAGTCGCCAGAGTGTGGCTGCGCAGACGGCCGTCTGAAGAGGGAAGACCCAATAGCGCGGTTCTGCGAGCGCCCAGTGCGCATAGCCGTCTCCCAGCGAGCGCACCAACTCTGCGAGCAGCAGGAACAGAAGAAATACGCAGAGAGGCGCGATATAAGCTTTTTCGTTTGGGTCAGCACCAATCATTGTTGAAAATGAAATCTTCCGATGAAATCAATTCTACTGAGCCGACGCCAGAACAACTCCTGAATTTACTCGATGCGCAGATGAGGGCCTCACGGCAGAAGCGAGCCACACAAGAGTCGGGTCGCCGCCGCATGCAAGTGACGATCATCTTACTCATTGTCGTAGGAGCTGGATTCGCACTGTGGATTTTGACGTTTCTGCTCAATGACATGAAGCATGCACGCCAGCACGAGGAAAATGAATCCATCGAACAAGGTTCGCCGATGGAGTTGAGATAGAAATTTCATCCATTTCAAGGTTTCGGCACACCGCCTGCTTTTCTCAAATTCACAAATGGCAAAGTCACTCACATCTGTCGTCGGCGTGGACGTAGGACGTTATTCGCTGAAATCCGTGCTGCTGCAAAAGAAAAGCGGCAATCGCTTTGTTGTCGCCAATGTTGGCTCCCAACTACTCGATGAAACCAAGGATCCCACGCCCAATGAGATCGCAGCGCAGATCAAAATACTGCTGAAGCAAATGGGAGCTGGAGCAAAGGCATGCTCGGTTGCGCTCAATACACCGGAAGCATTCATGCGCATCATTGAGCAACCCGAGACTCCTACGGATGTATTGCGCGATGCGCTGCGTCTCAATGGAATGACGCTTCTCAATCAAGATTGCCGTGATTTCGTGCTCGATTGCGACATCATCCCGACCACAGGGGCAGTCGATGAAGCGCTCGGCGGTCAAAAACGATATCTCGTTGCGGGGCTACCGCGCACATATCTCACACAAATCAGCGAGGCTCTCGATAAGGGTGGTATCAAGGACGTGGCTGCGCTGCAACTTGCGCCAGTGAGCGCTTTCAACGCATTTGAATTTGCACAGCACGAGGAGTTCAATAATCAGGCGTTCTTTCTATTGGATATCGGGCACACGAGTTCGACGATGATGATCGGTGTGAAGCGGGAATTGGTGCTGATCCGCAACATTGATTTTGGAGGTAAGTCTCTTCTCGAGGCTCTTTGCAATCTTAGCGGTGACAGTGTGGACACAGTATTCAAGGCACTAGACCAGGAGGATGAAGTCATGGTCGAGAATGCGCGTATGGTGCTGGGTGCTTTCACTCGTGAGATTGGAAGTTCGATTGGTTTTGTGGAGGGGCGCCGCGAAGAAACCATCAGTCAGATTTGGGTTTCCGGCGGACTTGCTAAAAACAAGACCGTTTTACGAGTGCTCGGGGAGGAATTGCGGATGCCTTGCCAAGCATGGAATGCGCTCAATCGTTGTGAAATCAATGTCCCGGCATCCAAACGCTCACGGCTTGCAGAGGATGCTTCCGATTTCAATGTCGCGTGTGGAGCCGCAGCCCAACTTCTCGCTTAGTCATGCCACTTAAAATTAACCTCTATCACGAAGTGTTGCTGGCCAAAAAGCAGCAGCAATACGATCCGCTGAAGATATCCCTTTTGGGTTTGATAGTCGTCGCTATCTTTCTTGCCGGCTATTACTTCGTTGAGCTTGCTAAAAAGAGGGGAGCGGTTTCCGCCTATCAAGCAAGGCAGACTGAATATGAACGTCTCCTGCCCCTCGCCAAAGAGGCCAAGTTGCTAGAGGAACGATTGAACAAACAAATCGAGTTGGCTGACCGCCTTTCCAAAAGGATTGAGGAGCGTTTCTATTGGGCGCCCATATTCGAGCAGGTGACTGGCACGGTTCCTAAAAATGTGCAGATCACGAAGCTTGGCGCCGACGTTAATCAGGAAACCCCGCGCACCTGTCACATACTCGTAGATGGGCTCGCCGCTGGTGTCGAACCGCGTGCAGTGGCTGAAGATGTTCGCACAGCACTTGTCGAAAAGTTCAGCAAGAAATTCCAGAATGTTACAGCCACATTCAAGAGTCTGGATGATAGCAATGAGACAGTGGTCTGGGAAGGGAAGCAGATGCGCACGGCTGTATTCAGCATCAATATCGCATTCAACGCCACGGTTGAGCAGGCACCCGCACCCGTTGCGCGTCAGGGCGGAAGAAAACCCAAGTCATGAAACTCAATAAAGACCAAACACAGAAAATAGCTCTTGGCGCGCTCATGATGTTGGGCGTTGTTTATTCCTACTTCGACTTTTTGCTAGGGCCGCTCCAACAGGCGCGTGAAGTTGCGAACAAGAACTTAGATGGCCTGGAGCCTCAGATAGCTACAGCCAACGGCCAGATCGCCAGCGCCAAAAACGTGGAAGCCAAAGCCCCTGAAACAACAAAGCTTCTTGGACAGGTTCAAGGGATGATCCCCGAGGGGTCTCCGGTTGCATGGTTTCCGCCCAAGCTCAGTGAGTTTTTCAAAAAGCACGGTATCGACAAAGTCAACGCGCGAGTAATCAGTGACTTGCTGGAAAAAGACTACCCCGGCTATCGTCGTGTGAGTTGGGGCATTGATATACCAAAGGTGGATTTCCTGCCGTTTTCCGCAGCCATCGCCGCTTTGGAAAATGATGAGCCCTTGCTGCAAATCCAGTCTTTTGAATTAGAAGCCGGTCGCGATGAGGCACAGATGCAGCGCGCCACACTCGTGATCAACAACCTCGTTCGTCAATGAAACACCTGCTTGCGATTTTCTTAGTAGCGACAACCTCAATGGCTGAGGACGCGAAACCTTCTGAAACAAAGGTGGAGCCTTATAAGCTCAAGAACCGTTCTACATTTACGGTCGATTCGGAAGCGCGTGCTCCATTCTGGCCGATTGGCTGGGTGAAACCCAAAGCCGGCGATAATAATCCGGCCCGTGTTAAGGTTCCCGGCTCTATCGGGCCAAAACAGAAATTCGAGATTCAGCCGCAGCACTTCAATGTCACCAGTGTGTTACTCGGGAATCCTGCCCTGGCCACGATTAATGGTCGCACCTTTGCTCAGGGTGAGGTGCTGCCGGTGGTTGCCGGCCAGGAGCGCTTACGCGTTATTCTTAAAGCAGTGCGTGACGGTGGCATTTGGCTGGAATATGGCGCGCAGCAGATCTACGTGCCCATTCATCGTCCCGAAGTGGGCAAGCGCGCATCGGAACCGCAGCCTGTTTCTACTGACTTTCAAATCAAAATCGGAGCGCAGCCGTAAGCTGCAAGGCTATGCATTAAGAGCGGCGAGCACATCGGGGTCGCGCACATCGGCCCATTCGCCGGTGAGTTCCAGCCCCTTCACCACAGCCCCGCTTTGCGCAAGGTCGCGAACGGCGTCGGTGAGTTCATATTCACCGCGGGGAGAGAGTTTGAGTTTTGCAGTGAAAGTGAAGATCGATGGGCGGAAGGTATATACACCCGCATTATACCAGGGACTTGGAGCGGGGCCGGTTGGTTTTTCAACCAGGTCGATCAATTCGAAACGGTCGTTCAGCACCACGGAACCGCCCTTGGCCACTTCGCTTTCATTCAGTTTCGTTGTAACTAGAGCATCGTATTCAAGGTTGGTCAGCCTCACGTAGTTTTCCGGGGCGATCAAAATATCCCCGTAGCTGAGGACGAACGGGTCGTTGCCGGCGAATTCCTTCGCGAGTTCAACGACGCGCCCGGTTCCGTCCTGAACCACCTGTGTGACGTAGGTGATACGCACGCCAAATTTGCTGCCATCACCGAAGTATTCGCGGACTATTTCCGCCTTGAAGCCTACGACGATACAGAACTCAAGGACGCCCGCTGCCCGCAAGCCTTCAATGATGTGCAGGAGGATAGGTTTTCCCCGCACTACCAGCATGGGCTTCGGGAGCTCATTGGTGAGTTCCTTCATCCGCGTGCCTTTGCCTGCGGCGAGCAGGACTGCTTTGCGCACCTTCATTTCCGCACCTCCGCGACAAATTCAGCAATACGAGTCATGGCGATTTTGATTTTTTCCAGCGAGGTTGCGTAGCTGCAGCGGATGTGACCTTCACCGCTTGCCCCAAAGGCGGTGCCGGGCACGCAGGCGACTTTCTTTTTTTCCAGCAGGCCCATTGAAAACTCGCGGCTTGTGAGGCCGGTGGAGCGGATGTCTGGAAAAACGTAAAATGCGCCGAGCGGCGTGAAGCACGGCAGGCCGAGATCGTTGAAACTGCGCACGATGAAGTTGCGACGTGCTTCGTATTCCTTGCGCATCATCGCGACATCGTTGTCGCCGCTTTCGAGTGCTTCGATGGCGGCGTCTTGTGCCATGGTGTTCGCGCAGAGGATTGCGTATTGGTGAACGCGCATCATCGCCTCAGTGAGCGGCGCCGGTGCGCATGCGTAGCCGATGCGGAATCCGGTCATCGCAAACGCCTTTGAAAAACCGTGGAGGAAGACGGTGCGCTCACGCATTCCCGGTAGTGAAGCGATGCTCGTATGGGTGGCTCCGTCGTAGGTGAGTTCGCTGTAAATTTCATCCGTGAGCACCACGAGGTTGTTCTCGATGCAGATGCGCGCGATTTTTTCCAGTTCCTCGCGCGTCTGCGTGGCGCCGGTGGGGTTGCACGGGAAATTCATCATCAGCACTTTCGAGCGAGGAGTGATCTTTTTCGCGAGTTCCTCGGCGGTCATGCGAAAATTATCCGCTGCGTGCGTGGGCACGGCCACCGGCACGCCGTGCGCGAGGACGACGCTCGGATTGTAGCTGACGTAGCATGGCTCGTGGTAGAGCACTTCGTCGCCGGGGTTGAGCAGCGCGCGCAATGCGAGGTCTATCGCTTCGCTGACGCCGACGGTGACGATGATTTCCGTGGCCGGGTCGTAGCCGACGCGGAAGTGTTTGCTGACATATTGAGCGATGCGTTCGCGTAATTTCGGCAGGCCAAGATTGCTCGTGTAGCCGGTGTGGCCGCGCTCCAGCGAATAGATGGCCGCCTCGCGGATGCGCCACGGTGTGTGGAAGTCCGGCTCGCCGATACCGAGCGAGATGACGTCCTGCATGCTCTGGACGATTTCAAAAAAGTCGCGGATGCCCGAACGCGGAATGCCCCGGACATGCGATGCGATGTGATTGGTAAGATTCATTTGTAAAAATTGGATTTGAAGTTGAGTGGTTGCGGAGTGGCGCAGGGGAAACTCAGTGACCGCGCGCGGAATCCACTTCCACGTTTTACACTCCGGCGCGGCGACGAGCAAAAATCGTAGCTCGGTCGGCGCTCCGCGAATTCATTCCGTAGATCGAGAGAAGAAACTGCATGGCAATTACGGCGAAATCGCGAGTCGTTGCGGGCCCACTTCGCGTTTTAATTCCACGCCGTTTTCCTTGTATGCCTTCAGCCGGAAGTGGGTGCCCGTCCCGACGACGCCCTTGATGGTCGCCAGTTTTTCAGAAACAAAACCCGCCACCTCGTTGAGCGTGCGTCCTTCCACAATGACGAGCAGATCGTAGCCGCCGCTCATCAAATAGCAGCCCTGCACCTCGGGAAAACGCGCGATGCGTTCCGCCATTTTGTCGAAGCCCCCTTCTCGTTCGGGCGTCAACTTCACCTCGATCACCGCCGTCACACGTTCGCGTGCAACTTTTTGCGGGTCCACAATCGCCTGATAGCCGAGAATGACGCCGTCGTCCTCCAGTCTTGCAATACGGGCAGCAACATCGGCCTCGCTGAGATTCGCTGACTTTGCGAGGTCGGCGATTGAGGCGCGTGCATTATGTTGGAGAAGCGGCAGGATTTTATCCATCTAGTCAGAAAAAGTGGGCGCAACGTGTCGCGTGCGTTTCCCTCTCCGGCAAGCGAAAACAGAATGCTTCAGCCGTGAGATTGTTGTGAACAAAGGTTGTATTACGGCGTGTCTTTCTGCTAAGATGCGCACGTTTGTTGCATTGCCCATAGGGCGACCGCAACGATCCCTAAACCGACATGACTACAGAAACCAGCTCCAGCCATAGCAATCCTACTGAAAGCAAAGCAGGCAAGATCGACACCAGCGAGTGGAAGGATATCGTTTTAAAATTTCAGCAACCCTCCGTCGGGCGCGCTACGTGGCAACTCGTGAATACTATCGGCCCCATCGTGATTCTGTATTATCTCATGTATCACTGCATCCGTGAGTCCTACTGGCTCATGCTGCCCCTCGCCGTTCTTGCAGGTGGCTTCCAAATCCGCGCATTCATCATTTTCCACGATTGTGGCCACGGTTCATTTTTCAAATCACGCCTCGCCAACGACATCTTCGGTTTCATCACCGGGGTCATCACTTTCACGCCCTACTACCACTGGCGCTGGCAGCACTCCGTCCATCACGCCAGTTCCGGCGATCTCGACAGGCGCGGCGACGGCGACGTTTGGACGCTCACTGTTCAAGAATACCTCGAGGCATCCCGTTGGAAACGCTTTGCCTACCAACTTTCGCGGAATCCCTTCATTCTTTTCATCATCGCGCCCCTGTTCCTATTCATCGTGATGCACCGCTTCCCCACCGCCAAAGCCAGCAAGCGCGATCGCCGTTCCTGCTATTGGATGAACCTCGCTATTTTCGCTTTGGTCGCTTCGCTCAGTTGGATTTTCGGTTTTAAACAATACGTCCTCATTCAACTCACCGTGATGACCGTCGCCGGTTCCGCAGGTGTCTGGCTCTTTTACGTGCAGCATCAATTTGAAGACACCTATTGGCAGCGTCGCGACGAGTGGGACTACACCGCAGCCGCATTGCAGGGCAGTTCGTTCTACAAACTCCCGAAAATCCTCCAGTGGTTTTCCGGTAACATCGGCTTCCATCACATTCACCATCTCAGCCCTCGCATTCCGAACTATAACCTCGAACGCTGCCACAAAGCTCATCCGCTTTTCCACAGCGTCAAACCCGTCACCCTTCGCAGCAGCTTGAAAGCTTTCGGCTACCGACTTTGGGACGAGCAAAATCAAAGACTCGTCGGCTACCGCTACCTTCGCGAACTCCGCCGCCAGCAAGCTGCCACCGCGCGAAACTGACGCCATCCCATGCATCCCTGCAAGGCGCTGCTGATCAGTTTGCTTTTTGCCACGACTGGCGTCGCCCAGCAGACTGCAAGCGATTTAGTCGGCACCCTGCGAAATCGCTATAAAGCGGAATCTGCCCAGCTTGATGCATCAGAGGCTTCAGCAAAGGCTCAGTTTACGGCCGCATATACCAAGGAACTGACGCGTGCGCGCGACATGGCGCAGGCCAAAGGCGACCTCGATGCGGTTATTCAAATCAACGGACTAATCACAGCAGCGAGCACTGGAGCCATTGAAGCACCGCCAAATACGGCCGCTTTGCCATTGCGTGCTGCATACACTAATTACGAACGCAATTTAAAAGCCGCAATCAAGCCGCTTTCCAGCAGACGTCAGTTATTGGATGCAAACCTTTCGCGTGAACTCGCCACACTCGAGCAGCAATATACGCGCAGTGGATTAATTGAAGCAGCCAAGCTGGCTCGCGAAGCAAGAATTGAGGTGGCTAAGCGTATCTCTGATGCGAAAGAGTATGCTGCGATAAACACTGATGCGGAGGTTATCTCCGAGATGAGTGGTGCGGTGCTCACATCAGGAGGGAGTCGCACTTCAACAAAAAGCTATAAAGCACCCGTAGAAGTTGAATGGCGTCTAGAAACTACCGGAGATTTTCGTATAGCCTACGCGTGTAAGCAGATTGCTCTAAACTATCATAATACCTCCGAACTTTGCATAGAGGGTGGGCCTGTTGAAGGCTGGCAAAGTAAAAAGGATTCAGGGGAGACACCTCTAAACCAACTGATAAGTGTTAAATTGAATATTCAACCCACGAGGATGACGCTTTTCGTCGAAGGTAAAGAGCGCGCTAAGTGGAAAGGTGATTTTTCCAATGTAAATCAGCCTGTAGGAATAATGAACGTGCAGGATTCTACGGTAAAAGTTAAACAGGTGATTGTGCGAAAGCTTAAATAAATCAGCCGCTGGGCGGAGATGCATATTTTAACCGATCCAAGAATTTGCGCCGGCTTGGTTGACGCATCCGCTTTCATCGATACCGTCCGCGCCGACAATAAAGCACACGATGCAAAAATTGGAATTTAACGAAGCAGTCGAACAGTTGATACAGGCCGACCTGCGTTATCCGAGGGGGGCATATGAATTTCTCCGAGATGCGTTGGATCACACCGTGAAGACGCGCAAGCGCCAGCTTGGCGAGACCGGGCATGTGACGGGACAGCAACTTTGCGAGGGTATTCGTCTTTATGCGCTCAAGCAATATGGGCCGATGGTGCCGACAGTGTTGGATTACTGGGGTATCACGAAGACGGACGATTTCGGCGAGATAGTGTGGAATCTGGTGGAACTGGGCGTTTTTGGGAAAACGGAGAAGGACTCAAAGAAGGATTTTCACGCGGTGTATTCTTTTCAAGATGCGTTCGTGGCTCCGTTTTTGCCTGTAAAATCTGCCGTTCGCGAAGTGAAGCCGAAGGCAGACTTGAAGGTAGGGTAGGTTTGGGCGCTCTTTTGTGTTTCGGGTCACGTTCGTCATTGCCACGCACGGGTGGCGTGCCTAAAACCGCGCGCTTTTATGCCAGATGAAATTCGCCAGCTTCGCGTCGGTTTGCCCTCGGGTAGTTTGCAGGAGCCGACGATCGCGCTCTTTGCCAATGCGGGCTTTCGCATTGCGGTGAGCAGCCGCAGCTACAAGCCGAGTGTGGATGATCCGGAACTGGTGATCCGCCTGCTCCGTGCGCAGGAAATTTCGCGCTATGTGGAGCATGGCTTTCTCGATTGCGGTCTGACGGGGCGGGACTGGATCGAAAACAACGGCAGCGATGTGGTGCGGCTCGCGGATTTTCTTTTCAGCAAGACGAGCGCACAGCCGACGCGCTGGGTGCTGGCAGTGCCGGAGGATTCGTCGATTCGCACGGTGAAGGATTTGCAGGGGAAGGTAATCGCGACGGAGGCGGTGGAGATGACGCGTCGCTTTCTCGCAAAGCATGGCGTGACTGCGGAGGTGGAGTTTTCGTGGGGCGCGACGGAGGTGAAGGTGCCGGATCTCGTGGATGCCATCGTGGATGTGACGGAGACGGGATCGAGCCTGCGTGCGAACAAACTGCGCATTTTGGAAACGCTGATGGAGAGCGTCCCTCAATTCATCGCGAATAAAAAGGCCTACGACGATTCGTGGAAGCGCGCGAAGCTCGAACGGCTGGTGCTTTTGCTCAATGGCGCGATGGCTGCGCGTGACAAGGTGGGGCTGAAGTTGAATCTGCCCGAGGAGAAACTCGCGGAGTTGCTGAAGGCGCTGCCTGCATTGCGCAATCCGACGGTGGCGCATCTCACGCTGCCCGGATGGGTGGCTGTGGAGACAATCATTGACGAGCGCGTGGTGCGCGAAATCTTGCCGCAACTCAAATTGCTTGGCGCGGAGGGGATCATCGAATACCCGCTGAACAAAGTCGTTTATTGAACCATGCGCCTGCTTGTTCTCTTTCTCGTTGCCTGTCTATGTGCGTGTTCCAGTGGACAACGCACGGTGCATCGGAAAGGCGAACCGATACTTGCGATTGCGGAATCCGGCGGGCGCGAGCGGGGAAAGGAATTGAGCGCGCGCCCTTCGCTGACAGTGCGAAATGCGGAGGCGTTTGATGTGGAGATGTGGCGCGACCTGCGGGAGAATTTTCTATTGCCCATCGATCGCGGGCCGTGGCGCTACGTTGTGAATTCCATTACGCTTGATGCGGAGCCGTTGCAGACTGGCGACTGGACTTTGCTGGTATCGCTCGACACTGGTGTATCCATCAAAATCGACGATTTCTTCGACTACGATGGCGCGGAGCGTTCGTATTTTTCACGCGGACTGAAGCGAACGATGGATGCGTTTGCGCAGGAGCAGCGCAGGGATGACTCGCTGGACCGCTACGTGAAGCACTGGCAGAAGCAGCGCTAGCGGGTGCGGTCGCCAGCGTCGGGCGGTGCGCCGAAGGTGATGGAAAGCACCGAAGTCTTCAAGAGGGTTACGCCGGAGCTGTTTTGCGAGGTGGTGACGTTGGCGGATGCCGTGGATTTTGCGAATTGCGAGCGCTTTTGTTCGGTTGCGGGAAGTGACACGGGAGATAGCGGGGCAGGGAAGCTTGCCGAGGCAAGTTTTGGAGGCTCGAATGCAACGGGCACGGTCTTGGGGGCGGGGCCGGCTGCGATGTGCTCTGGTGACCGAGTGACTTTGGTGAAGAAGCCGCGACTTACGCGCTCATCGGTGATTTCCACGCGGGAGCCTGTGCTCACTGTGTCGAATAGCTCGATCACGTCCTTCGATTTCATGCGAATGCAGCCATAGCTCACTGGCCGTCCAATGTGCATTTCGTCCGGTGTGCCGTGGATGTAAATGCCGCGGCCAAAGGCGCCGTCGTTCTGTCTTTCCAGTCCGCGCAATCGCAGAATGCGGGTCACGATGGGGTCGCGTCCTCGTGCGTTGACTTTGCAAATTTCACCGGTGCGCGAGCCGGATTTAAAGACCGTGCCGATGGGGGATCCGTCGCCAATTTTTGAGGCGATTTCCATCTGGCCGAGCGGCGTGCTGTAGCTGCCTGGCTGGTCGCCGACTCCGAACTTCGATGTGGAGACCCGATAGCTGGCTATGTTTTCGCCTGCCTGATCAAATACGTAGAGGCGTTGTTCCGGGATGCTGACGACGATGGTCTCGGCATGGGACGCCGCTACGAGGAGGCAAAGAGTCTGGAGGATTCGGACGATGAAGTGAGTGCGCATCGTCAAATCGCGCACTCCTTTCTGAATGGAGCTTGGTTGTTAATCATCAAAGCTGTCCTACGCGGAAAGCACGTCTCCCGTGTCGCGCCAGGGAGCGCGGAGTTGTGGAAACCACTGTGCCAGCGAGCACAGGGCGACGTAGGTAAAACCGCCTGCGAACAGGGTAAGGAATGGAACGGCAAACCAGTTGGAAGCAAGGATTTCGTGTGAGAGGAAATATATGAAATACACGGCGAAGACAACCTCGACGAGCGGCAAAATGTTTTTTGCCACCGAGTATTTGGATTTTTTCCAGCTCTGCGTCTTGGTCTGGATTCCGTATTTCGGCGTGCGGGTGAATTCTCCGGTCGCGCCGACCATGCCTTGAATCACGGCCCACGCGTTATTTACTGCGAGGCCGATGGTGAGGGCGAGCAGGGCAGGGAGGTAGAGGATTTCCCGCCACCAGGAGCGGGGATAAAGTTCGCGCTGGGAGACGATGTAAAAGATGACTGCGGGCACTGAGCCGGTGATGAAGATGGGGATGTCCAGCAACAGCATGTGCCACGTGCTGTGGGTTCCGCCGCCAGCGCTCGGGTGCATCAGCACGCAGATGAAGGCGAGGAGAAGGAATGCGTAGTTCGATGTGAGGTGCATCGTGCCTTCGAGCTTCACTTTTAGCGGGAGGTTTGCACGCCACACGGCGGGGAGGAGTTTGCGGCAGGTCTGGATGCTGCCCTTCGTCCAGCGATGTTGCTGGGACTTGAAGCCATTCATGTCCACCGGCAGTTCTGCGGGCGTCACCAAGTTTGGCAGGAAGACAAATTTCCATCCTTTGATCTGTGCGCGGTAGCTGAGATCGAGATCCTCAGTCAGCGTATCGTGCTGCCAGCCGCCCGCGTCCACGATGCACGACTTCCGCCACACACCTGCTGTTCCGTTGAAATTGATGAAGCGTCCGCTGCGGTTCCGCCCCGTTTGTTCCAGCAGCAAATGCCCGTCGAGGAACATCGCCTGCACTCGCGTGAGCATCGAGTAAGTGCGGTTCAAATGGCCCCAGCGCGTCTGGATCATGCCCACCTTTTCGTTCGTGAAAAAGTGGATCGTCTTTTTCAACACATCCGGTGCCGGGACGAAGTCCGCATCCAGAATCAAAATAAACTCTCCCTTTGCCGATTGCAGCCCGTTTTCCAAGGCCCCCGCTTTGTAGCCCGTTCGGTCCACGCGATGCACGTGGCTGATGTCCAGACCCAGAGCCTGCAAATCATCCACCAGTTTGTTTGCAAGCTCCCGAGTCTCGTCGGTCGAGTCATCGAGCACCTGCACATCCAGCAGGTCGCGCGGATAATCCAGCTTTGAGACTGCATCCAGCAAGCGCTCCACGACGTAGAGTTCATTAAAAATAGGAAGCTGCACCGTCACCCTCGGCAACTGGTCGAAGTGACCTGCAGGCTCCTGCACATTGCGTTTATTTTTGAGGTAAAGATAGACGATCAGATAGCGATGCATCCCATAGAGCGAGAGCCCTAGAAGCACGGCAGTGTAACAAAGCGTCCAAATGATAGTTCCCAGATTGTCGGGCATACGGTAAATTCAGGCCGTTTCCGGCAAAGAACGGCGGATAGTGTCGGTCAGTAAAAAACGGTCAAGCCCATAATCCGGCCGAAACAGAATCTACAGAGACGGCGAAGTGACTTTTTGGACATTTAGCAGATAGAAAATTACAGAGTGCGGATGGCTAAGCGTGAAATTTACCAAATTATCACGATAAGCCTGTCCACATGGGCTGGGGGGTTGGTGAACTGCCCCGCAAATTATAGCGCTGGAGGGCTACCGATTATTTTTTTGATGCACCCGCTGCATTGGACACTCGACAGTCGTGCGCGGAGTCCTTATCCCCACGCGCTCTATGAAAGCTAAAGTCATCGTGATGCCAAAGCGCAGCATCCTCGATCCGCAGGGTGTGGCTGTGCGCGACGCCATGCGCCACCACGGTCTGCCCGGCGCGCAGAGCGCCCGCGTGGGGAAAATGATCGAACTCGAAGTGGACGGCGCGACCGAGGCGCAACTGCACGAAATCGCGCGCGATTTGCTGAGCAATCCCGTCGTCGAGGATTACGAACTGGTGGTGGAGAAGTAAGCCATGAAAGCCGCCGTCATCCGTTTTCCGGGATCGAATTGTGATCAGGACTGCCATCTTGTTTTGAAGGAGTTTGGTTTTGCGACCGACTTCGTCTGGCACAAGGAGGACAGCGTTGCGGGCTACGATTTGATCGTGCTGCCGGGCGGGTTCAGCTACGGCGATTACCTTCGCTGCGGAGCCATCGCACGTTTTTCGCCGGTGATGAAATCGGTCATCGAACAGGCGAAGCGCGGCGTGCTGGTGATGGGCATTTGCAATGGCTTCCAGATTCTTTGCGAAAGCGGACTGCTCCCCGGCGCACTCATTCGCAACCGCGATTTGCATTTCATCTGCGAGCACGTGCGGCTTCGCGTGGAAAATACGAGCAACCCATTTCTTTCCGCCGCCCAAGTGGGGCAGGTGCTGAATGTGCCCATCGCGCACGGGGAGGGGAGCTACACTGCCGACGCAGCGACGCTAGCTTCGCTGAATGCAGAGGGTCGCGTGCTCGTTCGCTATTGCGATGTGAAGGGCAAAACGGGCGATGCTACGAATCCAAACGGTGCGCTGGAAAACATCGCGGGCATTTGCAACACGACGCGCAATGTTTTCGGCCTCATGCCGCATCCCGAGCGCGCTTGTGATGCACATCTCGGGAGCACGGATGGCCGTGTGTTTTTCCAAAGCATCCTCGCAACGCTCGGCAACGCGCAGGCGGCGTAACTGCTTATTTTTCGCTCGCGGGGCGAGCGCAGGTTTTCCACGCGAAATCAGTATCGCCAGCCTTCGAGGTCGGCGCGGGGTGGCGCGGTCTTTTTAATCTGGCGCGTCATTTTCTCCAAAAGTTCGGCAGCGCTCTGGCCCCATCCGTGTGGCGCGCGACGTTTAAAAATGATTTCACCGGTGAATTTGGGATTATCGGCGGTCGAGAGGAAGGTGTTTAGTTTTTCGACGGCGTTGTTGAGGTAGTAGGAGTCCATGTCACCGACATAGATGTTGAGTTTGTCGGCGACTTTCGGACCGAGTGCGGCCCAGTTCGTTTCGAGGATGAGGCGGATGTCGTATTTTTTCCACTGCTCCGCGACTCGCCTGTCTATTTGCCCAGTGCTCTTGTCCCAAATGCGCTGCGGATATCCGTCTTTTCCGACTGGCGAATATGTCGCCTCCCAGATGTCCCACTGCCCGCCGGAGCGCGACTTGTCGCCAACGACCAGTTCGTAGTGATTCTCGTCTTCCATCATGGAAAGGATGTTGCCGTCGGTTTTGCGTTCGTTGGGGCGGGGGACTTTCATCCACTCGTTGTGAACGTGGTATGCATTTTCGTCTTCGTAGATGTTGACGATTTGGTGGCAGGTAAAATCGAGCGCGTCCGGGCAACTGGCAAAACATCCGCCGAAAAAATCGGGATGGACAACCTGATGGGCAACCGCGATCCAGCCGCCTGTGGATCCGCCGGTGAGGATGCGGGCCCATGGCTGTGCGATGGCGCGGAACTGTTTTTCGATGGCGGGGATGAGTTCGTAGAGAATGGCGTCTCCGTAGGGTCCGTTGTTCTCGGAGTTCACGCCGTAGGAGTTGTCGTAGTAGGGAGATGGATGTTGGAGTGAGACGTAGAGGAAACGCGGAGTTCTGTTGTCGAGCCAGAGTTTGTCGAAATCACCGCCCTTTCCGAAGCCTCCGGGAGCTTCAAGCGTGAAGTGTTCGTGGATGTAGTTGACGGGAAATTTTACATCCGGGTGCAAGGCGTAGTCCCGTGGCAGAAGCACCGTCGCCCCCAGGTAAATGGGTTGTCCCCACCACTTCGAGAGTATGTCGCTCTTGATGCGAATGCGCTTCACCATCCCGGTGTCGGCGGGAATTTGAATGGGCGGGATGATTTTGTCGGCGACGAGCCGGATGGGGCGTGAGGATTTAGGATTAAAGGTGATCTGGACAGGTGTGCCGAAAAGGTTTCCCGGCGAACGTTTCCAATCCTGACCTTCCCATTGATCCATGTGCAGCCAGACGGTCTTTCCGTCGGCGCGCGGGAAGCGTGTGTAGATGTTCACAAAAGGCTGCACCCAATATTTCCCCGCAGGCAAATCACGCAGGCTTGCGAGCGGATAGCTGCGACTCTTTCCATCAATCACGGCGGCAATACCGGGCTTGAGTGCTTGAATACATGTCGAAAACAGCGGGACGCCGGTCGTTGATGTTTGCTCGACGGGCGTGCGATCGTTTTCGCGACTCACGGCGACGTAAACCATGCCGGTGACGGCTTCGGGATGTGCGGCCTTTGGAAATGAAACCTCGAATCGCGGGTTGGCGGCCATCGCCCTGCAAGCGACAAGCCCCAAAGCCACGAGGCAGCGCGCGATGAGGCGAGCTGGATGACTCATTTCCGCTTGCGACCCGGCTTGCGAGGTGCGCTCTCTTTTTTTGCCTCTGCGGAAAGTTGCGAGACGATGCTTTCCAGCGCGGCGAGGCCGAAACTGATTTTTTGAAGAACGAGGGATTGTGCGGCACGAGGATGAAGCGCGGATGCCGCCCCCACAGCGAGCGAAGTTTTGCATCCAGCCGCACTGCTTCCTCAAGCGACTCATTGCGAATCGGGTTGCCGCCTTCGATGGATGCACCGCCTATCGCCGCGGTCTCGAAAAAGATCACCGCATCGTAGCGGCTCAGTTCTGCTTCGAGCGTCGTGCCTACGAATTCAAAATAGTCGCCATCGCCGCCCGGCCAGTATGCCGCGCCGTCCACTGTGCCCCGGTCGCAAAGCAAAGTCCGCCCCGGATAGAGCGCCGCCTGCACGTCCTCCAGATTCCTCTGCACATTAAATATCGCCGTCTGCGCGTAACTCAGCGCGTGTCCTTCGCCCGAGCGGGGAAAGCCGCCTTGAAAAAGAATCGTCGCAGCCTCGGGGACAATCACCACGGCATTGCCAATCTCGCGCCGGAAAAGATCCGCCGCCGTTGTCTTTCCTCCGCCGGGGCCGCCTGTCAGAACAATCCGTCTGCATTTAGGAGGCGTAGGTTTTGTTTTCATGGAAAAAAGTGCATGGCGGAAATCGCGATGAGTCAATCTACAACCGTCATTTGCTCGCTTCAATGAATGGAAGTGTGCGATAGCTTGTGAAATGCAAAGCCCAAGATTGCGACCCAACCAACACCAACTCGGATTTTTTATGCGCACATCAATCCTCGCATTTATTCTATTCTCTTTTGCGGCTTTCGGTGGGGATGCGTTGCCGGATATTTATCGTGAGGCGAAGGCTGCACTCGAAGCCGGTGACGCGGAGAAGGCTGTCGCACTGCTAGAGCCCGCGCTCCGCGATGCGAAGGGAGGAGAGATTGCGCCTGCGCAACTGGCGCTGGGGGTTGCTTATTTGCGGGTGGGGAAAGCGGAGGCTGCGGTGCCGTTTTTGGAGAAAGCTTCGGTGGCTTTCGCGGGCACGCCACAGGTGGCGAGTGTGCTGGCGTCGCTCGGCGATGCTTTGCGGGTGACGGGGGAGGCGGAGACTGCACGGCGTGTTTACAAGGAGGCGACGGAGGCTGCGCCGGATTCGGTGAATGCGAAGTATGCGATGGCGCGGATTGCGGAGATGGATGGCGAGAAGTTTGAGGCGGGGAAGGAGTATGCGAAGGCGGCGGAGCGTTACCTCGCGGCGGGGGATGCGTTGCTTGCGCTCGCTGCCGGGGATGCGGGATATTATGCGGCGGCGCGTGTGCTTTATGAAAAAGTCGCAAAGGGCAGCGAGAAGGCCGCGCCGGGTAAGGACTGGCGCGGGGAGCCGACTGCGCGCGCGGTTTTTTCGCTCGGCGAAGTGGAGCGGGCGCAGGGACATTTTCCGGAGGCGATTGCCTATTACCAGCGGACTTTTGTGAGTTGGGTGAAGTATCTGCACTGGTGCGCACAGGCCTATCTGCGCGCGGCGGAGTGCATGGAGAAACTGGGAAAGCGCGACTTTGCGAAGGCGCATCTGCGCGAGTTGGTGCGCAAGCAGCAGAAGTTCGGGAAGCTGCCGGAATACGAGCAGGCGAAGAAGCAGTTGCGGGCGTGGGGGGATGAGATTCAATGACGGATGGTGGATGGCGAATGATGGAGGGAAGGGTGAAGGGTAGAGAAATTCCTTGTTACCCGCACAAATTCCCCTCGCCAAATGCGTGGCAACTTCGCAGATTCCCCGAACTTTTCCCGAATACTCCACATGAAACTCCGCTCACTCGCCGCACTTTTCACAGCCGCATTCATTGCTTTTGCGCCGCTTACCGCTGCATTCGCTCAGGATGCCAAGCCCGCCGAAGCCGCCAAGCCCACTACTGACGCTGTCGTCGCCGAGGCTGCAGCCGATGCCGCGAAGAATGAGCCAAAGGCGCACGATAAGAGCATCTGGCAGCACATCAAGGACGGCGGTCCGATCATGATTTTCATCGGCATCTGCTCGGTGGCCACGCTTTATCTTGTCGTGGATGGGCTGCTGCGCGTGACGAATTACAAAAAGACCATCCCAGCGATGCACCTCACAGGTTTGAGGAATCTTTTCCGTTCTGGTGACTACGTGTCTGCCTCCAAGTTTTGCAAAAATAACGTTTCGCCTTTGACGGATGTCTGCCGCGCCGGCCTCTCCATGGCGGGCGAGGGCAAGTCCGCCGTCGAGGAGGCGATTTATGCCGAGGTAGCCAAGCAGAATGCGAATATGCAGTATTTCATCAGCTACCTTTCCGTCATCGGCGTTTGCACCCCGATGATTGGATTGCTCGGCACGGTGTTCGGCATGATCAGCGCCTTCGCCACACTGGGCACCAGCGGCATCGGCGACCCGAGCAAGCTCTCCGCCGCCATCGGCGAAGTGCTCATCGCGACCGCGAGCGGACTGCTCATCGCGATCCCGGCATTCTTTAGCTTTTACTGGCTGCGCAATCGCGCCGCCAAAATCATCCACAACCTCCAGGAGACCATCGGATCGCTCTATCGCAAGATGCCCTATGAGTATCTTGCCGGTGCGCACCTCGGCGACGAGGAGCTTTACGCCGCAACACCAAATTGGGTGCAGCAGGCCGAGCAAACTCCAGCCGTCTAATTTTTCACCCCGTGCCAAGATGAGCAGGAGGATTTCATAATATGGGCGGAGGAGGCGGAGGTGGAGACGGAGATCCGGAGTTTCAAATCGCTCCGATGATCGATGTGCTCCTTGTGCTGCTCATTTTCTTCATGAGCATCACCTCGGCACAGGTCTCAAAAGTGGAGAAGATGCCCCTGCCAGTGGCTCCACACGCACTCAAGCGGGACATGATGCGAAACGAAGCCATCGTGAACGTGCGGTGGGACGTGAAAACTGAAAAGCCGACCTATGTGCTCGATGGCGTGCAATACAAGGAACTGAAGGTGCTGGGCGAGCAGTTGAAAAAAGTAAAGTCCGCCAATGATCGCACGCCCGTGTCAAACGGCCCGAATCCAAAGTATCGTGTCGTCATTCGCGCGGACAAGGAGACTCATGCGCTCGTGATTAATCGAGTGATGGATCTAGCAGGACAGGCGGGGGTCGAGGATGTGACCTTTTCCGTCTATAACAAGGAGGGCGACTAACTATGCGCCGCTTAGAACTGGATCCCAACGAAGGTGGTGTCGGCTTTCAAATTGCGCCGATGATCGATGTCGTCTTCGTGATCATGCTTTTTTTCATGGTCATGGCGGGCGAGGTAAAGGTGGAGAAGGAACTGAACTGCCAGCTCCCCGGCACTGTGGATACAGCCAGGGAGGCGGCTTTCGTGGAGGAGCAGGTCATCCAGATCACGACAGCGGGCGATGTGCTGCTGAATGAAGAGCCGATCGGAAAAGCAGACGACAAGTTGCTTCCAAATCTCCGCGCTCTTTTGATGCGCGTAAAAGCGAATTGCGAAGCAGCGAAGACGCCTTGTCAGATTACCATCGCGAGCGAGGCAAAGACAAGGCACGGGCGCGTGATGGATGTGGCCGATGCGTGCTCGGATGCGGGTATCACCAGCTTGAGCTTCAACGTTACCGAGGAGGAGTAGCAGCCTTGCCAAGCGCTCTGTCGAGCAACGCAAGAAGTTCCTGAACGCGGTAGGGCTTCGTGAGGATTTCGACCGCGCCAAGCTCCCGCAGTTTCGTAAAGCGTTCACTGGCGACTTCGCCTGTGACGGTGATCACGGGGATGTCTGATGTATTTTTGTCTTCCTTCAAAATCCGAAGCAGTTGTTCGCCGGGCGTGTCCGGGAGGTTGAGGTCCAGCAGGATCAAGTCGGGATGGTGTTCGCGCGCGAGGTCCAGCCCAATGCTGCCTTGGAGTGCGGAAATGAGCTTGATGTCTTTTCGTGACGAAAGGATGCGTTCGAGAAGATAGTAGTTCGCCAGGTCATCCTCGATATAAAGCAGGGTGTATTGCTCTGCATTGGGTGCTTTCTGGAGTGGCTGCTTGACGGGCGGGGCTGCCTTGGGCTCCTGCGGAGTTTCTATTGCGGGCAGGTCGATCCAAAATGTGCTGCCGACGTTTAAAGTGCTCGTGACACCAATCCTGCCGTCCAGCGCATTGATGAGGCGGTGGCAAAGAGCAAGACCAAGTCCTGTTCCGCCCTCAACACCGCCTTCTTTCACTCCGAGTCGCTCAAATGGAACGAAGAGCCGGTTAAGCTTTTCCTGCGGGATTCCCATGCCTGTGTCTGTGACGCTCACGCGCCAAAAGCCTTCTTCCACGCGGGATGCTGCGATTGCCACTGTTCCTCCTTCACGGTTAAATTTTACGGCATTGGAAAGAAGATTCAGAACCACTTGCTTGATGCGCTCGCGGTCGGTTGACACGAGATGGGTCTTTTCCGGCATTTCCGCCAGATGCACGGTGACCTTTTTTCGCGCTGCAAGCGGAGTCGTGAGCGTGGCGGCTGCCCTCAGGAATTCACCGAGTTCCACCTCTTCCAAATGAAATTGCATACGGCCCGCATCAAGCCTTGCGATATCGAGGACTTCATTGATGAGTGAGAGCAGATTTTGCCCGGCGCGAGAGATGTGGCGGATGCTTTCATCCTGTCGTGCATCATGCGCCTCCATTTCGAGGAGTTGTGTGAAACCGAGGATCGAATTGAGAGGCGTGCGCAACTCGTGACTCATGCGCGAGAGGAATTCACTCTTGGCACGATTGGCCGCCTCTGCCTCGGCTTGCGCCTGGCGGATGCGCTCATCTGCCTGATGGCGCTCAATGGCCGCAGAAAGGACGTTTGCCACAGCTTGCAGAAAGCTGATGTCGTCGGATGCATACGTGCGCAGACTCCTTGAAAAGGCATTTAGAACACCAAGCGGGCGGACTCCTGCCTGAATGCAGACGGCAACGCCGCTACGTGCGCCGGAATTTTTGATCTCTTGCGATACGGTGAAACGTTGCTCACGGGTAAAGTCCGTCGAGACCACTGTCTCACCGCTTCGCAGCGCATAGCTGCTCATTGAATTCTTGTCCTGCGAGTTTTGCGCAGATTTTTCGTATTCGGGCCAGCCCTCGGTGGCCCGCATGTGGAAGCAATCGTCTGCAACGATGTATTCATTCACTGTCACACAATCGGTGTGCAGGCCTTCGCGCGCAACTTTTGCAGCTTCACACATGAGATCGTTCAGCGGGAGACCACTGAGCGCGCGCTGGCCGAGTCGGGCCACGGCCTCTTGCTGGCGGGCTCGTGATTTGAGTTCAGTATTTGCTCCCTCGAGTTCGGCAGTGCGCTCTGCCACACGTTGCTCAAGCAATTCATTCGTCGTCTGGATGGCTTGTTCCGCCGAGCGCTGGATGGATACATCCTTGATGAAGCCGACCATCCTCTCGATGCGGCCTTGCCTGTCGAAAAAGAAGAACCCCTGTGCTTGCGCCACGATCTTACTGTTATCGCCCCGGCAAATTCTGAATTCATGGTGAAACGAATCCCGCATCGCCGTCACTCGCTCTACCTCAGTGTCGAATGCAGCAAGATCATCGGGATGGACGATTTGTCGCAGGCGTTTCAGCCCGCCCTGCATTTCCCGATCCCTCCGGCCAAAGAGCCCGTCCACGTCTCCGCTGTAGTGGATGTCTCCGGTGTCAACGTTCCAGTCAAAGAGCACCTGTTCGCTTGCACGGATCGCCGCATCGTATCGATTGGCCCACTCGATTTGCTCCAGTTCCTTTTGTTTTCTCTCACTGATGTCGCGGCAGATTGTTGAGTAGAAATCCACTTCGCCATCCGCGCTGGTGTGTGCGAGCACGACTTGAAGAACGGGGACTTCCTTACCGTTTTTCGCGAGCAAGGCAGTTTCACCGCTCCATGAATTGTCATGCAACGCGGCGGGAAAACCCTCATGCTGGACGACTTCATACGCCCATGCGGGGTGCATCTCCTTGACGTTGCGCAGCGCGACCACATCGTCCTCTCCCCATCCGAAGAGACGGCGCCCGGCCAGGTTCATGTATAGCAATTGCCCGGAACAATCAGTCATCGCCACCACGTCTGTCGTCGCCTCAAGAATCTTGATGATGCGTGCATGCGCCTCGTCGCTGTGGAGCGGCGAAATCGGCGTAGTAAGGTTAGCCTGGGCTGTCATGAGTTGTTGGTTCTTCTTACGGGAAAATTCGACATGAAATTAGCCAGTTGGGTGCCACGTGAGCGATGTATCTTGGCTGGGCCAAATATGCGTGTTGAATGATGTGAAGAAGCGAAATTTCTGAGCAGTAAATACGCAAACAGCTTGCATTAAACGAGTGTCGCGATAGCCTGCTCGGATGAAATTCATCCGGCTATTTCTATTTGTCGTTTGTGCCCCTGTGTTGGCGGCGACAGGTGTGGAAAAAATCCGTATCTCCACATTTTCCAGCATCCTCACCGAGGTTGCCCAGCAAGTGGGTGGCGACCGCGTGGAGGTAATCAGCCACGTGAAGCCGGGAACGGACCCGCATGATTTCGAACCGAAGCCGAGCGACCTGCGTGCAGTCGCAACTGCGCAACTCGTGCTGCTTTCTGCGAAGCATATGGAGGGCTATGTAGGCAAACTGGAGGAGGCCACTGGGACAAAGGGGGCTATCATCCGTGTTGGCGATCAATTTCCCTCTCTGAAACTCAGCGTTCAGCACGGCGACCACTCCCACGATGGGGAGGACCCGCATTGGTGGCACAGCATTCGCAATATCGCACGCGCCACGAAAATCGTTCGCGATGAACTGAACAAGCTCAGTCCGGCTGACAAAACAACATTCAACACAAATGCCAGTGCCTATTTGGCCAAACTCGAAACGTTGGATGCATGGGTGAAAAATAAAGTCGCCGAACTACCGCGCGACAAACGCAAGCTCGTTACCAATCACGACGCTTTCGGCTACTTTGCCCGTGAATACGGTTTCACGGTGATGCCCATCGCCGGCTTTTCAAAAAACGACCAACCCGGCTCGAAAAAAACCGCAGAACTTATTCAGGCAATCAAAGCTGCCGGAGTGAAAGCTGTTTTTTCCGAGGACGTGGCAAACCCGAAAGTAATTCAGGAAATTGCGAACGAGACGGGGGCAAAATTTGGCGGCTCATTGCTTTCCGATGGACTAGGCACAGGCGAAGGCGGAACTGTCGAGGGGATGTTCAAGCGCAACGTCAGCACCATCGTGGACGCACTGAAATAGATGCGCGGTTCCCCACTACTTCGGGCTGCGATTACGTTTGCGGCGTTGCTCGTGCTCGCGCCGCTGCTGTGGCGGATGACGCAGGCTGAATCGGCTGCGCCAAAAAAGCCGATCATCACAACACCAAGCGTCGCGCAGGAAGTCCGGCTCGTGCTCACATTCACCATTTCGCCCAAACGCGTGGGCATCGTGCATCTCGGAGAGACTGTGTGGTCGAAAGCTGCACCGGAGTCGCAGGAGGAATTTTCATTAAAACTCCCGTGGCCGCGCGAAGGCGGTGAATTGAAATTCAAAGTCGAGTGGGCTGATGAAACTCCGCTTTCCGCCATGCGCGTCCAACTCACCGATCCCTCAGACAACGAAATCGAGCGCAGCCTGTGGGGCAAAGGAACGGTCGAGCGCGTGCTCAATTTTCCGTAGTCGCAATGTGATGCACTCCCACGCTCTCCAACTTAAAAACATCACCGTGAGCTACGCGCGCATCCCAGCGTTGCATCATATCGGCTTCGAAGTGTGTTGCGGTCAATGCGTCGCGCTGCTCGGGCCGAATGGCGCAGGAAAGACAACGCTGCTCAAGACGCTCGCGGGCCTCGTCGAGCGCGAAAGCGGCACGATTCATTTCCATGGACGAGAAGTGCGTGGAGCCACGCCCGACATCGCCTATTTGCCGCAGCGTGGGCAGATTGACTGGGACTTTCCGACGACCGTGCGCGGCCTCGTCGAAATGGGGCGCTACCTCCGCCTCGGCTGGTGGCGCACCTATGGTGAAAAAGACAAAGTCGCCGTGGACAGCGCAATTGCCGCGATGAAGCTCGAATCGTTGCAGGAGCGACAAATCAGTGCGCTCAGTGGTGGCCAGCAGCAGCGGGCATTTCTCGCCAGGGCGCTCGCGCAGGAGGCGCACGTGCTGTTGCTCGACGAGCCATTTACCGGTCTCGACAAACCAAATCAGGACAACCTCAAACTCACACTCCGCCAGCTTCGAGGGCAGGGGAAATTGCTCATCGTCTCGCATCACGATCTTTCCAGCGTGCGTGAGATTTTTGATCGGGTCGTTCTGCTGAATGGAGAACTCATCGCCGCCGGAGAAACCTCAGTCGCTTTCACAGAAGAAAACATCCACCGCGCCTACGAGACGCGCGTTTTCGCTGCCGTGGATCACGGAGTCGCCATATGAATTTCCTCACCGATCTCGTTAGTCAGGAATTCATGCGCCGTGCGCTCGTCGGCGGCGCACTCATCGGCTTCACAAACGGTTTTCTAGGCTCATTTATCATCCTCCGCCGCATGTCGCTCATGGCGGATGCGCTCAGTCACTCGATGCTGCCCGGTCTCGCCATTGGCGTGATGCTTTTCGGACTAAAGCCCGGCGGTCTCTTCTTCGGCGGACTTGTCGCCGCGATGTTTGTCGCAATCGGCGCAATGCTCCTTGCCCGTGGTTCACGACTGAAAGAGGACACATCACTCGCCATTCTCTACACCGTCGCATTCAGCATCGGCGTCGTGCTTTTGCAGATGCTTCCGCGCACGCAGGTGGATTTGAAGCACTACCTTTTCGGCAACGTCCTCGGACTTGGCGATACAGACCTCTGGATCGCATACGGAGTCGCACTCGTCGTCGTGCCGGGGCTCGTTCTTCTCCAGCGTCCGATGATGCTCACACTTTTCGATCCCGCCGTCGCACGCAGTCAGGGCGTCCGCGTGGGCGGGCTGAATTTCACCCTCATCGTCGCTAGCGTCCTCACGATGATCAGCAGCGCGCAATCGGTTGGCGTCATCCTCATGCTGGGCCTGCTCGTCACGCCCGCCGCTACGATGTATCTGCTCACCGACAACTTCACTAAAATGCTGTGGGGCGGTGCAGTGCTCGGCTGCCTTGGCTCACTTGGCGGACTCATTCTCTCGTATAAATTCGACGGCATTCCGAGTGGCGCGGCCATCGTGCTCGTCCTGGGCGTGGTGTTCCTCATCGCGTGGATATGCAGCCCGCGCTACGGCCTGCTCGTGCGTCTCCGTAGGGCGCGTCACTTTCACGAAGAATCTCTCAAACGCTGGGAGCACGACGAGCCGCACAAACATTGAGCCGCATTGCCGCTTGTCAAAACCCGCCACCGCACGCACTGATCCAGTGCACAGGCGGCGGGATACCGGTCGCCGTAGTTAGCCGACCATGTCCATAGCAGTCATCATTCTAGCCATACTTCTCGCCGCGATGATCGCCTGGCACTTTGAAGTTTTGAGACGCTATGACGCCGTGGTCCGTGACGTGCAGCGGGAGAAGGTGAAAATCCAGACCGAGGAACGGCGCGTGTTCGATTTCCTCCACAACATCGGCGAAGCGCTGACTCACGAAACACGCCCTAGCGATCTCCACGGAAGCATCGTCGAAGGCGCTCTTCGCATTCTCGAAGCCCAAGGCGGTGCGCTCTATCTCACGGACAAAACCGGAACGCATCTCAGGCCAGCCTTCATTTCAAAAAATTGCCCGCCTTTTGTAGAACTCCCGAGGCAGCGCGGAAGCGCAACGACAAGCCTCCAGAATCGCCTCAAACTTCAGGCCGTCAGCGTTACCAGCAGCCTGGTCGGTGGTGTGTTGAAACAAAAATCCGCACTTTTTCTCCCACTTGATGACCCCCGTCTCGCGCCTGCCCGTGCGCACGGTGCCAATTCCGCTTTTCTCGCACCGCTGACCTACGCGGGACAGCATCTGGGCGTTCTTGCTGTTGCGCGTGCAGGCGACGCCGAGCCATTCGGTCCCGAGCACGCACACACATTCGAGGCGCTCGCCAAGCAGTCCGCGTTTTCGCTCTTCGATGCGATCCTCCATCAGGAGGCAGCGGAGAAAAAGCAGATCGAAAAAGATTTGAGCGTCGCCATTGAGGTGCAGCGCATTCTTCTTCCCAGCGAATCACCGCAACTCGACGGCTACGAGATTGTCGGCACGAACGTCCCGGCGCGATACCTCAGCGGCGACTACTTCGACTTTATCCCACTCGATGCGGATCGTTGCGGAGTCGCCATCGCCGACGTGAGTGGTAAAGGCGTCCCCGCCGCGCTCCTCATGGCCATGTGCCGCAGCGCGCTCCGCCTGCTCGCACCCGGCGGCGAATCGCCCGCTGACGTGATGCGGAAACTCAACGCGCAGCTTTATCCCGACATCAAAGAGGACATGTTTATCTCCGTCGCCTACGCCGTCCTCGATCGGCGTGAAAGCGTCGTCCGTCTTGCGCGAGCGGGTCACGACGCACCGCTCGTTTACCGGGCAAACGATGGCAGCGTGCAGACCGTGAAGCCGCCCGGAATGGCCGTGGGCATTGACAGCGGCAGCGCGTTCAATAAAAACACCGCCGACTTTTCTTTGCCGCTTGAGTCCGGCGACTGCCTCGTCCTTTACACGGACGGCGTCACCGAGGCTCTCAATAAGCAGGGAGACGAGTTTGGGTTGGAAGCGACGAAGCGCGCCATACAGGCCAGCGCACCAGAGGGTGCCACAGCAATCGTCAGCCGCGTATCGGCTGATGTGCGCGCATTCATCGGCGACCACCCGCAACACGACGACATCACACTTATCGCCATCAGAAAAATATGAGCACCAGCAACGCGGAAAATGAAACCGCAGACCAAATCAACGCAGAAGAAAACGAAGGAGCGCCCGTGGTAGACGCGCAGGATCCACTTGCCGCAGCGCAGGCCGAGGCCGCGAAATGGAAGGACCTTGCCGCGCGCAATCAGGCCGAACTCGACAACTACCGCAAGCGCGTCGCGCGCGACCGCGAGGACGACGGCAAGCGCGTCCGCGCCGGACTGCTCGAACAACTCCTTCCCGTGCTCGACAACTTCGAGTTCGGCATGATCGAAGTGCGCAAGGGCGATCCGAAATCACCCATCGTCGTCGGCATGGAAATGATTGAGCGCCAGCTCCGCGAATTCATGGCCACCTCCGGCGTCGAGGCCATTGATGCAGTCGGCTCGAAATTTGATCCAAACCTGCACGAGGCAGTCGGGCAGGAGGAAAGCGCGGACATTCCAGAGGGTCATGTCCTCCGCCAGCTCCGCAAAGGATACAAACTCCGCGACCGTCTGCTGCGCGCGGCGATGGTCTTCGTGAGCAAAGGCAAGGCCCAATAATTTCATGGCTGCAAAACGCTGCTACTACGAAGTTCTCACCGTCGAACGCACCGCAACCGGTGAGGAAATCAAAAAGTCCTACCGCAAACTAGCGGTCAAATTTCACCCGGATAAAAACCCCGGCGACCACACTGCCGAGGAAAAATTCAAGGAACTCGGCGAGGCCTACGACGTCTTAAGCGATGAGCAAAAACGCGCCGCCTATGACCGTTTCGGTCACTCCGCATTTACCCAAGGTGGCGGCGCCCGTGGTGGTGGTGGCGGCGGATTCCACGACCCGTTTGATATTTTCCGTGACGTCTTCGGTAGCGGTGGAGGAGGCGGCGGGATGGGAAATATCTTCGAGCAATTTTTCGGCGGCGGCGGTGGACGCGGTGGCGAAAAGGAAAGTCGCCAGCGCGGCAGCGACCTACGCTACGACATGCAGATCACGCTCGAAGAAGCAGCCTTCGGCGTGGAGAAAGAAGTCGAAGTCTCCAAACTCGACACCTGCGAAAGCTGCAAGGGCGCTGGAGCCGAGCCCGGCTCGCGCGTCGTCTCCTGCCAGACGTGCCAGGGCCGTGGACAAGTCGTCAGCAGCCGCGGCTTTTTCCAAGTCTCACAGACCTGCCCGCGCTGCCGTGGCACCGGCCAGACCGTCGAGCGCCCATGCACCAAGTGCCGTGGCGAAGGCCGAGCCGAACAAACGCGCCGCATCAAAATCAAAATCCCCGGCGGTATTGACGACGGCTCCCGCCTCCGCATCACCGGCAACGGCGAGGCAGGCATCCGTGGCGGCCCGCGCGGCGACCTCTACGTCGTCATCCACGTCAAAGAACACGAAATCTTCGAGCGCGATGGCGAAAACCTTTTTTGCGAAATACCCGTCAGCTTCACCACCGCCGCCATCGGCGGGGAAATTCACGTCCCCACACTCGAAGGCCCCGCCGAATTGAAAGTCCCGGCAGGCACGCAAAGCGGCACCGTTTTCAAATTGAGAGGGAAGGGGATGACCGTCCTCAACAACAGCGCACGCGGCGATCTCATGGCGCGACTCATCATCGCCGTGCCGAAAAAACTCACCGCCGAGCAGCGCAAGAAACTTCAGGAATTTGCCGAGCTAGTCGGCGAAGAAGTCCCGCCGCCCGAAAAAAGCTTCATCGAGCGCGCAAAGGAGTTCTTTCAGTAAAACTCCACCAGACAGGGAGTCGGTTTGGCTCGCTGCATAGGTAGATCGAGAAGTGTCCGAGCGCTGATACATTGTTGCCTGCGAATCGCCGTAGATGGCGCAGGAAAGTTGCAGTTGACACGTTGTCCTCCGGAAATTGCGCGACTAGCAATGGTGTGTCTCGTCGGACTGTTTTGCGGTCTGGTCAATGCGGTGAAATCCGCAGCCCTCATGGTCAGCGTGCGGTTCTGTCGAGTGGGGAATCTCAAAATTACTACTATGAAACTTCATCGGAAATATACGGAGAATATTCAAAAAAAATTCGTCTTGGCCGCGATGGCTGGTCTAGGAATTTCTTCGGCGCACGCGGCAACTATCGTGTGGAGCAACAGCGGTGGTTCGGCGTGGTTGACTGGCACAAACTGGACTGGTGGCGCTGCGCCCGGAGTGTCTGATGTGGCTCAGTTCGGTGCCAATCCTACGAGCGCAACCGGACTTGGAATCAGCCTGGGAGGAACAACGAACAACGGGACTGCGAACCAGGCTGTCGGGGCGATTGAAATTTCCTCCGCACGCACGAGTGGCGCAGTGACCACTGGGGACAGTTCCGCCACATCGGGGACGCTTACTCTAAACGGCACCACGGTCAACAGTGTGAGCAATGTGATCCTGCGCAACAATAGCAGCGTGGATCTGACGCTCAAACCCATACAAGGCAGCACTGGCAGTATGAGCATCGCGCTCGCCAATGCCACGGACAACGTCGTCTCGATAGACACCTCCAGCAATATCATCATCTCCAGCGATATTTTGGGAACATCGAAGCACCTCATGATTGACGGCGCCGGCACGGGCGATCTCCGACTGAGCGGGACGAATACCTTCACGGGCGGCATCACCGTCAACAGCAGCACGCGACTTCGGATTGATGCGACCGCATCCTTGCCAACTACCGGTGATCTCGCGGTGAACAGCGGAGCGAGACTTCGTTTTAATATCAGTGGAACCTACGGCAGCGTCGGGCAGAAGCTGACATTTAATCCGAACCAGACTGCAAACCCGTCGCTGGATTTTAACACCACCAACATCAATGTTGTTTGGCAGGGCAATGTCATTCTAAGCGCTGACACACGCATTGAAACAAACGGTGCCACTGGCGTTCTCACATTCTCCGGAGCAGTTTCCGGCGCTGGTGTGCTCAACAAACAGGCGACGGGAACCTTGGTCCTCAGCGGCTCGGCGAACACGTTCAGCAGCGGACTCTCCATCGGCAACGGCACCGTGCAGGACAACAACAGCAACTCCGGCACGCTGGGCTCCGGCAATGTCACCTTCGGCACATCAAACACGCCCACTCTCGATCTCAACGGCAAGAGCGCGACAGTCGGACTTCTCTCCGGCAGCGGCACAAACGGAATCATCACGAACACAGCCGCGTCGAGCATTTCGACTTTGACGCTGAACGGCACCGGCAGCCAGAGCTACAGCGGAGTCATTCAAGACGGCGGCAGCGGCAAGACCACCGCCCTCATCCTCAGCGCGGGCACACAGACACTCGGCGGCACGAACACCTACACCGGCGGAACCACCATCAACGGCGGCACACTCAAACTCGGCGCAGGCGGCAATATCATCCCCGACACGGGCGCGATGCTAGTCGCCGGAGGAATATTCGATCTGAACGGCTTCGACGAAACCACCGGGCCGCTCACGCTCAACAGCGGCAGTATCACGGACACGAGCGGCTCGCACACACTCACCAGCTCCTCTTTCAGCATAAAAAGCGGCACGATTAGCACGCTCATCGGCGGTAGCGCAGGCACCGTCACCCTTACGAAAAATACCGATGGCAGCGGCAGCGGCGGGACGGTGACTTTGGGCACTGGCAACACCTTCGGCGGGAAGACGACGATCAATGCGGGCTTCATCGCCACCAGCGGTGAGAGCGCATTCGGCACGAATCCCGGTTCATTCACCGCCGATCAAATCACCCTCAATGGTGGGGGTGTGAAGTCCACTGGAGCCATGGCTTTCAGCAGCAACCGAGGCATCACGCTCGGTGCGGGCGGTGGCACGTTTGATACGACCGGCGGGACAATCACGCTTACTAACGTCGTCACCGGCAGCGGCGCGCTCACAAAGACCGGCACCGGCACACTTATTCTCAACAACGTCCACACCTACACCGGCGGCACCAATGTGAATGCAGGCACCGTGCAGTTTGGCGTTGGTAACATCATCCCCGATACACGCGCTGTCACCGTCGCCGGCGGCACGCTCGATCTCCAGAGCCACGACGAAACCGTCGGCGCTGTCACCGTCAGCAGCGGCAGCATCATCGGGAATGGCGGCACACTCACCGGCTCCTCATTCGACATTGCCGTCGCTGGCGTGGTTTCTTTCTCCAACACCGACGCTATTCGCACCGTGTCCAATGCCACGATTACAAATGCGGGCGCTGTCACTGCATCGGGCACCGGCAGTAATGACGGCATTGACGGCCAGACGAACACCGGCATCAGCGTGACCAATTCCGGTTCCATTCAGGGCGCACGTCACGGCATCACCGGCGGCGACAATACTCTCGCATTGAGCGCCTATACGATCTCGGTGAACAATCAGGCGGCAGGAACGCTCACCGGCAGCAATGGATCGGGCATCAACATTGACGGTGTGAAAAACACCTACGTGGCGACCATTACCAACAGCGGGACCATCACCGGTGCGTGGGATGGCGTCAGCGGTTTCGGCGATGGTGACGGTGTGGATGTGGACGGCGTGATCAATCTCACGAACAGCGGCACCATTCGCGGACTCAGCTCATCCGGCAGCGGCAGTCTGCCCGAAGGTCTCGCCTTTGGTGGCGGCACAGTGGTCAACAACTCTACAGGTATTATTACGGGCGGCGCGATCAATGGCACGGGCATTGAAGGCCACGGCATCCTCGTGGATGACTCCAGCGGCGGTAACGCCATCGCCGCCACGACTATCACAAACAGCGGCATCATTCGCGGATATACCGGCTATGGCATCAAGATCATCGGCACCTACGCAAATACCGTTACGAACAACGCAGGCGGCACGATACAGGGTGCAGGCACCGGCGCGGCGATTCAGAGCGGCGACGGAAACGACATCGTGAACAACAGCGGCAGCATCATCGGTGGGAGTGGCTCCGCGATTGATCTACAAGGAGGCGACGACACGCTCAACATCACCGGCGGCGCGGCAAGCATCAGCGGCAGCATCAACGGCGGCAGCGGCACGAATGCACTCGTCATCAGTCCCGGCGCGAGCAACGCCCTCAATTACTCCGGCGCGATTTCCAATTTCAACACCGTCACCGTTCAGAGCGGCACAGTCACCCTCGGCGGCACAAACTCCTACACTGGCAACACCGTGATTAGCGGTGGCACCTTGCTTGTCAGTGGCAGCATCAGCGGCAGCGCAGTTACTGTTCAAAATGGAGGCACTCTCGGCACATCCAGCGCCCTCACCGGCGGCACCACGGGCAGCGTCACCGTGCAAAATGGCGGCACACTTTCACCCGGTGCGAGCACCGGCCTCATGACCGTTGCCGGAAATCTCGCCATCGCCAGCGGTGGCATCTTCTCGGTCGAAATCAACGGCACCACCACAGGCACCGGCTACGATCAAGTCAGCGTCACCAGCAGCGGCACTGTAGATTTCACGGCCAGCCCCACGCTTACACTCAGCGGAAGTTATCTGACCACACCGGCGGTGACCAACGACCTGTTCTTCATTCTGCTGAATGACGACAGCGATGCCATCAACGGCACATTCAACGGCCTCGGCGAAGGTGCCCACGTCTATGCTGCAAACGGCCAGGACTTCATCATCAGCTATCAGGCCGGCATCGCCGCAACCAACGCCGCGAATTTTGGCAGCGCCCAAGGAAACGACATCGCTCTCATGGCCGTTCCCGAGCCCGGCGTAACGGCCACACTCCTCGGCGGTCTTGCCATGTTATTGGGCAAACGCCGTCGGCGCCATTGAGGGGGGCGTGCAAATCAGGACATTGTTGTTCCATGAACGAATCAATTCGATCCGCGCGCAGGGAACTCAGGCGATTGCGGGAATTGCGTTCCAACGTGGTTTCCGGGCGGCGAGTTTACTAAAGCATTGGGAATCTGAAATTGCAGGCACGCCATTCGTCAGCAGTGCGGAAAATTTTGCAGCCTATCTTGCATTTCGGCGTGCGGATTTAATTAAGAGCGGCTCAATCCGCATTGAGCACACTGGGGGTTTCGTCGTTGGGACGAAGCGAGGCGCATGTGCTGGCGACTCTGGATGCAGTCATCGCAACACTGGCAGCGATTGCAGGTGAGCCTGGAGAGGAGCTGCTCGCGCGCCCGTCCCAGCGCAGTTTTTCCATGGGAACCCAGTTGCTGAAGCGAAGAGCGGATGTTTTGATGAAGCGCAAAGGATTGATCACCATCCTTGCCGTTTTAAAGAAGAATACCCTTTATTAATTTTGCGGCTATCCCGAAGGCGCAACTGTGTGAAAATGCTGAGTGCTCCGATGAGCGAAAGGCAGGTGCCCGGCTCTGGGATGGAAGTGACATGATAGGTGACGGAAAGCGCGGGCCGCAGGGCGAGGTTGGAAATATCGCGGGAGGCGAATGCTTTTGCGGTGCCGCCTTGGGTCTCGTCGCCTTTGAGCAACCAGCCGTAATTTGTGGAGGAGTTGTCGAGCCAGCTTTGCACGTCGGCGACAAGTGAGGGTGTGTTGTTCCAAGTGTAGGTGGTGCCTTCGGAATCCACGGAAGTGGAGGCACTGGGACTTGCGGCAAAATCCCCGCCCGGCGTGCTCCAGTATGAAGTTGCGTAGAAATTGTGAAGCCACGTGGCGTCGCCCGTGGTCGCATTTGCACCACCGCCGCCGCGAAAGCCTGTGGCTGAGCTTCCTTCGCCCCACGCTTGAAGCACTCGATGAAGCTCAATGCTGACAGGAGTGGACTGCGCTTGATAGAGGAACAGTGAAAGTGAAACAGAATCCACGACAGCCTCGGAAGGGACAGGGGCGATGCCGAATTTTATGAGCCCGCGGCGGGTGAGATTTCCACCGGTGTTGCCAGCGAAGAAAGTAGGTCCATGACCATTGCTGAGTGAACCGGTGAGATCGTCGTAGAGGGTGTTGTCCGCGACGGCTTGCAGGGTGATGCTGTCGGCGGTTGCATTTGTGGTCATCAGAAAAACAAGACCGACGTTGTAGAGTGAGGCGGTAATTTTCATGATGAAAATAAAGAAGCCCGCCCTCGGGAATGGGACCCGGGGCGGGCTTTGGTTTATGTGGCTATGCTAGGAAATGCAGCGACGGCGGCGCATCGCTAGCAGGCCGGCGCCAGCCATGAGGCTGACGAAGGTGGCTGGCTCGGGAACGACCTGCACGTTGTCGTAGAACGCGGTGGTCGGCAGCATGATTGTTTTCACTTCGCCGATGTAGCCGACGTTCACAGTTGCACCGGGAGTGCTCTGATTGACGTCTGCGGAGAAAAGCTCGTTGTTACTGGCACCGTAGAATTTCACTGCGGTGTTCACGAGCTCTCCGAGCGTGCTGTTGTCGAGTGTCGCCGAGAAGCTCTCAAAGGCGTAAGGCTGGTCGAATACGAGCAGCACTGCGCCGTCTCGCACATCGAGGGCCTTGCTAGGCGACGGTGCCACGCCCCAGCCGACAGTGCTCGGATTAATCACCGGGACTGGTGCTGCGCTCAGGTCGAGTTCCCAATGTTCGCTGCCGGGGATTGAGTCACCGTTACCATCGAGCGTGGGAACGAATTGGCCGTAGCCGATGGTGAGGAAGATGGGCGCGAAGTCGGAGGCAACGCTGCCGGTGCCGTCGAAATTAAGATTGAATGGTCCTGCGGCCTGCCCCGTTGCTGCCGCCCCAAGAAGGGCGGCAGCGAAAAGTGCGAGACCAAGTTTATTGTTCGTTTTCATTTTCTTGGTGTTTGCTGGTTGATGTTAGTTGGTCGCACCGCCGATGGCCGACTGCATGATTTTGAAGAACACGTCGGTATTATCCATGTAGCCGGTGAAGAGCTTCGCGCCGCGGCCCTGGGCCGAGAGCGGGATGTCGCCGGCGGTGTGAACTGCAGTCGTGTCCTGCACTTGACCTGTCACGAGGAAGCCGCCCGCAGTATCGCGGTTGGTCGGCAGGTTCGGGAGTGTTGCAGAAATGCTGCCATAGGACGTTCCTGAGGTTGGCTGCTGGCTGTCGCGCAGCGGGAGTTCATTGGTGAGCCAGTCTTCGTTACGATCTGCATTGGCCGCGTAGCCGATGAGCATACGGTAGTCCACGTCCGTAGTTGTCGGATAACCGTCGCTGCCGGAGATGGTGTAAGCCGGGAAGCCTGCGGCTTCGTAGGTGCCGACGACGCCGTTGCGGGGGCCGCCAGCGGCGGTGCCGAGGCCGCTCGCCGCGCGGGTGGTGAGCTGCGCATTTGTGACGAGCGAGCCGCCGATAATGGCGACGCCCGCGCACTCATGGTCCGCAGTCACAACGACAAGGGTGTTCGGATTTGCGGCCTGAAACTGGCGGGCCTTCTGCACGGCCTTGTCGAATTCGATCATGTCGAGGATCCACCGCTCGGTGTCCATGTTATGCGCCTGTTTGTCGATGGATGCGCCTTCGATCTCGAGGACGAAGCCGTTCGTATTTTTACTGAGCACAGTCAGGGCGGCGTCGGTCATTTCGTCGAGCATCGGCTGATCGGGAAAGCCGTATTTGGAAACCACCGTGCCCCCGAGAGTGGGTGAGGTGGTGCCACGGCGTCCGTTGATCTTGTCGAGCGCGATGTTCATGTTCGAGAAGGAGAAAAGCCCCAGAAGTTTGTTCGCGCCTGCTGCGACGGTGGTGAGCGTCGTCTTGTCCGGCGCGTAGATGAAGCCTGCTGTCTGGAAATCGGCGATCAAATCACGGGAAGTATCCCCGACTGTTCCCGCTGTAGGCAGGCCCCAACCGCTCACGACATCAGCCGGCATGGCGTAGTCATTTGTGGCTCCGGTGCGCGCTGTGCCGAGGGTGCCATCGGGCAGGAACCATTTCCGACCACCGCCGAGGAGCACGGTGAGGTTGGCCTTCGGGACCATCTCATCAAGATAGTTGTCGCAAATGCCCATGCCTGCGCCGCGCGCTTGCGTGTGGCTGCCGAAAGCACCGGGCGTCGCATCAAATACGTCAGCAGTGGTGACGATACCGAGGCTCTTCCCCTGCGTGCGTGCGAGATATTCGCCGATGAGTTCTACTCGCGGGTTGTCGCCGTTGTCGGTGGTGTCATCCGGGAAAACACCCTGCTGGTTGTTGTTGCACTTGTTGCCCGTGGAGTAGCAGGCGGCACCGGGAGCGGAGTCGGTGACGATGGAGTTTAGCGAAGCCGTCATGACCATGGCCGTGAAAGGCATGAGGTCCGTGGCCAGCAGGCCGTTCGCCTTTCCCTGCGTGTAGCCCTGAAGCATGATACGCGCGGCGGTGCGGTGGGATGCACCCATGCCGTCGCCGATGAGGACGATGATATTCTTGGCCTTCGTGCCCGCGAGCGTCGTGCCGACGATCTCGAAATTGCCCGTTACCGTTGTGGTCGTCGAATCACTCTGTGTAGCAGTCGCGGTGAAGGTATAGACGCCGGGAGTGAGGTTGGAAT
The DNA here is from genome assembly GCA_947476045.1 of Chthoniobacteraceae bacterium. Classification (GTDB taxonomy): domain Bacteria; phylum Verrucomicrobiota; class Verrucomicrobiia; order Chthoniobacterales; family Chthoniobacteraceae; genus SXWH01. The sequence goes on from CANJNZ010000002.1 coordinate 131,878, forward strand.
AGGCGCGGTAGCTGGCGACAACAGTGTTTGCAGCAAGTCCGGAGACAATGCCTGTGGTCTTCCAGCCGGTGGCACCGCCGGATGTGGATGTCACAGTCGCCACGCTCGTGGCGCCGACTTTGAACTCGACCTGGGTGATCGTCTTGCCGACTTCCGGCTGAATGGTCGCCTGGAGATCGAAACGTTGTCCTGCGAGGAAGCGTGCAGTGTAGGGCGCACCCGAGTCGTTGACGCTAAATAGCGCGCTGGGCGGTGTGAGGCGTGAGATGGTGGGCGCGGCATTGAGCGCGCCGATGGATACGACGAGCGCTGCGGCTGCAATGCCTGCGCGCTTGATGTGGTTCATGTTTTTTTTCATTTGTTGTGGTTGGTTGTGGTTGGTTGTTGGGTTTGCTCTGGCGTGTTCGTCGGAGAAATTGTTGGAACTGAAGACGCAGCCGTGACTGGGGCCGGGTCGAGTTTCAGGCGGACGGCGGAAACGTGGCCGTCCGGCTCGGTCTTGTTGCCGAGATCCAGCGTGCCCGTGAGGAGAAGTGGTGCATCGTGGTGCGGGACGATTTCACCGAATAACTCGGGCACACTCACAAAGACCACCTGTGGCGGCAGATCTTCGCACAGCCCAGTGTGGCTCATATTCACCGACTCCGGCGCAGGAGCCAGCATGATGCGGCCGGGCACGCTCGCCTCGAACATCGCGCGTGCCTTGCGTGCCTTGCTTCCGGCATCCGGCTCCGCATTGCATACACCGACCATCTCGGCTACTTGATAGCCAGCGACGCGAACTTTCTTGCCCTGTAGCGCTTTGATTTTGTCTGTGAACTCAAGGCCCCTCGGCCCGACTGGTATTTTAAAAAACTCGTCAAAGGAAATATCCGTCACTCCATCGGGCAGCGGGGTGCGCGCTGGCAGCAGTGGTGTCTTTTTCCCGGCGCGCGGTGCGGGAAACGTGTTTGAGATGCGTTTTGCGGAGCGCAAATTTTGTGTCGCTGCATCGCATGTAGAGAGCGGCAAATCAGCGGCTGTGCCTAGCACGGGGAGGCAGACTGCGCAGAGAAAAGTGAACGTTTTCATGAATGACCGAGCGGTAGTCGGTCGCGCTGCGCAACGTAAAGCGCGGCGTTGAAACACTTGGGTAACGCATGTTTCGGAGGAGTTACGACTGTTTCAAATCGGGAGAGATTAAAATGAAACCGCAACAAATCGTTTTGAATATTACGATCACGATTGAAATGTGACGACGTGCTGCTGGCTCAGAAGACTGAGCGCGCGAAAGAATTCGTTCAGTAAAAAACCACGACGCCGAAGCGCTCCTGCGTGTGGAAATTCTTACGCAGCGGAGGTGACCACGCTGAGAGTTCCCATGGCAGCGAGCCGTCGCGCGACGGGCGGTCTATGCGGCAGAAATTCACCCGCCACCGCGCGCCCGTCTGCGGCACTGCGGCGACCGAGCGGAACGGAATCGCGATTTCCGTAGTCCATGTGCCGGGCGACTTGCGCACCAGCGTGCGCATCCCTTCGCAATCCCAAGCCCAGTCGCCTTTGTAGCCGCTGCGATTTTTGCGGAACACAATGTCGAGCGTCGCCCCCAGCGGATTCACTTCGATTTCGTAATAGCTCTCCAAATCACCGACCGGATCGAAGAAGATCTCCACCGTCTCCTCCGTGTAGAGATGCGCATCGTGCTCCGTCAGCGTCGCCCAAGCGTCCGCATCCTCGCAGTGAAAAATCACGCGCCACTCGCTTTCATCCCACGCCGAGCGCACCCACGTCCGCTGCTTCGGCGCAGCCCCCGTGACAGCCTCGCGCAATTCCACCGCAACAACACGGCTCCACATTACCGACGCAAAATCCGCGGACAACTCCCCCAACACGGCCCGCCCGCAACGCATCACTGGCAAATCCACATGCATACTCTGCTGGATGGTTCTGATTTCATCGCACCAGCGTAATCACCCTGAGTCCTGCAAGCCAACATTCAACGCACGCCCTTGCGTGCTCAAATCCTATCCGCACATGACCTCGTGTGGTTGGCGCGATGTGTGCCGGGTTTTCAATGTTTGGCGCAGGGTAGCAAACGCGCGCGGCATTTTCTCCCTCGTAAAAGCACGTGCGGCGGAACAAAAGACGCCATGAAGAATACGCTCGCCTTTCTCGCGCTGCTTTTGCTTTCGCCGCTGGGTGCGGTTCGCGCCGCCGATGCGCCGCCTACGGAAAAGCCGAACATTGTTTATGTGCTCTGCGATGATCTCGGCTACGGGGATGTGCATTTTCTCAATCCGCAGCGGGGGAAGATTGCGACGCCGAATGCGGATCGTTTGGCGGGGCAAGGGATGGTTTTTACGGATGCGCACAGTGGTTCGTCAGTCTGCACGCCGACGCGCTACGGGTTGCTGACGGGGCGTTATTCGTGGCGGACGCATTTGCAGAGCGGGGTGCTTTTTGGAGAAAGCAAGGCGCTGATTGCGCGGGAGAGGCTGACGGTGGCGGCCTTTCTCAAGCAGCACGGCTACGCGACGGCGTGTATCGGCAAGTGGCATCTCGGCATGACGCTGCCGGACGCACAACACCTCGGCGACGCCATCGCGGACGGGCCGACGACGCGCGGGTTCGACACGTTCTTCGGCATCAGCGCGTCGCTCGACATGCCGCCTTTCGCTTTCATCGAAAATGATCGCTACACCGAGGCGCCGACCGCGACGAAACAATGGATGCGCAAAGGCCCCGCCGCTCCGGGCTTCGAGGCAGTAGATGTGCTGCCCACGCTCACGCGCAAGGCGACCGAGACCATCGCGCTGCGCGCTGCGGAGAAGAAACCATTCTTTCTCTATCTGCCGCTGACTTCGCCGCACACGCCCATCGTGCCGACGAAGGAATGGCAGGGCAAAAGCGGACTCGGCGCGTATGGCGACTTTGTGATGGCGACGGACTGGGCGCTCGGCGAAGTGATGGCCGCCATCGAGATGGCGGGCATCGCCGACAACACGCTGATCATTTTCACGAGCGACAACGGCTTCGCGCCCTACGTTGGCACGGCGAAACTGGAATCGCAGGGGCATTTCCCGAGCGGACAATTCCGTGGCTACAAGGCGGATATTTGGGACGGCGGGCATCACGTGCCGTTCATCGTGCGCTGGCCGGCGAAAGTGAAGGCGGGCTCGCAAAGCACGCAGGTGATCTGCCACACCGACCTCATGGCGACGTGCGCAGAAATCCTCGGCGCGAAACTTCCCGACACCGCAGCGGAGGACAGCGTGAGCATCCTGCCCGCGCTGCTCGGCAAGGACACCGCGCCGCTTCACGAAGCCATCCTGCATCACAGCGTGGACGGCAGATTCGCCATCCGGCAGGGGAAATGGAAACTGGAGTTCTGCCCCGGCAGCGGTGGCTGGGGAAAACCCGGCGACGCTGAGGCGAAAAAGAACGGCCTGCCCGAAGTGCAACTCTACGACCTCAGCGCGGACATCGGCGAAGCGACGAACGTGCAGTCCGCCAACCCCGAAGTCGTCGCGCGCCTCGCCAAGCTCGCCGAGGATTTCATCGCGAACGGCCGCAGCACTCCCGGTGAAAAGCAGCCAAACGACGTGCCAGTCCGCCTTTTGAAAGACGGCAAAGCACCCAAATAACGGGCGGCTTACCGGCTTACTCTTCCCACTATGAAGTGTATCCACCGTTTTGCATTGTCGCTCCTGTTCGCGTTCGCTGCCGTGTGCGCAAATGCCGCGCCTGCGATGCCTAATCGCTTCTTCGCGATGGATACTGCGGGCGGCTCGCTCGATTTGTTGAAGGAACTCGGCTACGCGGGGCAGGCGGACACTTTCCGTGGAAATGCGGATGACGCCGCGCGGCAGATTGCCGAGCTGGAAAAGCGCGGCATGACCATGTGTGCCATCTACGCCGGAGCCAAGTTGAACAAGGACGGATTCCACTTCGGCGGGGATTTCGCGGGACTGCTTGCTGCGCTGAAAGGGCACGACGTGCTCATCTGGATTCACACCGGTAGCAAAGACTTCCGCCCTTCCTCCGAGGATGGCGATGCGATTGCCGTCCCCGCACTGCAACAACTCGCCGACCAGGCCGCCGCAGCTAGCCTGCGCATCGCCATCTACCCGCATCGCGACATGTGGACGGAGCGCGTGCAGGACGGCATTCGCCTCGCTGAAAAAGTGAACCGCAAAAACTTCGGCGTGACCTTCAACCTCTGCCACTGTCTTTCCGTCGGCGATGGTGAAAAAATCCCGCAACTGCTCGAACAAGCCCGCCCGCATCTTTTCATGGTCACCATCAATGGTGCCGACGCCACCGGCGCAAAATACATCCAACCCCTCGGCAGCGGCACCTACGATCCGGGCATCGTGCTCCGCAAATTGCAACAGATCGCCTACACCGGCCCCGTCGCGTTTCAGGGCTTCGGCATCGGCGGAGACCGCCGCGAAATCCTCACCAAATCCATGCAGGCATGGCAGACTCTCGGCGGGCAGACCGCGAAGTAAAGTGCAGTGGATACATTCTTGCACAGGGCCTGCGCGGTTCTAGGCTTGGTGCATGAACTACATCGAAATTCTCGAATCCCGCATCGCTCCAGCCCTCGTCTTTCCCACGGTTGTGAAAGGCGTGCTCACAATCACCCACGACAACACGAGCGGAGCGGGCGAGGACCTTGTGGTTACGCAGACCGGCGTGGACACGTTCACGGTCAAAGACACGCTGCCAGCCGTAGACACCGACTTTGGTTCTTTCCCTAGCGTGAAGAGCATCGCGGTGAAATATGGAAGCAACAACAGCACTCTCGATCTCAAGGTCTCCACCGACGGACTTTCTGGCGCGCTCAACATCACGACGACGGGTGGGACAAATACCTTCGACCTCTCCACGGTCAACGGCACTTCGGGCCGCATCGTTGGGAAAGTGAACATCATCGGCGCAAGCGGCAACGACACCGTCAATGTCAGCGACGGCATCGCGATCTCTTCGCCTGTGACATTCGACGGACATAGCGGCTCTGATTCATTCTATCCCTCGGATGCTTACCTCGCGAAGAAACTCACTCTGGAGTCCGTGGAGAACATCACCACCGCCACCAACAAGCCCGTTTTCATCGGCGGCATGCTCGTGGAAAATGAAGACGCTGGCTCCGGTGTGGTGTTCGATCTGAACAGCTTCGCGGTCATCGGCGGAAAGCTCACTTACTGCGGAAGCGCAACGGTGGACGACAACGTGACCATCGAAAGCCAGGTGACCGGCCCTGCGCTGCTCATGCTTTTCGGTGGCAGAAATAATGTGAGCGTTGCCGGAACTTTCGCCTCATCACTCACCATCACCGGTGGCAACGGGGATGACAGCATCGCTTTCAATTCGCGCCAGACGAACTTTACGGTCGGACAAGAGGCCTACATCAACCCAAGCATCGGAGGCGCACTCACGATGAAGCTGGGCGACGGCACTAATGACGTCACACTCGGCGGAGGCGCATTTTTCGCTAAAGGGCTCAACCTCACCACCGGCGTGGGAGATGACACCGTGAACTTCACCAAGTTCAACGCATTGAAAAACGTCACGCTCACTCTCGGCAACGGCGTGAACACTCTCAACGGCACAACCGCTGCGCTGGATAACGCATACATTGCTGGCGTGTTCAAATACACCGGAGGCACAGGCGTTGACACGCTCGACATCAATCATCTCATCGCTGGCACCATGAATGTGAAACTCGGCAACGGTGCCAATGGCATTACGGGCGCTGGCCGAGTCATCGGCAAATCCGCCACCATCCTCGGCGGCATCGGCATTGATACGCTAAACTTCGCCCTCGCGAGCGATGCCGCCGCGCTCACCGTGAAGCTCAATGCAGGCGACGACAAACTCACCTTCCTCGGCGGCGCACTTGCCAAAGTGACGCTCGATGGCGGCATCGGCAGCGACACTTTGGTCGGCGCATTGCTCCTCCCCGCGGTGAAGAAGATCACGGGCTTCGAGGTGTAGATTATACCAACTGCGCAAGGAGCGGCGACATTCCTGTCGCCGACCTCCATGTGCGAAGCACCAAACTTTTCAACGCTCCACCTGGAAAATCAGGCGCTGCGCGCAAGCATCAACGGCGACAGGAATGTCGCCGCTCCTTGCGCATGCGGCGCTGCTGGATTCCACCGGGAAAGAGACACAGTTGGTCACGAGTGTCCGGCAGTAACTACCACAGTAGTAATTGGTTGCAATCTTGCGGTGTCAAAGGGTTGAAGTCATGTTTTGCAAGTAGTTCATGGAGAGGCATTTTCTCAAATGGATGGACACTCAGAAGTTGCAAAGTTCTGTGCA
>CANJNZ010000003.1 GCA_947476045.1 Chthoniobacteraceae bacterium
AATTCGCTTCTCTGGTTCATTTGGTTTTTGGTTTTCCACGGCATCCCTTCCTTCTCCCATTTCGGGAGCTTTTTCAGGGACCAATGTGTTACCCATGTCCTGAACCACTTGTGTTACCTATGTCCTGAACCCGCACCTCCATAAAGTCCCTCCCGTCCAAAAAACACTGGGGACGCCTTGTAGTGCGGTGGCAAGCGAAGCGCGACACCGCCTTGGAAGCGCCGCGTCCGGGCAAGAGGCGCGCGAGGTTTTGCAGAGAAAGGCCGCGATGAGTGGATTCGCGCAGTTGCCCTGCTTGCGAAGGCGGCGTGGCGCTCTCGCTTCCCGCCGCACTACAAGGTCGCAACTTGCCAAAGATCACCGCCACCAGCAGAAGACCCGCGTGAAAGACGGGCGCACCACGAAAAGCGAGAGCAGCTTTGGGAAAAAGCTTTGGTGCGTGCTCATCGTTCTCTTCCTCGCCGTCATCGGCTGGCAGATGTGGAAGCTCAACGCCTACAACAACGCCGTCCGCGAGGCGAAGGAGGCAGGGTTCAGGTGGAGGTGCAAAGACACCCTCAGCCTCATCCGGCAGGACTGGCGCAATGCGCTCAAAAAGGAGACATGGGCCGCGCACCGCCGCGAGCTTTGGATGGGAGAAGTCCCCGACCTTGGCCGCTACCGCGAAATGCTCCACCATCTCCGCCCCACGGAATTGGTTGTTTGGGGATGCAAGGACGAAAACCTCGACGCTCTCAATGGCCTCACAGCCCTGCAAAAGCTATTCCTCACCGACTGCATCGCGCTGCAAAACTTGGACGGCCTCAATGGCCTCACCGCCCTGCAAGAGATCGGACTCAACGGTTGCCCCGCGTTGCAAAACGTGGACGTCCTCAAGGGCCTCACCGCCCTGCAAACGCTCTTCCTCGGCGACTGCCCCGCGCTGCAAAACGTGGACGCGCTCAAGGGCCTCACCTCCCTGCAAAATCTCAAACTCATCGGCTGCACCGTGCTGCAAAACGTGGACGCCCTCAAGGGCCTCACCTCCCTGCAAACGCTCGTCCTCCGCGACTGCACCGCGTTGCAAAACGTGGACGCCCTCAAGAGCCTCACCTCCCTGCAATGGCTCGACTTCAGTGGTTGCGACAAAATCCCCGCTGCCGCGCTGCGCGAACTGCGCGCCGCCCTGCCGAACACCGACATCACCTTCCCCGACGGCACCAAGAACCCGCCGCAGTAACGGCAAGGAGAGGGGCCGTCCCGGCCCCTTGTGCCCCGGCAGGGGCTCCCTCGGCGTGGCATCGCTGAGGATGCGCCTTTCGCTGAGCTTCCCTCCGGGAGGCAGGGGGCCGGGACGGCCCCCCTCCTTGTCGCGCGCCGCGATGAACGCGCGCCCACGGCTGGCGGTGAAGATGGCATCCCTGCCAGCAAAGATGCCGTCCCCGCTGAATGCGCGCAGTGAGGCCTGCTACGATTCCTTTTCCTCGATGTGGAAGCGGTGCAGGACGCGGTGGAAGACTGGCGAGAGCAGGATGCCGGTGGCGCTGATGAAGACGATGCCGGAGAAGATGGCGGAGGCGGAGGCGAAGATTTTGGCGGCGTCGGTGTTCAGCGCGTTCACGGGGCCCATGCCGGCGAGGATCATGGAGGCGTTGAGGAGTGAATCCACCCAGTTGAATCCGGCGATGAAGTGGTAGCCGAGCACACCCAGACCGAGCGAGACGCTGACGACGCTGGCGGAGAGACCGAGGGCGCGGAGGTAGCGATGAACGAATGCTTTTCGATGAAACGCGCGGCTTTTGGCGGTGGGCTGCTTGGGAGTGTTGGTCATTCGGTTTGAAGTTTTTTACGAATAACCGGCGGGGCGCTAAAAGCGCAGGGTGAATTGCGCGGCGATCGTGTTGGTGATGCTGTGCAGTGCGAAGTCTTCCTGCTGGAAGCTGTATTGCAGTTTCATCTGGGTGTTGGCGGTGAAGCGGTAGCCGAGGGCCATGTCCACACGCCACATGTCGCGTCCCCAGCGGACGCGGTTGCCGAGGTCGTCGCGGAGGTTGCCGAAGAATTGCTGGTTCCAGCGGAGGGCGCCGAAGAGCTGCGGGGTGAATTTGTATTTCGCCTCGAGGTAGTAGGCGAAGGTGTCCACATGGCCGAGGCCGGGGACTTCAAAGCGGGTCTCGAAAAATTCCGCCCAAAGCTGGAGGTGGTGCCACTCGAAGGAAATATCCTGCGCGAGCACCCATTCGCGGTAGTCGCCAGCGTGCTGGCCGGGGAGGAGGTATTGCTGCGCTTCATCCAAAAGATACGGCCCGGCGCTGAGGGAGACGCCGACGTTCCACATTTGATTGGGACGCAAACCGAGCCGCCCGCTGAAGGTGGGATGGTCCATGTCCACTTCGCCGATTTCCCAAGACTTGGGACGCGAGGCGAGGGCGGAGTTTTTCATCTCCGCTGCGTATTCGAACATTCCGATCTGGCCGGAAATGGAGATGCCGGTGGAGTAACTGGGGCCCCAGATGATGGGGTTGCGGAGATATTTGTCAGAGTAAACCGAGGCAGCACTTTCACCGGAAAAAACGTGGGCCCAATAGAGAAGTGTATCCGCATCTCCCGGCCCACTGCTGTCCCAGATGCCGGTGAGGTTTTCGTAAGGCCCGGGCGCGGTGATGAAGGGATTGCTCCACGAGTCGTGCCGCTTGGTCCAGTTGCCGACGATGGTGGCGAACTTTCCGATTTGCAGATTGAATCTCCCGTCGTCCCACGGGGTGATGCGCAGCGCGTATTCGTCGAGGCGCATCCGGGCATTCATCTCCGAGGGATCGAAGCCGCGATCCACCCGCGACTGGACGAAGCCATAGACGTGCGGGCCGAATTGGGCATCCACGAAGAGGGTGAGGCGCGGGTTAAAAAGGAAATCGTGGTCCGTGTAGATGAGTCCCGGCGCGGGCTTGTCCACGTGGTAGGCTTCCAGATCGAGCATCCCGCTCAAGCGGAGTCGGACGTTGCCGTCGAGCGCAGTGACGGTGAGGTTTTCGTTGAGGCGTTCGAGCCAGTCCTCCGCCGGAGCGGTGACTGCGAACGCAGTGAACATGAGGCTGGCGAGAGTGATGATCTTATTCATGCGGCCTTGAGTGCAGCGGTGATGGCTTCGCGCAGAGCGACAATGCCGATGGGCTTGCTGGCGAGCACATCTACATTGGGAATCTTCTCCTTGTCGAGAAATTGGCCGAAGCCGGTGAGGAGGATGATTGGGGTTTTCGGCGACACTTGTTTGATCGCCGTGGCCATCTGGTCGCCGCTCATGCCGGGCATCGCTTTGTCTGTCACGACGAGATCAAACTTTCCCGCCATGAAACGCCGCAATCCGTCCACTCCCTGCTCCGCGAGTTCCACGTGATGGCCGTCCTTCGTGAGCACCGCCGCGAGCAGGTCTCGCACGAGTTCTTCATCGTCCACGACGAGCACGTTCAGCGCGCGATTGGCAAGCGGCGTTGCGGCATCCTTGACAGCGACTTCACCGGCAACTTGCGGCGGAAAGGTGATCACGAATGTCGTCCCCTTCCCCACCGCGCTGCGAATATCAATCTCCCCGCCGTGCCGCTGCACGATGCCAAACACCATCGAAAGTCCGAGCCCCGTGCCGCGCTCACCTTTCGTGGAAAAGAACGGCTCCAGACAGCGGCGACGGACTTCCTCGGACATGCCGGTTCCGGTGTCCGCGACTTCCAGCACCACGCGCCCGCCGTCGCGCCGCGTGCGGATGGTGATGGTGCCGCCGTCGGGCATCGCATCCACGGCATTGAAGATCAAATTCGTGAGCAGTTCGCGAAGCGCCGGCTCCTCTCCCGCGATGGGTGGCACGGTGGAAAGCTCCGGCACCACCCGCACCGTCGCACCTGAGGCCTGCGCCTGATCTTTCCACTTCGGCTTTGTCAAATTGACCGCCTGCTCCACGAGTTTGGAAAGATCCACCGGCGAGAATTTCTCGTGCTCTTCGTTGGCCCGGTAAAATTCCCGCAGACGCCCGACCACACTCGCGGCGTCCTGAGCAGCGATGCGGATTGTCTCAAGGTAGTTCGCCGATTTTTTCTTGTCGGCGAGAATGTCGGGACTGAGTTGCAGCAGTTCGCAAAAACCAAGGATCGGCACCAGCGCGTTGTTGAAATCATGCGCGATGCCGCTGGCCATCTGTCCCAGCGCACGCAGGCGCTCCTGCTGGATGATTTGCTGCTGCGTGGACTTCAACTCCGCGAGCGCCGCCTGCAAATCCGCGTTGCGCACGCGCAGTTCGTCACTCGTCATTTCCAGCGCCGCTTCCGCACGTTCACGCTGCGCGAAATTTTCCGCCGACACCACTTCGAGCGTCTCCACCGGTCGCGACAGACGCGATGAAATGAAGTGGCTTGCAACCAACGCCGCAAGCAGCAGCAGCACGCCAGCGCCGACGATCTGCCAGCGCAGCCGCCGCAATCTGGCCAGCGATTCCGTGAGCGGGTAAAGCGACACTTGATACGCACGAGGGAAACGCGAGCCGGGATTCAGCAGTTTGTAGATCAGCAAGTGCGGCGCTCCGCCCACCGCCACCGTGAGACTTCCCTCCTCCCTGCCCGCTCCGCCGACCGCCCGCCCGATTCCTTCACCGAGTTCACTGCGAGTATCCACTCCCACGGACAGCAGGTGCAGACGGCCATCCATCCAAATGCCGCTCCTTGTTTGCGTGTCGGCGAATAACTTACTGACACCTGCGGGCATAAAACCGAGCAGCATCGTTCCAATGACATCTCCATCCTCGGTGCTCAGAATCGGCGTAGAGATGATTTCGTCAATACGCCCCCGCCCGCCATCCGCGCTGAAAGCAAAGAAAGCAGGGGCATTTTCCACAGCACTTATAGCCATCACTAGCTCCTTCTCAATCGGCACTGGGCTGGGTTCTGCTTTCAGGCTCTGTGGTGGCGCGAGCATCCTGTCGTGCCTGTCAAGGAAGCGAACGAATGTTGCATGAAGAGCACTGGCATTTGCGGCATTATCGTTACCACTCAAAAGGTCGCGGAGGTCGAGCCCTGCACTCACGTAGAGATCCTCAATGATCTTTTGATCGATATCCTCAGCGCTCTCAAACACTGCCCTTGTCCGCACTGCACTGGCGAATGCGCGGCAGCGGTTCGCTATCATCGCACGGTTCGCCTCCTGCACGCCGAGCAGATTCGCAAACTCCGCCTGAAACTGCTGCTGTAAATTGCGCTCCGCATCATTTTCCACACTGCGCTGCGCGAGAAAAAGTCCCGCCGCCGTGATGGCGGAGACCACCAGCATCATCGCCAATAGCAGCCTCAGGCGGAAACTGCGCGCACCCGGCGCCTGCTGATTAAGGAACGCATTCACGGGAAGTCCACGCGTATCGTTGTCCCCGCTTTCAAGTCCACCTCGCGCACCAGCGTCGTCTTACTGTTCACCCATGCCTTCAGCGTGTAGCGCCCCGGCGGCAGTCCTGTAAGGCGGTATTTCCCCTCCGTATCGCTCCGCACAAAATGCGGTGTGTCCAGCACCAGAATAATCCCCCGCATGTGCTCGTGAATGTCGCAGTGCAGCGTCACCATCCCCGCCGTGTCGAAAACCTGCGAGGGAATCGGGCGCTCCTCCGGTCGGTAGCGACCGAGGTCAAACCGCTTCGCCGGAGAATACGAAAAGATGTTGTGATACGTGTCATCCTCGTTCGGGAACTCCACCTTCGTCCCCACCTGCACCGGCAGCAGCGGAGTCACAAAATTCAAATTCTTCTGCGCCATCTTCGCCGTCGCCGGAGCGGCACCTTTCGGGAAACTCCCCTCCAAATACACCACCGCAGTCGGCGGATCCGTCGCCAGCACACCGCCTTTGCTCACGATCTCATAGCGCTTGCTCACAACCGGTGCCGAGTGCGCCTTCGGTAATGCCACTTTCCCCTCGATCACCGCCTGCGCACGCGCCGAAACGCAGGACAACGTCGAAACAATCAGGCACAATATGAGAGGTCGGGCTTTCATCGCAGCGCAGAGACTAGCACCCCATGTGCCCCGAAGCAGCATACATCCGGGAATTACCTGCGACGCCTTCTTCATCCGAGATACTCTAGCCGTCGAAACGTAGCGCATCCCGTTGCTCAGCACCACGGACGCCCAATGGGAAATCAGTAGATGGATTTCCTGCGGTGCACGCCGCCGGAGACGTCGGAGAGGGCGTGGACCATGATGAAAGCGACGGGGTCGTGCTCCTTGATGATAGATTTTATTTTCCCGACCTCCAGGCGCGTGACGACGCACATGAGGATTTCCTGTTCGATGCCGTTCACGCCGCCGCGCCCTTTGTAAACGGTGAGGCCGCGCCTCAGCCCCTCGGTGATGGCGGTGCGGATGGCTTCGCTTTTCGCCGACATAATGGTAACGGCGGTGAATTCCTCGAGGCCGTGCAGGATGAAATCGAGCATCTTGGCGGCGGCGAAGTAGGTGAGGATGGAGTAGAGGGCGGATTCGACGCCGAGGAAGAATGCGGCGGTGAGAAAGATGAGGATGTTCAGGCCGAGGATGACATCGGAGACGCGGAGGAAGTGGACGCTGCGGCTGATGAGGAGCGCGGCGACTTCGGTGCCGTCGAGCACAGCGCCGCCGCGAATGGCGAGGCCGATTCCTGCGCCTAGAAAGACGCCGCCGAAGACAGCGGTGAGGAGTTTGTCCGGCGTGACATCGGGAAACGGGACGACGGCGAGGCAGAGCGAAAGCCCCGAGATGGCGAGGATGCTGCGGATGGCGAATGCGCGCCCGATGAGGCGGTAGCCGAGGGCGATGAAGGGGATGTTGATGATGGCGATCAAGAGCGGTAGCGGCCAGCCTAGGACATCCGAGACGAGCATGGAGATGCCGGTGACTCCACCATCAATAAACCGGCTCGAAAGCAGAAAACCATGGATGCCCATCGCCGCCGAAAAGATGGCGAACAAGATGAGCACGGTGTTTTTGAACTCGCGCTTCCATTTCCTCACGTGGCGGAAACTACGCATACCGCACATCAGGCGGATAGCATTTTCCCGCGCTACTTAGCGTGCGGCCTTGCGGTAAAGCTCCATGCGGCAGGAGAAACCGCCCATATCCACGAGCTGGCGGGCGGCGAGTTTAAGCGAGGGCTGGGGGCTTTCCATGTGGAAGGGATTCGTGAGGACGAGGCGTCCACCGGGGGCGAGTTCGGCGGCGGCGACAGCGAAAATGTCGTCGAACAAACCTCGTAAATTGCGGATGGGAACGCGGCGACCGAGGGGCGGGTTGGTAATGATGAGGGTGAGGCTGCGTGGCGGGATTTTTGTGATGCCAGTGAAATCGCGAAAGTCGCAGCACGCGAAACGCGCGGCAATGGGACCGGGGCGCGCGGCGGCGAAGTTGCGCTCGGAAATCGCGATGGCCTCGGCGCTGAGGTCGCTGCCGAAAACACGGCGCACTCCGCCGAGCAAGGTGCGTTCGACGAGTTCGAGGCCGGAGCCGCAAAATGGGTCCCACACGTTTTCGTTCTCCTGCCGACCCGCGAGTCTCGCCATGCACGCGGCGAGCGGCGGGTGCGATGCAGCGGCGACGTCATCGAGCCGCCAGACGTGGCGCGGGTCGGGTGAAATGCGCGGGCGCAATTCGACGGAGTCGCCGTTCGGCGTGGGATGGATGTCAATCGCCCACGGTGCTTCGCGTGCGTCATTGAGGATTTGCGGGCAGAGCGCATAGGCGCGATTCGCGATGTCCCGCACGGCCCCGCGCTGGTGGCCTTTTGCGACGAAGTCGAGACGGTATCGGATTGCGCCATCGGTGAGCGCACCGAGGAGCCGCTGCGAAAGCGGGGACGCGATCACTTTCGCCATCGCCTCGATGGACTCGGCCTCGGTCACGCTTTTCACGCAGCCGAGCACAAGACCAACGGTTCCGAAACAACGCAGCGCAAAAATATCGGAGAGCGTAAAAGGAGCCTTCGCCGTGACGACGACAAGCCCCGGCTGCACATCCTCGACGTGGAATCTCCCCTGCTCCTTCACGTCGTCGCGCACGATGCCTTCCAACCCTGCGCGCCCGCGCAGATGGATGCGCGGCGAGGCGAAATCGGAGACCGCACTATCCAGCACAATCACGCTGGGTGCCTGACTGCGCGCGACGCTCGCCTTCACCTTTTGCTCCGTCTGTGCGCCCAATACACCGCTCGCCGCAAGCGCCTCCAGCGTGGCCTTGCCACCGATTTTATCGAGCGATCTGCCGAGGTATTTTGTTTCGCGCTCACCCGTGCCCTTGCGCAGGAGCGCCAGCATTTCCACCTCGTCCTCCGCGCTCGCGCCGAGCTTAGGCAACTCCGTCATCGCGTAGCGGCGGATTTTTTCCTGCGGGTCCTTCAGCAGTTTGCGCAACCACTGCCGCACCACCTCCCGCTGCTCCGCCGGCCCGGACTCCGCAAAGACGACACCAATCGCGCGAATGACGCTCACCCTTTCAAACCGCTCCCGTTCCCCCGCCCTCTCAAAGCGCGGCACCTCTCCATTCCACAGTTCCTCCCACGACAAAGCCCTCAACTGTTTGTAAAGTTCCTTGCCGGCGTTTCCTTTTTTCATCGCTGCCTGCACTTAGAAGATCAAATCGGTGAACTTGAAACATCTATGTTCAAAAAGTGGAGGCAGGCGGAGTTGAATACAGACATCCATGCGAAATCCCATCGCCAAGGTATTGCAGTCCCCCTTTGTTGCGGCTGCAATTTTTCCCTCAGCGGCAGCCCCTCCTTCTCTTATTGCCCGACGCCAGTTTCCGGTTTCCGTAAGCAGGTTGCCGCAATGATGACACGGGTGGAGTCAGAATGACCATTCGAGCCACTCGAATTGATTGATGACCGGCACTCCCCTGGCTCGACAGACACGCATCGTGTGGCCCGTGCCGCCGCGGTCGGGATCAGCAGCATGAACGTAAAAGATACCGGCGACCGGCGGAGACATGTCATCGGAGCCCGTCACCTTGAGGGTGTCGCGGAGAATCAACTGCGCGGTGGCCCGCTGCCGGGGATGGGTCTCGCGCTGGCGGTAAAGGCAGCGTTTCCAGAGGGAATGGGAGCTTCCCCGCGCGAAAAGGGATGCCTCACGCGAGAAAAGAGGAACTCCACTTTTGAAAAGGGATTCCCCCCGTGAGCAAAGGGAGCTTCCACTTTTGAAAAGGGATGCCTCCCGTGAGCAAAGGGAGCTTCCACTTTTGAAAAGGGATTCCTCCCGCGAGAAAAGAGGACCTCCACTTTTGAAAAGGGATGCCTCCCGTGAGAAAAGAGAACCTCCACTTTTGAAAAGGGATGCCTCCCGTGAGAAAAGAGAACCTCCACTTTTGAAAAGGGATAGCTCCCGCGAGCAAAGAGGACTTCCACTTTTGAAAAGGGATGCCTCCCGCGAGAAAAGGGAACTTCCACTTTTGAAAAGGGATGCCTCCCGCGAGAAAAGGGAACTTCCACTTTTGAAAAGGGATGCCTCCCGCGAGAAAAGGGAACTTCCACTTTTGAAAAGGGATTCCTCCCGTGAGCAAAGAGGACCTCCACTTTTGAAAAGGGATTCCTCCCACGAAAAATGAGGACTTCCACTTTTGAAAAAGGATTGCTCCCGCGAGCAAAGGGAACTTCCACTTTTGAAAAGGGATTCCTCCCGCGAGAAAAGAGGACCTCCACTTTTGAAAAGGGATGGCTACCGGACAGAAAGGTATCGTCCTTCCGAGAAAAGGTATGGCCACCGGACAGAAAGGTATCGTCCTTCCGAGAAAAGGTATGGCCACCGGAAGGCGTAGGAAAGTTGCCGGGTCAAGTTGATGGGTTGCTGTGAAAAATGGTTTCTTTCCGAGATGGCAGCACGTTCCTCCGGGATGCAGGAACGTTCCTGCGATGCAGAGGGACGTTCATTCCACTGCCAGTGCTTTCTTTCCAAAAAGTGAACCGCGCGAGGGCGGGAGGCAGGGGCGCAGTGGGTCTCCGTTTTTGAAGGCTTCCTCCGGGTCGAGCTTTCCAAAAACCGAGCGCAACTCCGGATGGCGTTGCAGAATTGAGTTTAGTTCCTCATCGAGCAGCGCTTCGTAGATGCCTTGCGGGAGACTGGTCATGTTGTTGGCATCCTTCTGCGATGGGGCGTTCCAGAACATGAGGCTTTAGTGATGCGGTGCTGCGGAGATTTCTGCGAGACCATGTGATCTCTTTCGGCAGAGACTGGAAAGTCGATCTGCCTACTGCAAGCACCGTCAGTTCATCACGAGATTCTTGTGCAAGACGGTGTCGTTGAATGCGTGGTCGCAGGTGTCGAATACGAAGGTATTTTCGTTGCGCCGGGTGTCCACGCGGACGCGGGGTGGGACTTCATTTCGTTCGAAGATCTGGTTCAGGTCGGCTTCCCCTAACCACTGGTGAATTGAATCCGCCGTGACGGGTGCTGTTTTCTTTTTCCTGTTGCGACGGGACTCGGAGATGGCTTCCAGCACTGCGGCGTCGAGCAGCTTGCTCCAGAGTTTGCGAAACAGAATGCCGGAGCCGTAGCTGTCGGCGGTGTTGATTTCGCCGTTGATTGCGAAGGCGTAGCCCACGGCGTCGGACGCATCATCAATGATTTTTGCCAGCGCTGCGCGATAGGCGTCCTTGCGCTTGAGCAGGTCGTCGTCCTCGACCGAAAGCAGATAGCTGCTCGGTGAGGCGCAGGCCTTGATGTTTTTGTCCAGGCTCTCGCTCAATTTGTCCTGCGCTTCGGCGACCTTGGCCCACACTTCGCCTTGGCACTTGCTCATCTTGGCGGCCATGCGGAGGGATTTATTGCTGAGGGAGGATTTCGCGCTGGAAAATGAACCCGCATCCTCGTCTGCACGCCGGTGCCAGCGACCGCTCTCCACGCAGAATGACGGGATCGGCACACGACCGGATTTTGCAGGCAGGACGAAATCCACGCCGAGCGTGCGATCCTGACGTCCGCCCTTCACCACATCGCCCGCCTGAATGTAGAGGTCGAGCGAGTCGGACAGGTTTTCGACTTCCAGTTGCCCGACAGTCCCGGTCTCGTGGACGGTGACGAATTTCTGCTCCAATGCCTGATCAAGCGGAATGAAGCGACTGCCGTCCAGCGTATCACTGCCGCGCAGGAGAAAGATGCTGAGGTTTTCATGGGTGAACGGGCCTGTGACGGTGATGTGTTTTGCATTCATGCCTCCATTTTACACACCACCACGGACATCCGTGGTCCTACCGTTTATTTCCCGAAGATATTTTACCCGGCTACTTTGGCTAATCTTCGTGTCTTTGTGTGAGTCATTGCCATAAACCCATAAATCTGGCATATTTTCCCCGATGAAAACGACACTCGAAATTCCAGATGCCCTGTATCGGCAGGCCAAGGTGCAAGCCGCGCACGAAAACCGGAAGATGAAAGACCTCGTAAGCGAGGGCCTGCGACTCGTGCTCGGGCTGACGAAGAAATCCCGGTCCCGGCCCCTGCGCCGCATGACGAAAGCACCGGTGACGATCCGCAAGGGTAACACAATTCCGGCGCTGTCAAATGATGCAATGGCAACGCTACTCGAACGCGCGGGTGAACGACTGCCGTGAAATTTCTCACGGATGTGAACGTGGTTTTTCCGCTGTTGGTGAGCCGTCATCAGCATCGGGGCAAGGCATTGGAGTGGTTCGACTCGACGGGTGCGGGTGACGTGGTGCTTTGCCGGTTGACGCGGCTTGGTGTGCTCCGCCTGCTTTGCACGGCACAGGTGATGGGGCCGGACGTATTGCAGCCGAAGGCTGCAATGGAGGCGCTGGAAGTTTTGGAGGCGGACGAACGGGTGGTGCTGCTCCACGAACCGGACGGGCTGGATGCGACCCTGAAGGCGTTCGTTGACGGCTGCACAACGACACCGAATCTCTGGACAGATGCCTATCTCGCGGCGTTTGCGAGCGTGGCCGGATTGAAGCTGGTCTCGTTTGACCGGGGCTTCTCGAAGTTCAGCGGTCTCGATTTTCTCCCGCTCACGTCGGGCGGGAGGAAATGAAGATCTTTGATTCACAGCGCAATGAGATGGGAGTGGGCACCTACATTTTGCCATCGAGATTCCGCGACCATAGCGGCCACAGCGCAAGTTGAGCGTCGTCGCTGGATATGGCTGGAAATTGGTGACTGCGTGCGCAGGAGAAGATGCCGGGGTTTTCACCCCTCAAAGCTGTCGTCCCCTGCGGCTGGCGGCGCGGATGAGCGGGAGTTCCGTCCGAACATCGGAGCGAATGCGTGTGTAAAGCTGGAGGTAATCTTGGAGCACGCGCAGTCCGTCCTCGCCCATTTGCCTGCCGGTGAAAAGCTCTGGCAGTTTGTCCGAGAAGTTGAGCCCGAGTTGAAGAGTTTTTGACGGGATTTCCACGCCGATGTCGTAGTTGGAGAGGAGCAGGCGCTGCTCGGGGTGGCTTGTCGCGCCGCAAGCGTCCAGACACCATGTCGGAGAACCGTTGCTATGGGCATGAAGCAGCAGCAGGAGTTTCTTTTCGATGCGCCAGAGATTGCGCAGGGTTTCCTCGGGGATGGAGAGGGCGCGCAGATGCACCAGCTTCGTCAGAAATTCGAGGTAGGCGTCGCAATAAGCTTCGCACTCGGGCAGTTCAAAGCGCGTTTGCAGACCGTGCAGGTAGATGACCGGGCGGTTCAACTCGCGGCCTATCTCAATGAGAGTGCGTGTAAAGTCGCCCAGCATGTTTCAATTCAGGCTGAACCGCGGTTTCAATGCAGCCTTATTTTTTCCGAGGGATTTTGCGCGGGGCGGTGTGTGAGGAAATGCGGGGAACTTCAAAAGCGCTCCGCACAGCAAACCAAAACATAAAAACACAAACACAATGAAAACCAAACTCATCCTCGCCATCACCACTGCCGCCGTTATCGGAGCCGCCAGCATCTTTGCCGCCGGTGACCAACAGCCCGCCGACACCGCCGCTCCGGCACCTGTCGCAGCCAAGGCTGACGCCGGCATGACGTGTCACTCCAAGGAGAAAGCGGCCCCTATGCGCGGCTGCTGCATGACCCACGCACACAGCGATGCCCAAACCGATGCTCACACGGGGGATAAAGGCGCTTCCTGCCACAAGAAGTAAGGTGGCCGGTCAGACTTGCAAATCAGCCGGACGGGACGCTCGACCTCCCGTCCGGCTTGAGTTTGTCTCATGCCATGAAAGACGATCCTCAACTCCGCGAATTGCTCCGGGCATCGCTGCCCGATATCGAAGTGCCTCCGCGCTTCGGTGCCGAAGTCTGGCAGCGCATTCAGGCCCGCAGTGAAGGCCCGGCGATAAACGGCTGGGCAAAGTTTTTTGAACCGCTGTCCGGGTTACTCCGGCGTCCTGCTTTCGCAGCATTGGCAGTCGTTCTGGCAGTCAGTGGTGGCGCGACGATCGGAACCATCCATGCGACGGCCGCCAATGAGCGTGCGCGTGCGTCACTCATCGAGCGGCATGTTGCTACGATTGACCCGTATGCCCGGCTGGCCGCGACGCGATGAAAAAACCGCTCTTCATCCTGCTGGCGCTGGCAGCGGTGGCGGTTGCCGCATATTTTGCCTGCTATCATTTTGCCACGCGTGAGACGCGCCGCATGCTCGGCAGCACCGATGGCATGGCGTGGCTGTGCACGGAATTCCAACTGAACGACGAGCAGGCCCGCGCCGTTGGAAAACTGCAAGCCGACTACGAGCCACACTGCATGGAAATGTGCAACCGCATCGCCAAGTCCGGCGAATGTCTGACGATGCTTCTGGAAAAAAGCACGACGATGACACCGGAGTTGGAGGCGGCAGTGCGCGAGGCGCTGCAAACTCAGGCGGATTGCCACGTGGCGACACTCCGGCAGGCTTTTGCCATCGGCGCGCAAATGGCACCGGAGCAGGCCGTGCGCTACCGGGCTGTGGTTTCCAAGCGCATCCTTTCAAAGCACACCAAGCATGACATGTGTGGACACCGCTGAGACATGAACGATTCCCACGAGGCGGATGCAGCGGCGATGGCGCGGCTACGCGACGGCGACGACCTTGCACTCAACGAACTCATGGCCCGCTGGCAAAAGCCGCTCGCCAGTTACCTCATGCGCTTTTGTGGCAATGAAGCCACTGCGCTCGACCTCGCGCAGGATACTTTTGTGCGCGTCTATGAAGCCCGCGCCCGTTACGACACGCGGGGTAAATTTGCCACCTGGCTTTACACCATCGCTGGAAATCTGGCCCGCAACTCACACCGCTGGCAGCAACGCCACCCTTCCGTGTCGCTCGATGCGCCGACCGATGAAAACGGCGGCACACTCGCCACGCATCTGCCCGATGCCGCGCCCGCGCCAGACGAAAGTGCCGACGCAGGGCGAACGCGCGACCGCCGTGCGTGCAACCATTGCGGAACTGCTGGAAGACCAGCGGACAATTGTGCTCCTCAGCGAATTCGAAGACCGCTCGCACGCCGACATTGCCGCGGTCCTCACCTGCACGCCAAAGGCGGTGGAGACGCGCCTTTACCGCGCCCGGCAGACGCTCCGCGAAAAACTTTCGCGCTGGTTGAAGTGAACGCGTGCAAAAAATCTCTGGGGGATATTTCATCCTGTAGTTTGGTAAGAGTAACTTGAACCACCACGAACCAGCCTCCTCAGAGCAATGAAAACGAAACTGCTCATCCTCGGACTCGGACTTGTCTCCGCCCATGCGTGTGCCGAACAGAAGCAGGTCTTCGAGCAAGCCATTCATCCTGTGCTGAAAGAATTCTGCGTCACTTGCCACTCGACCGAGAAGCAGAAGGGCGATCTCGATCTGGAACGCTTCACCTCGCTTGCCCTCGTGAAAGGCGACCCGTTGGTGTGGGAGCACTCCCTGGATCAGATTCACGACAAGGAGATGCCGCCGAAGGGCAAGCCCATGCCTTCACCTGAGCAGATGAAGCTGCTCACGGATTGGATGCAGGGCACGCTGGATGACATCGCGCTCGCCAGCGCTGGTGATCCCGGCCCGGTGGTGCTGCGGCGTCTGTCGAACATGGAATACACTTACACGATTCGTGATCTCACCGGCGTCCCGTCGCTCGATCCGGCGAAGGAGTTTCCCGTCGATGGCGCGGCTGGCGAAGGCTTCACCAATGCAGGTGCGGCGCTTGTGATGTCGCCTGCGTTGCTTACGAAGTATCTGGATGCCGCGAAGGATGTCACGAGCCACGCGGTGCTCACACCCACAGGCATTCGGTTTTCCGCTGGCACGTCATCGCGTGACTGGACCGACGAGACGCTGGCGAAGATTCGCGCCTTCTATGATCGCTACACTGGGACTGGTTCGGAATCACAAACCACGCAGCAAGGCATCCAGCTCGCCATGGGCACCAGCGGAGGTCGTCTCCCGCTGGCGAAATACCTCGCCGCCCTTCAAGGCAAAGGCCCGGCGGAAGGTTTGAGCGCGAAATACCTCGCATTGCTGCGTGCTGCTTTAACGGACACGAAACCTTCTCCCCTGCTCGACGGCCTGAGAGAAAAGTTCCGCGCGGGAACGCTCACGGTGGCTGATATTGAGCCGTGGCAAAAGTCCTTGTGGCGCTTTGCGAGCGTGGGGCAAATTGGCAAGAAAAACGGCCCCAAGAGCTGGCAAGAGCCAGTGACGCCACCCGGCGCACTGCATGATGAAGCCGCCTTCGACGACTTCCGCGCACTGTTTCCCATCGCCCTCTGCTACTCGAAGATCGTGCCCGTTGATGAAGTCGTCACGCTCACGCTGTTCCATCGTGAGGACGAACCATTGAAGCGGTTGATGCTCAGCGATGCGCAAATCAGCGCACTCGATCAACTCTGGGATGAGCTGCGTTTCGTCAGCGAATTGCCGCTGAAGCAGGTGGATGTGTTTGAGCAATTGTATCAATTCGCCACGCAGGACAGGCCCGACTTGGTTGTCGCGCTCGATCCAATGCGCGAGCCGATCAAGCAAGGCGCAGAGGCGTTCAAGAAGCTGCAAGTCGAGGTGGAGCCGCAGCAAGTGCAGGCCGCGCTCGACTTCGCCACGCAAGCCTGGCGTCGCCCGTTGAGCGATGCTGAGCGCGACGATCTGCGCGCGCTTTATCAAAAGCTGCGCAAGCAGGAACTTCCCCACGCCATGGCCGTGCGCATGATGCTTGCGCGTGTGTTGGTCGCTCCCGCGTTCCTGTATCGCGGTGAGAAATCGGCACCAGGGCCAAAGGCTGCGCCGGTGAGCGACCAGGAAATCGCCACGCGCCTCAGCTATTTCCTATGGTCCTCCGCGCCCGATGCCGAGCTCACGCAGCTCGCCACCGCAGGAAAGCTCCACGACCCCGACGTGCTCGTCGCCCAAGCGAGGCGCATGTTGAAGGACGAGCGCATTCGCCGTCTCGCCACCGAGTTCGGCTGCCAGTGGCTGCACGTGCGCGATGTCGCCACGCTCGATGAAAAGAGCGAACGCCATTTCCCGACTTTCCTCAGCGTGCGCGCCGACATGCAGGAGGAGGCAGTGCAGTTCTTCACGCATCTGTTTCAAGAGAATGGCTCCGTGCTTTCGTTGCTCGATGCGGACCACACGTTCGTGAATGGCCCGCTCGCCAAACACTACGGGCTCGATTTGAAAGGTAGTGGATGGCAGCGCGTCGATGGACTTCGCGCAAAGGGACGCGGCGGCATCCTCGGGTTCGCGAGCACGCTGGCGAAACAGAGCGGAGCCTCGCGCACTAGCCCGATTCTGCGCGGCAACTGGCTCAGCGAAGTGGTGCTCGGCGAGAAGCTGCCGCGGCCGCCAAAAGGTGTGCCGGTGCTGCCCGAGGAAGCCCCGCAAGGCCTCACCGAGCGCCAGTTGATCGAGCGTCACAGCAGCGATGCGAAGTGCGCCGGCTGTCATCAGCGCATCGATCCCTTTGGCTTCGCGCTGGAAGGGTTCGACGCCATCGGACGCGCCCGCAGCAAAGACGCCGCTGGTCTGGCCATCGATACGCGCACCAGTCTTCCCAGCGGCATGGCCATTGAAGGACTCGACGGCCTCCGCTCCTACCTCGTCAACACCCGCAGCGATGACTTCCTCCGCCAGTTCAGCCGCAAGCTACTCGGCTACGCCCTCGGTCGCAGTGTGCAGCTATCCGACAAGCCGCTCATCGCCTCCATGCTCACTCAGCTCAAAGCCAATGGCCACAGCGTCGGCGCCGCCATCGAATTGATCGTCCGCAGCCCGCAGTTCCGTGAAGTGCGCGGCAGGGATTTCATCGTCAATAACTAACTCACCACAACCTATGAACACCCATCACTATTCACGTCGCGCGTTCTTGCGCGGAGTTGGCGTCACCATGGCCCTGCCCTGGCTGGAGTCATTCAATGTCTGGGGCGATGAACCGAAAAAGAACAAGCCTGCCAGCGAGGCACCGATCCGCCTCGCCGTCACGTTTTCTGGCAATGGCTTCCAGTCGAAGGAATGGTGGGCTAAGGGCGAAGGCAAGGCGATGGAGCTCGGGCGTGTGCTCGCGCCTTTGAACGAGTTCAAAGAGAAGCTGCTCTTCGTGCGCGGCCTATATCATGAGGAGGCGCGCAAAGGAAACATTCACTCGTCGCAGACGGGCAACATGCTCTCCGGCGCGCCCATCGCCAGCGGTGGCGAGATTCGTTCGGGCACGAGCTTTGATCAGATGTTGGCGCAAACGTATGGGCGCAGCACGAAGGTGCCGAGCCTCGTGCTGGCCTGCGAGAAGTCGAATCCGTCGGTGCATAAGAACTACTCGATGCTCTACAGCTCGCACATCTCGTGGAGTTCGCCGACGACGCCGACACCGCTGGAGCTTTACCCCGCGCTCGCGTTTGATCGTCTCTTCAAAGACGAAGCCTCACCCGCCGATAAGAGCGTGCTGGATGCCGTGCTCGCGGATGCGCAAGATTTGCGCCGAGGCATCGGCGCCAGCGACCAGCGCAAGCTCGACGAGTATCTCGACAGCGTGCGCGATGTGGAGAAGCGCATTGAGAACGCTGGCAAGCGCGGCGAACTGCAAGGCTGGCGGCCCACGCTCGACAAACCGAACATCCAGCGCCCCGCCGACGGTATCCCGCAGGACATCGGCGAGCACATGCGCATCATGTGCGACCTGCTCGTGCTCGGCTTCCAGACCGACACCACGCGCATCACCACGCTGAAGCTCAACAACGACCACAGCGCCCTGCGCTTCCCCAATCTCCCCAGCGTGCAGCAGGCCGGGCACGGCATTGATTACATGATCCATCACCTGCTCTCCCACAGCGACGGCGAGGACTATCTCAAAGTGAACCAGCTCTTCATGGAGCAGCTCGCCTACATTGCCCGCAAGCTTGACGCCATTCAGGAAGGCCCGCGCACGCTGCTCGACAACACCATGCTCATGCACTGCTCCAGCATGATGGCGGGTGCGAAGCACGACAACGACCAGCTCCCCGTCATCGTCCTCGGCGGCGCCGGTGGCCGGCTCAAAGGCGGACGTGCGCTCGACTACAAGGACAAGCCCGACCGCCAGCTCTGCCGCCTGTTCATGTCGATGATGGACAAGATGGAAGTGCGCCCGAAGACCTTCGGCGATGCGAAACTCATGCTGGAGGAAGTCTAGGTCGGCCACCGGCACGTGCGTGCAAGACGCTAGAGCATTTCCGGTAATTCTATAGCCGCATTTGATGTGCAATCACGAATCATACGACTAGGAGCCATGCGAGATGCGATTCATGGGTATGCTACTTATTATTGCCATTCTTCTGCTGCTCTTTTGGGGCGGTGGATTCGCGTTTCATGTCGCCGGCGGGCTTATCCATATCCTGCTCATCATCGCACTCGTGGTGTTCATTCTCCACTTCGTTCGGGGCGGTAAGAATAGTTGAGATTCGCGGCGCGAGCGAAAGGTTAAACAAACCAAGAAGCAAAATGGCAATTGTCACATCTCGTGTATGTGCCGCCATCGGAGTTACACCCTCTTGCAGCGGCTATCGCCCCGTGAAAAACTCCCAGAGCCGCACCATCGCCAGTGTGTCCATGCGGCAATAGGCGTTGGTGATGTGATTTTGCAGGCGGATTATTTTTGTTCCGGCTGCCGTGGTGTCTGCGGTTCTTCGCGCACGAACCGGGATTCGCTATTCGCGGATTCTCCGAGCCGTTGCAGACCTTCACGCACCAGTGACGACGCAAGTCGCGTCATCGGTATGCGACGGGCTTTAGCGGCATGGTAGAGCGCCGTGATGAGCGGACGTTCGATGCGGGGGCTGTAATAGAGCGATTGCGACATGCGGTATATTTCCTGTGGTTGTTCGATTTCCACGTTACTGGAAAAAGTGGTGCACGTGCTGTGCGGCCTCGATGAGCTTCTGGATGATCGGCGCGATGGCCCAGATCACTGTGCCCAAGATGGTCCAGAGCAGGACGGTGCGAATGATGGTGATGATGTTGAACATGACGGTGGTTGCCTCCTTTGGGCTGATGGTTTTGTGGGCGCCGATCGGAAGAAATCCGCGGCGCTTACGAGCGGGCGAACGAGGGTCCGCTGCTCAACTCCATATAACGCACTTCAGGGCGTCATTTCACGTTGTGAAAGCTTGGGACTCCTTTGCCAGGGCATCCGCGAATGGATTCCAGACGACGATGCGGAGCCGAGATTCGACTTGTTCGACCAGCGCCCCGACTCCGGCAAGCCGGTCGAGATACCCCGCGAAGACGGTTCCATCCTCGTCCTCGACTCCGACTGAGGCCACGGAGAGCACCGCGCCAGAAAAAACCGCTGTCAGTAAAATGCTTGGCAAAGCGGAGCGGGTCATCATGCTCGCGAACAACGCCTGAGCGTATGAATCCCGCCACAACCGCGCCTCAACCCCGGAAATGCTCTCGGAACAGCACCGGAAGCCTGCTTTATCCTTTCTCGACCCCTCGCTCCCCCCAGACCCCCTCACTCCCCGACGCCCGTCCGCGTTCCGACCGTTTCCGGTGCGGCGGGCGCGAAAGCAAATTCCTTGCAGTTCGACTGGCAAATCCGAACTATAGACCGTTCGTGAGCGAGCTGCTTTTTTGAATCCTCCACTCACCGACACGCGAATAGCACTCGCTTCCAATGACACGATTCTTCCTTATCACCGCCATGGGCTTCCTTTCACAAATATTCGCCAGCGCCGGAGACGGCGAGCGGATGAAACCCTATCCCGCGCCACGCATCGAGGCGAAGGATCAGGACGGCAACACCGTGAATCTGGAGGAAGTTTACAAGAAGGGTATCACGCTTGTGTATTTTTACCCTAAAGCCAGCACTCCGGGCTGCACGAGCCAGGCATGCAGCCTGCGTGATGCCTACGAGGAACTCGCGCAGCGGGGCGTGCAGGCCATCGGCGTCAGCATGGACAAGGTGGAGGCACAGAAAAAATTCCGGGAGAAGAACAAGCTACCCTTTACCCTGCTGGCCGATCCCGACGGCAAGGTGGTCAAAGCGTTTGGTGTGGGCAGTCTTCTCGGTTTTGCATCGCGTCAGGCGTATTTGATCAAGGATGGAAATGTGATCTGGCGCGATAAGAAGGCGTCCACTTCCCAACAAGCCGCCGATGTGCTGCGGGTGCTGAAGGAGATGAAGTAGGTCGACTTCCGTAGCCGTGAAGCGAACCTTCAGCCGCGACGGACTAGTTCTCCGTAATCGCGTAGTTGAGGCGTTTGTGGGATGTGCTCGGGGCGAGAAGGAGCCAGGCAATGAGCGGGCCGCTACGTGCAGCGACCTGCGGAGATATGCGGAGATATGCGGAGTGTTGAATGCCTTCCATCGCCTCGCTTCATCCGATAGTGATGCGTGGATGAAACTAAGACGATGATGAAGACAGCCCGTATCGTTATCGCCTGCTTGCTTCTTTGCTTCGCATCGTTGGCATTTCTACCAGCACCGCACGTTTTCGTCTGGCAGCTAAAACTTGTCGCGACCGAGCTTGGCCATTGGATGGTCATTGCACCGCTGTCGGTCATCGCTGGCAGCCGATTGCGCTCTCGACTCGACATCATCACCACTGCCATCGCGGTTCTGGCTGCTGCTTTGTTCCTGTCGAGCAGCGTGCGCGCCGCGTGTTATGCGTCGACGGCTGCGACGATCATTGATGCCGAATTCCCCGCTCCTACAGACAGGAATGGCAGCCCTTTTTCCATTCGGCGTCTTTGGAGCTTCAGAACGCCCACCGCCGTTGGCGTCCAGACGTTTGATTTTGCTATGAACGACGATGGCCCGCTGAAGATGGATTTTTTCCCCGCGCAAGATCGTAGGGACGCTCCCTGTGTCGTGGTCATTCCCGGCGGTGGTTGGGACACTTGTGACCGCGGAGGCTTCGCGGAAATGAACCGGCATCTTGCTCAACGGGGTTACGCCGTGGCTTCCATGGACTACCGGCTTGCGCCACGATGGAAATGGCCTGCACAGAAGGATGACGTGCTTTCTGCGGTGGCGTATCTCCGGGCGCGCAGTGCGGAGTTGGGCATCGATTCGGAGCGATTCGTCCTCATGGGTCGCTCGGCGGGGGCGCAGATTGCCGGAGCCGTGGCCGCTGCCAGCGAGCATCCTGAAATCGTCGGATGCATCATGTTCTACGGCCCTGCCGATATGCACTACGCGGCGAAATACGCGGACCCTTCCGACATCCTCGATTCCGACAAGCTTCTCCGCCAATTCCTCGGCGGCATGCCGGCTCAATTCGCGTCCAGCTACGACACCGCTTCTGCATACGCGCTCGCCAACTCCCGCACTCCGCCCACCTTGCTGTTGCATGGCGAAACGGACGAACTCGTATGGGTGCGCCAGAGCGAGCGATACGCAGACCGTTTGCTCGGCATTCACGTGCGACATGCGTTTCTGCGGATTCCTTGGGCCACTCATGGGTTTGACTACGTTTTCAACGGTCCGGGAGGCCAGCTCGCAGACTGGTCGGTCGGTCGGTTCCTGGATTCGATCACGTCGCGCTGATCCAGAGCGCGATTCACTTTCCCCCTCGTCACCCGCTGCCCGCCGCGTTCTGACCGCTTCCGGTTCGGCGGGCGCGAAAGCAATTTCCTTGCAGTCGGCGGATCACCCGATGCCGCCCACTCACTACGGCTTGCGAAAGCGGTAGTGCGAGACGTGCCACTCGTTGCCGTGGCGATAGCCCCATAGTTCTGCGCACGCCATAAAGAATACGCGCCAGTAAGCCCACCAGCGTTTGGCGTTGTCGGCGCCGTAAGTTTGCTCGAAAAGCGGCCAGATTTCGGCGCGGTTGGCGTCCATATTGGCGAGCCATGCCTCGGCAGTTTTCTGGTAGTGGGTGCCGCTTACACACCAGTGCTGCTCAATGCGAAGATCGTCCTGAAAGTAGAGCAGCAGGTCGTCGGAAGGCATCTGTCCGCCGGCGAAAAAGTAGCGGGTCATCCAGTCGTCGGCACCTTTGTCCTCGTAGTGATAGGCAAAGCGGCGATGCGTGAAAATGTGGACGAAGAGCTTGCCGCCGGTAGCAAGCCAGCGGGCGACTTTTGCGAGCAGGAGCTGGTAGTTTTTCATGTGCTCGAACATCTCGACGCTCACGACACGGTCGAACTCCGTGGTGATGTCGAAGACGTTCATATCGCAGGTGATGACGGTGAGATTCTTGAAACCACGCTGGGTGGCAGCAGCATCAATATGCTCCTTTTGCGTCCGGGAATTGGAAACGACGGTGATTTGCGCGTTGGGGTATTTTTCTGCCATCCAAAGCGAGAGCGAGCCCCAGCCGCAGCCGAGTTCTAGGATGCGCAGGCCGTCGGCGAGTTCGGCGCGCTCGCAGGTGAGGGTGAGCATTTTTTCCTCGGCGGCGTCGAGCGTAGTGACGTCGTCGGTCCAAAGGCCGGAGCTGTATTTCAGCCGTTTGCCGAGGCAGAGCTGGTAGAAGCGCGTGGGCACTTCGTAGTGCTGGGTGTTGGCGTCGCGCGTTTGGATGGCGATGGGGCTTTGCTTCAGCCCGGCGATATGCGCGAGAAGCGCGGCGCGCTGGTCTTCGATATTTTCCCGCAGGTGCTCACGGATTGTCCCGGCAAGCAGGCGGCGGATGCCAACGCGGATGAGCGGGTCGGGGATGAGGTTGGATTCGAGCAGGCTGTCGAGAGAGATCATGGTTTGGAAGATTTGCGGAACCAGGGGACGAACGCGCTCGTGGTGCGTTGATATTCGCGGTATGCGTCGCCCTTGCTGCGCACCGCGTGCTCCTCGGTGAGCGGGATGCCGGTCACTTTCCATAGAAAGTAAAGCATGAGCAGCGGACAGAGGATGGTGACCCAGCCGTGGAGCGAGCCAAGCGCGACGAGAAAAAACGCCCACCAAATGAGCGATTCAAAAAAGTAATTTGGATGCCGCGAGTTGCGCCAGAGGCCAGCCTGACAGACTTTGCCGCGATTGGCCGGGTCGGCTTTGAATTGCTTGATCTGCCAATCTGCGAGCGCCTCGCCGCCGAGCGAAAGAATGGCGAGGGCTAGCCCGGTAATCTCCAACGCGCTGAGTTGGGCCGCTGTATTGAAGCTCACAATCAGGAAGGGCAGGGAGAAAATCGCGACGAGCACCGCCTGCATTTGAAAAAAGAGATAAAACATTCCGGTGCCAGGCCAGCGTTTTCGGAGCGTCTCGTAACGCACGTCCTCGACTGGATGATGCCGCACGACGCGGATAAAAATGTAAGTGCCCAGCCGAAGGCTCCACATCATACCTACGATGACGATAGGCCATTTGTGCCAAGCGGCTCCCGGCGAGTTGAGTGCGTAAAGCGGTGCGAGAATTGCGACTCCGTAGGACCACGCCACGTCGAGGAAGCCGTAATTTTTTACACGCACACTGATCGCCCATGTGAGGCTGAAATATGCGACTGCGATGAGAAGTCCGATACCGAGAAGTGGGATCATGTTCTAAACAGTGCGCCGGGCGATTCGGCGGAGGAGTGGGCGCGTGGCGAAGTAAAGTGCGACGATGATGAACGGTGCCAGGATGCACCAGACTGCGATTCCTTGCACGGCAATCATCCCGAAATCGCGAAGAAACTGCCAGAAGTCCGCGCGAAAACGCTCAAAAATCAGCGGGATTGAAAGCGGAACCGGCGCAGCTCCAAAGAGCATCCCGCCCGCACGGTAGATGGGGATGATGAGTGCGAGTTGCACGGGGTAGGCGAGGTAGTTCACCAGTTGAATCACGGGCTGATTAAGCCGGAGCACGATGGCTGCAATCCCGCAAAGCAGCGTGCAGGATCCGAGAAGCGGAAATATCCCAAGGGCAAAACCAAGCGCGACGGTGAGCGCGAGTTTTTCGGGCGTCACGCCCTGCTTGAGTTGCAAAAGAATTGGCGCAACGACGCGCCTTTTCCAAAAGGACTCGCGAACTGCGGGGACAATTTGCTCTGTGATTTGGGCGCTCATTTTTTCCGCAGGAGCAATTGTTCCATGCTGGCGTTTGCCGGCAGGCGGAAGAGCTGATTCAGCATGTAGATCGCCATGGCGATATTTCCTAGCAGCAGGATCGCGATGAGCCACACGACACGTGCCGCTTTGCTGGTCTCCTTGTATGCGACCCATGCGTAGAAAGTCAGGAAGGCAAAGTAGGTATCGAACAGCGTGGCGATGAACCAGGGGTGCGTGGCGACAGCACGTGGGGTATTCCACAGCGCGACGATGTTGCTTGCCCACGACGTGACGGCGAGCATGGAGATCAGGACAAGAATGAAAGCGATGCGGAGAAACCAGATCATACGAAGGTGCGAAGGCGTGGGTTATTGGGGCGCGTGTAAATGGCCTGCACGACGCTGATGTTGCGCATCGAAAAGGCGGCCTCGCAGTATTGGAGGTAGTAGTTCCATTTGCGGATGAAGCGGTCATCGAATCCGAGCGCGCGGACTTCGGCAGCGCGGGCGTTGAATGTTTCGAACCACATACGAAGCGTGCGCGCGTAGCTCAGGCCGATATCTTCAAGGTGGTGTAAAAAGAGATCGCCGGTGCGGTTGAGCGCCTGATTCACGCGGCCAATGCTGAGCAGCAGCGAGCCGGGAAAAATGTGTTTTTGAATCCAGTCCACGTCCCGCTTCAGCTCGGCATGACGCGTGTCTGGCACTGTGATGTATTGCAGCCCAACAAGGCCATCAGGCTTCAGGAGTTCGTGGATTTTTGCGAAGTAGATTTCGAGATAGCGGTCGCCGAGTGCCTCCATCATTTCGATGGAGGCGACCTTATCGAACTTGCCGGTGATATTGCGATAGTCTTCGAGTCGGATGTCCACGCGGTCGGCCACCCCCTCGCGCTGAAAACGTTCCTGCGCGTATTTGAACTGCTCGGCGGAAATTGTGACAGTGGTCACGCGGCAGCCGTAGTTGTGCACCGCGTGGCAGGCAAAGCCGCCCCAGCCGCTTCCGATTTCCAGAACGTGATCCGTTGGCAGTAGGCGAAGCTTGCGACAGAGCGCGTCGTATTTTGCAGTCTGCGCGGATTCGAGCGATTGCTCCGGCGAGGTGAAAAACGCGCTGGAGTAAGTCATCGTTGGGTCGAGCCACAGGCGGTAAAATTCGTTTCCGAGGTCGTAGTGCTCCGAGATGTTTTGCCGTGCGGTGCGAAGGCTGTTCGGGCGGAGAAGATGCAGCGCGCGGTTGTAAAATTTGAGCACGTTCAGCGCGAATGCGCGGGACTTGGAGCCGGACATCGCCGGGGATTTTTCGACATTCAGAATCGCCCATGCGATGACGCGCTCAATCGAATTCGTGTCCCATTCTCCATCCACATAGCTTTCGCCAAATCCAACATCGCCATAGAGCACGCAGCGTTTGAAAAAGGCCGCGTCGCGAACCTTGATGACGGCACTAATTTCCGCGCCGGGCGTGCCGATGGTATGCGCTCCGCCGCCGGGCAGTTCGATGCTTAGACAGCCCGCAGTCATCTTGCGGAGCGCGTCGAGAACGAGGCGCTGGTAGAGTGCCGGGCGTGCGCTGCTGGAAATTTCAGCCGAAGATGCGAGGCTTTCGTTCATGGTTTCTTAGCTGCGATGGAAACGTGCGGACGAAGCACATCGCGCTGGAGTTCAGGATTTGCGGACTTGCGATGGAAAGGTATTTTTTTCAGCCACAGCCGGAAGGCGTGCCAGTGGATGAAAAAGATGACCTTCAACGTGATGAGCGGATATTTCAGCGTGAACCACAGCAGGCGCGCAGTGGTGAGTGGTGCGCGCTTTCCGGTAAGCGCGCTCAGCAGCACGCGGCGCTCGCCCGCGCGGTCGTCAATGTGGATGTCGAGCGTCTCGCCGGGGATGCGAAGTTTGAAATCGAAAGCGAGATCGAGCGCGGAGAACGGCGAGACGTAAAAGTGTTTCGGTGTGATGAGCCTAAAGTTTCCCTCGCTGCCGCGCTCACGGAGGAGGTAGGGCTTCATCTCGCGGAAGGTATTGCCGACTTCCACGACGGCGCAGAGCGGAGTTCCAACTGCATCCGAGCAAAAGTAGAACGACACGGGATTGAAAATGTAGCCGAGCACGCGAGGTAAAGTCACAAGCAGAATACGCCCGTCTGCGGGGAACTGGATGCCGTTCTCCGCAAGATAGGCGACGAGGTTTTCCTTCGCGGATTTTTTTTCGCCGCCTGCGAGCGTGAGATGATCGCGGTCGCGGAATGTGTAGAGGTTCCAGCGGTTGAGGCTGAAAAATGGGAGCCGCTTCGCGAGCGTTGGCACTTCATCGAGATCGAGCGCGAACATGAAGATGCGGTAGCAGAAATGGTGCTCCTTCGGCTCCAGCCGATGGTGCATGACGGAGCACTCGTAGAGGCAGGAATTCATGACCATATCGGCTCGCCGGTGACTGCGCGGGCACATTCCAGTGCGCTGGTGAAGCCGTCTTCGTGGAAGCCATATTTGAACCACGCCCCGGCGTAGTAGGTGGTCTGGTCGGGCGCGATGCGATTGAGCTTCGGCAGTTCGCGCTGGGCGGCGATGGCGGGGAGATTGAAAAGAGGATGCTCATATTCGATGCGGCGCAGCACACGTTCGGGCGCGATGCTATCGTGGCAGTTTAGTGAGACGAAGTAGTCAGCACGGTTGGAAACACCCTGCAGGCGATTCATCCAATAATGCGTGCTCGGCGCGCCGTCGTCGGCGATGCGGTAGTTCCACGATGCCCAGCAGCGGCGGGTGCGCGGCATGAATGAAGTATCGGTGTGCAGCGTTGCGGTGTTCGGCTGGTATTTAAAATTGTTGAGCAGTCTCTTCTCCTCATCGGTGGAATCTGTGAGCAGCGCGAGGGCTTGATCGGCGTGGCAGGCGAGGATGATTTTATCGAACTCCCTCGCGGCTCCATCTGTCGCGAAAACTTTCGCCTTCCCCGACGCCCGCTCTACCCGGACGGCTTTTTGTTTTAGCAGCACCCGGTCACGAAACGGCGCGGTGATTTTTTCCACATAGGATTTTGCCCCTCCCGTCACGGTGAACCATTGGTGCTGTGTGTGAAGTCCTAGAAAGCCGTGGTTGTGCCAGAAGCGCAGTAGCGTCACGGCGGGAAACTCAAGCATCGTCTCCGGCGGTGTGCTCCACACGGCGCTGCTCATGGGGACAAGGTAGCGTTCGAGGAAATCACCGCCGTAGTCTCGTGCGGCGACGTAATCGCGCAGGTTCATTTCTGCGAATTTTGGATCGTCGAGTGCGGCGATGGCTTCGCTGTTGAAGCGGTTAATTTGCATCAGCATCCGCCAGTGACGCAGGTTCAAGAGGTTGCGCCGCTGACCAAAAAGCAAATTGAGGCTGCCGCCGTTGTATTCGAGTCCACTCGGCATGTGCTGCACGCTGAAGGACATCTCGGTAGGTTTTGTCGCTACATCGAGTTCGCGAAAGAGCCGCGTGAGATTCGGGTAGGTCACATGGTTGAACACCATGAAGCCGGTATCAATAGGCACGGCGCGGCCCGCTTCGTCCACAGTGATCGTGTTCGTATGTCCGCCAACATAATCGTTTTGCTCGAAGAGCGTGATGTCGTAGTGCTCGTGGAGAAAATGCGCGCAACCGAGGCCGGCGATTCCTGTGCCGATGATGGCAAGGGTTTTCACGCGCCGGGGATTTTTTTTGCCGCATCCTGTGCTTCCGCGTAAATGCTCGCGGGGACGGGTTTCAGATCCCAAATAAGACCGAGTTGGGCGAGGAGTTTGAGCAGGTAGTAGCTCACGTCTATTTCCCACCAGTAAAATCCCTGTCGTGCCGTGCTCATGTAGCGATGGTGATTATTGTGCCAGCCTTCGCCGAGCGTCACGAGCGCAAGCAGGAAGCTGTTCCTGCTGTCGTCGGATGTCTCGAAGCGCTTGCTGCCAAAAACATGGGCCAGCGAATTCACGCAGAGAGTCGCGTGAAGCAGCACAACCGTGCTGACAAAAAATCCCCACACAAAAATCTGTGGGCCGGATGTGCCGAGTTGCGGGCAGAAAGTTTCGAGCAAGAATCCGAAACCATATAGCAGCACTGCGAATATCACCGGCACCACGAGATCGAAGCGATTCAAGAAAACCAGCTCGGGATACTTTGCGAGATCGTTCACGCTCCGGTAATCGGTGGGGAAGTTTTTGCTCGTCGTCATCCAGCCGATGTGCGCCCACCAAAAGCCGCGCAGCCCGGGGGAGTGCGCGTCTTCCTCTTGATCGGAATGTTTATGGTGGTGCCTGTGAACCGACGCCCACCACAAGGCCCCGCGCTGCACTGCCGTGTTGCCCAGCACCGCGAAGAGGAACTGCACCGCGCGGCTGGTGCGAAACGCCTTATGCGCAAAGTAGCGATGGTAAAACGCGGTGATTGCAAACATCCGCACAAAGTAGAGAGCCGCCGCGACCATGAACGCCGTCCAACTCCAGCCGACGGCAAGCACAAGCAGGCAGCCCACATGCAGGAAGACAAACGGCAGTGCTCTCTGCCATTCAAAACGATCCGGCATTGCGCGTGCGGCGCCAGGGCCGCCAGGGAAGTAGTCCGAATCGAACCAGCGACGGATCAAAGCGAGACTCGAAGCAAACCAACTGGCAATTGA
This sequence comes from Chthoniobacteraceae bacterium, assembly GCA_947476045.1. GTDB lineage: Bacteria > Verrucomicrobiota > Verrucomicrobiia > Chthoniobacterales > Chthoniobacteraceae > SXWH01. Next base: position 28,996 of record CANJNZ010000003.1, read on the forward strand.
AGATGGTTTTTTGCGGTTCAAAGTGTTCAAAGTAAAAGCACTCGAGAGGCTATCTGAAACCGTTGTTTTCGCAAAGCGTTTGTAAGGTGTTTTTGGTTACGTTTTGTGAGCAGTGGGCGCTTTCGGAGGAATCTGCGGCACCTTCACGAAGCGGCTGGTGTCATATCCCTGCGCAGCGAGCCGTTTGATTAGCTGGCGATATGTTGCATCAGGTAGCGTTTTTTCCCTCGCCATAATCCATCCATAGTTCCGCGAGGGATGCCCCACGACCGTCCAGCGATACTGCGGATCGAGTTCGAGAATTAGATAAGGAACCGTCACTAGGCCGAAAAATCTGACCCGCCATTCCGCGTTCGTTTTCGTATCATACACCCACGCCAGCGCGGTGAATTTCTTCTGTGGCGCATCAAATGAGCCCTTGCGGAATACGAACCAGTTATCCATCCGCCCATCGGCCCTCAGTCCATAACTTTCCACGGAGTCCACACAGTCTTTTTCTGCAAAATAGGGGATGTTTGCAATCACTCGCCAGTCGCCGACGTAGCGCTTGATATCCACATGTGCCACCGTCCGTAGCGGCTTGGCTTGAGGCGTCGCTTTCGTCGCGCAGCCCACGATTGAAGTGCTGAAAAACAGTGAAGTTAGCAGACAAAAAACTTGTATGAGGAAATGCGGTTTTCTGTGCTGCCTGTTTTGGGATGAGCTAGGAACAGTCATGGATCGGTTTGATTATCAGATTATACGCCCGAGCGGCTCTCTTGGATGCATTGGGCTTGAGAGCGATTATTGTGTCGAGATTATCCGCTAAATGGAAGCCCGCGGCAAGGAGCGTATCGCGAATTGGTGCCGAGCAGGCGCGTGTGTGGAGTTCTGCGTCGCGGCCTTGGCAGGTGGCGAAAATTTTCGGAATACCTCGGGCGTCCACAAGACGTGGGCGATTTCGCTCGAAAACATATCGTAAAAACTCAGACCCGGAGCAGTGGGGGTAGCAGAAACAGACCCCCTCACTCCCCGACGCCCGTCTCCGTTCTGACCGTCCCCGGTGCGGCGGGCGCGAATGCATATTCTCGGCAACCTTCACATCACGTCACAAACTGCACCGCACCACTGCTGGGAGAGCCAATGATCGACTTCATCTTCAGCCAATGCGTGGCTCTCCTCGAATGGGCCGCCCGCAAACTCGGCACGACCTACAACGCGATCAACGTCTGGATATTCTGCGTCATCTGGCCGGCCATCACGATCGGGTTGATCGTTGCGGTGATCGTCCTGTGGAGAAAAGTCGCCGTGCTTCAGCATCCGTGATTTTGGAGGGCGGGAAAGGATGTGCAATGCCTTATACATTGCCTTGTCCCCCACCCTATTTTTTCGTTGCCCCGCACGCCGACGGACGACGATGGAAATAGATAGAATCACTCTACGTTTTCCTCTACGTTTGACATATTCTTAAACTTAAATCCTTGATGTTCAAGGGAGTGGAGGCGAGTGGAGTTGAACCTGTGCGAAGCCCATTGAACCACGCTGCGTGACGTCATCCATCAGAGGGAAATGACTTTTGCGCAAAAACAGAAATGTCCACGAGGGCCGAGTTTTGTCACAAATTGTCACACGGAATTTGACGATGGATGTGCTCTGATCGAGACACTCTTCGAGAGCATCGTGATGCGCGATGAAATGAAGTCCTGCAACGTGGTGGCTCACTGCAACGGTTCGCTTATAAATAACGTGACTCGCTTTTGTGCCCTCAAATCTTCGGCATAGGAGCGAGAGTGGGCGAGCTGTCGTCACGGATCGTGTAACCGACGGCCTCGTAGCCGCGGCGGCGCTTGTCGAACATCCGCGAGAGCATGGGCACGGCACCATCTATGTAGTCGTGGACTCGCACCTCGGTCTTGCCATCGTGGAGTCGGTGAAGTCGCCCGATGTATTGCTGGAGCGTTCCGCGCCACGAGATCGGCAGCGCGAGAAAGAGCGTATCGAGCCGACTGTCGTCGAAGCCCTCGCCAATGTAACGGCCAGTCGCGATGATCACGCGTGGTGCATCGTGTGGGATTGCAGCGAGTGCATTCGCAACGGCAGCGCGGGCTTTCGCGTCTTGGCCTCCTTGGAGCACGACGACGTGCGCGACCTTTCCGTGCAGCCCGGAGGCGAGTGAGTCTGCGTGCGATTTTCGCTCGGTGAGCACAAGTGGCGAGCGGCCTTCGGCGACGGCTGCGAGCACATCGCGGATGATCTGCGCATTGCGGCGTTCGTTGGAGATGAGTTCGGCGTAGAGTTGTTGGATGGGCAGTTCGACGCCGGGTGGAGTTTGAAAACACGTCGGACATGGAATGACGACATGATCGAAAGGCCGCGTTGCCGCGTGCTTCCGCGCATCAACGCGGAATCGCACCGGCCCGCACTGCATGAAGATGGTCGGATGATGTCCGTCCTTTCGGATGGGCGTGGCGGTGAGGCCGAGGACGAATCGTGCCTTCACCCGCCGGAGGACCGTCTCGAAGCTGAACGCCGACAGGTGATGGCATTCGTCAACGACGACATGACCGTATTCGCCGACAAAATCGGGCACGACACCTTTTCGGTTGAGGCTTTGCAGCAAGGCGACGTCCACGGTGCCGGTCGGCGATTTCTTCCCGCCTGCGATCACGCCGATCTCCTTCACATCGATCCCGAGAAAAACTGCGAGCCGCTCCCGCCACTGGTCGAGCAACTGTCGCCGATGCACGAGCACGAGCGTATTCACGCCACGCCGCGCAATGCAGTGTGCGGCGATGACTGTCTTGCCAAATGCGGTCGTTGCCGCGAGCACCCCATCGTCGTGTGCGAGCAGCGCCTCCGTCGCTGCGATCTGCTCGGTGCGCAGTTCGCCGTGAAAACGCACATCGAGTGCGCGCCCGCCGAAGCGCTCATCCTGCACGCGCAGAGTGATGCCGTGGCTTTTCAAAAGCTGAACCGCCTCGGTGAAGCATCCGCGCGGAAGGCCGATGTGCCGCCCCAGTTCCTCACCGCACCGGATCACGCGTGGCTTTCCGAATGTCGAGAGCCGCATCGCCTGCGCACGGTAGAACTCGGGATTTTGGAACGCCGCCAGACGCAGCAGCCGATTCAGCATCGCCGATGGCAGCCCTTCCTTTTCCACATACACGAGGTCTCCGCGCACCACGCACACTTCCTTCGGCAACCGTTCTGTAATGGGCGCTTCGCGTTTCCGTCGCGACGGCGGACGCAGCCACGGATCTTCGCCCTCGTCTTCATCCGCGAGCGCCAACCGCAGACCGACGACATCGCCCGCACGCTCCGCGTCGCCGACGATGGCTTGCACTTTCTTCAGCGCCACGAGCGGGAGCCCCGAGAGAAATGCCCACTGGTCGGCGAATGGTGTGAGGTTTTCGTCGAGGAACACGCTGTTGCCCTCCTGCCGCTGCACATGTTGGAGCGGCAGCGCGATGAGGTTTCCGAAGCCGCCCTTCGGCATCGTGTCCTGATTCAGGAAAAAGCGGTCATACGAATCAAGCCCGACCTGATGCCTTCGCTCCATCGCACGGGTGAGCACCGCCGCGCCAAGTTTGCGTGCGAGCACCGCAGGTATCGCCTCGGCGAAAAACATCCACACATGTCCGCCGCGCCCGGAGCGCGAGCGTTCGAGCGCCGCAGCGACATTCCATTCGTTGCACACGCGGAGAAATGCGCGGGCGTCGTCCTGCCATCCTGTCTTGTCGAAATCCGCCGCGAGAAACCAGCAAGTCTCATCGCACAGGAGCGGATACACACCGATCGTCTGCCGGCCCGTAAGATGTGCGACAACATCCTCGTCCGTCAGCGGCAGAAACGTCCGGGCTGGACGCCCCTTCGCATCAAGCTGCGACCAATCTTTCAATGCGGTCGGCGAATAGCCCGCTTTCCCGTCCTTCCCGATCCACCGCATCGCAAACACGTCCTCGCGTCCGCGAAATAGCCGGCGGAACAGCGAGAGCTTTTCGGCTGCAGGTGATGCATTCGTGAGTCTGCCAGTGCCGTGCGTAAGCGTGGGGTCTGGCACAACGCAGGGCATCGGCGCGACTATCTCTGCCTCCACACCCAAACGCCTCCGCAGTTCCTCATTTTCCAGTCGCAACCGAGCACACTCCGCTGCGAGTTCAGCAACGCGTGACTGTAGCACGCCATCGTTACCGTTGGCCAAAATTTCGTCGGAGTCGGAAGTCACTAGTCAGGAGTTGCCTCTGTCCCCTACCCTTATGCTCACACGTTTGCGAGTTTTTGAGATTTCATCTTCATCACGCGGCGTATCAGACAACTCATAGCGCACTGGGAGACGGAGACGTTGACTGAAATACGGGGAACCGCTATTTCAATCCAAAGCTACTAATTGAAATAGAGCAGAAAGTTATTTCACCGTGAAACGCCACACAGCCAACGCACCAACTGCCTCAGGCCGATGGATCAAAACGCTCAAGGGCTATCGTGCTTTTCACCCGGATCCGCTACCACCGAAACTGAATTGGACACCCAAACTCGTGCGTGCATTGTCAGACGCAGATCAACTGCTCGGACGCTTGGCTGGTGAGGGCCGGCGGCTGCCGAATCCACATCTACTCATCCGTCCTTTCGTTCAACGTGAAGCGGTGTTTTCCAGCCGTATCGAGGGGACACAATCCACACTCGGCGAACTGCTCGCATCCGATGCCGGAGCGGTGCTCGCGCGAAGCCCGGAAGATTTACGCGAGGTAGGCAACTACGTGCTCGCGCTCGAACACGGCATCGCGCTGCTCAAGACACTACCGCTCTCCATTCGACTCGTGCGCGAGTTGCACGAGAAACTCATGACCGGCGTGCGCGGCGATCACGCAACACCGGGCGAACTGCGCCGCTCGCAGAATTGGATCGGTCCACCCGGCTCCACACTGACGCAGGCGACCTACGTGCCGCCGCCGCACGAGGAGATGCTTGATTACCTTGGTGCATGGGAAAAATTCCTCCATGATGAAACGCTGCCGCCACTGGTCCAGACCGCACTGATGCATTACCAGTTCGAGGCAATCCATCCGTTCCTTGATGGCAATGGCCGCGTCGGTCGTCTCCTAATCACACTGCTGCTCATGCAGCGCGGCGTGCTGCCCCTGCCGCTGCTCTACCTGAGCGCGTTCTTTGAAGCGACGCGCCGTGACTATTATGAAAACTTGCGCGCGGTCACGGAACGTAGCGCTTGGGAAGACTGGCTGCTCTATTTTTTCAATGGCGTCGCGCGGCAGAGCGAAGACGCTCTCAGCCGTGCGGAACGGATCAATCAGCAACTCGATCAGTGGAGGAAGCGCGTGAGCCACACGGGATCAGGCGTGGCGCTGCGACTGCTCGACCTGCTTGGCACCAATCCATTCATCACCATGCGCAAGGCGGAAGCGCAACTCGGCGTCGCCTACAACACTGCGGCAACAGCCCTAGGTCGCCTTGTCAGGCTGCGCATCGTGAAGCAGGTCGGCGATGCGCGACGCGACCGCGTTTTCTGCGCACAAGCATTGTTGGACATCCTCGAAGAACCGCCACGTCTACGCCCAGAGTAGTAGGCGCACGCCTTCGACTTGATAAAAACGCCATTTACAGAAGATCTCGTCACCACCCTTGCAGAACAAAATCTGCAATGGTTGCTCAAAATTATTTGTCTCCTTGTTGCACAAAAACGGAAAGGCGGCTCCATACCGATCAACGAAGCTGCTAAAAAATGGTTGGAGCCGTTCAATCATCTGGAAGGTGATATTTGGCGGCACCGTGAGGCCAATACGAAGAAGCTGATCTCGCTGAGAAAAAAAGCTGGCGTGCGAAGTGTTCCAGATGGATTTCGGCACAGTTACGCCAGCTACCGAATCCGCGAACTCAAATCGAATCTCGACCAACTTGCTGCCGAAATGGGCAACTCGCCAAAGGAGTTGATCGACAGCTACAAAAAAATGTGACTGATAAAACAGCAAACGAATGGTTTTCGGTTCTCCCGCCCCCTGATTACCAAGAGCGCATACAAATCGCACTCGGTAGCGTATGCACTTTTATGCACTAATATGCACTTTTTAACGGGTCAAAATACGTTCTCTTTGAAAAACAAGCAGACGACATCGTATGCACAAACCACTATATTTAGGCGCATTACAGACGTTTTAAGGCTGGATCAAAAAGTGGAGGCGAGGGGAGTTGAACCCCTGTTTCGCCAGAGGGTGTCCAAGAGCGTCCAGAGACGTGTTCTTACAGAGTAGAGGACATCAGCGGAATTACGTGGACAATGTCGGAAGGTCTTACTATAGGTATTACCCATGGCATTCGTCTGGAAGCACCCAAAATCGAAATTCTGGTTCGCAAGGTTTTATGACCTGCAAGGTAAACGGCGCAACCGAAGCACCCGCATCCTCGCACGTGAAGCCAAGCGGAAGGAGGCGGAGAAGATCGCTGAATCCTACGAGGAAGCCGCAAACAAGAAGCGCACCGCCCGCCAAGTGCGCGATGTGATCACGGCGCTTCATAAGGAAATCACGGGCACCACCCTCCCCTCTCAATCGTTCCGCGCATTCGCTGAATCTTGGTTCACACGGAAGATGCCAGAAGTGAAAACGGGAACGCTCACATTCTACCGCGGCGCAGTCGGGAAGTTCACGAAATTTCTCGGCGAGAAAGCCGACGCTGAGCTTACGGAAATCACAAGCGATGACATCGTGCGCTTCCGCAATCACGAGGCAACGACGCTCGCTCCGAAGACCGTGAATCACGATTTGAAGTGCCTGCGGATGCTTTTCCGTGAAGCACGCCGGGAAAAATTGATCACTGATGACCCGTGCGAGTTCGTTGCCGTTACAAAGAAGAGCGCAACGAAGCGACGACGCCCGTTCTCTATTCCGCAATTGCAGGCAGTTCTCGCTTTGGCGGACGACGAGTGGCGCAGCCTCATCCGTTTTGGGCTCTACACCGGCCAACGTCTTGGCGATCTGGCGATGCTCACTTGGGCAAACGTGGATTTGCAGCGCGGGGAAATTCGTCTCGTGACCAGAAAGACTGACAAGACCCTCACGCTCCCCATCGCGGAACCATTGCGAAAGCATTTGGAAAATTTGCATACAAGCGATCACCCAGATGCGCCGCTCCACTCACGCGCTTACGACATAGTGACGGCACAGGGGAAGACCGGGCATCTTTCCAATCAGTTCGCCGACCTGCTCGCACAAGCCGGCCTGCGGGAAAAGAAAGCGCATCGCAAAACAAGCAAGGCGGGCGTAGGACGTGGTGTTGGCAGCGGAACGGGTGGTCTGTCCTTCCATTGCATCCGGCACACAGCGGTCTCGCTGATGAAAGATGCGGGCATCCCGGAAGCTGCCGTCATGGAACTTGTCGGGCACGACAGCGAACAAATGTCCGCGCACTACACGCACGTCGGCCGCGAAGCTCTGGAAAAAGCGGCAGGAGCGTTACCGGAGGTTTAACGATATGAACAAGAAAAACGGAAGAACCCCAAACACCAAAGAATTTGACAAGCAAGCAGTGTTCAACGTGCTGCGCAACACGGCCCGCCTAGCCACGGAGGGGCACAAAGATGCGCTGACAACTCTGTGGCAAGCCCAGCATGCAATCTCCCGCCATCTGGCATGCATCGGCGATCAGAACGCACGAACGATTGATCGGGGTCTCCTTACCGAAATTCTCCAGCGCGGTATTCACATGCTTTTGATACGCATGTCCAAAAATGACCCAAGCGCCTTGGAGGAACTGCTCGAAATTGCTCAGAGTTGTTGCGAGTGGCTCCAAGAAACAGCAGGCCGAGATGCCGATTTCGTCGCCAAAATCGCAGAGGGACGCAGTTTTTGGCCTGTGATGCTGGGGCGGAAGCGTTTGTATCACAAGCTTGCAGATGCTTACCTCACTAAAGTCCGCGCCGGCACAAAAAGCATCCCACCAACCACGCCGAAAACGAACATCGAGGCAAACGATCGATGGACTCGGGTGGCATTAGAACTTCTCGGCGACATCTTTACCCACAGGCGCATTCTTTCTCGGGAAAAAGCCCGCACTCGTTCTGATGGCCCCATAACAAGAAAGATTGAGAATGAGATCCTAATCACTGAGACGAAGCAGTTTTCCGAAGTGCTGAATTTACCGGTCCGGTTTGATAGTAAAACGAAAAGCAAGTATTGGGTGGTAGCGAAGAAGGTGCTCATAGCGCGATGGAAACGCAATCCGGCAGAAGAAACCGATGCGGTCAAGGCAGCGGGTTCAGGACATGGTGAATCAGATAGAGCCTACGCTATTCGAAGGGTGAGGACTGCCTTTTACGCCTTGGCTGGATAAGCGTTTCTACGGAAGGGATCGTTGCTGTCTCTAGTCCGTGCAGCATCCCCGCAAAACGTCCGATAGTGCGCGGGTGAAACCGATTCAATCCAATAGCGTCAGCGCCGCAAACCATACGGCGAGCCACCAAGCAAAGCAACCCATAAAGCCCGAATGGCTACGCATCCAAGAAGCGGTGCGAGTATTCGGCATTTCCCGCTCGTCACTCTACGAGATGATCGCTGCGGGTAGTATCAAGAGCACCGTTCTCCGAAAGCGGGGAGCGCTACGCGGCATCCGTATCCTGTCGTTCGACAGCCTTGCGGAATTCTGCGAACGCGCCGTGAAGACGGAAGGAGCCGGGCTATGAACACTCCAAACCCACCAACAAAAACGGAGCAGCGAAGGCTTCAACTTGCCAGCCTGCAAATCTTAGTCCTCGAGAATCAGATCACGGCTATGAAGCTTGAGGAAGCGGATATTTCCATGGCTCTCCACACCGCATCCGAACTCTTGCGAGTAAGAATCGAACAGCTCGAAAAAACGAACCTGCTCTCAATGCTGGGGCGCATGTAACCCATACGCACAAAAGCCGCTCCCGCGCTGACCAAGTTTGGGAACGGCATTTGTGAAATGAACATGGAAACCCTATCAACACATACCACCATTGGCAAGGTTGACCTCGACGAAATCAAAGCGCAGTTGCGGAACCGGGCCGAGGAACTTGCCAGATTCCTCTTTCCCTTGGGTAAGATGTCTAGCAACGATTGGACGATCGGCGACATCAACGGCACCGCATCGCGCAAGCCGACGGGGATCGGATCGCTGGGCGTATGCGTGCGCGGTGTCAAGGCTGGCGCATGGCGCGACCACGCCAACGGCGAAGGGCAGGGCGAGACGTTGCTCGACTTATGGGCACGCCGGCACGGCTACCACGGCACCGAGGGCTGGATAGTGCGGGCCGGCGAAGAGTGCGCGGCATGGCTCGGCGGCACCTTCCAGAAGCGCGGCAGCAACGGCGCCAATGGATCCCACGCCGCACCGGTAACTCGCCCGGCCGCACCACCGGCGCCGCCTAGGTCGAGGAAAACACCGCCCGCGACGGAGCTCCCGAGCTACGAGGCCGAATGGAGCGCATCCGTGGAGGCAATGGGCGAAGATGACATGATGAAGCTCGCCGGCGTGCGCGGAATCAATCTCGGTTTCCTGCAATTTCTGAAAGAGAACCGGCTCCTTGGAGTGACGAAGACCAAACACGGCCCAGCTTACTCGCTCCCTGTGCATGATACAAAAGGCACGGTGATCGCGGCACATGTCCGAAACCGACTCGTGGACGCCGAGAAAAAGCTCATCACTCCGCCTCTCCCAAAATGGCAGTATCGCTACAACGGCGACAAATCGCCCGGCACTCAGCCGCTCATCATCGGTGACGTCGCCAAAGTGAAACAGATATGGGTGTTCGAGAGCCAATGGGACGCTTTCGCCGTGCTCGACAGGCTGAACTTTCACAAACGCCCGCTGGAATCATGGCCGGTCGCAATCTTCATCACCCGAGGCGCGAGCAATGGCGCGCTTATCGCCCGAGTGGCGAAGGAGGGAAAATCTTTCATCCTTTGGCCCCAAAACGACCAGCCCGACGACAGTGGCAAGATCGCAAGCGAGGAATGGGTGAACCGGATCCTTGAGACTTTGGGCTCCCTGCCAGTGAGAAGAGTGAATACGCCGGCGGAATACGAGGATCCGAACGCATGGCTTAAAGCGCAGCCGGAGGCGACCGCCGAGAAGATTCACGAACTCATCGCCCAAGCCCAGCCAGCCCGAGCCACAAAGCTCCCGCTCGTGCGGGACATGGCTTTCGCTATCCGCCCCGAGAATCGCACGCCCGAACCGCCGCAGGTGATCGAGGGATTACTCCACCGGGGCTCGAAGCTCATCGTCGGCGGCACGAGCAAGGGGCGCAAGTCGTTCAGTTTGCTCGACCTCGCCGTAGCCGTCGCGACGGGCTCGAAATGGTGGGGCTTTCAGTGTGTTCAAGGGCGCGTGCTTTATCTGAACTTCGAGATACAACAGCCTTTCCTAGAGGGGCGTGTCGCGATCATCGCCGAGCGCAAGGGCGCCGCCATGATGCCGGGCGGTTTCCTCGCCATGACCCTGCGCGGCATGACCGAGACGGTGGAGAACATCGCCGACGAGCTTATCAAATACATCCTCTCACTTGAGCCCTTCGCCCTCATCATTTTCGATCCCATCTACAAGCTCATGGCTGGTCGCGACGAGAACAAGGCCGGCGACGTGACCGCCATCATGGCCCAGCTTGAGAAGATTGCCGTTCAAACGGGAGCTGCAGTTGCCTTTGGCGCGCATTACTCGAAGGGCAACCAAGCCGGCAAAGAGAGTATTGACCGCATCGGCGGCTCCGGTGCCTTCGCCCGCGACCCCGACGCGATCATGACCATGACCGCCCACGAAGAGAGCGAAGACCATTTCACCGTGCAAAGCACTCTGCGCAACTTCGCCCCGATCGAGCCCTTCGTGCTCGCATGGGAATATCCGCTATTCAGCCGCGACACCACCGGACTCGATCCCGCCGCGCTCAAGATGCCCAAGAAACCCGGCGAGCGGGCACAGGGCGTGAAGCCAGTGACGGAACGCAAGAATTCAAAACTTACTCCCGCTCTGGAAATGCTACGCACTTGTTACTTAGAGATACCGAGGGCGATGCGCTTTGGCGAAATCATGGAGCGCGCAAAACTGCATTGTATGAACGCCCAAGGCAACCCACTCACAAAGCCCACGGCCAAGAGCTATTTTTTCTGCCTGAAAGCTAACGACTATCTCAAGAAAGATGAATCTACCGGCAACTGGATCACGACAGCCAAGGGCGACGCCTATCTCGACGGACTCGCCGAACCGCAGACAGAGGGCAACTAGACCTATGAAAAAACGCAACAAGACCTTCATGCGCGAAACCTTCACACGCAGATCCGCCGCCTATCACGCGCTCGTATCCATGCCTCCCCTCTCTCATTGGCCCGACCGGTCCATTCCTTACTCAAATGAAAATTCCGAAGTCATTCAGTTCATCGCAGGCTTCGGCCACGACTTCAACGAAGCCTTCAAAATCTTCGTCATTGCACAGCCTCACAACATCAATCTCATCCGCTTCAACAGCGAAACAAAGCTGTGGCAGGGAACCGCAGACATGACCAAATTGAAGGCCATTCGCGCCTATGTTCCACATCCAAATTCCAGCCATGAATAGCACTAGGATACGAATTTCAAACCGTATCCTAAAACCGCATCCTAACCACCACAGCGTGACGGATTGGGATACGGTTTGCAGGCACTATATACAAAGTATAGTGCCGAAACGTAAACCGTATCCCAATTCACGCCGCGCAAAATTGACATCGTATCCCAAACCAAAACCGTATCCCAATGCCACTTCCGAAAATATCACAAAACGAAACTGAAAAGATGCACGCTGTTCCACGGCATGGCGCAAGCGGGGAAGCTCCCGTTATCGGAATCCCCATATCGTTAGGGGATGAGAAAGCGAATGTCGAAAAACCTCGCGCGCAGGCGTGCACGGATGGGGGTGTCGCAGAGCCTGGGCAAATCATCCCGAAGAACGTGAAAGCCGAAGCTCTGACCGCGCTCCACGAGGCACTGAAGGCCGACAAGGCGCTTTGGTCGAAGGAACTCGGGAAATACTACACCGAGCCCGATCACGCCACGCGATTGCGCGCCGCCGAGCTCGTGCTTGCCTACGCCGAGGGCCGACCCGTCGAGCGGAAGCTCACGCTCACCGGGAGCGCAGGCGGCGGATTCGACGAGCGGATCGCCCAGCTTTGCGCCACGCCCGAGGGACTGCGAATCGCGATCTCGCTGGGAATTGTCGCCGAGGAATCAAACGACATTCGCAAAGATGCGAATGGCCAGAAAGCGAAGAGCGAGAAGGTATTGCAGAGTCTCAATAAGCCCGAAAAGGATCAAGGTGCGGTTTCGCAGAAACGAGAAATTCACAAAGCGAAGAGCGTCAGCGAATAGCGTCATAACATCATACAGTGAATCATCATGCAAAATAGGAATCGAAAACCAACGGTGACCAGCGACCGCAAGCGGGCCAGGAACGCCTAATCGAACCCGCCGCCGGCGCCGGGAATTTCCTCACCGACGCGCTACGCGCCAAAAAACGGGGCAAAAGACGCGCCTTGGCTATCTGGGGCATTACCCGCACCCCTCCGCGAGCCGCTAGACGGCAAAGCGTTCGCCGTTAGCTGCACTCAGGAAATATTTAAGCGCCTACGCCATACATTTTCAAGAAAATCAGACGGAGCCGAAGAATTATCCAGCCGGTGGAGCCGAGCATGTCGTTTTTAGTTTTTCGTGTGCCCCTACCCCTGCCTTGCCGCCTTCCCGTTCGCGTCCAGAAATGTGACGTGCCCGCCAGCGGACAGTGCCAAAGCCTCGCCAAGTTCCGCGTTCACCAACTGCCAGTCGCAAAGAACGAAGACATGATCCGCCTTCGATTGCGCACCAGCCAGCACCGCGCCGAATTGCGCAGCTTGCGGAGTTAGAAAAACACGGATGGGAGCCTCGACGATGCGTGCAGAAGTCGCGGTAAGTATCGGAAAATTCTCCTCCCACATACAGCCCTCGAATACATTGCGCGGCAAAACATTCGAGGCTGCAAACAGCACGCTCATCAATAAGGCTGAAGGCTTAAATTGGCGTGCCATCAAGACCACTGGATAGCCGCGCTGCACCGACATTTCCCAGACCACTTTGAAAAGGCTATCCGTCAGTTTTCGGTTCGCCCTGCCGTGAAGCTGCTCGACCACATTGTAGCCTTGCCTCGCAGAGGCACCTTGTTGCCATGATGGAACCAGCTTCGGGTCAGATGCCTCGTAAATTTTCATAAAGAGTTTGATTGCGTCTAAGACGCATTTCTTGGTCGAAACTTTTCTGTTCGTTGAATCGGACATGATTTTACATTCAGGCTTTTCAGTTCCAGTGAGTCACGCCGCCATATTCGCCGAGATATTTTTCCATGTCGTATTGGGGATTCGTCTGTAGGAGCGTGTCGAAATCGCTTACCACCGCCGCATGCCGCACGATATGGCATCTGACAAAAGGCGGATGAACTTCCATTTGCGCACGATTGGTCTGGTGGCGTGCCATTCGGGGAGTCTTCCTCTATGGCGGATGTAGAGCATGAATGTCTCAGCAAAATCTTCGCCAGGCGCTGTTGCTGCATATTCGCTGACGTGGTGTTCGGGGTCGTATTCCCATTCAAAATCCCAGTGATGACCTGCACCGAATGAATCGGAAAAGAAGGCGGATCTGAACAGGCCGCGGTGAGTGTCAGCTATAGCATGGGCAAACTCATGCCGCAGAACATCACGCAGCGATGTGTAGCCACCCCTCCAGATGTGGGACAGACGCGCAAGCGACACCCGCGGAATGCTGATGTCGCCCGAACCACCAAAGGAGTGCCAACCGTAAGCAACTCCGAGTGGAACCAGACGAGTATTCACCGCATGAACATGCGCATCATAAAAGCCGTGTGCGTCGAGTTCGCACGTGACGGCATAGTTCCCCCGATCCAGTTGGCTCTGATTCACAATACGCATTCTTTTGTTCAGTATAGCTCCGATCATATCTCAAGAATCTCTCCGCTCGCCCGGGAGTTTCGGAATGCTTCAAAATCCTTGAGCGGACTGTCTTTTATGATCCCGAGGATTCCCGTGAGTGCGATGTCCATCGCCTTGTCGCTTTTCTCCTGGACGCCCCGATGCAGCACCTCGAAGAAACCGCACAAGGCATCCCTGCGTTCGGCGAAGCGCAGCTTGAAATACTCAAGAATAGTGTCTCGTTCGGCTTCGATGGTCCGGACAGCTATGTCCCGTTGCGCGATGATTTGCTCTCGCTCTGTCCTTTGCTCTTCCTCCACTTTTTTGAAGGTGAAATACTCTTGGACCACTGCGAGCGGATTCAAACTTCGCACGAAAATTCCGCCGCCTGTCAACACGCGCCCGGAAGTTTTAGTGCCGCCTTTTTGGATGAGGTTTTCCATGCTCAAAGAGGGTTTCCGTTCTTGTCGAGAATCGCCACCTCCAGCAACTGCCCGAGTGCGACTGCTGTTTTTGCCACCAGATACGCGTCTCGATCATTTGCTGGGTTGGAATTCGAAAGCAATTGCTTCAGTTCCTGCATCAATCGGATGGTGCCTCCCTTCAACTCCCTCACGCGAGCAAGGACAGCATCGAGCGCCGCAAGGAGTCCCCCCTTTTCGGCCTCGTCCACGTCCATCTCGGAGACGTGTCGCTCCACCTGATTCTCGATTTCTGCGGCCTTTGCGTGGGCAAAGAAGCTAGCCACGAGGATTCCAGGTCCGACTACAAGCCCTCCGAGGACAAGTGTTCCGCCGGCAATACCCGCTCCCCCTGCCACGAGTGGTCCACCGCCCAGCCAGGCCATGGTGGCGTTGGTGGCTGCCACCCCGGAAAGGGCGCTAATCGCCGTTCCCGTTGATGCCACTCCGAGTGTTCCCACGAGGCCATAGACCGCAGCGGACGTTGCAATACCCGACACGGCCGACGACGCAACTCCGCCGAGAATATCGAGGGCGTGAACGGAGGCGGTTCTCCATGCGACCAGTTGTTCGGGTGTGATGTTGAATTTCTCGAACATGTCGCGCTCTTTGATGCGGGCCTTTTTTAGGAACTCTACGGCGTCTCCGAGTGTTACGACGGCATTCAAGCGAGTCTTCCCAAGAACCTCGAACTGTGCTGCGGCATCGCTGTGCTTTTGCTCAAAGTGCCGCATGGCTTCGTCGTAGCGCCCCCTGCGCTGCTGGTAGCGATTTTGTGCGTCACTGATGCGCCCGCCAGCAGCGGCGGCATTGGCAGTGCCGGCGATCGCGGTTCCGACGGCAATAAAAATTGGAATTAGAAATAGCATGGAATCAGTCCTTTTTTCAGTTCCAGCGGATGCGTTCTGGGTCGGACTCCGCTTGCATGGGTGAGTCGCCAGACTCAATGCCGATGAGAGACAGGGCATCGCGTTCTGTGAGTGCCCCGGTTGCAAGTCGCATCAGAGTGAGTGCCTCCCGGCGCATGATGGCTTCGTTGAGGAACAGCAACCATCGAAGCTGGGCGCGGGGATGTTCGCCGTCAGGAATCATCGCTGAATTTTCGAGACTGACGCGCCCGTCTTGGGGATCCATTGCGAATCTTCCGCAGAGGATACTTTGGTTGATGGCGTTCAGAACGCTCACGAATTCACCTTGGAGCGATGCCGGGACGGCTATGGGCAATATCCCGCTCACACGAACCAATGGGGTGGATGAGCATTTGCAATCCACCCACAGCGAGATGTCCACGCCACCTTCGATCGTGACGTTGCCGAAGAATGAGTTCTCCTCGGAACGGAACAATGGGAAGTCCTGTTCGGCGAGAAATTCGGCAACCTGATCAGTGAGTGAGTGTTGGCGGTTCATATTATTCGACGCCGAGGAACCGGCGGGCTTTTTGTCGGTGCTCATCCTTGATACAGGTGCCGGCCACGCCCTTCAGCGCGGCGGCTAGGACACCGACATCGTCGAGCCAGCCCACGACCGGGATGAAATCCGGAATGGCGTCGAACGGACTGATGACGTAGGCGACTGCGGCAACGAGGATGGCCTTGGCCCATGCGGGCGTGTTGGGATCGGCAATGGCGATTGCCACAGCAACGAATTCAACGATCATCGGGAAGCGTGTGGCATTGCGGCGTATAAAGCCACGGAAGCCGGGAATTTCTTTGTCGAAGGATTGGGTGTTCATATTTTTAGATCTACTTGGATTTCCTGCGTCCCTTACATTGAAATAGCGGCGCGATCATGAGGACGATCCCGAGCACCTCCATGGCCGTTTCCAGAACGCTTGTGAGTTTATCTTTGGTTTCTTTGTTTTTCATGGTTTCTCCTTATTTGAGCACTGTGGCTCGTTTGCTTTCTTGGTTGTCAGACTTTTGCCCTCGGAGAGAGCACCTGTTTTAGTGAGTCGAATGCTGCTTCGAGCATGGGCACTTGGTTGTGCCCATGCTGAGTATTCGCGTCACACGGGCGGACTATCCTGGTATTCTCCAGTTCCTGCCGTGCCTCGCGAAAAGTGATGCCCTTGCTGAATGCCGTGTCGAAGGCATCCATCGTTAGGCCGTCTGCGGGTTTGGTTGAGCGTCTGGGTTGCCGTCTGGCTTTCATGCACCTGCGCCCCGCCTCGACAATGATTGGCAAGGCTATCGCGATCTTCATCGCGAGCCTTCCGATGTTTGGAATACGTTTTGTTATCATACCCTCTTGAAGGTGCGAGAAATCCCAATTTCCGGAAAATTTTCCTGATTCTTTTAGCGTAGTGTTCATTGCAGGTGCCGCTTGTAGTCCTCGTAGCGACGGACTGGGTCATACTCACGACTGGTCAGGTGGTAGCCGCCGCACCGGAAACAGTGATACGGCCTCATCATCGGCGCGTTGCAATCATCACCGAGGCTCGCGACGAATTGCATCGCCTCGTTTGGCGACTTGAACATACGCTTGCCCGTGATTCCGCATCTGGGCACAGGGCGTCTGAGACGGCGGTCGGGCTTGCTCATGGTCGGTAGAGTTCGGTCGGAGTGCCGAAGTCAAGAGTGGTATGATTTTGTTTCATACCTGCTTGAAGGCGCAGAGATGACCTGTTTCCGAAAGAAAATGTGGCCGACTGAACTCTTGTGGATTCGGTCTATTCCGTCCGCACATCATCCTTGGGGCAACGAGGTGTCGCCGCCACGGAATCGGCGCCGTGCTATGCGGTTGTCTCAGCGCTTATTTGGCTGCTCAATTGTTACCGTGTTTCTCCACCATCTTTGCCAGACGCTCACATAACACATCCAACTCTAGATGATAATCCGAGATGTCAGGATGCTTTTCAACCAGCCTCTTCCAGATTTCAACTGCGGTGTTGAATGCCGCTTCCGCGCTTGTGCAGTCCTGCTGTGCTTCGAATACCTCGGCCATGGACTGCCACGCCTCTGACAATATGCACTGGAAATGCCGAGGGGCGTTGGGCAGCGCGACCAGTTTCTGCAAGACGGCAATCGCGTCGGTGAACGCAATCCGCGCACCGGTCCAATCTTGCCGCTCCACTCGGGCGTCAGCCAAGGAAAGCTGCGATACCGCCAGTCCGATCTGGTAAGTTGGCGAGTCAGGACGCTCCGCTAGCAGTTTCGCCCAGATCGCTTCCGCGTTCTTGAACGCCGTTTCCGCGCCTGCCCAGTCCTGCCGCGCTTTGCAAACGGCGGCCGAGTTTTCCCAAGCCATTGCAAACTTGATTTGAAAGTCCGGCGCGCTCGGATTCTCGTCAGCCAAATTCTTGCTGATCGCAATCTCATTCGTGACAGCCACCTCTGCGCCCGCTAAGTCCTTTTGCTCCAATCGCAGCGCGCACTGCTTTCCCCATGAGACCGCCAGCCCGGACTGATAATCGAGCACCTCGGGATAGTCATCCATTAGCTTTTTCAAAATCACCGTCCCGTTGGAAAGCGCTGCTTCTGCGCCCGCTAAGTCCTTTTGCTCCAATCGCAGCGCGCACTGCTTTCCCCATAGCGTCGCTAGTCCGGCGTGATAATTCGGAACATTAGGATGCTCTGCCACAAGCTTTACACAGATAGCTATTGAGTCATTGAAGTGACTTTCCGCTCCCACCCAATCCAGCAGCGCGAGCCGTGCGTCACCGACACAAAGCAGCGATACGGCTAGCCCGTTCTGGTAATGCGGATCACCCGGATGCGCCGCCACTAATCTCTCCCAAATCGCCTTTGAATTCCTGAACGCGGTTTCCGCGCCAGGCAAGTCCTGCCGCTCATTGCACACCTTCCCTACGCGTTCCCACGACACAGTCAACATCCACTGCAAACGCTGATCGCCAGGATTTGCCGTAGCGAGCTTGTCCCTGACCATCATGGCCTCTTTGAATGCCACGTCTGCACCCGCCAAGTCCTGTTTTGCCAATCGCACGTCGCCGAGGTGAATCCACGAAGTAGACAAATCCAAATGATAATCTGGGTCGCTGGGGTCCGCAGCAATTAGCTTTTGCCTGATCACCACGGCCGGGTGGAACGCCGCCTCCGCACCAACAAGGTCCTTCCTCGCTCTTCGGACGGCGCCGAGGCGATCCCATGACGCCGCCGAGCAACGGAGAGTTGGGATTTCTGGGCGTGCAGCAGTCACTTGCTGAAAGCGGCGACAGACAGCCATCCACGCAGTTTCCTTAAGCACTAACACACCGTGAGGCTCAGCATGGTCTTCCAAAAAATCCGTCCAGGCTCGACACAACGCGTCGGTGGATTCCGCATTAGGTCCATATTCATTCGCAAGCTGTGAAGCCTCCAATTCGCAAAGCCAATGATCGAAGTGCGCCGCCTGAGCGGTGCGCTTGGCGAGCCAAACGGCGTTTCGAAACCAGTCTATCGGGATAGGGGTCTTTAGAGCAGCGGTTTCAGCGTGGCAGAGCGTGGCCAGAGCGGAGGAGCGTCTTTCCGGAAGTTGCTCGCGCCAGAGCGCACGGGCGAGCGCGGCGGCGAGTGAGTGGACGGGGTAGGCGTTCCGCTTTTCGTCGAGGACGGCAAGTCGCAGGCTGAGCAACTCACGACGGGCTGCGAAGAATTGGCGTTGCTGCGTTCGTTGCGCGGTATCCAACTCGGCGGCGAGCGCCCAGAGGTCCTCCGGCGCACCGTGGGCCGGATGAAAGGCGCTTAGGGTAGCGAAGAGGCGCCGCGCGGTGGCGGCGAGAGCGGGCTGGATGCGTGTGAGCGAACTTTCGAGGAATCGGCGGGCATTGTCGCGTCGATCGGAATTGGCGAATTCGGTCAGGGGATCGGCTTGGGTCTCCCTCGCGATCTGTTGGATTTCCTTCGCGATCTGGGTGGAAGTCGCCGGGTTATTGTGGCCGATGGCGCGGCCGGCCCAGACAAGGAACTGAGGGATGAACTCGGCATGATGTGCGATCGAATCAAGCCCGGCGCTTGCCGCGTCATTCAGCGTGGTCGGGTCGAGGCCCGCGTGGTGGCAGAGCAATTCGCGGCTATCCTTCAGAGTGAGCGGCCCCACCTCATGCGTGGGGCGCCCGTCAAGACCCTGCACGCCGGGATTGGGCTTGCCTCGGGTAAGCCAGGCGATGTGCGTATTGCCGCCCAGCGGTTCCATGAATTCGCCAATGTAGGACTCGGGCACATTCTCCGCGCCCTCGAGCACGACGAGCACGCTTCGCCTAGCGAGGAGGTCACGTGCTTGCGTCTTAAGCTTGGGAAGGTCCTCGAACGGCACTTTGCCAAGTCCAGAGACAATGTCCGTGAGCATGGCCTCTTGAAGCCAGTTTAGAACCCAATCAGAGACCCATGAATTGAAATGCTGCGGGGGATACTTGAACGGAGGTGCCGACTCGCCCGAGGAGTTCCACGGGGGGTTGCAGACGAGCGGCATACGTTTGTTTAAGTCAATGTAAAGCCTCCCGCCGGGAAAAGCGCCTTCGCTTTTCTCGACAAGACGCCGGACGGCTTCGATCACGAATGCCGACTTGCCGATGCCCGCCTGGCCATGGACAACGACTACTCCCGGTTGGCGAAGGGAATCCATGAGCGCCTCCACTTTTCCAGCGCCCACGTAATGCCCTGCGCGTAAGGTGAGAGGGATCGTGTCAGGCACGCTCTCGCTCTTGATCCGATCGACGATGAGCCGGACGAGCGTAGGCACGTTCGGCGCGAGCATTGCGCCTGGGGCCATGCCTTCGCGGTGGGTCTCGGGAAAGATAAGTGTGAGATTGGCGAGATGGCGTTCGAGGGCATCGAGCTTCGGTTGCTCGGCGGCGCCGAGTTCCTGCAACGGCCCGTGCTCGGGCAGTGTCGGCAGCACCAACAGCGGGAGCAGCGTGATGACCTTGCTCCGAATATCTGCATCGATTGCCGCGCCTTCGCGCGCCCGCTGCCCAAGGTAGACCAACCCGATGAGAAACGCCGCACCCGCGCTGCGCCCGTGCAGCGGGGCGCCTGGTTTCCACGGTTCGGTTTCGGCGGTGGAAACGTCACTGCGCGAGTAAGCGTCGTCTTCATTCACCAATTCGACGCGCCAGCGCACGTCGGCACTTTTCGGAATCGAAAAACGGTGCTCCTCCGCATGGCCGAGAGCCGCCGTGATCGCCCCGTCCCAAGTGGCATCCGTGAAGATGCCGCCGACAATTCCCTTGTCGTCCATGGAGCCGGCCATATTCTGATGAGGATAGAGGCTGCCGGTGCAACCGTCGTCTTCTATCCATTCCATCTTGAGGCGGGCAAGTCGCCCTTTATCGGTGACATCCACGAGCACTAGCGGAGGCGTGACGCAGCGCAAAGCCGCCCGTGGGTTCCCTCTCTGTTGCAGCGCCAACAGGTCGGCAACAAGACCCGTGGGCAACTGCGGCTGCGGCGGTTGCCAGGTTGCGGCAAATTTCGAGAGCCCTTCGATGGCTTTGGCCAGCGAGTCCGGCTGCAACTCTTTCAGGTGCATCTGTGCATCAACGACAAACAGTGGGTCGTAGATGGGATGAATATTGGACGGCGTGGCTGTGAGTGAGTGGCGATCCGTATCGGCTTCATTGTGACGAACGACCGCAACTTTTCCCTCCCGAAGCAGAGCGACGGCATCTTTCCAAGGCAGGTCGATTTCGATCACCGCCGTCCAGCGCCGGGAATTCTCACGAAACAAACCCGTCTTGCTAGGGCTGTCCAACCACGAAACAACGACGGCCGATGGCAGTCGACTTCCCTGCTGCACCGGGCAGGAAAAGTTAAGCACGGTAGCTTCGCCCGGCTTGGAGACCGACTCATGTGCAAATCCCGTAAACCCAGGCAGCAGGTGCGAAACGTCAATCTGCTTGGGCAAATTAGATTCGCCTGCCGCAAATGCACCTTTGAGGTCAGGCTGGAGCAAGGACAATCCAAGCCAGCCAAATACACGCTCGCCAAAGGGCACCGAGGATGGCTCCAGCCGCACAGCCTCGTCCGAAATTGCCGCTGACTCGGTCAGATCTTCGAGCACAGTTGCCATGAGCGGCTGCAGGTTTGTCGCAAGATTCGCGTGGAAAATGTAACCGGGATCCTCGGGGTGCGTGAAAGGGCGCCCCGTTTTCAGCAACGGTGGAAATGCGGGTGCCGTTTCGTCATCCTCCGCCTCCATCCACGCGGCGAAGTCCGCGAGTCGATCAAACCACTCGTCGGGCAGGACGCCTTCGCAGCGGTCTAGTTCCTTGCTGGTGAGCGTGAATTCGCAACCGCAGGCCACCGCCGCTTCGTAGCCGAAGACTTCGCGTGGAAAGATGGCGTCCTCGACGCCACAGTAGCGGATGTCCGCCAGGACCGGTGCTGCGCGAAAAACGGCATGTTCCCCTGCGGGTTCCTCCTGTCGCCTGAGGATGATCACGGTGGAACAATGTGGGTTGGTGCGAGAGTAGTCTTGATCCTCTGTCTGCTGGTTGTTTTCAACGACTCGCCATATTTCGCCGGGTGCGGCGAGGTTCGGCGGGCACTTGGACGGTGGTTCCAATGCCCCTGTTGGCGGAGGGCTATCCTCCAGCGATTTCAGCAGGTCGCCGAGGCCGGGAATTTTAAGTAGTTCTTTACGTGTCATGGCTCGTTGCCCGTTCGGGTCATTCTTGTTTGAAGGCGCCGGAATCCGGATTTTCCGGATCAAAATTACAGAATTCCACAGAGTGGGCCAGACAGCGCAGGACTTCGGTCCACAGCTTGTCGTGCCAGTCGGAAATCTCTGAGTAGGCATCCAGAAATTCGTCCGCCATGAGCACCTTCTTGAGAATCGCCAACGCCTGTTTCTTTTTGTCAAACACTGTTGAGTGAGCCCCGAATTCTTCAAGGTTTGCCTTCCTTTCAAGCAACTCCTTGGCGAGCAGGTATTGGCAGGTGATGGTGGTCAAATTGTCTGCCCGAAGCGCGTCCCACCCCTGTTTTGCGAGCTTTAAAACGAGTTCCCAAAAAGCATCTTCCGTCGGAGGGTGACGCAGTCCCATTTTGTTTTTCGAAGATTGGTGCTTCGCAGCTTGTTGATCTACAAACTCATTTTGATCCTCGTCATCGGCGGTGGACTCAGGCTCGAAGATCATCTCCAGCAAATGCACATGCTCGCAAAACTTGGCGAGCAAGTTGTCGAACCTGACCCAACCGTCGGCACAATCCAGCAGCATGACGGCGAGTTTTTCTGCATCCTTTGGTGCTATCACCCTCGGATGAGATGCGTGCCAACGGTTCGCCCGTGGCGGATAGAAATGCGGGAGAGAGTCAGCCTTCTTAAAAAAGGCAACGAGATCCGCCGCCGGCGGCTTCCCATCATGCGCGTTGGTGACGCTCAAGGTAGCCCATTCCGTGAATTTTGTGTTGGTTCGCTGATCCACACGCACGCCCCGGCCTGTTCCTCCGAGACACTTCGCATGACCCCGTTTCTCCAACTCCCACAAAGCTTCGCTCAGGAGTTGCCTAAGTTCCGCCCAAGCGGGATCAAGCTCCTGTTTGAGCACACGGTTCATGTGGGTCACGAGGCCGCTTTTCTGACGTGGCACTGGACAGGGGTAGTGCTTTCGTTCCAGTTTGATCAGGGTCAGATAATCGGACGCGAGATCCTCGATTTCGGAGCCAGGGAAGCCCGCCGCGAGTCCCCTTGCGCAGCCTTCGCAACACGTCCATAAGAAAAGAATCAAGCGGCACTCCTCCTCTTCCGACATGTCTTCAAGACGACCATCAAGCCACACACGCATGGCTTTGCTGATTTCAGATTCGGGGCGGTCGTTTGGCATAACGGGTTTCAGTATTGCGACCGTCGGTTCCTGTTCCGCTGCTCCCTCCACCAACGCGGGCATTTTGCAGCGCACTGATGAGCTTCTGTTAAGTATTGCTTTGGCAACATCCCACAGTAACTCGGGCCTCCAAGGCATGATGCCGAAACTATCTGATCTTCGCACACGATGAATACGCCCTCCGCGGAAAAGCGAAACGACCGGTGTTCTTCAGTTCGCGTTCCTTGAGGCGTTAAAAACGCAACCCCCGACCGAATGTAGTGCTGGTTCCTGGCAATTTTCGTAGTGCGCGGGCAGATTCTGAGATTCGGTTTTAACCCCCGTATTTCACATATCTTTCCGCTTACCATGCAAGGCCTGAGCTTAGGATTCCGCCAAAATTCGCCGCCGCTAAACTCATAAAAATGGATCGCGCCAAAAGCGTGCATGAAGCATGCTGAGAGTCGGCGAACGGATCAGTCAACGATGGATTGTTCGCGGAAAGTGCTAAAACTCTCGAAAATCCATTCACACATACGGCAGACAAGATGTATTCCCGCGTTCATCCAGTTTGATGAACGCTAACCCAGATTCAGCGAACTGTAGTTGCCCGCAAACCGGAATTACTTGAAGGGATTCGCTGCGCCGAGCGTGTGCGAAACTGGAATTCGCTTTGCCGGAGCGGAGCTATTTCATCACGGCAGAGGTAAGCAATGAGGCGGGTGATCGTTTTGAGCAGGAATTTCATGGTCTTCGTTTTGTGTGCGCACGTAGGAAAACACACCTACTTGGACAAAAGCTGTCCGACCCTTGAACGAATGTTCTTGAGAAGCATCCACGGGCATCCATACACATCTGCGTATGTCGCGCTTGAAATCCCCGGTTCGTCTTCCCAAAGCCTCGCAATTTTCGCGTCCACCGCTGGAGCGGATGATGCGGCTGCACAAGAAGCTGATCGCCGGCGATTTTCCGAACTGCCGCAAACTGGCCGATGAAATGGAGGTCTCCACCAAGACCATCCAGCGTGACATTGATTTCATGCGGGATCGACTCGGTCTGCCGATTGAATACGACCAGCTACATTTTGGATTCTTTTACACCGAACCCGTCACACACTTCCCGAGCGTGGAGGTTTCCGAGGGCGAAGTGGTGGCGCTCTTCGTCGCGCAGAAGGCGCTGGAACAGTATCGCGGCACGTCTTTTGAAAAGCCGCTGCGCACCGCCTTTGAGAAAATCACGGACGGCCTCAAGGAGCGGATCGGATTTCAGTGGGGTGATGTGGACTCGGCGATTTCTTTCAAGGGACTTGGCACCAGCGTGGCAGACCTTGAACTATTCGAGACGGTGAGCCGGGCGACCCTCGACTCCCACGAACTCGCATTTGAATACAAGAAGCTGCGCGGTTCGCAACATGAGGAGCGACGCATCCAGCCCTACCATCTCGGCTGCATCGAGAATCAGTGGTATGTGTTCGGATTCGATCTGGCGCGGCAGCAATTGCGCACATTCGCCCTGCCACGGATGCGCAAGGTGCGCGACACGCGGGCGAAATTCCGGCGCCCGGCAGATTTCTCGATTTCAAACCACCTCAGCGACAGCTTCGGCGTATTCAAGGGAAAGGCAAAACACCATGTGGTGATTCGTTTTGATGAGTTCGCGGCCCGTCTTGTGTGCGAGCGCCAGTGGCATCCATCGCAAAAGATCAAACGGCTCGCTGGTGGCGAGGTGGAGCTGAGCATGACGCTCGGCAGCCTGGAGGAAATCGAGCGCTGGGTGTTGAGCTGGGCCGAACATTCAAAAGTGCTAGAACCGATGGAATTGAAACGGCGCATCCGCAAGGCGGCCTCGGCGATTCTGGCGGGGACGTGACCCGGCACATTCGTATTTCACCTGTAGGACAGTCTTTGTCTGTCTCCGGCCATATCATTTGGAGCAAACACCGCTATGTCCCACAACTTCACGCCCACGCTTTCCAAATCCAAACTCATCGCATTCCGCCAGTGCCCGAAGCGTCTGTGGCTGGAAGTGCACCGGCCTGACCTGCGCGAGGACTCTCCCCAGACTCAGGCAAGATTTGAAGTCGGCTATCAGGTGGGTGACATCGCGAAGCGCATTTATGATCCGGAGGGAATCGGCGCGGTCATTGATTTCAAAACCGAAGGATTCAAAGGCGCATTTGATCGCACGAAGGTGCTGGTGGAGAATTTCCGCCAGCCGGTGTTTGAGGCGGGATTCAAGGCGGCGGGTGCCCTGGCTTTTGCGGATGTGTTGTTGCCGGATTCGGAAAACGGACAGCCCGTCTGGCGGATGGTCGAGGTGAAATCTGCGACCGGTGTTCATGACTATCATCGTGACGACATTGCGGTGCAGACTTTCGTTGCGAAGGAGGCTGGCGTGCCATTGAAGTCCGTCGCGCTCGCCCACATTGACAGCTCATGGGTTTATCCAGGCGATGGAGATTATCGCGGATTGCTGACCGAGGCCGACCTCACCGCAGAGGCCTTTGCGCGATTGGGGGAAGTCAGGGAGTGGATTACCGACGCGCAGAAGATCGTGGCCCTGCCCGATGAGCCCACGGTGGCCGTCGGCCCGCAGTGCCATGATCCGTTTGATTGCGCCTTTTGCACCTACTGCAACAAAGACATCCCGCAGCCGGAATACCCGGTTGACTGGCTGCCGCGACTTTCACCGTCCCAACGCACGCAACTCGCCGAAAAGGGCGTCAACGATTTGCGCCATGTGCCCGATGAACTGCTCGGCGACACGCAGATGATGGTGAAGGAGCACACGCTGGCCGGGACGGTGCGCTTTGATGCCGCCGGAGCCGCAGAGGACCTCGCTCCCTACGGATTGCCCGCATACTTCCTCGACTTCGAGAGCGTGCAGTTCGCCGTGCCGATTTGGAAAGGCACACGCCCTTACCAGCAAATCGTTTTTCAATTCAGCCTCCACAAACTCGATAAGTCCGGAGACCTGATCCAAATCGGCTGCCTCAATCTCTCCGGCGAAGACCCTTCCGAAGCAATCGCCAAGGCTTTAATCAAAGTCTGCGGCAAGAAAGGACCGGTGTTCGTTTATCATGCAGGATTTGAAACGGCCCGCATCCGCGAGCTTGCCGATCGCTTCCCCGATTTGGCAAAGCCACTGCTGGCCATCAACGAAAGAGTGGTGGATCTCCTGCCCATCGCCCGCAACCGCTACTACCACCACAGCCAGCAAGGAAGCTGGAGCATCAAAGCCGTGCTGCCCGCCATAGCTCCGGAACTCAGCTACGACACACTGGATGGCGTTGTGGATGGCGGCACTGCCATGAGTGCATTCTGCGAGGCAATCCAGCCCGTCACCACGCCGGAGCGCAAACGTGAAATCGAAAAGCAGCTCCTCGCCTATTGCCGCATGGACACACTGGCGATGGTCCGGATCTGGGAGTTTTTCACCGGGCGCAAAGGAAAGACTGATGCGCCTTCTGGTCCGCGTTGATCACGCAGAGGCAGCCGCGCCAATCATTCCGCACCTGTGGGATGCTGGTGCTTTGCTTAGTTCAGGCTCGCCAAAGTATGGTCGAGCGCTGCGCGCAGAATCCATGCACGCTGGCGGGCGGACTTCTCCGCACGCGCCTCCCTGAGTGCTTTGGCCAGCATCTTGCGCGAGGACTCAGGGACGCTGCTCATGCTTCGCAGTGCCTCAGCCGTGACTTCGTAAAGTGCTGCGCACCCTGCCGCATCGCCGTTGTTGAAGATCGGCACGCCGCGTTCGATCGCCAGTTCGATCAGCCCGTCTGACTTCAGTGGCCCGGTTTCCGTGGCAGGCGGAACCAGAACTTGATCGATTACGTGAATAACTCCGTTGGACGCCGCGATGTCGGCCTTGAGAAGAGCCGCAGCTCCAACGCGAACTTTGCCATCCTCGAACTTGAAGGAAACTTTGGACCCTTGCAGCGACACCCCCTCACGCGCCTCCAGCGCTTTGGCCAAAGTCACGCGGCCGGCAATCACATGGTTTTTAAGGATCGCTACGAGTTGTTCCCGGTTCTCGGGCTTGAGCAATGTCTCCACCGTCCCGGATGGCAACTTGGCAAAGGCCTCATCCGTCGGCGCGAGCACCGTCAATGGTCCTTCGCCAGACAGCACCCCGACGAGGTCCGCGGCGGTAGCTGCGGCCAGCAGGGTCTTGAAACCACCAGCTCCTTTAGCCACATCCACCAGAGTTTTGCCACTCTTGACCAGTTCGGCGTCCGCTTCTCCCGCGGCGGCTTTCACCACCTCGATCTCAAGGGAGAAAGGTCCCGCCTTTTTGTCTGCCAGAGTGAATCCGACGGAGGCCACTTTGGCCGTATTGATCGCCTTCAGCGGAAGATCGCGACCGAAAGCCTGAAGCTTGAAATCAGCGAACGGGATCCGTGTTTCCTGCCACTCCCCCGCTGTGGTCGGCAGGTAGGCCCGGTAGGAACTGGCGCTCATCTGGTCGTTCACCCGCAGGTCCACCCAGTAAGTCCTGCCATCGCCCTTCGCCTTCACAACCAGAGCGGACATGCCATCAAGCCCGAGCGCGCTTGGTTTCATGCGGATGGAGGCAAAGCCTCCTCTATTCTCCAACGAGAGATCGCCTGTGAAAAGCAGCGTCCCCTGTTCGGTGCGCTTGAACCCGCCCTTGGAAACCCCGCCCATCACGCCGTCATTCACGGAGGTCCAGTCTTTCAAAGACTCCTCCGTCTCAAAAGAGGCAACGTTCTTTTCTGCGGCGGAGAGAGGAGAATTGGTGAAAAGCGCGGCGAGGGCAAAGGCGCCTATCCAAGCACGGGTCTTAAAGAATGCGGTGATAGTATTCATGGGTCTGTGTATGGTTAGTCGTGGTGAGTCTGGAAGTCGGGATTTTGAAGTCACCGTTTATACGCTGCAAATCACGAATCGGATTCAAGAATCGCTCGGAGCAAAAAGTTCGCAGTCGAATACGCTTCCTCCGCCTCTTCCGTCATAGGGTCAAAGACAGTGTTCGCAGCCTGCGCTGAAGCAGCGCCTGCATGAGTCGCTGCAAGGAAATCGCTATCGCGCCCGCTACGCATCTAAGGTTTATTTCTAGGGTGGGACAGCCAATGTCTCGTCGGCCTGATTGAGTGTGGTTTTCAACTACCACTACCGATGAACAAGATAATCGCACCGCTGGTTAAATTTCTTGAGTCCCTGGAATGCCACTATGAGATCGACCGCGCCAAAGGGGATTCTGCATTCCGGTCTTGAGAACAAAAATACCATGTGGAGATGGCTCGCCCATCAGGATGATGAGGGACGTTTTGCGATGGTGTCATTGCTCCCGCTCAAGGCATCCGAGATGCGGCAGAACGCATGTGCGGAGTTGCTTGTGCGAATCAACGTGAAGCTCGGGCTTGGCCATTTTGATCTCGATTTCAGCGACGGTCAGATTGCCTTTCGCACAGTGGTCCCGGTGTCGCCAAAGAGCAGGCTCCGGATGAGCGTCATCGAACACGTGATTCGGGGACACCACGCGCTTGTTGACCAGTATCTGCCTGCAATCAGCACGGTGCTGTTCACCGGCCAGACTCCCGTAGAAGCGCTTGCCGCCGCAGTGGAGCGTGAAAAAGAGGCTGCCATGAAACCACGGTTCAGCCTGAATTGATCTGAATTATGCCGGACGGCTTTACACACTCTCTGATTGATATAGCCCGCGAGTTGAAACGATCGGTCATCTATCTGCGCGGCCTGCAAACGCGCTTCGATCTGCCCGAGCTTGAAGGCGCTGGCTTATTCTGATGCCTACCTCGAATTTCTGACGAAGCTGGCGCATCTGCGCGCCCTCTCCATCCCTGAGGAAGCCCTGCGCAATCTCTGGCACATCGAAAAGAAACTGCTGCTACTGCTTCATGCCGATACCAACGGCTCCCCGACGTGGTTTCTGGACGCGTGCGGCGCGACCAGCCACCCCGAGCAGCGACTGCTCCTCTCCAACTACGACATCGGCGTGGAAATCCCGTCAAAAACCCTGCAACTCGGGCTCAATTTCTCGGACAAACTGCCGGAGCTTTTCACCGGCCGGCAAATGGGCGAGGACGGCCTGCGCGTGCTCCACGACTACCTCCAGCTTTGCACCCGGATTCACTCCGACATCCGTGCGGAACTCCCGCTCATCCGCGCCGCCATCCGCAGGGGAAGACAGCTCTGAGTAGCGAAATATATTTTTTGGGAAAAAAACGGTAGGACTACGGATGTCCCAGGTGGTGTATAAAATGGAGGCATGAATGCAAAACACATCACCGTCACCGGCCCGTTCACACATGAAAACCTCAGCATCTTTCTCCTGCGCGGCAGCGATACGCTGGACGGCAGCCGCTTCATCCCGCTCGATCAGGCGTTGGAGCAGAAATTCGTCACCGTTCACGAGACCGGGACCGTCGGACAACTGGAGGTCGAAAACCTGTCCGACTCGCTCGACCTCTACATCCAGGCTGGCGATGTGGTGAAGGGCGGACGTCAGGATCGCACGCTCGGTGTTGATTTTGTCCTGCCTGCAAAATCCGGGCGCGTGCCAATCCCGTCGTTCTGCGTGGAAAGCGGGCGCTGGCACCGGCGTGCAGAAGAGGATGCGGGATCATTTTCCAGCGCCAAATCATCCCTCAGCAATAAATCCCTCCGCATGGCCGCCAAGATGAGCAAGTGCCAGGGCGAAGTGTGGGCCAAGGTCGCCGAAGCGCAGGACAAATTGAGCGAGAGCCTGGACAAAAACATCAAGGCCTGCGCCTCACCGAGCAGCTATCTGCTTTCCGTCGAGGACGACGACCTGCTCAAGCGCAAGGACGGCTATCGCGCAGCACTGGCAAAAATCATTGATGATGCGCCCGACGCCGTGGGCTACGCCTTCGCAATCAACGGCGAAATCAACACCGCCGACAGCTACGGCTCCGGCATTCTGTTTCGCAAACTCTGGAGCAAGCTGCTCGACGCCGCAGTGCTGGAAGCCATCTCCGAATCCCGTCGCAACACGAAAAAGAAAACAGCCCCCGTCACGGCGGATTCAATTCGACAATGGTTCGGCGAGGCAGACCTGAGCCAGATCTTCGAACGAAACGAAGTCCCGCCCCGCGTCCGCGTGGACACCCGGCGCAACGAAAAGACCTACGTATTCGACACCTGCGACCACGCCTTCAACGACGCAGTGCTGCACAAGAATCTCGTTTCGTGCTGAGGTCGGACAGCATACGCGAGTTCGAAACAGCAGTGTTGCCTCGCATAAGTTATCCAATTATTCAACCGCTCGTGGCCGGAGCACCTACAACCCCCATCGAAACAGACACCGTTGAATCCGCGGCTCCTGAGCCCGGACAGGTGGTGCGTGCGCGCACGCGCACTTGGCTCGTCGAGGAGGTTGAACCGCGGCGCGATGGCGGCGGATACACGGTCGTCCATCTCGCGTGTGTCGATGATGATGCACAGGGCCAAATGCTCGAAGTAATTTGGGAGCACGAACTCGACGCTCGCATCCTGAATGAAGAAGCGTGGAGCAGCATCGGCGAGCGCGGGTTCGATGACGCGCGACCGTTCAGCGCGTTCCTCCACACGCTGCGGTGGAACTGCGTCACGGCCACCGATCCCTCGCTTTTCCAAGCGCCGTTCCGCGCGGGCATCCGAATTGACGCCTACCAGCTTGAGCCGCTTCGCAAGGCGCTGCGCCTGCCGCGCGTGAATCTTTTCATCGCGGACGACGTGGGCCTCGGAAAAACTATCGAGGCTGGACTCATCGCCACGGAGTTGCTGTTGCGCCGTCGCGTGCGCGAAATCGTCGTCGCTGCGCCGCCTTCGATGTTGCTCCAGTGGAAAGAGGAACTCGAAAGCCGCTTCGGCCTCGTCTTTGAAATTCTCGACCGCGCTTACATTGAGCGCGTGCGCCGCGAACGCGGTTACAGCGTGAATCCGTGGGAAACATTCCCGCGCTTCCTCGTCTCGCACAAGCTGCTCATCGACGAGACCTACTCCGGTCCGATGCGCAACTGGCTCGACAACCTCCGCCCCGGCTCACTGCTCATTCTGGACGAAGCGCATCACGCCGCGCCTGCCAGTGGCTCGCGCTACGCGATTGATTCGCGCTTCACTCGCGCCATCCGTGACCTCGCCGCGCGCTTCGAGCACCGCTTGTTTCTCTCCGCGACGCCGCACAACGGCCACTCGAACAGCTTCAGTGCGCTGCTCGAATTGCTCGACCCGCAGCGATTCCTGCGCGGGGTGAAAGTGCTCAAGAGCAATCTCGACGCAGTGATGGTCCGCCGGCTGAAAGACGACTTGCGCGAAGTGCTCGGTGAAGGATTCGCCATCCGCAAAGTGGTGCAGGTGGACATCAAGGGGCTGCCTGCCGACGCGCCGGAACTACGCCTCTCGCGACTGCTCGACGAATACCGCGAAACGCGCCAGCTCCGCCTCGCCGGTGCCTCCAAGCGCGAGCAAGCCGAGGCGATGCTCGTCGTCTCGCACCTTCAGCAGCGGCTTCTTTCCTCCATCGAAGCCTTCGCACGCACGCTGGCAGTCCATCGCCGCACGATGGAGCGAGTGTGGGAAAAGAGCGCCGGTGCGACAAAAGCCAACGCCACGGCACAGCTCGACGAATTCGACTCGGACGACGAACGCTCCGCGCTCTCCGAGGACGAGCAGCAGCAGCTTCACGAGCGCGCCGTCGAAGCCGCGACCGCCGCATCCTCCGGCGACGCCGCCCGCGCGGACATTGCAAAAGAGCGTGCGTTGCTCGACGAACTCGCCGGCATCGCCGACGCCGCGCGCAGTCAGCCGGATGCGCGGATGCGTTATCTCATCGGGTGGATTCGGGAGCACATGTGCCCCGGTGGAAAATGGAACGACCTGCGCGTGCTCATCTTCACCGAATACGACGACTCGCGCCGCTATCTCGTGAATATGCTCCGCGATGCGCTCGCGAACACCGACCACATCGAGGCGCGCATCGAGGTCTTCCACGGCCCGACTCCGATGGAGAAGCGCGAGGAAATCAAACGCGCGTTCAATGAGCCGACCGACCGCCATCCGCTGCGCATCCTCGTCGCCACCGATGCCGCGCGCGAGGGCATCAATCTCCAGGCGCAGTGCTGGAACCTTTTCCATTTCGACGTGCCGTGGAATCCGTCGCGCCTCGAACAGCGCAACGGCCGCATCGACCGCAAGCTCCAGCCCTCGCCCGAGGTCTTCTGCCACTACTTCGTCTATGAGCAGCGCCCGGAGGACGCCGTGCTGAAGGCGCTCGTGCGCAAAACGGACACCATCCGCAAGGAACTCGGAAGCCTCGCCCAAGTCCTCGAACACCGGCTCTCCGACACGCTGCGCCACGGCATCTCGCACAAAGCCGCCGCGCAAATCCGGGCGAGCATTGAGGGCGAGGCACTCGACGAAAACCAGCGCGCCGTCGCCGAGGAAGAACTTGAAGCCACGCGCGAGCGCCACGACGCGCTCCGCAAGCAAGTCGAGACCCTGCGCAACCGCATCAATGACGCCCGTGCGTGGATTGGCCTCGACCACGACCAGCTCCGCGACGCCCTCTCATGCTCGCTCGAGATGCTCCGCGCCGCGCCGCTCACGTCCGTCGCCGCGCCCGCTGGCGAGCCTGCGCGCTTCGCCTTCCCGCGCCTGGAGAGCACCCACATCGGCGGCGCATCGTGGACGCCCACGCTCGACACACTCCGCGCACCGCCACGCGAAGGGCCGCGCGATTTCCAGTGGCGACGCGAAGCACCAATCCGCCCCGTCATCTTCGACCCGCCGCGCGGCGTGGACGACACCGTGGTGCAACTCCATCTCTCGCACCGCGTCGTCCAGCGCCTGCTCGGTCGCTTCCTCGCGCAAGGCTTCGTCCATCACGACCTTTCCCGCGCATGCTTCGCGCAGACACGCGATGCCGTGCCGCGCGTCATCCTGCTGGGCCGACTCGCGCTTTACGGTGCGGGCGCGGTGCGGTTGCACGAGGAAATCCTCGCCGTCAGCGCCGCCTGGCAGCCAGCAGATGCGCGCAAAAATCCGCTCAAGCCCTATGCCCGCGCCGCCGACACGAAGACGCGCGAACTGCTCGAAGACGCGCTTCGCACCGGCAGAGGCGCACCGCTGTCGGAGAAAGTTCAGGCGCAGCTTCTCGCCAGCGTGCAAGCCGACATCCGGGACCTGCTGCCGCACCTGCACACGCGCGGCGACGAAGCCCGCGCCGATGCGGAAAAGATGCTCACCGAGCGTGGCCGCATCGAGGCCGACGAACTCACGCGAATCCTTGAACAGCAGCGCCGCCGTGTGCTTGAGGAAATGGGCCGCGCCGACGCCTTCCAGCTCGAACTCAAACTCGACGACGAGCGCAAGCAGCACGAGTCCAACCGCCGCTACTGGCAGCAATGGCTCGACAACATCGCCGGCGACCTCGACCGCGAGCCCGCACGCATCCGCGATTTCTACGCCGTCACGACCTCACGCGTGGAGCCGGTCGGCATCGCCTACCTTTGGCCCGTCACGGGATAAATGAGCCACAATCCCGCCATCGACGACCACCAAGCCTGGCTCGGATACCTCCAGCCGGACGGCCTCGTCGTATCCGCGGCGGCGCTCGTGGACGCGCAGGCGATTCTTAATCGCGGGGAGTTCATCGCATTGCAGGAAAAGTTCACGCCGTTCGTCGGGCACGTTGCGCCGAAGTTCGGCGAGGACAAACCGCTCCCCGCCATCACCGACCTCCCGGCGTTCCTATGTGGATTCCTCGACTGGCCGGACGACTGCCTTGCTGCCGACATCCCCGAGTCGCTCAAGCTCGCGCTCGCCGAAGGCGAAACGCTCGCGCCCGACTTCACCTTCCGTGAGCCGAAGCCCGCCGACCCCGCGCGCCCGTGGCTCCTGCTCATCCAGCAGCTCCCGCCCGGCACCGACTTCGACGCGCGCACCTCCGCCGACGCCCGTTCGTGGGCCGCGTCCCCGGCGCAACGATTCGAGCGACTGCTACGCGGGGTCGAGGTGCCCATCGGCCTGCTCAGCAACGCCACGCATCTACGCCTCATCTACGCCCCTCGCGGCGAAAACTCCGGCTCGCTCACGTTCCCCGTCGCCGCGATGGCCGAGATCGCCGGGCGGCCCATTCTCGCCGCGCTGCACATGCTCCTCGGGCGCTACCGGCTGCTCGCGGCACCGCGCGAGAGCCGCCTCGCGGGGCTGCTCCAGCGCAGCCGCGATTACCAGTCCAGCGTCTCCACCGCGCTCGCCCGGCAGGTGCTCGATGCCCTTTACGAACTTCTCCGCGGCTTCGAGCACGCCCACGCGCAGACCGGCGCCACGCTCCTGCGCGAAGTCCTCGAGAAAAACCCCGACGACATCTACGCCGGCCTCCTCAGCGTCCTCATGCGCCTCGTCTTCCTGCTCTATGCGGAAGACCGCGGCCTGCTCCCGGCCTCCGAGCTTTACGCCCGCGGTTACAGCATCCACGGCCTTTTCGAGCGGTTGCGCGAGGATGCGGAAAAATACCCCGACACCCTCGATCTCCGCTACGGCGCGTGGGCTCAGCTCTGCGTCCTCTTCCGGCTCATTCACGGCGGCTGCAAACACCCGCGCATGGCCATGCCCCCGCGGCGCGGCCACCTCTTCGACCCCGACCGCTATCCCTTTCTCGAAGGCCGGCCCACGCAGAGCGCCGCCATCAATCAGCAGCTTCCGCTCGTCAGCGACGGCACGCTCCACCGCGTCCTCTCGCGCCTGCTCATCCTCGATGGCGAACGCCTCAGCTACCGCACCCTCGACGTCGAGCAAATCGGCTCCGTCTATGAGACCATGATGGGCTTCCGCATGGAAATCGCCCGCGGCCCGAGCATCGCGCTGCGTCCGGCAAAAAGCCACGGCGCACCCGTCGCCATCCCGCTCGACCAGCTCCTCGCCGAAAAGCCCGCAGAGCGCGCGAAGTGGCTCCGCGAGCGCACCGACCTGAAAATCGAAGGCCCCGCCGCCACGCGACTGCGCGACGCCGCCAGCCTCGAAGACCTCCTCGCGGCGCTGCAAAACCGCCTCGCGAAAAACGCGACGCCCGCGCTCGTCGCCCCCGGCGGCCTCCTGCTCCAGCCCAGCGACGAACGCCGCCGCTCCGGCTCCCACTACACGCCGCGCGCCCTCACCGGACCCATCGTGCGAAAGGCCCTCGCGCCCATTTTGGCAAAGCTATGCGGCGGCGACGTTCATTGGACGAAATGGGATGCTCCAGTGCCGCAGATGCCGGCCATCCCAAAACCAGAGGAAATCCTCGCCCTCAAAATCTGCGACCCCGCCATCGGCTCCGGCGCATTCGTCGTCGAGACCTGCCGCCAGCTTGCCGAGGCGCTCGTCGCCGCGTGGCGCGTCCACGGCGGCACGCCGCCGATTCCGCCGGATGAAGACGAACTCCTCCTCGCCCGTCGCCTCGTCGCCCAGCGCTGCCTCTATGGCGTGGACCGCAACCCCATGGCCGTGGACCTCGCCAAGCTCTCCCTCTGGCTCGCCACCCTCGCCCGCGACCACCCCTTCACCTTCCTCGACCACGCCATCCGCCCCGGCGACAGCCTCGTCGGCCTCAGCCGTGCCCAACTCCTCCGCTTCCACTGGCAGCCCCAGGCCCAGCTCTTCGCAGGAAGCAAAGAACTCATCACCGCCATCGAGAGCGCCACACGCGAACGCCGCGACATCCTCGCCATGACCGCGGATGATCCCTACTCAGTCGAACTCAAGCGCGCGAAGCTCGCCAACGCCGACAGCGCCTTGGATTCAATCCGCCGCGCCGGCGACCTCTGCCTCGCCGCCTTCTTCATGGAGGAAAAAGACCGCGCCCGCGTGAATCGGCGCGACGACCACCTCCAGCGCCTCCTCGCCGCGCGCAGTGGCGATGTCGCCGAAATGCAGCGCATCGTGCAAATCCTCCGCGAACTCCGCAGCGGCCCGCACCCCATCACCCCGTTTCATTGGGAAATCGAATACCCCGAAGTCTTCGACCGCGAGAATCCCGGCTTCGATGGCTTCGTCGGCAATCCGCCGTTCTTGGGTGGCCTCCGTGTCTCAAACATGCTCGGCATGCAGTTCTTTGGATACCTCATCGAAGCCTATCCTGGAGCTGGCCATCTGTGCGACCTAGTCGCCTACTTTTTCAGGCGAGTTTTTGCGTTACTCCGAGACCGGGGAACTTTCGGGTTAGTGGCAACCAACTCAATCGCGCAGGGTGATACGCGCACCGGCGGATTGGCGTGGATATGCAGCCACGGGGGCCACATCTACCATGCGCACCGTCGGCAACGCTGGCCGGGTGAAGCGGCTGTGATGGTCTCATTCATTCACGTCTCCAAAGGCGAACCAGGTGAGCCAGTCATACTCGACGAGAAAGTTGTTCCGCGAATCACCGCTTACCTGTTCACAAGTGGCGGCAACGCAGACCCATCTCGATTGGCAGGAATGAACGACCTCTTCTCACAAGGCACGAACATCCGAAGTTCGGGATTTCTCATTGGAGATGACGATGAGGCGACTACGACGGACGAAATGAGGAGCCTTATTGCCGCCTCGCCTGCGAGTGAGTCACGTATTTTTCCATATTTGGGTGGCGAAGAAATCAACAGCAGTCCTAACCAGCTACCGCGCCGGTTCGTAATCTACCTGAGCGACCTTCGGGAAGAGTCACAATTGCAAGCGTGGCCTGAGCTTACCGAAATCGTCCGAAAGAAGGTCAAACCAGAGCGAGACGCGCTTGGTGACAACCCGAACAATATTCCCCTGAAACGGCGCTGGTGGGCCTACCACGCTGACCGGCTTAGCTTCTACGCCGACCTCAAACGGGTGCTGGTGATGTCACAGGTGAGTGGTCACTTGGCTTTTACTTTTCAACCAACGAATCGGGTGTTCGGAAACACTCTCAATATGTTTCGGATCGAGAAGGATGAAGGGTTTGCTGTGCTCCAGTCGCGCGTTCACGAGTCATGGGCGCGCTTTTTCGCCAGCACGATGAAGGACGACATGCGCTACACGCCGAGCGACTGCTTCGAGACCTTCCCATTCCCCGAGGGCTGGGCGAGCGACGGCGAACTGGAGGCGGCGGGGCGCGAATACTACGAAGCGCGCGCCGCGCTGATGGCGCGCACCGGCCAGGGCCTCACCGCCACCTACAACCGCTTCCACGACCCCGACTTTCAAAACGACCCCGACATCCGAAAGCTGCACGAACTTCACGCCCGCATGGACGCCGCCGTCCTCCGCGCCTACCGCTGGCCCGACCTCCTCGACCGCTGCACCTGCGAATTCCTCCTCGAATACGAAGACGACGAGGACGAATCCGAGACCGACGGCAAACCCCGCCGCCGCAAAAAGCCCTACCGCTACCGCTGGCCCGACCTCGTCCGCGACGAAGTCCTAGCCCGCCTCCTAGCCCTCAACGCCACCCGCGCCGAACAGGAACGCCTCACCGGAGCCACCGCCGAAGCCGGCAAAGCGAAAGGCAAGCGTCCCAAGAAATCCGCCACGGCCCCCGCACAAACCGACCTCATCCCGCCACCACAGCGAGATTTGTTCGTATGATATTTAAGCGTATTTTCCGCAAAAACATTGCCATGTCTAATTTCTTGACGATATTCGGAGCATGATTCTGCAATTTTCAGTCTCAAACTTTCGTGCGTTTCGCAAGATGCAGACGCTGAATCTGGCCGCAAGCAACTACGACAAGACGCTGCCGCAAAACTGCATCACGCCGGACCTACCCGGCCTGAAAGGTCGCCGGTGGGTCAAAGGAGCGGCGATTTACGGCCCCAACGCGAGCGGCAAGAGCAGTGTGCTCGAAGCGCTGCGGGCAATGGTGAATCTGGTGCGCAATTCGGCCAAAACGACAGACCCGAAGGAGCCCATCGCTGGCATCGAGCCGTTTGCCTTTGCGCCGGAAGCACTCACGGAACCAACTGGGTTCGGCCTCGTCTTCGTGAACGCTGGAGTGCGTTACGAATACCGGGTGGCGGCGACGCTCGATCGCGTCTGGCACGAGTCACTGCGGGCGTTCCCGGACAAATGGGAGCAGACTTGGTTCTGCCGGAACTGGAACCCGGAGACGGCGAGCTACGATTGGACTCCCGAGAAGCCATCCGGCTACAAGCGCGACCCGAAGCGCGAGGAATACACGCTGCCGAATGTGCTGTATCTCTCGAAGGCGGTGAGCCTCGGCGACACCCAGCTAGAGCCGGTGTTCGGCTGGTTCCGGGAGCGGCTTCGGTTTCTGGACTTGAGCGCAGGCGCGGGTTTCCACGGCTCATTTTCCATGGAGCAACTCGTGAAGCGGAGCCCGCTGGCACCGCGCATCATC
Source organism: Chthoniobacteraceae bacterium (assembly GCA_947476045.1). GTDB lineage: Bacteria > Verrucomicrobiota > Verrucomicrobiia > Chthoniobacterales > Chthoniobacteraceae > SXWH01. The sequence goes on from CANJNZ010000003.1 coordinate 67,458, forward strand.
GAGATGTTGCGCCATGCCGACCTCGGCGTCGCCGATGCGCGAGTGAAAGAGGTGGAAATGGCCAATCAAATCGCGGAGCAGGTATTGCTACAGTTGCCGGAACCGGCGCGTGCGCAGGCGGCCACGAACAAGTGGGTGCAGCCTGAATTGCTGCACAACGTCCCCGGCACGGAACCGATGCCGCTGCCGTGGGAGCGCGAGTCCGTCGGCACGCAGCGCTATTTTGATCTCGCTGGCCCCTGGCTGGACATCATGGCGAAGGGCTTCGTGGTGTGCATTGACGAACTGGAGACCTCAATGCACCCGCTGATGGTGCGTGAACTACTGCGGCTGATGTTCAGTGCGGAGGAAAATGCGAGCGGCGCGCAGCTCATTTTCACTACGCACAACCCGCTGCTGCTCGACCCAACGCTGTTGCGGCGTGATCAGGTGTGGTTTACGGACAAGGACGAGAAGAGCGAAGCTTACGTGTATGCTCTCGCAGACTATGCGCCGCGCAAGGGCGAGTCGCTGGTGCGCGGCTATCTCGCCGGGCGTTACGGTGCGGTGCCGTTCATCCCGGAGGGGTTGCTCGGTTCTTTTCCAGCGATCGAGGAGGCAACGAAAGGAGGCGGCGATGAGCATTGAGGGGGGCTACGACAAGGACTGGTGGAAAGCGGCGAAGGCGATGAGCCTCGAACGCGCCGCACACGCGAAAGCCGCGGCAAGTGGAGTCAATGCGGGCGATGCCTTTCTCGTGGTGACCGAGGGCACGGTAACTGAGCCGGTCTATTTTGAACTGCTGCGCACGGACCTCCAATTGGCAGCAGTGCGGATTCGCATCGAGCCGGGCAAGCACTCGGACCCACGCCATGTGATTGAGACGGCGGCGGGCGAAGTGAAAGAGCAAGCGCGCCGGGCGAGGAAAGGTCTGCTCGGCAACACGGAGCCGGCGAAGTTCGACCACGTATGGGCGGTGATTGATACGGATGTCGCTGTGCGTAACGGATTCTGGAACGAAGTCGAAACGCTGGCCCGCACTCGCAAGGTGAAGCTGGCCCATTCGACGCCGTGCTTCGAGTATTGGCTGCTGCTGCACATCCAGGGGCTGACGACGCGAGGCGACCTCGTGAATGGGGACGCAGCGAAGAGCGCGGTAAAACACGAGCTTGGACAAGACTACTCGACCAACGAGGAGACGGCACGGGCGGTGATGCCGCTGTTCGTTCCCAAATGGCCGGAAGCAGTGGTGCATGGTGAAACGGTGCGGACATACCACGCCGCGGCTGCGACTCCGAAACCAGCGAATCCCTCGACCGAAGTGTGCGCGCTGGTGCGCGCTTTGAACGACAGTGCGCCGGCACATTTGCGAAAACTGTAATTGACCATGGACGAACCGAAACCGCTCGACAGCCTCTTTAAGGAAAAAATTTTCCGCATCCCGGATTACCAGCGAGGCTACGCCTGGCAACGGGAACAACTGAAGGCATTCTGGGAAGACCTCGTGAATCTTTCCGACGGCCGCTCGCACTACACCGGCGTGCTCACGCTGACGGGGATTCCTCGGGTGCCGGAGACCGAAAAAGAATTCTGGCTCGAGGAAGACCACAACTACCGCGTGTATCACATCGTGGACGGCCAGCAGCGGCTCACCACGTTCATCATCTTCGTGCAGGCGTTCGTGGAATTCGTGAAGGCGCTGCCGGAGAATGCGGGCAAGACGGACGAGGCGATTTACCTCACCGACACGCAGAATGTGGCCGACGTGCAGCGGCGGTTTCTTTTCAAGGTGAAACCCACGGGCGACCAGTTCCGCACCTACAAGTTTGGCTACACCGAGGACAATCCGAGCTACGACTATCTCCGGCACCGAATCCTCGGCGAGCCCGGCGGCGCATCGGTGCAGGAGACGTTTTACACGTTGAATCTGAGCAACGCGAAACGCTACTTCGCCGAACAACTCGCGGAAATGCACGCGCAGGAGGGCGTGCCGGGCATTCAGGACATCTACAAGAAGCTGACCAAGCGCTTTCTCTTCAACGAATACATCATCAAGGACGAGTTCGACGTGTTCGTGGCCTTTGAGACCATGAACAACCGGGGCAAGAAGCTCTCCGACCTCGAGCTGCTGAAGAATCGTCTCATTTACCTCACCACGCTCTACTCGGACGACGAGCTGGACGCCGCCTCGCGGCAGAACCTGCGGGAAACCATCAACGATGCGTGGAAGGAGGTTTATAAGCAGCTCGGTCGAAACAAGAGCGCGCCGCTGAACGACGACGATTTCCTGCGGGCGCACTGGATTCTCTACTACAAATACTCCCGCAAGACCGGTCAGGACTACATCCGGTATCTGCTGGATGAGCAGTTCACGCCGCAGCGCGTGCATAAAAAGGTCGAGCGCGAAGTGACGCTGGAAACGCCGGAGGAATCGCGCGACGAAACGGAGTTGGAGGAGGAGGCTGAGGACGTGGCGGAAGGCGAGACTGTCACTGTCGCGCGAGCGGACCTCTCGCCGACGGAGATTCGCGACTACGTGTTGAGCCTCAAGACCTGTGCGGTTCACTGGTTCAACTCGTTCTTCCCGGCCCTGTCCGAGGAACTGAACGCCGAGGAACAGCGTTGGGTTGAATCCCTCAACCGCATCGGCATCGCCTATTTCCGCCCGCTGGTGATGGCCATCCTCAAGAGCGACCTGCCAAGCGCCGAGCGAGTCCGGGCCGTGCAGGCCATCGAACGGTTCATCTTCATCGTGTTTCGGATGAACAAGGAACCGGCGAACTACGGCAGCAGCGAATTTTACCGGATGGTGCGGACATTCGACCGCGGCGAGTCGGGCGTTGATGAACTGCTCGCGGAACTCGAATCGCGGATGGCCTACACATTCGATGGAGCAACCGGCGTCTTTAACAACCGGACGTTCTTCGCGAGGTCGGAAAAACGATTGAAGGGCGGCGGCGGGTATTACTGGTGGCCAGCCCTGCGCTACTTCCTCTTTGAATACGAAATCAGCCTGCTCGCAGGCAGCAGGCAGGCGAAGGTGAGCTGGGACGAATTGAAAAAGAGCGAGCGAGACATGCTCTCGATTGAACACATTTTCCCACAGACGCCCACGCCCGGCTGGGAAGCCGCTTTCAACAGCGTGCCGCCGGAATGTTGGGTGAACTACCAGACTGCGCTCGGCAACCTCCTGGTCCTCTCGCACTCGATTAACTCCTCGCTGCAAAACGATGACTTTGCAGACAAGAAGCAGCCGAAACACGACGCCGACGGAAATAAGACCCGCAACGGCTACGCAGACGGCTCTCATTCCGAGATCGAAGTAGCCGCCAACGCAACTTGGGGACCTGACGAAATCCGCGACCGCAGCCTGAAGCTGCTGAAGTTTCTCGAAGAACGCTGGGACATTGATTTCGGCGCCGATGAGACACGCCTCAAACTTTCGTTCCTTTGGTTTGAGGAACCCACCGCTGCCCAGCCGAGCGAGCAGCCACCGGCAAACTCCCAGTGAAGATACCACATTTAACCCATCCCGAGCGAAGCGAGTTCTATCCGGTCATCCGCGAAGCTCTTCAGGTGGCCGTTGGCCGCTGGCCAGTTACGATGAAGTTACGTAAAAAGGGTGGCTATGCCGCCTCAGCAACAGTGCGCATCGCGAATGTGACGGAGAAAGAATTCGATACAGACCGGGAACTTCGTGATTTGACGCGCTTTCCTGCCCGAGTCCGGGCCGCCGTCACGGCGCTGCGGGATGGGGGCTGTGCCGGTTCGTTCAAAATCAGTCACGAGGACGGCACTCTAACCATTGTTCCAGTATGATAAAGCGCACGCTTTCACACTCGCCAGGCGGTGACGTTTTCGGCTGATAGAACTCTCCACTTTTACCATGCTACAGGAACTTCCGCCTTGCTATCCTTGGAGCGCCGAGAGGCCGCTTTGCCCGGTGCTACAAGACTCCGCCGTTTGGCTGAAAGTTTTCGCTTCATCGCTCATGCGCCGCATGGCCAAGAAGTCGCTGCGCGCCTGCAAATACAATGGAGTAGTGCCCACGATGAATCCGGAGAAATTCGGTAAACTCTTGCTTTGGATGATCGGCGACGAGCATCGGCGCACAGTGCTTGTAAATACTCTCAATAAGGAGAAGATAAATCCCCTCCATATCCAAATCTTTCGTGCGTTCTGGGTGGAAGATGACGCTATGCAGAAGGCGTTACCGTTGGAGGATTTCTGCCTGCAAGGGAAAGATAAGGAGTGGTTCATGGTGGTCGAGCGATTCAAGACATGGTTGGCGGAAGAGCGATACGCGCCTGAACAAGCGCACTCGATCGCCGTGATCTCGTGCGCTTTTGCCATGCTCCAGCCGGAAGAGGCCACCAACATTCTCACGGCACTGCTCGAACACGATGCGGCTTACAGCCGCTGGTTGCTCCCCGACGTATCGGAGCCGACAGACATGGAAGAAAGTGATGTGCAGGATGCGGAACCGGTGCAGCCGGAGGAGGCTCCAAGCGAATGCGAACCGCCCGAAGAAGAGCTGGAGGTCGTTTTGCCGCCGCCGAGCACGGGCGGCGATCCGCTGGACTTGGCGGAACTGATTCGTGGTAAAGGGTTACTTGGGAGCTTTCTCGAAACTCATCGGCAGATGCACGATGTGGTGAAACGCCTGCCGAGCAAACTGGACAACCTATCCACGTCAAACGCGGCAGCCGAACAGGACGTATTGGCGGAGATTTCCGATGCACTCACCCAAGCTCGCAGAGCGGAAGCGGCTGCCCAGACATGGCTGGCGGAGCTCTCGGCTGCCATGCAGCAAAACGGAGTTGCTGAAGCGGCAGCCATTGAGCCTGCTCTGGAAACGATGGGCGCTCACGTCGCTCAATCGCGTGAGACGCACGATCTCCTGCGAAACGCCTGCGAGGAAATCGGCAAGCTGCTGCGTGAGCTTGGCGCGAACGCTGTGGCGCGCTCAGAGCGTCTTGCATCTGCACTTTCGGAAATCCGCGCAGTGGACACACTGGTTGGGCGCGCACACTATCAGCCGTCCCGTCCAATGCCGACGGCGAATCTCTTACATCAAATCCAATTGCTGATAGAGTTGGAGGCGCAGGCTCAGAGGGCGAAGGCAGAGCGCGACAGTTTCCTCCTCGAACGAAAACGCGAATTACAGGAGCAACTCGAAAAATTCGCAGGGCGCTACGATCTCGCCGTAATCGGACCGGACCTCGTGACACGAATCGAGTATTTGCGAAGCGAGATCCACGCGTGCGAGACACCTAAAGCCTTGGCGGAGGCGCAGCAGGCGGTGAACGAATTCGAGAGTTCACTTCGGCAGCATCCTGAAACACGTAACATTGACGATCTCGCGAGCGAAGCACTGCTTGGAAAGCCAGCCACGCTGACTGTGCTTCCGATCGTTCAGTCTCTTAATGCCCGTGGACGCGCAAGCGAAGCACTCGCCCTCCTAAATTGCCTGCAAGCGACAACTGCTGTCGAAACCGCAGGCCCGGACGACTTCTCTGCGTTGGTGGATGAATTGATGAGAGCCTCCGCGTTGCTGGCAGCAAGCAGTTCGTTTGTATGGATTGATGGAGTGTTTCAGCAAACTTGGGTGAGTATGCTCTCGCGTCAGGATGTGAAGAGCTATTCCACATGGCAGCGTCTGGCCGTAGCGTTCGTCGTGCAGCAGCACTTGCGCGGCACCGATCAGGAGTTGGACTTGTTCTTCAGCCTCGGTTTTCAAAATGATTGGCCTCGTGACCGTTTTCCGATGCTTGGTCGATGTCTCCAAGGCATCGCAACGCGACACCCAACAAAAGTCCTGACGGAAAAACCAGCATCGCAGCGCCGGACAGCCGAGGAACGCATCAGCCGTTTTTTTAGGAAAAACAACCGCGGTGGCTACATCGAGCAAGCCGCCCAAGGTGACGATTTCTACCGCATGGAGAAGTTTCATCTCTTTCCGAGATTGGAGAATATCGTTTCGGAGGTGCTAAAGCTTTGCGATCAAGGGAATTGGTCAGCCGCACGTCACAAAGCCGAGCAGAAGACGGATCGATTGCTAGTCGATGCCTGCCGAGTCGCAGGCATAGATTCAGGCGAGAGTGTCTATTACCGGCGCAAGGTGTTGGATCCGCATGATGGCTACCTGCCGAAGATTTCAGCGGAACTCGCGGCGCTGATTGATACGGCGGAACAAGAGCATGGGAGCGACATAAACTACGTCATTGCTGATGACCTGCTGGTTGAAATCGCTCGTATAGCGAAGAATGAGCCGCACTTCGATGTATTTTGGGAAGCAATCAAAGTCTCGCTAACACAGCCCCCTGCGGCAGCTGCCGGCGTAAATTCAGGTGACGAGCTATTTTGGCTGCTAGCTCAGCATTTCGGGCCGGTAATCACATTAGCGGCCGAGTATGTCGTCGCCAGATGTGAGACTGGGCCAGCGTGCAAACCGAGTGAAGAGACGCTTTCCCAGATGCTGAAACAGCTTGCGGTTCCTTCTGCCGATTTAGGGATCCTTCTCTTGCAAAGCAAGCAATGCTTCCGCCACGCGCTGCGGGTCATTGATCAAACCGAAATGCCGCCTTTCGAGTTTACGGCGCTTAGGACTGAGATCGCCAATCAACTTGAAAGGCTTGAGGCAACACTAGCCACACGTTGGGAAAGCCTCGCAAATAACCCGATCGCTGAGTTGAGATTAGTGGAGTATGAAACGACGGTGCACGAAGGCTGCTTCGGATTCCTCCAAAAACTGCTTGGAGAGGCAGATACACGGATCGCGCGAGCGGCGAATGACACTCGCGATCAAGTGAGGATATGGCTGGATGCCCAAAGCGACCGCTTAAACGCAATCAAGCGAGCAGCAGCGGTCTCTGAAGTCTCAGAAGAATGGGTTGGCAAAGTTTTATCGCATTGTGCTAGCATAGATAAACTCTTACTGATGGGTGGACGGTATTCGTCTCAACACAAGCCGCTGGCTTTTCGGCAAGAGTTATTGGAATCAGCACTCACGGCACTCAAGTTCATCGTCGATAGTGCTGCACACAGCTTCACAGAAGTGGACGGCTATCTTGCAGAGCTAACTCATCTCAATCTACCTGAGAAAGTCGTTTCGGTGAATACCGTCCTCATTACGGAAATTGCCACACCTTGGGAAGTGCTTAAATCTTTGTCGCGGCCAAGTCCACAGATGGTTGCCCACCGTTGGCAGGAACTGGCGCGTAACTTCTGTGCCGCTTGCAGACTTTACCATGATCTCCACCAAACCTTGAAGTTCGCTGCCGTAAAAGATTATCGTTGGGGGCGCTACACGACTGCATTTCATGATCCCAGAAGTAGCTGGTTGGACCGAGAGGTGCGGATTTACCTCTGCTTTGCCGAAAAAACGCCAACCTCCGAATTGGAGCCGCTCATAGCGGAGTTGGAGAGCAATCGCGAGTGCTTGAATTTGGTGTTCGTGCCACAGGGATTGGAACGTCTTGGTCGGCTATGGAAATACGATCCTTTTCACTCACCGTATCTGTTAATCGGTGATGAGCTACTAGCAAAGATCAGCGCTGCCCAAGACGCGGAAGGCCAGCCACGCCACGATGTTCCACTCCGACAAGCTCTGCATCAGACTGCGGAACATCTTACGGCGGTCGGCCTTTTCAAATCAGAGGGGTATGTTCACCTACGGAAGAACATCTTCGTGGGCCGGCGCGATGCGCTACAGCAACTCCGCCAGCAGCCAGCTTCTGTGATTTGGGGCGGACGCCGCACGGGTAAAACATCCTTACTTCAAGCCCTAGGCGAGAGTTTGCGGAGTTCGCGTTTGAGCGAAGGGCCATATGCGGTTGCACTCGTATATGGCGACAAAGCAACAGATGACCCCGATCTCGCTATCGCTCGATCCATAACACAAGGCTTAGCCCTCCCAGAACCAAACACTCTTATCGATTTTGAGAGGCTCATCCGGGGTGCGTGTGCAGGGCAGCGTGTCGCTGTCTTAATCGACGAAATGGACAGCTACATCGAACTTAGCCGCAAACTACACGGCCCATCCGCCTTTCCACTTGCGCGCACGCTGCGTGGGCTTTCGCAATGGGATTCTGCACGCTTCAAGGTTGTTTATGCGGGCTTCAAGCAACTCTACTATGAAGTCCGTATGCGTCCGGGCGCTGATCCAAGCGACCCCTTTAAGAACATCGTGAAGCCAGTTGTGAAGGATTTCCGGGATCTCGATTTGAAGGAAGTGGAAGAACTGATGACTATCGGCTTCATCGAAATGCTAGGCATAGAGATGGAACCATCCGTTCCGCGCTTGGTCACGCGAAAGACATCCGGTCACCCAGCCTTCGTGCAGCGGTTTTGCGAACGCCTCCTCGCACGCGTCTCCAAACGTCGTCAATTCGAGTCACGACTCACACTCACCGGCGAGGATGTTGAGGATACCTACCTTGAACACACGCCTCCTGGGTCGGAAGACACGGCCTTTATCGACTATGTGAATGAAACTCTAGGCTGGAATGTTTCTCACCTCGAGCGTGCCATCCTGCTTGCACTGAGCACAGATATTCGCTCATCAAATATCTCTGATGAAAAGGACTATTCGGAGGAGCAGATCATGAAGCAACTAAAGTTCTGGTGTGATGCGAATATCCCTCTACCTGAGCTACGTGATTTTCAGAATGCACTAACGATGCTTTCGATGACCAAAATGTTGACTCCCCTTTCTACCGCCAGCGGACAGCGCTATCGCATAACGTATCCCGCCTACATCGACTTCATGAGCCGACTAGACCAAATTGGTAAAGTTGAGATCTTCAAGTCCCTGCAAGACTACCACGCGGAAGAGAAAGGAAGAATCAAATGAACGCACTAGTTTCCATTATCCAATCAGTTTCGGAAGGCAAAAGCGGGCACTGGGGCCTTGTTGCGTCTGTAGCCGTGGGCGGATTAGATGCAACTGCCGTCGAAAAACTGGCCGGTGGCCGCAATATCGCTTTTCTGCACCTTGAGACTACATCGCATTTTGACCTCGTAGACAAGATTACGGGCGAAATCTGCAAAGTGACGGCGCTCGATGGCCGTCTCAGGCGTCTCCTTGAAGAGGCAAAGACCGACGATCGCGCAGTGGCCAGATGTCTTATCACCCGTTTTGGTGAGTTATCACTTGAAGACCAGTGCCTTGTCCTCCGCCAATCGCGCGCGGTTCGTGAGTCTGAGAACGATGCGAAACTTCAAACGATCCTCTGCGGAGCATGGAACTTATTCCGCGTGCAGGAATACTGGAGAACGAACCTTTCTAGTCTCTCGCCAGTTCCGGATCGCAAGCACGTTTTCTTTGAATGCAGCCTAGGATGTAATGCCGTGCTGGAAAAGCTTCGTGAGGCTGGGTGTGTGTCTCATCCAGCCAGCCGATTTGAGGAGGTCTGTGCCGAGGCGCTATCTGAGGTAACAGGCGGCGATAGTTTTCTTCTCGACTACGTCATCGGTGCGATCCGCGTTCAGAGGCAACGCCTTGAAGATTTTGAAACAATTATCGGCCATGTTGCGGAAGCGGGTGAGGTCACCGATGAAATTCGCAAACGTGCAGATCGGCTTACCCCTGGAGCTTGGGCGATACTCGATGCCGTTGTCCGACAACAGTTCATCACTAGGCCTGAGCGCGATACCGATGCTGAGGATCTGCGGCTAGGCGGGTTCGTCTCTGCCCGACCGATTGGCCAGAACAAATGCCTCTCCGTTGCGTCGCCACTAATCGAACAAGTCATTCGTCACCAATGGAGTTATTACCGACAGGGTTTGGGGGAGATTTACAAGGGAGTCGATCTGGCGCGACCGGTCCTTGCCTTGAATACGGCTGCATACCGAATAGTGGCCCAAATCGAGAACACATTGCGTAATTTGGTTGTGCTTGCACTAAACCACCCCGAAGTCGGTGACTGGACTAAGCGACTCGACGGTGTCAAAACTCTTGCATACGACGGAGGCGAAATCCCAAATGAACTACTCGGCCTCGCTCGGCAAATTCGCGAACTTCTTCTTCCATTCACAGAAAGTCAGTGTCAGGAGCCAGCAAACGTGGAGTCCGTTAGCATTCCGGACGCTACAACAGCTTCCAGGAAGCCTAAACAAAGCTCTCTCGTCGAAACCGCTCTAAGTTGGCGAGCACGGCAACAAGCCAACATTGCCTTGAGTCTGTCGCACGAGAGCCTGATCTACTTTTTTACCACGGAAGGTCTCATGAGTGTGCTCGTGAATGAGAAACAGGAAATATATCCAAAAGCAGTAAAGCCATATTTTCCAAATAAGCACGAACTGACAAACCTCCTCGAACAGTATGTTGCAATTCGCGCAGCCGTCGCGCATAATCAACCGATTAGCTTAGCGACGCTCAAACGTCTGGAAACTTTACGTGACGATTTGGAAAAGCGTATCTGTCAGGCACAAATCGAGAGAGTAGAGTCGTGGAGCAACGGTGGTCACAATAAATGAATCACACCTTCCCCGTTCGCACTGTCCGACTACCCGTGATTTTTGAGAAGGGTGTATTCACCCTGCTCGACGGAAAGGCATTGCCAGCATTGCGCAATGGAATAATCGGAGATTTAATAGTAGACGCGGTCGACCTGGTGAACGAGAAGGATCGCGAGGAATGGACGAAAGAGAAGGTTGTGCCCTTTCTCCCATGCGGAACAGTCTTGTGGGCGAGCGTGAAGCAGGACGATGTGCCGCGCGAAATGCAAAAGCACGTTGTCGTAAAACTAGAACGACCCAGAGTGCCCATCCACGTCGTCGGCTTCGCGCTGACCGCGGACCTCGAACTCGTGCTGCGTGCGGGGAAGAAGGCCGCCCTGACTCCGTGCCCGTGTCACATCGCCTCGCTCGATCTTGCGGTTCAAAGCGTGAACGAGGCGTATGCAAAGATTTCCGTCGCCTTCGAGCCGAGCCGCCGTTCGCACACGGGCAACGTGTTCTTGCGCGTCTTCTACGAGGACAACGACTGCGTGCGCCGACTCGATGATTTGCGAGAGCGCGTGGAACTAAAAGGCGCGGGAGACCAAGACCGACCCAAGCAATGAACACGAACCCAAGCGCGCAAAATTCGACTGAAATGCGGACTGAGCTTGTCGAAGCTCTTCGACTCGATCTCGTGGGGCCGGACAACACGCACGCGTTCGCCAAGGAACTGCTACCGGAGCCGCCGTCGCGTTGGTATCTCACGGGCTTTCTCGTGCCATGCGATGCGCCGCTGGCGCAAAAGACCGACCCGACCGCAGAGGACGAGATGGACGGGGCCGATGACAGCGGAGCCAGCGATGACGGAGTCGCACCCGATCGCGGCGCAGCGAGGCGCAGCATCCTACCGAGTTCACTGGGCGTGAGCGTGCTCGTAGCCGCGGGCGTCGAGCGAGTTGAAGCCATCGTGGAGTGGGGCGACTACGTGTGGGAAAGCCCGGACACGGAACCTGCCGAGGATGGTTCGCCAGCGGAAGCGCCGCCCGGCGAGGAAGCGTCCGCCTTGGTCGCCGAGGAACCACCGGCCAGCGCGCTTAAGATTCCCAAGGGCTACCGGCGCGATCCGCGCGAGGAGCGCGTGACTTTTGACCTGCCCGCACCCGGCGCGAAGCCGAAGGAATTCGTGGTGCCGAAAAGCGGCGGGCTGACGCTGCATGTGACCGTCCGTGCCGTGACGGCAATGACGACGCGACTGCCCGCTGGCACGCGATCGATGTCCGTCTTCCTTGTGAATCGCCGACCGGCGCAGAAGCACCGCTATCGGAGCTTCGCTTTCCAAGCCACGTTGCGACTGAAATGCGAGAAGCCGTTTGTGCCGCGCCCGGATTTGCGCGGCCCGACGGGCGGATCGCTCACGGATGAGTGGGATGAAAAGGTTGCCGATCTTCAGTATCGCGATGTCTTCGAGTATGCCTGCGGGCATGGCGTCGCAGCGGAGGCGCCGTGTGGCGACGGGCATTGCCGCGAGGTCTGGACGACATGGATTCCCGCTGCCGAGGTCGAGCGCGTCGCACCCGCTCCGCTCGGCGGGATCGAATTGAAAATGGAGGCGCTCGGCGCGCTCACTGACGGTGCAGATGCCGCCGCTAAGCTCGGCGGACTCGTGGACCAATACCGCGTGTGGATCGGCAGTCAGCGTGGCGGGTTGAGCGGACTCGAAACTACGCAGGACAAGACCGCGCGCGACCTGCTCGGCCTGGCGGAATTTGCCGCCGACCGCATCGCAGCTGGCATCGCTGCGCTCGCAGATCCGCAAGTGCTCGAAGCCTTCCGCATCGCCAATCGCACGATGGCCCGCGCGGCCCGCCAGCGTGACGCCGCTGCAAAGGACGTGACGCCAAATGCAGTGGACGCGCCGGCGTGGCGACCATTCCAGCTTGCGTTCATTTTGCTCACGCTGCGGAGCATCATCGAGCCGACGCACAACGACCGCGAACGCGTGGACCTGCTCTTTTTCCCCACGGGCGGCGGCAAGACGGAGGCGTATCTCGGCCTCGCGGCCTTCACGATGGTGTTGCGCCGACTGCGGCATCCCGGCCTGCGCGGCGCGGGCATGAGCGTGCTCATGCGCTACACGCTGCGGCTGCTGACGCTCGACCAACTCGGACGCGCTGCCACGCTCATCTGCGCGCTGGAGTTGGAACGCGAGCAGAGCGGCGGCGCGCTCGGCGACTGGCAGTTTGAAATCGGCCTCTGGGTCGGTTCCGCGGCCACGCCGAATCGGATGGGGCATCGTGGCTATGAGGGGCCGGGCAAGGACGCGACAGCTTACATCAAGACGCAGCAGTTCAAGCGCAACAGCAAGCGCTACCCCGCGCCCATTCCCCTCGAGAACTGTCCGTGGTGCGGCACCAAATTCGATGCGAACTCGTTCCGCCTCGTGCCGAACGATAAGAACCCGCTCGACCTGCGCGTGCATTGCGTGAATCACCAGTGCGACTTCGCCGGTGACCGTCCGCTGCCGATTCTTTCCGTGGACGAACCGATTTACCGGCGGCTTCCGGCGTTCCTCATCGCGACCGTGGACAAGTTCGCCGCGCTGCCGTGGACGGGGCCGAGTGGCAAGCTCTTCGGCTTCGTGGACAGCGCGGACAAAAACGGCTTCTACGGCCCGTGTGACAAGCAAACTGGTGTCGCGCTCGGCGGCCCGCTGCCACCACCGGAGTTGATCATTCAAGACGAGCTGCATCTCATTTCCGGCCCGCTCGGCACCATTGCCGGCGTGTATGAAACGGCGATTGACTGGCTCTCAAGCCGCCAGTCGGGCGAACACTGCTTGCGTCCGAAAATCATCGCCAGCACTGCCACGGTGCGCCGCGCCGACCGGCAGATTCGTGCGCTCTTCGAGCGGCAACAGGTGGACATTTTTCCACCGCCTGGGCCGGACCGGCGCGATTCGTTTTTTGCGATAACGGTGCCGTCGTCCAAGTCGCCCGCGCGGCTCTACGTGGGCGTCGCGGCGCAGGGGCGCAGCTTGAAGGTGGTGCTGCTGCGCGCCAGCCTCGCGCTGCTCAGCCGCGGCGAGACGCTCTACGCTGCGGCAGGCGGAAAGAAGAATCACGACAACCCGGCCGATCCTTACATGACGCTGCTCGGCTATTTCAACAGCCTGCGCGAACTAGGTGGCAGCCGGCGCATCGTCGAGGACGAGGTGAGCAATCGGCTCGCACAGTATGCTCGACGGCGACGGCGCGAACCGGCTGAAGCGCTGTTTTCCGACCGGCAGATTGCGGAACCGCTGGAGCTGACATCCCGAGTGGCGACGAACGAAGTCGCGACCGCGAAACGGCGGCTGGCGGAACGTTTTGATTCCGGCGAGCGCGTGGACGTTGCGTTGGCGACAAACATGATTTCCGTGGGTCTCGACATCGTGCGCCTCGGTTTGATGGTCGTGCTCGGGCAGCCCAAGACGAGTGCGGAATACATTCAGGCGACCAGCCGTGTAGGCCGCGACCCTGAGCGCCCCGGCCTCGTGGTCACGTTACTGAACATCCACAAGCCCCGCGACCGTTCGCACTACGAGCGTTTCGGCACTTACCACGCGACGTTTTATCGCGCCGTCGAAGCGACAAGCGTGACGCCATTTTCTCCGCGTGCGCTCGACCGCGCGCTCGCCGCTGCGCTGGTCGCGCTTTGCCGGCAGGGCCGCGCGGAACTGACGCCCGCGCTCGGCGCGAGTGAGATTTTGCGAATGCGAACGCAACTCACGGATTTCGCCCTACGATTCGCAGCGCGTGCGGAGAATCACCGCAACGATTGGGCGAACGCCGCCGAGCGTCAGCTTCTCCGCGACCATGTTTTGAATCGCGTGAACAGCCTGCTCGATGACTGGTTCACCATCGCGCAGGAATACGCGGCAACGAACACACGCCTCCAATATCAGCTGCACGAGGCAAGTCCCGCAAAGCGTCTGCTCTACGAATTCCTGCACCCAGACGTTCCTAACTTGAATGCGAAGCAGCGAAACTTCCGCGCGAACCGTTCGATGCGGGATGTTGAAACCAGCGTCGAGCTTGAGGTGAAACCGCTGCACGAATGGGGAGGCGGGAGATGAGCACTCCGAAGCTTCGCAGCAGTCAGGTCATCACGACATTCGGGCCAGGCTCGATGGTGGATTTGCCCGATGCTTCCGTGCTCATCGCCGGGCTGGATCACTGGAAGTATGAAGCGGGCCGCACGCCGCGCATCGAGGAACCGCGGCTCGTGCAGAAGCTGATGTTGCTGCTTGGTAAACCGGCGCTCGAACTTCGCCCGCCGCCGCCCGCCGCCGAGCAGGAGCACGGATTCCATCCGAACATTTGCGCGTGGCGTTTTCCGAACTGGTTCATCGTGCAGCACACCGTCATCACCAAGCTGGGCTTTCGCCGCCGTCGGTTGGTGCATGTGAATTCCCTCGATGGCGGAACCTGGCGCGATGAAACCCGGCAAAAACAGTCGGTCGTGCCCGTGCGTTTTGTCCGAGCCTGTCGTAAGGGCCATCTCGGCGACATCGAGTGGAAGGCGTTTGTTCATGGACACGGCGAACCATGCGGACGCGACCTGTGGATCGAGGAACGCGGGACGACCGGCGACTTGAACGAAGTGTGGATCGTTTGCGACTGCGGCAAGGAACGCCCGATGAGTCAGGCTGCCCGCTGGGAATTGCGTGCGCTTGGTCACTGCGATGGGGCGCGTCCGTGGCTGGGAGCGGGCACCAAGGAATCATGTGGCGAAAACAATCGCCTGCTGATCCGCAGCGCGAGCAACGCTTACTTTCCTCAACTCATGTCGGTCATCTCGATTCCCGATACGCGCAGCGCGCTGGATGAAGTGATTCGCTCGCTCTGGGCCGACTTTCTCTCCGATGTCGAAACGCCCGAGGAACTCGCGAAAGTTCGCAAGAAACCGACGCCCGCGGTGAAGCTGCAAGGTCTCGACGATGCGGCGGTTCTTGCAGCGATGGCGCGGATTCGTGACGGGGGCGACGCCTCGCTGCGTCCGGTGAAGGAGGTCGAGTTTGAGGCGCTCGCCGATGCGCGGGATGAACTCGGCAGCGACACGCCCGAGGGAGATTTCTTTGCACGCGCACTGCCGCGCGAACGATGGGATGCCGAGTGGATGAAGGCTGTCGATCGTGTGGTGCTCGTTCATCGTCTGCGCGAGGTTGTCGCGCAGGTTGGTTTCACTCGATTCGAGGCCGCTGGGCCAGACACGCAGGGAGAACTGGAGCTGGATGTTCAGCGAGCTGCGATTGGCGTTGATGCGTCGTGGGTGCCGGCGGTGGAAAATCGCGGAGAGGGCATCTTTCTTGTCTTCAATGCGGCAACGATCCAGCAGTGGAGCCAGCGCGATGCGGTGCGCAACAGGGCGCGTGCTCTCGATGCCGGTTTTGCGATTTGGAAAAAGGAACACGAAGGCAGCAAACGAGAGTTTCCCGGAATTCCGTATTTTCTCCTTCACTCCATCTCGCATCTGCTGCTGACCGCCATCTCGCTGGAATGTGGCTATCCCGCCTCGTCGCTCCGCGAGCGCATTTACGCCGCACCAGGTCGCTACGGCATCCTCATCTACACCGGCTCGTCTGATGCAGAAGGCACGCTCGGCGGCCTTGTGCTCGCCGGCCGTGACATCCGTGAGCACTTCCGCCGCGCGCTGGAACTCGGGAAGCTCTGCTCGAATGATCCTGTCTGCGCGCATCATGTGCCTGTGGATCACGACCATCAACCACTGCTCGGAAGCGCCTGCCACGGCTGTCTCCTCGTCGCGGAAACGTCGTGCGAGCAACGCAACGATTTCCTCGACCGCGCTTTTGTCGTTCCGACTGTGGAATCGCTGGGCGCGGAGTTCTTCACGGGGATCGTTTGATGTTCGAGCCGCTCACAGAACTGCCGACGGCCGCGCTCAAATCGCTTGCGTCGTCGTTACGGCAGGGTGTTCTCGCGCGTGGCTCAAGCGATGCGGCGCTCAATCAAATAGCCGGGCCTCTCGCGGCAAGGGTGTGCGTCTGTCTGGATGGGCTGGCTGCGCAAGGACTGACACCTGTTCAGACATCGCTGATCGTCGAAGCAGTGCTCGCGGAGCGCGTCAACGCTCCGGATCTTGCTGCGTTGTTCGATGTGGTTCTTTCCGGCCCCGAAATTTCCGGCGCGCCTACTGCCGATACCGGCGCCGCCATTGTCGGGTTGATTCAGGAAGCCCAACACGAGGTCGTGCTTGTCACCTATGTCTTGCACAACACGGAACAGATTTTCGGAGAAGTCGTGCAACGCTTGAAGCACTGCCCCAATCTCGCGGTGAAACTGTTCGTCCATATCGCGCGACCGACAGGCGATACATCGCTGGAGAGCGAAATTGTGCGTCGCTTTGCAGCCGATTTCCGCAAACGTCATTGGCCTTGGTCAAATCCACCGAGCCTCTATTTCGATCCTCGTGGCTTGGCACAATCTGCCACCGAGCGGGCGAGTCTTCACGCAAAATGCGTCGTCGTTGATCGGCGCGCGGCACTCATCACCTCCGCAAATTTCACCGAAGCTGCGCGCACCAAGAACATCGAACTCGGCATAGTGACGCGGCACCCGCCCCTCGCACGACGGATAGCTGAACACTTCGACGCGTTGGTTGCAGCAGGCACACTGGAACAATGTGTTTTGTCCTGACGGTTCCGATTAAGGCTGCCCATTCTGCAACCACGTTAGGCGTGATATCAGATGAGCCGCGCGTTGGTGAACATCCTGCGGGCCTCGACGAGGGTGTAGCCCATGTTTGTGAGGAAGCGCAGCACCTCGGAATTGTCAGCACAGATAGGCACGGAGGGATCAGGTCGATGGGAGAGCAGCGGCATATTCACCATGGCATCGTATCCGGGGAATCTGCGGATGAACTTCTGCTTTTGGTGCCTGGATCGTTTCACGGTTTTGGTTTTCTGATGGGTTTGCTCACAGCAGTAAACGCCTTTGCACCCTTACCATTTTGAAGCAGGGCGGTGGTTTCTGCACCCTCTCTGCACCGCATGAAAATAGTATCAGAATATCGCATTAATACGCTGGAACAACTCCTCGCCCGGTTGAAATGCCGGATGAGCGACATCTTTAACAATTCTAGGCGTTTCACCCAGAGAGAACTTGTTCGGCTATCGGCCACGAACATTGCGCTCGCACTGGAGGGTGTCTAATTTTCGGGTGCCATATGAAATTCACCATCGAGAAAAAAGCCCTGACCCGGCTGTTGAGAGCGATTGGCAGCGATCCTGCAAAAAAGTCGCACGATTCCGTTCTCCGACTGGCCGCACAGGACGGACAAATTATTCTCAACGCTTACGAAACCGAAGCGGGTTGCGAAGCCCTTGTGCTCGAAGAAGGTGTCTGTTTCTTCCGCATAGATCAGTTCCTCCCTATCGTGCGCAGCTACAAGTCGGCAAAAAATCTCACCATCGAAGTCACGCCCGACGGCATCCAAATCGGCAACACGAAAATCGGTCGAGAGCACTGGGAGGTGTCGCTTTTCGATAACCCTCGCACCGCGCCGATTACTGTTCCGAATCTTGAAAAAAGGTTGAATCAGTTGGCGGCAAAAGAAATAGCCGAAGCCCAGCCAATACCATTTTTTAACTCAGAAACAGCGGCGGAGACGTGGTTCACTGCTTCATTTTGGAAAACGCCGTGTGCGTCGGATTGAAGACGCGAGCAACTATGAGGTTTCCACTGCCGCCCCTGAAAGCAGAGTTCCGTTTTCTTCCAATAGATGTCCGCCGAGATCCGGTTGTCCCCGGAAGTCGCGGATTGGATAATTGGAACAGGGCTGCCCGCAATCCAAGCTCTCCTTCAATCGCAGCCACATTTTGTAGTGCTGGGCAGATACAGGCGCATGAGCCAGCAAAGTGGTTGCGATGTCCTTCCAGCCTTGACGCAGGGCCATCCCGGCGGCGTTGAGGAAATAGGCTGCATCCTGCGGACTTTGGTCGCAGGCGCTCAGGAGGCATGCGAGTCCCTCTTTCGGTTGCCCTAGGTTTTCGAGGCAATGTCCCCGGATTTGCGTCAAGAGCGGGTGAGTGCGCCAGCAATCAGGAAGTGAATCGAGGATCTCCAGCGCGGTTTCAGGATCGCTTTTGTGAAGCAGGTGAGCGTGGCTCTGTTTCGAGAAGAAGTTTCGGTCTGAATCAATCATCCGCGAACATTCTTCAATCAGCGGAGCGAGTTCTTTGAGCGCTGCAAAATCCCTGATTCGATACGGGTCGTTTGCCAGCGCCCACATGACGTGATGACGCACTGCACACAAGTCTCCGCGCTGCCATGTGGCCAGTGCGTATTGTGGCTGGGCATTGAGCACATGGTCCCACGCTATGCGGCGCGCACAATCGAAGTTATGCTGATTTGAAAACACTTCGCTTCGCGCCCAATTTTCAAACTGTTCGGCGAGTTTTGAAAAGGCCGGTGCTTTGCGGTAGTCGAGCACATAGGCTTCCCCATCGAGATCGAAACGCATGACGGCGCGCAGTTCGTCCGGCAAAGCGCTGTAATTGGCGGGATCGAGGGTCCATTTTGTGCCCGGCTCAGGCCGCCATTCACGCAGCGTATCGAACTCGCTCTCGTTGAGCCGGTGCGCTGTCTCCAATTCAAAATCCCCCTCAGCAAGTTTTGCCCACAGCATTTTGATGTCGCCATCGGTCCACGTCTTTTCCCTGTCGGAGCGAAAGGCCGGAAGGCTGATCAGCAGGTGGCGCACAGCCTCGTCGCTGTCACCCGCAGCCGAGAGAAAACATGCGAGTTGATAGGTTTTCCAAGAATTGCGCCTGTCTTCCCCCAATCTGATCAACAAGGATGCGGCTTCCGAGGATTGCCCAAGATGGCGCAGTGCGAGAGCCGTGTGTTCATAGAGATGTGGGCACTCGAAGCCGCGCGCCAGAAGCTCTTTTCCGAGCGAGGCGGCGAGAGGGAAATTCGCTTCTTTGTAAGCGAGCTCTACGAGCAATGGGCGGAAAACCTCTTCATTGTAATCCGTGCGGAGGGCTTCCAGCACCAGTTCGCGGGCTTCTTCGATCATGCCAAGCGCTACATAGGCGTGGCTTTGTTCCAATAGGCTGTTCATATTAAGCCTCTACGGAGGCCACCTGTTTCCGTCAGCGGATTTTCCTGAGTATCTTCATCGAGCCAGCGCAGGCACAAACGCCGCCGAATCGCAGGGTCCGGCGTGAGCGACATCCAATCGCGCTCTTCTACCGTGGCTGGATTGGCTATAAAGAAGTCAAGTTCGTGCGCGCCGCAGTAACCATCGCCTACGACGACACAGTCCTCACCGAATGAATACCATAGCGAACGCAGTTCTTCGGCTGAGCATCCGGGCGAACGCTGCTCTTCGAGCGAATCGCGAGTGCGCCGTCTGGCATACTCACGAGCCAGTTCACGCGTAGCAAAGCCGTCCACTTCGATCTCTTCCTCCTCGTCCATGTAGTGGAACATATCGAGAACACGGACATAAAAGTTTCCAGGGCGCCACTTGGGCTTTGCCGCCTCGGCAGCGGCATAAGCGGCAATTGCTGCATCCAACATCGCGCAGTCCGTCGGCGCGAAGTTCCGCCGGCAATAAAGGCAGTCGGTGCGTATCCTCGGGCGCACTTTTTTTACATCAAATGCGCGTGAGCAGAAGATGCATTCGACATGCTCCAACTCGCCGGGCGCATTCATGATGCCGCCTCCCCGATTCCAAGCGGCTTTGATTCCACCCACGCGAATTTTTCGAGATTCACTTCGCTTTCACCATCCCAGCGGTAGGCGGCAAGCAGACCGCCGGTCTTGCTCGCGACGCTGTAATCCACGCACACCGCATTCTTCGCGAGCAGGCTCGGCGCAGCGGGCGGTAGCCAGTAGTGACCGAAGACCACCAGCGGCTCATCTTCCGCGTAGTGTGAAAGTCCAGCGAGCAACTCGGCAGGAACTTCGATGGGAGGCGGCTCTTCGCTCGCTGGAAAAACCAGTTCTCGATACGTGACGCTTTCCCTATGACGGAGACCGAACCATCGCGCACGGATGTCCTCGTGAGCGTGCCCCTCTTTATCGGTGAAATCGATGCCTGTCGGCAACAGGGTTTCGGGTCCGTTGAGCAGTGTTTTTACGGCGGCGTTCTCCGGGGTGCCTTCCGTGCTGGCCGCGAGAAGGAATGCGTCATCCGCAAAGCGACGCTCGCCTACCGTTGCCGTTGCCTTTTTGCACCAGGCCGCGTGGACAATGCGCACTCCACCGAGGTCGAGATAAAGCGGCACCGTCTTGAACCATGCGAGCCAGTCTTTCCACTCTTCGGGGTGGGGAACGGCAATTTGTTCCAGCGTGGCGCTGTGTTGCTTTTCGTTTTTGGCAGTGTGCGGGCGAAGCGGGGCTCCATCAGGGCCGCAGGTGTGGTAGCGCAGAGCGTTCCACTCGTGATTGCCGAGCACCGCAAATGCGTTGCCGCTGTCGGTCATTGCCCGGACAGTTTTCAGCGTTTCGAGAATCTTTGGACCGCGATCTATGAAGTCGCCGACGAAAATCACCTTTCGATCCGCAGGATGCCGCCAGATTCCATTGACCTTTTCGTAGTCGAGTTTGTGAAGCAGGGCGTCGAGCGCATCCGCGTGTCCGTGGATGTCTCCGATGATGTCGTATTTGGTGTGGTTTGTTTTCATAAATTCTGTGCGGCACTCGGTGCCCGCAATCCTGCCACCGGCGTTTTTTGGAGCCTCGGGTCGAGTGTTCATCTGCAATATACCCTTACGTTTTGGGTGCCGTGGCGTCAGCGGGTTCCTGCAAGCAGGGAGAGGTTTTTCCGGGATGTGAAAACCTGCGCCGGCGTCTGGCTTGTTGCGGTTTGGTTTTCTTTCTTTCATGCCGCGAAACTAGCCGGCGTCTGAAAACTTGCAAAGTGTTATGACTGTATATAGCCTTACTGCACAGTCATGTATCAATCCATCCTCTCGCAATCGGGGTTTTCAATGGAACGGCTCGGCAATTTCTGTTCCGTGGCGGATGCGGGATCGATTGTTGGCGCGGCCAAAGGCGACACGGTCCGGCAGTCACTCATCAGCCGGCAGATCCGCGAGCTGGAATCCTTCTTCGGCGTGGAACTGATTCGCAGACGGGGGCGCGGATTGGAACTTACCGATGCCGGACGCGAGCTCGCCGCCGTGGGGCGCGAGAATTTCAAGGGACTTGCCGACTACGCTGCGCGGTGCCGTGGTGCCGCGTGGACGGTGCGAATGGTCGCGTCCAATAGCGTCGCCACCTGGTTGCTGCTGCCACGGCTCAAGTCGCTGGAAAAAACAAACGCGAACGTGCGCTATGAAATCCACCATGAGCAGACCCGCGAGATCGTCACCGCCACACGAGAGGGAATCTATGACATCGCATTCGTCCGCAAAGACGCCCTCGGGGCGGGATTAAGGCACGCCACCCTCGGTGAAATCGGACACTCCCTGCTGGTCCCGAAAGCTCTTTTGCGAGCCAAGCCCCAAGATATAGCAACAGTGCTGGGAACGGTGCCGATGGCGCTGCCGGTGGGTGGAAAAATGCGCGAGACCATCGAGAAAATGGCCGAGAAGGCCAAGGTGAGGATGAATGTTGCCGTGGGATGCTCCTCCTACTTGCAGGCGGCGCAAGTGCTTCAATCCGGCATGTGCGCAGCGGTGCTCCCCGACACCGCATTGTGCGACATGAAAACCTCTAGTCTCCATCGTCTGCCATTACGCGAACGCTACACGCTGTGCCTCGCATGGAGCGCACGAAATGCCGACACCCGTCCGGCCCTCGCAGAACTCATTCAGCAAATGGCCGACAAGATGAAATGGGACGACTGTTGAGCAGACGGCTTTGCTCAACGGCTGTGTATTTTCGAGATATCCGCTGACGCAGAGCAGACTGATCCGTATCGGATGGTATATGTCGCGCAGACCAATGGTAATCGGAATCGAAATGGCGGAATTCATGGCGGGGGTGCCGCTCTTGGAGGACGAAAAAAGGGAAATTCTCCGGCTGTCACAAATCCAGCTACAAGCGGAAAAGGCAAAGGAGGAATTGGTGAACCTGATCAAATTGCGGGCGGCGATAGCGACTGCGCCGCATTGCGAGCGGAACTAACGGAATCGATCAAAGAAACAACGTAAGAGCGGCAATAATCCGCTGACGAAGTCCGGTTGCTACCGTATAGTATAGGTGATGAGACACGACCACGAAATGACGCCGGAAATGCTCGCCCGGAGCAAGGACGAGAACGGGAAGCCCTACGGGAAATGCCCGATAACGGGGCGACCGGTGGACAAGAACGGATTCTCAATCAGGCCGGTGCGCCCAAGGGTAGTGCGGAGCGTGCCGAGGCCGGACTTCGCGGGGAATATGGTGAGGGCGGTGAAGGCTCACGCAGCGGACAGGATAGCGCGGGGCGGGCGCTAAGGACGCGCCTCGGGATCGAAGGACTCGCGACCAGCACGGAGCGGATCGACATTTTCGCAAATAATCCGCTGACGGAGACGCCGGCGAAAAGTAAAGGAACCCATGAGCAAACCACAAAACCCACCACCAGCGCCAAACCACGACGAAACAAACCGGCTATTGGCGACAATTATGCAGAACTATTCTTGGACGGCCTTTAAGCCAATCCTGTATTCACCGGACAAACTCCGGGCGTGGATTCTGGAAAAGCTGACACCGGATCCGGAGGATCTGGAACTGCACCCGGACGACCCGAGAGTGGCGGAAATGTCGGAATCAAACGTGGAGAACGAGGATCAGGCGGGGGAGTTTTGGGGGGAACTGACCAAGGAGGAACAGGAAATGTTTCGAGCGGCGTTCGTGGAGATTTGGGGCAGAGCGGGGAAAGCAGCCCTGCCGTCATAGACCGCAGGAGGCCGTCGTTCGCCCTCCTCGTGGCAGTTTCGCAGGTTTTGCAGGTCACTTCCGTGAAAGATTCTGCGATTCACAATTTGAAGCGTGCTCCGAATCAAGGCGGCTATTTCGGCAAAAATCCGCTGACGAGTTGCAAGCACGAACGTATGTAGTCGCTAAATATGAATACTCAAAGACCTGACTCATGCGGCACAGTTGTCTTCAACCACGGTAAGGAGAGCGGGCCTCGGGGAGGTAAGATCACGAAACTTGCCGGGGTCGCAAAAGAGTGCGGATTCGCAGTGGAGAGCATTGATTACCAAGACCTGCCGGATGCCGACCCGAGGGTAGAACGGCTACTCCAATCCGAGGCCGGAAAAGCGAAGGGGCTGATTCTGGTCGGCTCCAGCATGGGCGGCTACGTTGCAACTGTGGCTTCGTCCATCTTGAAGCCCGATGGGCTTTTTCTGATTGCGCCAGCCTTTTACATCCCCGGCTACCCCGAGCAAAACCCCATCCCAAATGCGAGAGCAGTGAGCGTTGTCCACGGTTGGAGCGACGAAGTGATCCCAGTGGAGCACAGCATTCGATTTACCCGGAAGTTCAGTGCGACGACGCGCATGGAGTTGCATCTAATCGAGGACGATCACCGGATTTCCGCTGAGTTGGAATTCGTGGCGACGCTGTTCGAGCGTTTCCTGAAACGCTTTCGTGCTTCCAATTTGTAGCTCCTCCTCAAAAAAAACTGCGGAATTGCGAAACGGAATTCTTGTTCCGAAAAGCACACTCGATCGGCCACTCAATAAGCAAGGCGGGGAGTTACTCTCGCATTCACGTGCGCGAGGGTTAGCATTCTGCCGCACCCGCGCCTATAAATTCAATCTGCATACCAAGGCTGGTCAGTTCCCGTTTCTTCTTGTCCATAGAAACGGTGAACTGCTTCTCGTAATCCTGTCGTGAGGGATGTTCACTCTGGCGGAGTTGTGATTGGAACTGTTCCTTCCGATCCTCTGCATCCGACATATTTGAAGCGGACGATGAATATCTGGACTTTGGCGGAAGTGGTCTTACCTATGGTCTTACCTTACTCATAATTAAACCGTAAATACCTGATAATCAGATAAGTGGAGGCGAGGGGAGTTGAACCCCTGTCCTGGCTGACATCCTCACAAGCTTCTACATGCTTAGCACCGTCATTGCTTTAGCCCCTGCGCCGCGAACGGGCACGCTGCGCAAGGCCGATTGTCCACGGGTTCTCTCATCCGCAGCGGCGGCCAATCCCGCTACGAACCAGCCTCTGGTATTGACTCCCGGCGTAGAGGCGTCTGCCGGAAACCACTGGTCCGTTGAAGGACACTCCCGCAGTTTAGGCTGCGAGGGCGAACTGAGGCTCGAAAGCGTCAGTTGCATCGACAACATTGCTGTTGGCGTTTGTGTTGTTTGCCCAGAGGATTTAACGCGGCCAACCAGGCTTCCGCGGCATGCGACCGGTGTTTCAATCAGTCAGTCGAAACCAGTGCGCCCCCTTTTTGGGGTGCAAGGAAAGTAACCACCTCCCCCGTTTTGGCAAGGACTCAGAATTACCGGGCACGGCTGTGTGTTTGCGATGTCATGAAAAGCTCTTTGCTGTGCACACAGTTTCATCGCATTGTTTCCTCACCAATTTCACCCGACTCTGAACGATGAAAAAACTACTCCTGCTCATTACGCTCTGTGCGCTGCCCGTGCTGGCTTCGGCGCAAACACTGGCTGACTCCCAGCGCAAAGCCGCCACAAAATATCCCGAACTCTCGAAGGCGGGCAGCCCGCTGAATACGAAGTTCCTCGCGCTGGTGAACGAGGCGAAACAGATCAACCCCGCGTCTCTGAATGACCCGAACTGGCCGTTGACTATCGCCGATCGCGCAGCCGGAATGGCGAGCCAGCATAAAGTGGTTTTGCCGAAAAAACTCCCCGAAATCCAGGCCATGGCTGACAAGGGCTATGCACCTGCTCAGGCCGCTCTTGGTGTGATGTATCGTGATGGCCAGGGTTTTACCAAGGATGATGCCGAGGCGCTGAAATGGTTCCGCAAGGCGGCGGAGCAAGGCGATGTGGAATCATTTTATAACATAGGCGTAGCTCTGCGTGATGGAACGGGTGCTGAAAAAGATGCGGAGGGAGCGGTGAAATCCTTCCTGAAAGCTGCAGAGGCCGGAGACGGCAAAGCGCAACTGGCGCTGGGTGTGATCTATGAAGAAGGTCAGTTCCAGCAGCGGAATGACGATGAGGCAACGAAGTGGTTTCGCAAAGCGGCGGAGTCGGGACTTTATGATGCGATGAGCAAACTGGCGATGATGTATCTCGAGGGTCGAGGCGTGAAGAAAGATGGCAACGAAGCCGCGAAGTGGATTCGTAAAGTTGCCGACAGGGGTGATATGAAAGCGCAATACGATCTCGGAGTTCTCTATCGCGATGGACAGGCGGTGACAAAGAACGAAACCGAGGCTGCGAAGTGGCTTAAAAAATCCGCAGAGCAAGGTGACTCTAGAGCTCAGTTTGCACTGGGAGACATGTATCGAACCGGAGCAGGCGTTCCGAAGGATATCGTGGAGGCTTACAAGTGGCTGCTCATCGCCAACGGACAGGGAAATAGTGACGCACAGAATAACACTTCCGCAATTGAGCGGCGTGAGTTAACGCCAGCGCAAAAGTCCGACGGACAGCGCAGGGCCAATGAGTTCAAACCGAAAAAGACAACGCCGCCTCCAGACGCGACAACTGCGCACTAAAAGCAAATAGGCCTGGCCGGAGTTGCAGGCAGTGACGCAGGCAGGGCCTACTTCAAACGCACGATGCCAGTGCCGCGCTCGATTTTTCCGATCACGCGGGCTTTGAGTTTGGCTTGAACGGCTTTCGCGTCGCGAGGGGCGACTACGATGGTCATGCCGATACCCATGTTGAAAACCTGGAACATTTCCGCGTGATCCACGCCGCCGCCGCTTTCGATGTGTTTGTAGATGGCGGGGATTTTCCAGCTCGCGGTGTCCACGATGGCGTCGCAATTTTTTGGAAGCACGCGCGGGAAGTTGTCCACGAGGCCGCCGCCGGTGATGTGTGCGAGACCTTTCACTACGCCAGCGGGGAGCGTGGCGAGGAGAGGCTGGTAGTTTTTGTGAACGCGCAGCAACTCGTCGCCGAGTGTGCCGGTGACGCCTTCGAGTTTGGCGGAAAGTTTGAGGCCCATTTGCTCGAAGAGAACCTTGCGGGCGAGTGTGTAGCCGTTGGTGTGAAGGCCGTTCGATGCGAGACCGAGGATGATGTCGCCGGGGCGTATGCCCGAGCCGTCAATCATGCGCGGGCGATCCACGACGCCGACGATAGTGCCGACGAGGTCATACTCGCCGGGCTGATACATGCCGGGCATCTGCGCTGTTTCGCCGCCGATGATGGCGCACTTCGCGGCTTTGCAGGCTTTTGAAAAACCTTTGAGGAGCTGCTGAAAAACTTTGGGTTCGAGTTTTTCCGCGCCGATGTAGTCGAGGAAGAAGAGCGGCTTTGCTCCGATGACGGCGATGTCGTTGATGCAGTGATTAACGAGGCACTGGCCGACGGTGTCGTGGCGGCCGGTCATGAATGCGAGTTTCAGCTTTGTGCCGACGCCGTCCACGCTGGAGACGAGCACGGGGTCTTTCATGCCGCGAAAGTTCGGGCGAAAAAGTCCGCCGAAGCCGCCGATTTTGCCGAGCACTTCGGGGCCGTGCGTTCCTTTTACGAGCGCCTGAATGCCGCTCTTGACGCGGTTGCCGAGGTCCACGTCCACACCAGCGGAGGCGTAGGCTTTTTTCGATTTCGGATTTCGGATTTCGGATTTCGGATTTGCGGACATTGGAAAAAAGATGAGGGGCTATTTGAGTTTGCCGAACATGTCTGTCTGCGGGCTGTTCTCCGGCACGAGACCGCGTTGTTTGCCCATGACGTATTTGCCCGCACCGTCTGGAACGGGCACCGGATACTCGCCGTTGAAGCACGCGAGGCAGAGTGAGCCGAGCGCCTGTTGCGTGGCTTTCACCATGCCATCGATGCTGAGGTAACCGACGCTGTCCGCGCCGAGGTAGCCGGCGATTTCTGCTGGCGTGTGCTGGTTGGCGAGGAGTTTTTTCGGGTCAGGAAAATCAATTCCGTAGTGGCAGGCGTGCTTGTGCGGGGGGCAGCTCACGCGGACGTGAACCTCGGTCGCGCCGGCTTCGCGGAGGTGATTGACGCGCGCGAGCGCCGTGGTGCCGCGCACGATGCTGTCGTCCACGACGACGACGCGTTTTCCTTCGACGAGTTCGCGGATGAGGTTGAGCTTCACGCGCACGTTGAAGTCGCGGATGAGCTGCGAGGGCTGGAGAAATGTGCGCCCGATGTAGTGATTGCGGACGAACGCCTGCACGTAGGGAATGTTCATCTCCTCGCCAAATCCCATCGCTGCGTAGATGCCGCTGTCCGGCACGGGGATGACGAGGTCGGCTTCGACGCCGGTTTCGCGAGCGAGCTGGCGGCCCATTTCGGTGCGGACGCGGGCGACGTTGATGTCGTTGAGCATCGAATCCGGGCGCGCAAAATAGACGTATTCAAACACGCAGAACGACTGGCGTGTTTTATTGAAAGGATGTTCAGAGCGGATGCCTTCGTTATTGATGATGACGACTTCGCCCGGCTCGATGTCGCGGATAAATTGCGCGCCGATGAGATCGAATGCGCACGTTTCGCTCGCAAGCACGTAGGCCCCGTCGAGCATCCCGAGCGAAAGCGGGCGAAAGCCGTTCGGGTCGCGCACGCCGATGATTTCCGACTCGGTCATGATCACGAGCGAGAACGCGCCATGCACGCGGCGCAGGGCCGAGAGGACGTTGCCCGCTTCGTTCGGCTGCGCGAGAAGGTGGAGGATGATCTCGCTGTCCACCGTCGTTGCGAAAATGGAACCCCTCGCCTCCAACTCCGCACGGAGCAGGCCCGCGTTCACGAGATTGCCGTTGTGGCCGATGGCAATCTGCCCGCGTGCGCAATCCACCATGAGCGGCTGCGCATTTCCGAGCACGCTGCTTCCGGTCGTCGAATAGCGGACGTGGCCGATGGCGCGGGTGCCTTTCAACTTTTCCAAGTCGTCCGGCTTGATGGCCTGCGAGACGAGGCCCATGTCCACGTGTTTTTGAAAAATCGTGCCCGGTCCGTTGGCGGTGACGATGCCCGCGCTCTCCTGACCGCGATGCTGCAAAGCGAACAGACCGTAGTAGGTCAGTAACGCAGCGTTTGGATGTCCGTGGACGGCGAAAACGCCGCACTCGTCTTTCGGGCGATGGTGTTGATTCACGCGAGGAAAGCGGAGATACGTGGCGGGCGAGCGAGCGTCAAGCGATGCCGCGAAAATCGCACGGATTCCTGAAAAAATAATTCCATTTTAGTATTCATCCGGCGGCGGTGGGCCCTCGTATTCATCACGCAGCGCCGCACTCAGACTGCCCTCGAAGAACATAAAGCGCTTCGTGACAAAGAGCGGATCCTTCTGCTCGGTCTGGTTGAGATATTTCTCGATGAGTTCCTCCAGCGACAGCTCCTCGTGCTCCTCCAGCGGCTTTTTCCAAAACGCATCCTTGAACGCCACGCGATGCGTCGCCTCCAGACACGTCAGCGCCAGCTCGAAATCCAGATCATCGAACTCGTCATTGAACAATTCTGCGATCGTCGTCCCCGAATCACAGTGCAGCAGGTCATCGCTGACGTAGTGGAGGATTTCAATGAGTGCGCTGACGTAGAAACTCGTGGACATCGCAGTGAAAGTTTCGTCCTACTTCTTCGTCGCGCCCTTCACCATCGCGATGAACGCCTCGCGACTCTCCTTCACCAGCGCTGCCGGTCCAGTCATCTTCGCAAAAACCGGCCCCTCCGCGTGCTCCAGAATCGCACCCAGCAGACCAAACCCCGGCTGCTCCTCCGCCACACCCGAAATCGGGCTCGCCTTCATCGTCCCCTCCGTCGAGACCAGCGTCACTTTCACTCCGCCGAAATCCTGCGGCTCCACCTTCTGCGCACCCTCCGCCGAAGTGAACTGCCCCAGCCACCGCTGCACATTCGCCTGCACATCGCCGCCCTGTCCGCCGCCAAAAAAGAAAAACACCACCTCCGCCGGCTTCCCACCGTCCTTCGCGGGCACCTCCAGTTGCGCCTTGCGCATCGGCGACTTCGGCTGCGCCTGCTTCCACGCCGCCGGGCGCGTGAAAGTGAACGCGCTCACCGCAAACGTCGCCGCATCCTCCGCAAAAAGAGTGGCGGCAGTGGCGAGCGAGCAGAAAAGAATGGCGAAACGTTTCATAATCACCGCGTCCTTACCCGCCCGTCGCAGCGTGCGCAAGCGCGTCAACGCTCTGGCAGCGTCCTATTTTGAATTTGGAAGCCAAGAAGCCATGAAAGGAAAGTTGTCGCACCCATGGGATGTGCCGATTTTCAAATCCCTCATGGTTTCATGGCTTCCAAATCAAGACACCACCCACATTCTCACGCCGTGCGCAACGTCCGTGCGTGTCATTCTTGCGAGGGTTGTAAATGGAGGGAAACCGCAGGCGTTAGCTGCGTGTAACGGCTGTGATGGTGCTCGCCACAGTCGGTTTCAGGGAGCTGGATTTTACTGAAACGCGCATTCCTTTTTGGAGCTGGCCGATTTTTACCTGCTGGCCATTCACAAAAATCAGGGTGTCCCCGTCGGTCTGGTAGGTCTTCGCTCCTACGGTGACTGCGTTGCCGGAAATATTCGAGATGGCGGTGCGTGCGCTGCCGTCAATGTTTTTGCCCTTCATGAAAGTCATCATGTTGCCGCCGCCGGAGATTCCACCGGAGCGCTGGCAGTTGCCGTTGGGGCAACCAGCCGAGGCGGTGTGTGCGGCGAGGAGGGTGAGGATGGCGACGGGAAGGAGGAACGCGGTGGGTGCTTTGTTCATGGCGCGTATGTATGCCGTTTAAAACACTCCGTGCAATCCCAATCACCCGTGTGCGGCGGCCATTTCGCGGATGCGGGCGCGGACGGCGGCGAGGCCGTTGAGGCGCGTGGGCGTCACCATTCTTGTGAAGCCCAGCTCGTCGAAAATCGTCGGCTCCACCGCGAGAGCGTCGGCGGGTGTGGCGCCGTCATAGACTTCGCAGAGGAGGGCGACGAGGCCCTTCACCATTGGCGCGTCACATTCCATGCACAGGCGCAAAACGCCTTCCTCCAGCGTGCCTGTCACCCACACGCGCGACTGGCAGCCTTGGACGCGATTGGCGTCGGTGAGCTGATCGGCGGGCGGTGCGGGCCATTTCTTTGCGCGCGACATGAGCGCGGCGAGACGCTCCTGCGGGTCTTCGATGATGCCCAGCCTCGCGACGAGCTGGCTTTGCTTTTCAGCGACGCTCACTTCTTCGCCAGCGCGTCCTCGATGGCCTTGGTCACTTTCGCGTCGTCCGGCTTCACGCCCGGCTCGAAGCGCGCCGCCACGCTCCCATCGCGCGCGATGAGGAACTTCCCGAAATTCCACTTCACATCGCCGGGGAACGCCGCGCCCTCGCCCGTCAGCGCCTTATACAGCGGGTGCTGCTCGGGGCCTTTCACGTGCAGCTTGTCCATCATCGGGAAAGTCACCTTGTATTTCGTCGAGCAAAACTCCTTCACCTCCGCATTCGAGCCCGGCTCCTGCGCGCCGAAGTCATTGCACGGAAAACCGACCACCACGAGGCCCTGCTCCTTGTATTTCTCGAACAGCGCCTGCAAGCCCGAGTATTGCGGCGTGTTCCCGCAGCGCGACGCCACATTCACCGCCAGCACCACCTTGCCCGCAAACGCCTTCAGCGAAGTCTCCTTCCCATCAATGTCCTTGAGCGGGATGGATTGAAGTTTTGCATCCTCCGCGTGCAAAGCAGTGGCGGTGAAAGCGAGGGCGGCGGCGAGCAGTGTGGTTTTCATGATTTGGAAATGTTGGAGCGCACGAGTAGCAGGCGGCGCTGAGGAGTTCAATGACTCACATGCGGAGGAGTTTTTTCGCAGATGCCGCCGATGTGCAAAGAATCTGTCCCTACTTCCCCTCGCGCAAAGGCGCGAAGGGGCTGAAAAGGGCGTTCTTCAGAGAAAATGGGCATTTCGCTGCCTTCCCGGACTGTGTCGCTGAGGGCGGGGATTGTGTCGCTGAGGGCGGGGACTGGGTGGGATACGTGTGCGACTCGGTGGGATACCTATGCCGTTGAATATGGGAGGGGCGGCGGATGGCTGTCTGCCCGGCAATCTTTCGCCCCTGCCGGGGCTTTGGTCATTTTACGCGTGGACCGGTGGCTGACGCCGACCGGCTTGTCCGGCTGTCCCTCCGGGACAACCACGCCGCTCCCCAGCCACCTCGCCCGTTCCATCGCGCTTGCTGGGAAGTAGAGGCAGATTATCGCCAGATTACATTCACGCGCCGAGGAGTTTTTCGTAGATGCAGCCGTGGTGAAGATGATCTGACTGTCCCTAGTTTCACGATCTGCTCCTATTTCCTACTTAAAAGTTTCCTCTCCAAACCCATCCATGCTATAGAAGATAGTTCTCTCTATAAGAATAGGAATCCGAGCTTTCCCCTTGTGCCCCATCGACCAGCCGATTCGATGAGCGATTAAATGGAACTGTTCTGGGTAGATCAACGGCCCGCGTGGATCGTAGTAGCCAAATATTCCAGAAAATACCGGCGTTAACAGATAGATGCCAATTAGAGAGATTATCATCACTCTTTTCTTAGTGCACACAGTTCGCGTGTTGGACATGGGCTAAAATATAATAATGGGAGGTAGGGACTGGGAAGCAGGGACAATTTATCGCCTGACTGCATTCACGCGCCGAGGAGTTTTTCGTAGATGCCGCCGAAGCCGCCGGAGCTGAAGACGGCGATGACGTCGCCGGAACGGGTGGTTTCGCGGATGCGGGAGACGATGGCGGGCACGTCAGGCTCGGCGAAGACGGGGCGGCCTTTTGCGGTGAGTTCGGTGGCGAGCTTGGCGGGCTCGAGTGCTTCGCCGGGCTGGAAGCGCTCGGGGCGATCAATCGGGCCGATGAGTGCGCCGTGGGCGAAGCTGAGGGCTTCGGCGAGCGGGGCGTGCGTTTCGGCGCGGCACATGGTGTTGGCTTTCGGGTCCACGACGGCCCAGATGCGTGCGCCGGGGAATCGCTGCGCGAGTGCCTTGAGTGTTTCGCGGATGTTGGTGGGGTGTTTGCCGAAGTCCTCGATGACTTTCACGCCGTCGCGCTCGCCGCGCAGAATCTGCCGGCGACGCACGCCTTTAAATGTGGCGACGGCGTTTTCGATGTCGGAAAGTGCGACGCCGTAGTGATGCGCGGCGGCGATGGCCATGGCGGCGTTGCGCACGTTGAAGTCGCCGAAGAGCGGGAGCGCGAAGCGGGTGTTGAAGAGTGTGAAGACGCTGCCGTGCGGGCCGACTTCGACATGCGTGGCGCGGACGGTGGCGTGTTCGCCGAGGCCGACGGCGAGGCGCGTGGCGGTGCGCGATTGCGCGGCGACTTCGCGGGTGTCGGCGCAGTCGGCGTTGAAAAGGAGGACGCCGTTTGCGGGGAGCACGCGCAGCAGGAGGCCGAAGGCGCGTTTCACTGCGGCGAGGTCGGGGTAGATGTCCATCTGGTCCAGCTCGACGGCGTTGAGGATGGCCAGCTCGGGCAGGTAGTGCGCGAACTTCGGGCCTTTGTCGAAGAAGCAGGTGTCGTATTCATCGCCCTCGATGACGACGTGCTCTGCGTCGTGCAGGCTCGCGCCTTGTTCGAGGTCCTCGGCGATGCCGCCAATCATCCATGCGGGATTTAATTTCCCCACGCGCAGAATGTGTGTGAGCAACGCGGCGGTGGTCGTTTTCCCATGCGTGCCGGCGACGACGAGATTGCGCCGTCCGCGCAGGAAGAAGTGACGCAGCGTCTCGGGCAGCGAGGCGTAGGGCAGGCGTCGATCCAGCACGGCTTCCAATTCCACGTTGCCGCGACCGATGGCGTTGCCGACGACGACGAGGTCGGGCGAGGTGAGATTTTCCGCGCGGAATCCCTCGGCGATGGCGATGCCGCGCTCGCGCAGAAAGTCGGACATGGGCGGGAAGACGTTCGCATCCGAGCCGGTGACGGTGTAGCCCTGCTGCTGCATGGCGGCGGCGACTGCGCCCATCGCAGTGCCGCAAATACCGAGGAAGTGGACGTGCCGGATGTCGTGTTTCATTTCGAGAAAGCGCGGAAGCTAGCGAGCGAGGGATGCGCGTGTCGAGAATGCTGGCTTCTCACACTCAGTGTTTCGGTGCGCGCACGGTGTTTTCGTCCATGTCGCGCTGGCGGCGGGAGACGATCTTGTCGGCGATTTCGCCGGCCATTTGCTCGATGAGTAAACGAAGGTGCCCGCCAGCGCGGTAGTCGGCGGGTGCGATGTGGCGGACGCGATCCGCAGGGCCGACGAGCTGGTAGCTTTTGCGGAAACTGGTGCGCGATGCGTCGCTGGGATTATAGACGGCGATGGCGTGTCCGCCTTGCTGTCGCACGACGGTGAAGCACGGCACGTCGGTGGGGCCGTCGCCGATGTAAATCATGTGCTCGAACGGCACGGGGCGAAGGTCGGCGGGCATGTGGTCGTTCACGTCCTGCGTGTAATCGAGCAGGCCTTTGTTGATGCGGAAAAGGAACTGCGTCTTTTGCGTGTGGCTGATGACGCGGCGCGGAAATGTAATGCGTCCTTCGCGATCCTCCGCAAATTCACAGCCAAACACCGCGCGCACGTAGGGCGCGAGTCGCGAGCCATCAATGAGCGCCTTCAGCCCGCTACTGATGATGTAGTGCTCGACCTTGATGCCAAGTGCTTCGTGCTCCGGGCGGAGAAGACACGTTTTGAATTCCTCAAACATCTCCGGCAGGCCGGGAAAAAAATTCAGCCCTGCACCGAGTTCGCGCAGACGTTTGTTGGTGGGGCGATCGAGTTCGAGGTAGTCGAGCAGCGCTTTCAGGTAGGCGAGTTCGCTGTCGTATTGATCATCGCGCACGAGTGCCTGGCAGCGCTGCCAGAACTTCGCCGAATCAATGCCGAAAGCGGGGAAGAGCACTTCATCCTGCATGTAGTTCGGCGAGAGCGTCTGGTCGTAGTCATAGACGAGAGCGATGGTGTTTTGTGGGACGGACATGGCGGCGTTGTAGCTTGGTTTACTCGGGCTTGGAAACTTGTTTTGCGCTTCTGGATTTTGGTGTCAGTGAACGATTTCGTTCAGTGCCGGAATGAGTTCCGGAAAACGAAAACCAAATCCGTGCTCTGTCGCGACTGCGGGGAGCACGCGTTTGCTCGAGAGAAGTTCGGCGGAAAATTCACGGAGCACGAGGCGCAGCGCCCACGACGGTGCGTGGAAAAACGCGGGGCGATGGAGTGCGCGTGCGAACGCTTTGGTGAAGTCGGCGTTGCGCGCGGGCCACGGTGCGGTGGCGTTGAGCGGACCGCGCACGTCGAGATTTCCGATGGCGAAAAGGAGCATCTCGGCGAGGTCTTCAACGTGAATCCACGGCATCCACTGACGCCCATTTCCCAAGCGTCCGCCAAGGCAGAGGCGGAAAAGTGGGCGCATGAGTCCGAGCATCCCGCCATCGCCGAGCACGTGTCCGATGCGTGGGTTCACGACGCGGCAGAGTGGCGTTGCTGATTCGCGTTCCCACGCGAGGCAGGTCTCGGCCAGAAAGTCCGTGCCCGGCAGTGATTGCTCGGTGAGTTCTTTGTCGCCGCAATCGCCATAGTATCCAATGGCGCTCGCGCTCACGAAAACTTCGGGTGGCTGTTTGAGTGCAACGATACCCTCGACGACTCGCCTGGTTCCCTGCACGCGACTGTCGCGGATGCGTTGCATTTTTCCACGAGTCCAAAGTCCGGCGACATTTTCGCCGGCGAGATGGATGACAGCTTCGCATCCATTCAAGTCGAGCGGTGCATCGTGAGAAAAGCGGCGCGTCTCCACGCAATCACCGACGCTGCGCGAAGGATCGCGCGAAAACGCGATGACTTCGTAGCCGCGCCGGACTGCTGCTTTGATGACGTGCCGTCCGACAAAACCCGAGGCACCTGTGAGAGCGAGTATCAC
Organism: Chthoniobacteraceae bacterium; assembly: GCA_947476045.1. Classification (GTDB taxonomy): domain Bacteria; phylum Verrucomicrobiota; class Verrucomicrobiia; order Chthoniobacterales; family Chthoniobacteraceae; genus SXWH01. Next base: position 102,881 of record CANJNZ010000003.1, read on the forward strand.
GCGAGTGCGCTAAAATTTCCCATACAGCCAGCGGAACGGGAAATCGTCGCCGGGGCAGTCGGTGGGCCATTGTGGTGGATTGATGTCGCGATGCGCTTTGACGACGGCCTGCTGTCCGCCGATGCGCCCTACGCGACGGCGCGTGTATTTGATCAATTCCTCCAGCGAATCGAGTTGCGCCTGCGTGGGTTTGCCGTTGTTGAAATCGCCAACAAGGCAGATGCCGATGGCGATGTTGTTGAGGTAGTCGCTATGAACGTGTCCGCCTTGAAGCTGTGCGTGCCAACGATTGCCGATTTCAATGGCGCCGTTCTTCGATGAAGTGCCATTTCCGATGACGAAGTGATACGCCATGCCGTTGACCATTTTACGAACGTAGCGGTGGTAATGCTCGAAAGCAGCGGCGTTGCCCTGGCGCGTGCCGCTGTTGTGGACGACGATGTAGCGCCAGCGGCCTTTGGTGACGGAAGCACGATCAATGGCGCGGCGTATCGAGGGAGTGAGGTATGTGTAATTCCCGCCGCCACCGCCGAAGATGCGCGACCAAATGCTCTCTTTTACTTTCGGCGGCTCGGGTTCGTCATCCGCTTTTCCCACTCCGCTGTCGTGAACGACGATGCTGGCTTGCGGTTCCACCGGGCGCAAGGGCACGGGTGGTGGTGTGTTTTTCACCGGCGCAGGCGTGGGGCGCGGCGTCTCCACGAGCGGCCGCGGTGGCTCTACAACCGACCGCGGAGTGGCGATGTGTGGCGGCGGCTTGATCGCTGGCGGAGTCGGCGCGGTGCGCGGCTTCGGCTTTGGCGTGGTCGCCGTGGGCGGTGGTGAATACGGGATTGTGGTCATCTCTTCCCGCGCCCTTAGAAACATGCGCTTCTTTTCCTCATCCGACGGCGATTGCTGCGCAGGGATGCGGAATGAAGCGACGAGGAAAAGGAAAGCGAGCAGAGCAAGGCGGCGCACGACCAGATGTGTAGCGGTTGCGTTTGCGCACGGCAAGAAGACGCGTGGAAAATGTGTGATAGACAAATGCTGAAAGCGCTTTGCCCCCCCTGCCCTGCCTGCGTAGGATCGCGCCAAATGAGCATCGCCCTGCCTGCCGGCCGAGTCGCAGTAAAGATTTGCGGCATCACCAACGAAGAAGACGCGCGAGCAGCCATCGAGGCTGGGGCGGACTTGCTTGGCTTCAACACCTGGCCCGGCACCAAACGCCACATCATTCTCGAAAATCACGCTACATGGATCGCCACGTTACCCGTGATAAAAGTCGCACTGCTCGTAAATGCGTCACCCGCCGAAACCTCGACCACCGCTGCACTGCCATACATAGACGCCCTGCAACTCCACGGCGACGAAGACACCGGCGAATGCGCCCGCGCCGCCGCGTTTGGCAAGCCGCTGGTGAAAGCGATCCGTGCTCGCGATGCGGCGTCTTTTGCAAATGCGGATGCATATTCCACCAGTCACATCCTGCTCGATGCACACGTTCCCGGAGAATTCGGCGGAACGGGCGCGCGGGTGGACTACACATTGGTGCACGAGTTTCAAACCCGGCATCCGCAACTCACACTCTGGCTTGCTGGAGGGCTCAATCCGGCGAATGTGGCCGATGCCGTGCGCGCTGTTCGTCCGCACGTGGTGGATGTTTCGAGCGGCGTCGAAAATTCTCCGGGGCGAAAGGATTTCGCAAAGATGCGCGCATTTGTCGCTGCCGTGAGAGACGCGGCTTCCTGATATAGGAACTGCTCAATGAAAGATTTTTATCGCAATTCACCCTTGTCTTTAGAAGCAGCGTAGAAGTTCGCAGCAGCCAAAAGGGAAAGTTGGCCCACGTCATGCTGAGTAGCACCCGTCACCATGAAAATCTCAGCCCAAACCCTTGCTAAAATCCAACGAAGCCTCGGCATGCTCATCGTATCGATGGGCACTGCCATCGCACAGACGCCGAGCGCACCAGCGCCGATTGCGCCTGCGCCCATCGACCCGCCCACCGCACCAGCACTGCCAGTCGATCCGGGTAAATCCACGGCTCCCGCCGTTGTGCCTGCTTCCATCGAGCCTCCCGTAGCGGGCGCGCCAGTTCCCGGTGCTCCCGGTGCTCCCGGAGCTCCCGGTCAACCCTTGCCACCCGGCGCTTTGCCTCCGGTTGATCCAAACGCTCCAAAGGTCAGCGAGTTTCAAGGGGACGATATCTCACTGGTGCTACGCTCGCTCGCACGTCAGGCCAGCATGAATGTCGTCGTCAGCCCTCAGGTGACGGGGCTGATCACACTGCGCGTGGAAAACAAACCACCGCGTGACGTGATCGAAATCATCTGCCAGGCAAACGGCCTCATCATCGATGAACTCAAGGGCGTCTATTACATCAAGACACAGGCTGAAAAACAAAAGGAGCCCACGGAGAGCCGCCAATACACCTTCAGCTACGCTGTCGCGGATAAGGCGGCCGGGCTGCTGCAAACCCAACTCACCAGTGGTGTCGCGCCGCAAGTGGACACTCGCACGAACACCATCTTCTATCGCGAGACAAAATCGAACCTCGATAAAATCCACCAATTTCTCGAATCCATTGATCGTCCGACTCAACAGGTGATGATCGAGGCGCGACTTATTGAGGTGACCGCGAATCCAAAGCAAGCTTACGGCATCAACTGGGCCGGCGTCGTCGGCAGTTCGAGCACGCCGCAGACGATTAAATATGGCGGTTCCAATTTTGCCGGTTCAAACCTGCCTACCACGACGCCTGCGCAGAGCACTGGGGGCAATGTCCCGCTCAGTAATTTCATCCGTAATGGTGAATTGGGAACGAACTTCGCAGACACACTCGGCGGTCAGTTTGCCATCCTAAGTCTTCCACAGCTTTCCCTCACACTGCGGATGTTGAATGAGGATAGCGACGCGGAATTTCTCGCAAATCCACGCGTCGTTACGGCAAACAATCAAAAGGCGGAAATCAAAATCATCCGCAACCAACCGGTGCCGCAGTTGAACTTCAACGAGCAGACGGCGCAGGCAGTCTTTGGCGGTTTCCAAGACAAGGAATTCGGCAACACGCTGACTGTCATTCCGAGCATCAATAAAGACAACTACGTGACGCTGTATGTGAAACCCGAGATCAGCAACAAGGTCGACGATGCCAAATTTACATTCAGTGGAGCAGATGTCAAAAGCCCGATTATTGACAAGCGCACGTTCGAGTCGAACGTCCTCATCAAGAGCGGCGACACCCTCGCCATCGGCGGACTGCTGCAAGATGAAACATTAAAGGCACGCACCAAAGTCCCGATTGCTGGCGATATCCCGCTCTTCGGTCGCCTCTTTCAGGAAAAAGTCGCACAGCGCACCAAGCGCAACCTGCTCGTGTTTGTCACTCCTACCGTCATCAAGCAGGGCTACGGCACCGGCTTGGAAAGTCAGGTGAGCGGCCTCAATAACAGTGGAGAGGAATACGCAGATCCGAATGGATGGCGTAACAACGCCAAGGGAGCCATTCGTCTCACCCCTACTTCAAACCGTCAGGTCGTAGCCGATTATCCCAAGCCCGGCATTCCGCCTGTGCCGAAGAAAATCGGAGCTTCGACTTACAAAGTCAGCGCGCAGGCTCGCGAATAGCGCAGACCAAAAACAGCCCAAGCAAACGCCAGCCTTCACCGGCTGGCGTTTTTGCATTTTCGGAACTTGGCAAAATCTGCGCGCCCACTAGTTTCCCGCGCCCTATGTCGTCTTATAAAATTGCTGTCCTCGCTGGCGACGGCATCGGCCCAGAAGTCATGGCCGAAGCCCGCCGCGTCCTTGCCGTCGTTGCCACAAAATTCTCCCTCCAGTTTCAACTCACCGACGCACGCGTCGGCGGCATCGCCATTGATGTGGATGGTCGCGCGCTCCCCGATGCCACCGTCGCCCTCTGCCGCGAGAGCGACGCGATCCTTTTCGGCAGTGTCGGTGGACCAAAATGGGAATCGCTCCCACCCAACGAGCAGCCTGAGCGCGGCGCGCTCCTCCCACTGCGAAAACACTTCGGTCTTTTCGCAAACCTCCGCCCCGGCATCTGCTATCCACAACTCACTCACGCATCGCCTGTCCGCCACGATCTCGTCGCAGGCGGCTTCGACATGCTTTGCATCCGGGAACTCACAGGCGGTCTTTATTTCGGCCAGCCAAAAGGCACACGTGAGGAAAACGGCGAGACCATCGCCGTGGACACCATGGTTTACAAAAAGAGCGAAATCGAACGCATCGCCCACGTCGCATTTCTTGCTGCGCAGACGCGCCGGGGAAAAGTCACCTCGATTGACAAAGCCAACGTCCTCGAAAACTCAGTGCTCTGGCGCAAGACAGTCATAGAGATCGCCAGGCAATATCCCAGCGTCGCACTCAGCCACCTCTATGTTGACAACGCCGCGATGCAACTCATCAAAGCGCCGAAGGACTTCGATGTGATCCTCGCGGAAAATCTTTTCGGCGACATCCTCAGCGACGAAATGGCCGCCATCACCGGCAGCATCGGCATGTTGCCCAGCGCCAGCCTCGGAGCCAGCAAACCCGGCGGCCTCTACTTCGGCCTCTTCGAACCCGGCGGCGGCTCAGCGCCCGACATCGCCGGCAAAGGCATCGCCAATCCCATCGCACAAATCCTCTCCACCGCCATGATGCTCCGCTTCGCCTTCGGCCAAAACGATGCCGCCATCGCCATCGAACGCGCCGTCCAGCAGGTCATCCAGACCGGCCTCCGCACCGGCGACATCTACAGCGAAGGCACCCGCCGCGTCGGCACCGCCGAAATGGGACAGGCCATCGCATCGGCGATCTGACAACCAGTAAAATCTTTTTGGAAATTCCTTCGCGGCTTTCGCATGACGCTCTTTCCTGCGCGGCATGCTAGAAACAGTCGCATGCCGCATTTGCCACGTGCGTCCGTCAAACGGCGCGGACTCGCACCATGGTTGTCATTGATTAGAAGGCGTGACCGTTTTCCACTCACGTGTCAGCAATTGCGCCTCGGCAATCTGCACAGGTGTCATTGACTTCGCGAGTTCATCGCGGGCTTTTGCGGATTCCGGGATGGTTGCCGAGGCGAGGCTGAAATAAATATAAGCGAGCGTCACGTCCTTGGTCACCCCCTCACCCTTCTCATACATCTCGCCGACATTGTTCAGCGCATCCGCATCGCCCTGCTCGGCGGCTTTGCCCCACCACTTTACAGCCTGGGCTGCGTCACTGGGCATCCCCTCGCCTTTGTAATACATCCATCCGAGATTTGACTGCGCACCTGCAAGACCCAGATCCGCGGCTGCGCGATACCACTTCGCTGCTTCACTCATATCCCTCGGCGCACCCTCTCCCTTGTAATACATCTCACCCACATTGTTCATTGCGATAGCATTCCCCTTCTCAGCCGCCGCTCGCCACCACTTCAGCGCTTCCGAGACATTCCTCGGAACACCCTCCCCCTTGTAATACAGCGACCCAAGCTGGCACTGTGCCGCAGCAGTTCCCTTCTCCGCTTCCACTATTAAATCACTGACGGGATTTTATTTGGCGCGATACCACGCGAACAAACCAATCATCGCGAATGGTAATGCCAGATAAAGGAAGGAACGTTGTTTCATGCAAAATTCTCAGCAGAAGACGCGCAGACACTCAAGCCTGAAGCCATCTTCCGCACGAATTCAGCGTGAATTTCTCGCACAAAATCACACGGCAAAGATCCTCATCAACCAACGCTTGCCACGCTGATGCTTCACCCTCCGCTCCTCATTGTGTGGTTCCTGTGCCGGGCGCGCAAGGATCTCGAAAATGACGCTCTCTTCTTCGCAACAGATGATTATTTGAAGGCCCGGTCCGCACGATCTGTTAGGCGGCTTCGAGTTTTTGTTGAAGACGACCGTGACGCCGGCATCCCTCATTATCCTCTCAAACAACTGCCAGTCCACTTGCAGTTCGAAACTACGGATGTAATTCGTCCCTCAGACCGAGGCATGCACTCGGAGGGATTCGAACCCTCAACCCTCGGTTTCGAAGACCGATGCTCTATCCAATTGAGCTACAAGTGC
>CANJNZ010000004.1 GCA_947476045.1 Chthoniobacteraceae bacterium
CGGTGGTGGCGGTGGCGGCGTCGGCGACGTCGTTCCAGTTGCTGATGATCTGGGTGCCGTTGACGAAAAGGCGCACGCCGTCGTTGGCAACGGTGCTGAAGGTGTGGCTGCCTGTTGCGGTGGCGCGGATCTGGCCGCTCCAGCGGACGCTGAAGTTGGTGGTGGTGAGATTTGGGAAGCCATAGTTGGTGGGCCACGCCGGGCTGCTGGAGATGCTGAAGTTGATGGCGTTGGTGGATGAGAAGGCGTCGGTGCGCGTGCCTGCGATGGGTGCGGTGAGGGTTTTGTTGCCGTAGTAGTCTCCTTTCAGACCTTGGGTGATCGTTGGAGTGACGTAAACGGTGATGGGAGCGGAGACGGTGGTGCCGAGGCTGTTGTCGGTGGCTTTCGCGGTGATGGTGTGGGTGCCGGGAGTGGAGGTCCACACGAAGGAGAAATCGGGTGCCACGGTGGATTCACCCAGCTTGTTGATGCCGGAGAAGTATTCCACTTTGATGATCGAGCCGTCGGAATCGGAGACTGTAGAGGTGAAGGTGACGGTGGCTGGCGCGGTATATGGGGAGTTGGTGGCGGGGGATGCGATGGAGATGGAGGGGAGAATATCGGCGGCGTTTGGAAAACCGCCGGTGATGCCGTCGGCAAACCAATTGGCCGGGTCGTCACCGAAGGTGCTGGAGACCGTGCGCTGGAGAGAGGGACCCGAACCGTCAGCTGCGAGCGGCCACGGGGCGATGTTGTTGTAGCGGACGGTGTCAATGACATCGTAGGGGATGACGGTCTGGCCCAAGCCGTTGAGGAAGGGTGTGTCCGGCATTTCGAGGGAAATACGCTCGCCATTGTTCTGCAAAGATCCGGTGTAAGGACCGAAGATTTGGACGCTCATTGGCACATTGTATTTCGTGCGGAAAGTGGACGGAGCGATTCCTACCACGAGCGCGTAGCCTCCGGCGGGGATGCTTTGGCCGGCGGCGAATGTGTAGGCGAGTCCACCGACTTTCCACGTGTTGGCGGGGTTTGCCGGATCGTAAAGAGGCACGGTGGCGTTGCTGATGTTGCGTATTTCGACGAACTCATCGTAGCCGGTGTAGGGGTGATACATGATCTCGTTGATCACGAGTGGCCCGACTTTCGGGCCGCTGTTTATCGCGCTAAAAGTATTGCTGATTTGTCGTGGAAAATACTCGTCGCCCGCACTGGTGACGATGCGACCGAAGGAAACGTTTTGCTCGGCGCCCGCGAACGCGAAGCCGTGGCTGTAGCCCGTGAGATTTCCAGCGGAATCGCCGGAGAAAAGATACACGTCATCGCCAGCTGAATTGAGCGCGAAATTGATGTTTCCTGGCAGTGGAGTGGTGACGTTGAACTGGTCTTCATTGAACACCGCATAGCCGCCAGCCGGGATGTTCGTAGTGGCGGGGATGCGATATTTTTTAGGAACATTCGGATCATCGGTGAGCCACCAGTCGCTCACGTCCACGCTGGCGTTGGTGGGGTTGAAAAGTTCGATGGTGTCCTTGAGTGGCAACGCCGAATTGGTGAGGATTTCATTGATGACGACGCTGGTTGTCACCGCCGGATCATCCGTGCCCGGTGAGCCGAAAATATTGGCGCTGCCACGCCAGTTCACGCCGTCGTTTGAATTATAAACGGTCGCCTTTGGAACTGCGGTGAACCCGTTTCCATCTGCCGAGACCGGCCATGGCAGCGCGTCGTCGTAGGTGAGTGAAAAAATATTTCCGCCCGTCGGAGCGGCGAGGGTGATGGTCTCACCGTTGTTATCGAGTCTGCCGGTGTAGATGCCGCTCACGGTCACGCCGGGGTAGCGCGTATGGAAGCTGGCTTGATTGACCGTCGCATCCCGAGCGAGCACGTAAAAGCCACCCGGCGCGAGGAAGGTGCCATTTGGAAATGTGTAGGTGATGCCATTGGTGAATGTGCAGCCGCCGAGGTCTATGTTTGCCGATCCGATATTTTTGAGTTCGAGAAATTCAAGTTCATCGCCGGAGATGGCACCGAGGTCTGTCGGGTTGTAGTTGATTTCGCTGACGACGATTTTGGTGAAATCCTGAGGGGTATAAAAGGTGGCTTCGTCAATCGCGCTCCAATTGGTGGCGTTCCTCACGCGAGTGCGGATGGTGCGCGAATTGGGGATGGTGATCGGGCCGGAGTAGACGAGGGCGGTGGCGGAGACCCCTTCCGCACCAGTGGTGCTATTGTAGGAACGCGGATCGGTGCCGTCTATAGTGTAGTAAATGGTGCCCGACTGTCCGGCGGGGAAGGAGAGCGTGATGGTGGCTCCAGAGTTAATCGTGCCACCGCGCTGGCTCCAAAGCGGTGGGTCAAAAGTTGGATACCAGCCCTGCGCGCGAAATTGTGCGAGGACGTTGGAGGTGCGGGTCGGGAGGAAATTGTTGCGCACGACATCCGTCGCGGGAACCCAGTCCGTGTTGCGGGTGCGCGATGGGTTGCTCTGGGCATTTCCCCAGCGTGCGGACTCTCCGACGATTGCGCGGTCAATTTCCGTTGTCAGCAGATTGAAGCGGGCCAGTGCCGCAGTCGGCGTGAGTGCACCGCCATTCGCGAAGTGTTTATAAACACGATCCGCGAAGAGCATCTTGAACTGCTGCGCTTTGATGAGTTGCTGGAAGATGTATTGGGGGCTGGATCTCGGGTATGCGTTAGCTCCCTGCGAGGCAGTGCTTCCGGCTGGCCACGGGCCGGTGCGGTTTTCGTTTACGTTTAAGAGCGTGTGCTCGGAATCGTGCAGGACGAAACGGAAGCCGCCGTGTGCTCCTGTGCGATCTCGAAATCCAAACCAGTTGTTGGGATTGTTATTTCCAAGAAAGGCGGAGATCGCTGCATCCAGATTGCCGCTCCAGTAGATGCACAGGTTGTAGTCAACGAGGCCGTCCGCCTCCACGAGAACGGGGTATGCGGGGTTGGGGGTTCCGTTGGGATTGTTGCCGATGATTTTCTGGTAGTTCGTGTTGTTGACGATTTCGGTGTTACTTGCAGAGAGACCGCTGTCGGCTTGTGTCCAGAGGCTGTTCCATGCGACTTCATCGCCATCGGTTGCAAAGTTTGTGTAGCCGAGATCGGGGGCTGATTTGATCGTGTCGTAGTCACTAGGATCACCGCCGAGATAGGTTGAGCCGAAATTAGCTTCGGGTCGCTCGTCCACATTGTAGAGACCCCAATATTGTCCGTTCAAATAGAGGTGAAAATAGACAGTGTGGCTGCTGAGTTGCCCCATGTCCAATTGTGTCTGACGGCTGAAGGTATCGCGGATGTAAACCGCGAGGTTTGGAGACGAGAAAGACCATGCATAATTATTCGGGCAGCGTAGGTCGAAGCTGTCGAATTTTGTCGCGCCAGTCGGATCGCTGCCGAAGAGGGCGTAGTTTATTTTCGATGGTCCGTAGGTATCGCGGAAAAAGATGCGCAGGCCATGCTTTGGATTTCCTGTGCTGCGGCTGTAGCCACCGCGAATACGAAGGCCGCAGTTTGCCTGAAATTCGCTGGTGCCAGTTTTGCTGATGAGTTCGATGGAGGCTGGGCGCTCCCACGTGATAGTGTCGCCGCTGGGGTTGGCATAAATGCCTATGGAGTTGTCGAAGAGATTAGGAACATCGGTGACGATGGAGACGCTGGGGACTGCCTTCATGTCATTGAGAATGGTGCCGCTGTAGGTGGGCGAGGTGGTGACATTCGGGTCTATCCCGTAGTCGAGAACTTGACCGTTGACGCTGCCACTCGGCCAAATGGTGGTGGCGGGCGAAGCTCCGGGCGGATTCGTGATTACGGGCGCTACGCCGCTGCCCGAAGTGGACGGGGATTGCGTGATGACGTCGCTGAGAAAGAGGTAGGTCTGCGTGACAGAATCGCTCGGGTCGGAACCATTTTTGAAAGCGGCGTAGCGCAGTGTTTTCGTAGAACTGATGGTGAGAGGAGCCGAATAGACACCGCTGGTGGGCGATGGGACTGGATTGCCACTTCCATCGCGCACGATTGCACCTGCAGTGGTCAGTTGGAATGGCGATGAGCCATCGTAGGTGTAACGGATCGTCGCGCCCGGTGTGCTGCAACTCAGTGTGATGCTTTGCGCGGTGGTGTAGATACCGCGGCCAACGTTGATGAGGACTGGTGCGACTTTGTTATAGACCGCCGCAGTGTTGAAAGCCCCCGGCGTCGCCGATGCGTAATATCCCTCCGTGGTCCCGACGGTGACGGAGTATTGATCCAGTTCCACTTTGATCAGGAAGTCCGTGCTCGCGGCGGTTTCATTGAGCCCGTGGATGGCGAGGACGTTGGTGCCCGCGATTAGCTGGTTGACATAGGGTGTGAGGTCAATGCTCTCATAAATCTTCGCCTGAACAGCGACATGATTTGCCGTGGCGGCGGTGGTGTTTGTAGGCACGCCAGCCGGGGCGTTGCGTCGTGCGACTTCGACGCCGTTGAGGTAGGCGACAAAGCCGTCGTCGTATTTGATCGGCATCGTCAGCGAAGTGACCGTTGCCGGATTCGCGACATTGAAAGCAAAGCGCGCGTAGGCTGACGGGGTGTTGTTCATCATCGCCGTCTGGCAGTTACCGCTTGCCCCGATGAGCGCCGCATAGCCGCTTGCGCTCGTGGAGTCGAAGCCGATGCCCGCTGTAGCGCTCGTCCAGCTTGCGTCGTTGAAAGTGCGCGCTGTCCATGTCGCGTCATTGGGTGTCGAGCTGGTGGGGATGAGAAATTTCACCGAACTGGATGACGATAGAAGCTGGGTGGTCGTCACCGTTTGCGCAAAGCCGTAGGGCTTGTCGTCGTATTGAGCGGGGTAGGGGTTGAAGACGGTTGAAAACGTGGTGTCCGGCCGCACCAGCGCGAGATAGCCGCCATCAGAGTTGAGTTTGAAATTCGTGTGCAACGGCGCAGTTGCGACGGCGCGGTCTTTATTCGACGCAAAAACGATCAGAAAACCCTTCGGCTCGATGGTGACGGCTGGGAATGTCCATTTGAAAAGATCCGCACTGTCGTCTGTGAACCGCCAGCCCGAGAGATTCACGGGTGCTGCACCGTCGTTATAAAGTTCGATCCAATCCGAAGTCGCGCCGTCCTCATCAAGCAGACCGTTCTGATTGGAAGCGAGGAACTCGGTAATCACCACATCCGCCCAAACAGGAGTCGCCAGAAGGAGCGCCAGACTGAGTATTATGTTGCGGATGAAACGCATGGTTTTCTTTGGTTTGGGGTATGGGTGAGAAGTGTTTTTTCTATGGATAAAGGTTTATCAGCAAGCTCCATACTGCAATCGAAGTTTGCACCGATGAACAGACTGTCTCAATCAGACAAATTCTCTGTCCAGAGCGTCTAAACAGGTGAATTTAAGCCACCAAATCCCCGGCAGCGACGCGACCTCTGAAGAACTCGATGGTTTTCACAATCCCCTCCTCGAAAGGCACCTGCGGCTCCCATCCGAGCAGCGTTTTCGCTCTCGTGATGTCCGGGCGGCGCACCTTGGGATCGTCCTGCGGTAGCGGTCGGAAGTCCAGTTTCGAGGACGAACCTGTGAACTTGATGATGTGCTCGCCGAACTCCCGGATCGTCATCTCGCGCGGGTTGCCGATGTTCACCGGCTCGTGAAAATCCGACTTCGACAGGCGGAAAATCCCATCAATCAAATCGGAGCAGTAGCAGAATGAGCGCGTCTGTGAACCGTCGCCAAAAATCGTGAGCGGTTTCCCGGTGAGCGCCTGACCGATGAAAGCGGGCACCACGCGTCCATCGCGCAGCCGCATCCGTGGGCCGTAGGTGTTGAAGATGCGGACGATCTTTGTATCCACGCCATGTGCGCGGTGGTAGGCCATCGTCATCGCCTCGGCGAAACGCTTCGCCTCATCGTAGCAGCCGCGCGGGCCGACGGGATTCACATTGCCCCAATAACTCTCCTTTTGCGGATGTTCCAGAGGGTCGCCGTAACATTCGCTCGTGCTCGCGATGAGGTAGCGCGCCTTTTTGTCCTTCGCGAGGCCGAGTGTGTTGTGAGTTCCGAGCGAGCCGACTTTGAGCGTCTGGATCGGGTATTCGAGGTAATCAATCGGCGACGCGGGCGATGCAAAATGAAACACGCAGTCCACATCGTCGGGCAGGAAGATGAAATTCGACACGTCGTGCTTGATGAAGCGGAAGCGCTCATTGCCCGCGAGGTGTTCGATGTTCGCGACGTTGCCGGTGATGAAATTGTCGATCCCGATGACGCGGTGGCCTTCTGCAAGTAGTCGGTCGGTGAGATGCGAACCGAGAAAACCGGCGGCGCCGGTGACGACTGAAATCGGGCTTGAGGAAGAGCGTTTGAACATGGGCCACTCTTCGCAGGAAGCGCGCCGGAAGCAAGCCGTGCTACCCAGCACAAAGTGCTGCTTCGACATTCGCGGAAACTTCGCTCAGTCTGGCAAGTTGAAGTCACCATGATCCAGCGAACGCTCGCCATATTCTTCCTCGCGACATCGCTCACCTGCGCCGCAACTCGCCCGCCGCAGCAGCCAAAGTCAGGTCCCGGCGGTGCGGAATACGCACACGCTTCTGTGCGTGAAACCGAGCATGGCGAAAAGAGCACGCAGTATTGGCTGTTCGAGCCGCAGCAGCCGCAGCCGAAAAACGCACCGCTCATTATTTTTCTCCACGGCTACAGCGCGATGTCGCCGGAGCCATATCGTGCTTGGATCGAGCATCTCGTTCGGCGCGGAAACATCGTCGTCTATCCTCGCTATCAGGAAAATCTCGTGACGCCACCGGCGGAGTATCACGACAACATCGTGCAGTCCCTTCGCGATGCATTGGAAGTGCTCGCGCAAAAAGGTCACATCGCTCCCGATCTCAAACGGCTCGCCATTGTCGGACATTCTGCTGGTGGTGTGGGCGCGGCGAATTTTACCGCGCGTGCGGTAGAGGAGAAACTACCCCAGCCAGCCGCCGTGATGGTCGTGCATCCGGGCCAGGGACCGAAGGATGGAATCCAGATCGTGCCGCTCGACGATGCCTCGACTATCCCCGCCACGACTCACTTGCTCGTGGTGGTCGGCGACTCGGATGCATTTGTCGGAGAAACATCCGCGCGCCGCATCTGGGCACGGACAGGTAAAGTGAAAGACCGCACTTTTGTCACCGTTCAGAGCGACGATCACGGCTTCCCTACTCTGCGGGCGAATCACCTCGCGCCACTCGCAGAGGGTCACATGTCCACGAATGCGCTCGATTGGTTCGGCTATTGGCGGCTGTTCGACGAACAATGCGCCGCTGCATTTACCGGTAAGGACTACACGCCTTCTACCAGCATGGGTGCATGGTCGGATGGCACTCCGGTGAAGCCGCTAAAAATCGAGCGGTGAACTACGCGAAAGCGCAGAGTTTTTCGACGTAGCTTGCGGAGCCGTCGCGGAGCCAGCCATCGAGTTGTGCTTGTTCCTTGAGCTGCTGCCCGCGTGCGCGAGGGACGACAAGGAAGCGGCTTTCGATTTCCGGCAGCGCGGTGAGGTCGCTCCAAAGTTTCTCAAATTGTGCGACTGGGAAAATATCCTCCTGCCCGTGCCCCCAGCGCTTCTTCACATCTTTGAGCGTGATGTAGGTCGGCACTTTCGCGGCAAGCGCGCGGATGGCAGTGGTGATTTTTTCCTGCGCGTCAGCGAGAATGTCGTCTCGCGTGAGCTGCATCGAGGCGAGCCAGCGGTTAATGTCCACCCACGTGGTCATCGTGTTGTAGTAGCTCAGATCAAATTCGATTTCCTCGCGTGGCATCGCGAGTCCTTCGACGAGACGCGGGCGTCCGTCTACTCGGGCGAGGCCGCCGCCACGGTCGTCGAGACGGCGAGTGATGACCTCGAAGCTGAGCGCGGCTCCGCTTTCCAAATGCTGCCCGAGCAATGCCGGGTCGAGGTTCGCGCCGGTGGTGTCAATGTTGTGCAGCAGCAGCGTCTTGAGTTGCGGACGCTCTCGCAGAAGCGCGGCAAGCGTGCCGTTGCGAAGGAGGTTTGGCAGTTCGTAAAAGTGCCCGATGGGGTGAAGGCATTGAAGCGGCAGGTTGTCGCGATAGTCGTTTGCCTCGCCCGCGTTTTCCGCCCAGCCGATGAGCGCCGCGCGCAGTGAGTCGCGCACTTTTTGCTGCTGCTCGTCGAGCGTCTGCTGCGGCATTTCCTCCCACGCAAAACGCAGATCACGAGCAGTGGGAATCAGGCGCAGGCCGATGCTCGCGCCTTTGCTGAGCAGCACCGTGCCGGGGTAGCTATAGTTTTTCTTCGCGGCGAGGAAAGTGGTGAGCGGCTCGTGCGTGAGATAACTCGTCGTAAAAATATGAGGCACCGCCGCGCCCGCGAGTTGCGAGGTCGCGCGCGATTTCGCCAGATGCACTTCGAGGAACGTGCGGTGGCTCCCGGCGATTTTGCAAAAGGGATGCAGCGATTTCACCACACCTGCGCCTTGCGTCCACCGACTCGCCGCGCCCGCTGCCAGCGTTACGACGGCTGCCTCGCCATTTTTCAACGATGCCAGACCGTGTGCGGCTAACTGTGTGTTTTTCGCATCTACGATCCAAACGTCTCCCGCTTGCACGTCTTCGATGACGGTATTTGCGGGCAGGCGGTTTTGTGCGAGGCCGATGCGGGCGGCTCGCAGATCAGCGCGAATTTGCTCATGCGCTTCGCGATCAAAACCGTTGGCAGAAAGTAGATCGTCGAGTGTTTGCGAGCTGGCCTTTTCAGAGCGACCACGAGGAAGGAGCGAATCGAAAAGTTCCTGCACAACGCTCCGCAACTCGGGTTGAGTGCGGCAAGCGGTTGCGAAACGATCCAGCTCGGCACGGCTGGCTGGAGGCAGGGTTTTTGGATCAATGCGAAGGAGTTGTGGCGCGAGGAGGAGGTAGTAGCCCTTCGGCATCAGCGCTGCAGCCGGCGCGATGAGGTCAGCGAAAGTCCCGTTTTCGTTGATGCGGAAATCATAGACGACCGGCTCCATCGCGAACGGGAGCGAGGCGGAAAGTTCGCGCTTTGTAGAAGACATGATCTCGCCGAGCCGTCGTTGCGCCTCCGCTTTTCGCGCAGGTGCGAAGATGAAACCCATGCCGCCGCCGCTCATACCGCCGAGCATCCAGAAGCCCCAGAAGTCCGCACCAAACTCTGCTTCCACTTGTGCGATGAGTCGCTCGGTATAGGCCGTCGAAGCCCATTGGATAATGGTTTGGATGGGGCCGCGAAAATTCTCCGTGGTGAGTTGGCCGACGCGTTTGATGTCGCCCGCTTTTAGTGCGGCGATGATGTTATCTAGTAATGCGAGCGCTTTCTGGCGGTCTTTCCATTCGGCGGCACAGCGGAGGAGATATTTCTCCGTCACCATTTCTAAAATTGGCCCGACGTTTTGCGCCATGCCGCCGTGGACGACGACGAGGGAATCTTGCAACGCTTGGCGCGCACTGTCGGGGATTTCCTCGCGCGAATAGACGTGGTGTTGCGGCATGAGTCGCCCGCGTGAAATGCCCCACTCTGCGTCACCCTCTAATGCTGCCACACCTTCGATGAGCTTGATGCCGGGCCACACGCCGCCGCTGTCCTGCCAGCCGCCGCCGCTGCCGCCGAGCCATTCGCCAAGCAGCGCACGTGCGAGCACGAGACGGCGTTCATTTTCGCCCAACGCACCGGTGAGCGATTCTGCCTGCCCGGTCGCGCGCATGAGCGCGGCGATGAGTGCGGCGAGCAAATTGGTGCTCACGGCGAGGCGCGAGCCTTTTGGGATGTCGTTCACCGAGGAGACAAGTTCGAGGCCGCGCCCGGGCCCGAGCATTTGCGCAAGTAGGTCGGTGAGCGATTGACCGCTGCCCTCGATGCCCGGCGGGACGATACCGCTCGCGATCACGGCGGCTTTCAACAGGCCGAGGTAGTCTTTTGCAAAATCGAACACTTCGGCGAGAGACGAGATTTCCGCCGATGTGCCGAGATCCACGCTCACGAGACGCAGCACGGGTCGGTCAATCACGCGCAACCATGCACTCACCGGCGGCTGAGGCTCGGCGTCGCGTCCATGAACGCCGAGATCCACGGAGATGTTTAGCACTTTCGCGCCAGCGGGGAAATCCATGCCGAGGAAAAAAATGTCACTCCACGCGCTGTGTGTGAGGTCCATGCGAACGGGCGTGCGTTCGCGTAGGATTGGAAATGAACCGTCCTCCGCGCGGCGCAACAGCTCTGGTCGGAAGCGCAGTGGCTGGTCTTTCGGGTGTCCCATGCGGAACATCCATTGATTTCCGCGCACTGTGCGGACGCTGCGGCGGACTTGATCCGCCAGCGTCTGAAAAGCGAGGCGATGGTATGCCGCCGCGAGTGCCGAGCAGAGCGAATCACTCGCCCCATTCTCGCGCTGTGAGCTTGTGAAAACCTCGATGGCTTCCTCAAAACGTCGCGCAAGCAGGTGTTCGAAACCATGAAACGGAATGAGCGAATGCCGTGCATCACCCATACGTTCGGGCAGGTGAAAGCGATGGAGCGCGTAGAGAAAAAACAGCGCACGAACACGCTCGTAGAGATTCTCCGAGGTGCGACGAAACGCATCAAGCTCCTCACATTCGGCGAGCAATTCATCTAGCGTTGCTTTTGTAACCAGATCGTCGAGCGAGCGGTCGCGGGTTTTCGCGTCCGGCGAAGTGATGAGCGAGAGAAGGCCGAGGGACATGGCTACTTCGCGGTCGGTTGATTGGTTGCGAGGATTTCGATGAGTCCTCGCAGAACTTCATCCCGGTCTTTGCCATCGAGGGCCAGCGCGAGCTGTGCGGTGAGAAGCCCGTATTTCACACCGAAGTCGTAGCGCCTCCCGTCGAGTTCAGCAGCGAGGTAGCGCTCGCTTTGTGCGAGTTGCGCAAGCGCGGCGCGGAGGTGGACGGTGTTCTCGCGGCCCTTCGCTTTTTCAAACTTCGCGGCGAGGATGCGATGGACTGAAGGTGTGAGGACGTGCATCCCGAAAAAGCAGAGATAGTAGCCAGCGCGAAGGCCGGGCACGTCTATCTTTTGCTCCGCCTCGGTGGGCGTGGGTTTTTCTAAAACGGTATCCACCGCGTAGAGTCTGCGTGCCGCATCCACAAGTTTGCCTCCGACAGCACCGTAGTAGGCAAGCTGGCTTTCGTGGGTGCTTTGAACGGCGGAGACAGCGCATTTTTCCGCACGAGCGAGCGCGACGAGTTGTGCGGCGCAACCCTGCTGAGTGGCGCTGAGGTAAAGATGATCGCCAACGAGCAGCAGAAACGGATCGCTTCCTGTGAACGCCGCTGCGCTGTGAATCGCGTGCGCGTAGCCGAGTGGCTGCGCCTGTTCGATGAACGTGAGTCTTTCCGCGTGCACGCCAGCGGCTGTGCGAAATGCGGGCGCGTCCCCCGGCGCGATGATGACGCCAATGCTTTCGATGCCGGCGCGGAGAACTTCCTCAATGAGGATGGTGAGTGCGGTTTTCGTTATGCCGTCACGATCCACGAGGGATTGCAACGGGAGCGTGCGCTGAGTTTTTCCTGCGGCGGTGATGAGGGCTTTGCGGATATCCATCGGCGCTGAGACTGTGCGAGAGAAGGCTGCGGGTCAAACCTGTGCGAGCGTATTCAGCAAAATGGAGCTATTTTTGCGGGTGCGTCAGAGTCACCACGCATCTCTCGGGGAGAAAATAAACCCAGCCCTCGATGCCCGTGCCTGAAAGAGGTCGGGAGAGGAGCGGGGTTATGTTTGCGGACGCGCGCGCTGATTAAAGACCAGCGTATGCGAGCACCTCGGGGCGGGTGAGCAGCGTCACGAGGACCGTTACGAGCGCAGCCAGCGTTGCGAGGAGTCCGAGACGGACATACCACCATGGACGTTCGCCATCGGTGGTCATTGCGATGTGTATGTTGTTGTTCATAACTTCCCTCTTTTACCTCAAGTCCTTCGTGATGACACGTCACGTCTCTGTGAACTATGTGACGATTATGTATCGAAAATTTCAGCTATCCAGACGTTCGACGAGCACGTCGACATCCATCGTTCGCTGGGTGGTTCCCTTGTAATGCCCTCGGACGGGTGGGACATCTGCGTAGTCGCGACCGACTGCGAGTTTGATGTAGCGCTCATCGGCTGGCTGGTTGTTTGTCGGGTCGAGACCGCGCCAGCCGAGGCCGGGCAGGAAAACTTCACACCAGGCGTGGCTGGCTTGCGCGCCGAGGAGTTGATCACGCGGGCCGTTGTAAAGATAGCCGCTCACATAGAGCGCTGGGATTTGTAGTGCGCGGCACAGACCGCACATGACGTGGGCGAAGTCCTGACAAACACCTTTGTGGTCGCGCAATACGTCGCGCATGTGCGTGTGAACACCCGTCGCGCTCGGCGTGTAGGCAAATTCTTTGTGGATGTGCCTCATGATCGCCTGTGCGGCCTGCCACACGTCGGCATAATCGTGTGTGAGGTCGAGTGCGAGGCGCCATGCTTCGGGGCTGCGTTCGATGAACGTGCTTTCTTGTAAAAAATCAAAGCAGCGATCCATGCGCACGCAGTCGGGAAGCTCGGACATCGGCGACGGCGTGGCGTCTAGCGATGGAGCGAGGGATGCGGTCGAGATCACAGCTTTGCTTTCCACGAGCAGGGACTGATGCGACTCGGGTAGTTCAAAAAAGTGGACGGTGTTTTTATGGAAGTCGCTGTATTGCGAGATGCGAGCGACGGGCTGCACGTCGAGGTGAAAACTCTCGCAAGTCTGGTGTTCGTTCGTCACTGGACGCAGGCGGACTTCATTGAAGCTTTCGCGGACGGGGCCTGCGTATTCGTAGCGCGTGCGGTGCGAGACTTGGAGTTTCATTAACGAAGTCGTGGACGCTATTGAGCAACTGCCATGTGTCGAGTGCTCAACTCAGCGGCTCTACATCCACTGCGACGTCAACAGTGTGTTCGCCTCCACCGGTGAGCACTCCGCTGAGCGGGCTCACGTCGCTAAAATCCCGTCCGAGTGCGACAGTGATGTGTTCGTTGGCGGGCAGTATGTTGTTTGTGGGATCGAAATCCACCCAGCCAGTCTGTGGACAAAATACCGAGAACCAGGCGTGTGAAGCATCCGAGCCGATGAGGCGTTCATGGCCCTGTGGTGGAAGCGTGCGAAGATAACCGCTGACATAACGCGCGGGCAGGCCGAGCGAGCGTAGGCAGGCGATGCCAAGGTGGGCGAAATCCTGACAGACGCCGCGCCTTTTCTCCCACACTTCGGTGAGAGGTGTGGCCACAGTCGTGGCGCGCGGATCGTAGATGAAATCGTTATGAAGTCGTTTCATCAGATCACGCGCTCCTGCTAGCAACTGCGTCCCGCGAGTGAAGCTAGCGCGCGCGTAGTCGGCGAATTCCGGAGCGGCATACAGGAGAGGGGAGTTCAGGCAAAATTCGTAGGCGGCGACATCGTTTGGAGAAACGGGATCGCGAAAACGTTCGACGACGCCCTCCCACTCGGGTGTGAGCGCGAGCGATTGCGGGCGCTCATTCGCCACCGCGACGATGCTGGTGGCGGTGACTTCAAAACGACGATGGTTTTCCTGAATGCTGAATGAGCAGACTTGGTTGCCGAGGTAGTCCACGCGTTGTCGGCGCAGCGCAGGCACGGGTGCGATATTTAGCGCGAAGTTGCGCGGTTGCTGCGTGTCTGTTGTGCGTGGCTGGAGGCGCGCTGCGTGATGCGAAACAGTGACCGGTTCGCTGTAATCGTAGGTCGTGCGATGGGTGATGCGGTATTCCACGATTAGTCGGCGCGTGAGATGGAGGAGTGGGTGAAGTAGCTCGCTGCAATCGCGTCCGAGAGCAGCGGCAAATCACGAAGGAGATCGCGGAGCACAGCGCCAGTCTGCCCTGCGTGCCAGCCACCGATGAGGCCGGTGAGTTCGCGAGGATCGAGCAGTCGCACTCGTGTTACACATTCGATCAGCAGGCGATGGCCGGGACTCGGCAATGCGCTTTGTTTCTCGCGTGGCAGACGCTCGAAATGTTTCACGAGCTGGAGAAGTTGGAAGAGCAAGGAGCGGGGGTTCGTGTCGTCGAGCAGGATGAGATCGAAGACGGCGGTGATGTCCGGCAAAAGATTGTAGCGCGAGCGGTAGGTGAGCGTGCAGTCGGTGAATTCGAGCACCGCTTCGAGCAGGCTGGGATTATCCGCCCCGGGTGAGCGCAGGGCGCAATCGAGGAAATTGCAGAGATACAGCGAGCGTTCGATGCGCAGGCCCATGTCGAGGAAGCGCCATCCTTGTGCACGCGTCATGTTTTCACGCGAAAAACCGGAGAGCGATGCGGTGAGCATCAGCAGCCGGTTCAGCACAGCGATGGCCTCACCAGCGAGCAGCATTCGCCCTTCGCCGGGAAGCGTGAGACATTCATCAAGCTGGCTGAGCACGCGCCACACGTCGTTCGATGTGCGGTCGCGCACGAGCATCGCGAGATGTTCCAGCCGGTCGGCGAGATTGCGCAAACTGCACGCGCGCGTGGGATCAAAAATTGCCCCCATCAAATCTGCTTCGAGCGCCTCTGCGTTGTGTGTCAGCCATTCAGGTAAAAGCTGACCCTGCAATTCCATCGCGCGCAGCAGCGGAGTGAGCAATGGCATCGCGCTACCGGCGCTTTCGGGATTAAAGCGCAGCAGCGTGCTCCGCAGCAGTCGCGCCGTTGCGTCTGCGCGTTCTGCATAACGGCCCAGCCAGAAAAAGTTGTCTGCCAATCGGCTCGGCAGATTGTTTCCCACGCGGCGTAGTTCGATGGCGCGGCTCGGTGATTGGAGCAGCGTCACCTCCTCCACCGGTGCATCGCTCAAGACCCATGTGTCTTTGCTCGCGCCGCCGTGTTGCATCGAGATCAGCCGCACGTCGCCATCCGGCGCGACGCGTGTGAGACCGCCGGGCATCACACGGTAGCCGTTTGGCGTGGCGACGACATACACGCGCAAAACGATAGGCTGCGGGACGAGAGCGGAGCCGTTCCACGAAGGCGCAGTCGAGAGGGCGACTCGCTCCTGTGCCGTCCAGAGGTGCGGTTGAAAACGGATGCGCGCCCGCATTTCATCTGGTGAAAGCGCAGGCTCGGGACGAGTGCGAAACGCGGGGCGCACGTTCAGCTCGGCGAGGTTTTCGAGCGCGTATTTTTCCGCCGACTTTTGCCCGCACCACCATGTCGCCACGCTTGGCATTCGCAGTTCCTCGCCGAGCAAGTGCTGGCAGAGCCCCGGCAGGAACGCCATGAACGCCGGGCTTTGCAGCAGGCCGGTGCCGAGCGCATTTGCGAGTGCGACGTTGCCCGCGCGGACAGCACCGACGAGACCAGGCACGCCGAGCATCGAGTCGTTGCGGAGTTCGAGCGGGTCGCAAAAATCATCATCCACGCGGCGCAGGATCACATCCACGGGTTCGAGGCCGCTGAGTGTTTTCAAAAAGACGCGGTCATCGCGCACGGTGAGGTCTTCGCCCTGAACCATCGTGTAGCCGAGGTAGCGCGCGAGCCACGATTGCTCGAAGTAGGTTTCATTGAATGGCCCCGGTGTGAGCAGCACGACACGTGGATCGCCGACTGGATGAGGAGCCAGCGCGGATAGTGAATTTTGTAGCTCGCGGAAAAATCCAGCCTGGCGTTGCACACGGCATCCACGGAAAGGCTCGGGCAATACGCGCGAGGTGATAAGGCGGTTTGCGAGCGCATAGCCTGCTCCCGTGGGGATTGCCGTGCGGTCGCCGAGCACCCACCATTGACAGTCCGGCGAGCGCGCGAGATCGGCGGCGTAGAAGTTCAAATGCCGCCCGCCTGCTGGCCGGATTCCGTGCGCGGGCTGCAGGAAGTCCGATTGCGCAAATACAAGCGCGGGTGGCAGCCATGCGGAGCGAATGAGATCCTGCGGGCCGTAGCAATCCGCGAGGATGTGATCCAATAATTCAGCACGTTGTGTGATGGCGGTTTCGAGCGAAGCCCATTCAGCAGGCGCGATGAGAAAAGGAATCGGATCGAGTTGCCATGGGCGCTCCATGCCACGCGGGTCGCCATACACATTGTAGGTGATGCCCTGCTCATCCACGATTCTGCGCGCGGTTTCGGCGCGCCTTTTCAACTCCCCCGGAGGCAGGTCGTGCAAGTCCCGCGCAAGACCTGCAAAGTGCCTGCGCACGTTTCCGCTCGCGTCGAGATACTCATCCCATGGAACACCTGATTTTGGTGTATAGACATCGGAGTGCGACGCGGTGGATGCGATGGTTTTGGTGATGGGCACGTTTAAGTGTATCGCAAATCGAGAGTGAACGGGAAGTCGCTGTTCGTTGTTTCGCGCGGCCTCGATGTGACGCCCTGAGTATGGCCGTGCGCGATGAAGCGGGACAGCCGGCGCGACTCGGCTTCGTAGCTGTTCACGGGGAAAGTATCGTAGCTGCGCCCGCCGGGATGAGTGACGTGGTAAGTGCAGCCACCGAGTGAGCGGCTGTTCCACGTATCGTATAAATCAAACACGAGCGGCGCGTGGACGCCGACGGTGGGCTGGAGGCAACTCGCTGGTTGCCACGCCCGATAGCGCACGCCGGCGACACCTTCGCCATTCGTTCCAGTCGGGTGAAGCGGGACGCAGTGACCGTTGCAACTGATGATGAAACGTTCACCGACGAGACCGCGTGCTTTGACCTGCAAACGTTCGAGCGAACTGTCCACAAAACGCACGGTGCCACCCGCGCCGCCTTCTTCACCGAGGACATGCCAAGGCTCCAGTGCGGTGCGCAGCTCGACGTGGACATCGCGTTGCGCGAAGTCACCGATGCGCGGAAAACGAAACTCAAAGTGCGGTGCGAACCAATCAAACTCGAACGGATAGCCTGCGTCGCGGAGGTCGTGGATCACATCGCGAAAATCCGTCTCGCAGAAATGCGGCAGCATCCAGCGGTCATGAATATCGGTTCCCCAGCGAACTAGATCACCCGTGTAAGGATGTTGCCAGAATTTCGCCACAAGTCCGCGCAGCAGGAGGTGCTGGGCGAGACTCATCTGTGCGTGCGGCGGCATTTCAAAAGCACGCATTTCGAGCAGGCCGAGTCGTCCGCTGCTGCTGTCGGGCGAGAAGAGTTTGTCTATGCTGAACTCGGCGCGATGTGTGTTGCCGCTGGCATCAATGAGCAGGTTTCGGAAAATGCGATCCACCAGCCACGGCGGCGGCGCTGCGTCCGTTTTTTCGAGCTGCCGATCCATTTCGTGAAAAGCGAGTTCAAGCTCGCACAGTGAATCGTTGCGCGCTTCGTCCACGCGCGGGCTCTGGCTGGTCGGGCCGATGGATAGGCTGCTGAAAAGGAACGAGAGCGAGGGATGATTTTGCCAGTATGCGAGCAGCGAGCGAAGCAGGTCGGGACGCCTCAGAACGGGCGAATCCGCAGGCGTTTCACCACCGAGGATGATGTGGTTGCCACCGCCGGTGCCGGTGTGGCGTCCATCAATCATGAATTTCTCCGTGCCGAGTCGCGACTGTCGCGCTTCTTCGTAGAGGAATGTCGTGTTCTCCACGAGCTGGTCCCACGTTTTGCTCGGATGCAAGTTCACCTCGATCACGCCGGGGTCTGGCGTGACTTTGAGCACGCTGAGACGCGGGTCGAAAGGCGGTGTGTAGCCCTCGATGACGACGGGCATTTTGAGCTGTTCCGCTGTGTCTTCGACGGCGGTGATGAGTTCGAGGTATTCCTCCAGCAACGCCACCGGCGGCATGAAAACGTGGAGCTTTCCTCCGCGTGCTTCGACGCAAAGTGCGGTGCGGACGATCCACGCTGCGGACTCGCCGGGCAGCGGGACGCGTGTCGGGTCGGCCATCAGCGCGACTTTGCGGGCGTCCTTTTCACTCAATCCCTTCGGCGCTGTGGCGGCTTTGCGTGTGGCGGGCGCACTCGGCGTGGCACTGCGCACGATGCGCTGGCGAAACTCTTCGCGCTTCGGCAGTGGTGCGCGCTCGGCGGCGGGATCGAGTTCAACGATGTAAGGATAATCCTCCGCGCTCACCCACGGCAGAGAGTCGAGCGGCAGTCGTAGTCCCATAGGCGAATCGCCGGGAAACAACAGCAGTCGTTCGGATGGCAGGAACCAAGGCCCGCTGATCCAGCCGGGAAATTGTTTGTCCGTATTTCGCTGAATCGGCAGTGTGTGGCCGACTACGGTCGTCTCATCCGTTGCGGACTTTTCCGGCGCCTTGTTCATCGGCAGCCGCCGCGTTTTCCACGAATCGTGAAACGAATCCTCATAGGCAGCCATGATCCAGCGCGTGTCCACGCCGACATGCGCAGCGAGCGCAGCGATGAATTTCGCGGAGTGCTCCGACGTGTGGCCATACTCGGTTGTATCGTCTGCGATGAGCGCGTGATTTTGCCAGACGGGCTGTCCGTCCTTTCGCCAGTAGCAGCCGAATGCCCAGCGCGGCAGCGGCTCGCCGGGGTATTGTTTTCCCTGGCCGTAGTGGAGGAGTGCGCCGGGCGCAAACTTCGGCTGGATGCGGCGGAGCAGGGTGTCCGAAAGGGCGCGTTTTTTCGGACCGAGCGCGGCGGTGCTCCACTCTGCTCCCTCAAAATCATCAATCGAAACAAACGTAGGCTCGCCGCCCATCGTGAGACGGATGTCGTGCTTCTCGATGTCCTTGTCCACGCGATGACCGAGCGCTTCTATGCTCGCCCATTGTTCATCGGTGTATGGCTTCGTGACGCGTGGTGATTCGTAAATGCGCGCCACTTTCATCTCGTGGACGAGCTTGCTTTCGCACTTATCGGTCGCGCCGGTAATCGGAGCAGCATTCGCTGGCTCTGGCGTGCAACTCAGCGGTATGTGGCCTTCGCCTGCGAGCAGACCGCTTGTGGGATCAAAGCCGATCCATCCCGCGCCGGGGAGATACACTTCGCACCAAGCGTGCAGGTCGGTGAAATCCACCTCCGTTCCGCTCGGGCCGTCGAGCGCTTTGACGTCCGGTCTGAGCTGGATGAGGTAGCCGCTGACGAAACGCGCCGCGAATCCCATTGAGCGCAGCATCTGCACGAGCAACCAGCCGGTATCACGGCAGGAGCCGGAGGATTTTTCGAGCGTCTCGTCCGGCGTCTGCACACCGGGTTCGAGGCGGATGTTGTAAGCGATCTGGCGTTGGAGGCGGCTGTTCACCTCGACGAGAAAGTCAATCGTGCGAACGCCCTTCCTGAGATATTCGGCGAGCAATTCATCCACGAGCGCGAGCAGTCGTGGCGTCGGAGCCGGCAGTTCCATGAAAGGAGCGAGTTCCTTTTTCAGCGCGACATCGTAGGCGAACGGGTAAACCTGCGCGGATTCATCGAGGAAGAAATCGAACGGATTGTGAACGGCCATTTCCGCGACCAGCTCCACCTCGACGCCGAACTCCTGCATTTTCTCCGGAAACACGAGGCGTGCGTTCCAGTTTGAAAAAGGGTCCTGCTGCCAGTTGAGGAAATGTTCACCGCCGACGATGCGCTGCGAATAGCTGAGGATGCGTGTGCGGCAATGTGGTGCCGGACGCAGGCGGACCACATGCGGCGCATGGGCAACCGGCCGGTCGTAAGTGTAGTGCGTGCGGTGCGTGAGTGCGACGTGGATGGCCATGAAATTGTTTGGTTAGCCGGTGGTGCGGAGTCCGCTGGCGATGGCGTTGATGCTTAAGAGCATTTCGGGCAGCAGCGTGTTGGCGGAAGCTTCGTCTTCGCCAGCGCGGAGTGTGCGCCAGCGGCGGAGAAGCGCGATTTGTTGCCGGTGCAAAATACGGAGTGCCTCGGCGCGGAGTTCGAGCGTCTTCCACATGCGCGGACGGCGTGATGCCATCGGGCCGCCGCGTAGTTTTTCCAGCATGGTGCGCGTGAGTTCCCATTCACGGATGATGATGGAGAAAATGCGATCGCGCACTGCGGCGTCATCCACGAGCGAGGCGTAGGCGGTCATCAGATCGCGGTCGGTGCTTGCTAGCGAAGATTCCACATTCGTGATCACGTAATGGAGGAATGACCAGTTTCGCAATTCGGCGGAGAGTTTCGCCATTTCACCATCGCTCAGCGAAGCAAGCGCGCTGCCGACTCCGAACCAACCGGGGACGTAAAAGCGCGCCTGATTCCATGAGAAGACCCAAGGGATTGCCCGTAAATCAGCGAGGCTCGGCTTGCCCGTGCGTCGCGATGGGCGCGAGCCGATGCGGCTGTGTTCCAGCGCATCAATCGGAGTCGCTGCGCGGTAAAATGCGAGGAAGCCGTCGGCTTCGAGTAGCGAGCGATAGGCGTCGCGACTTGTGGCGGCGAGTTTTTCAACGAGTGGCGCGAGCGCGTGCTCTGGCTCGCTGCCGTGCGAGTGGCGTGCTGTGGTTCCGGCGACTCCGGCGAGCAGCAGTTCGAGATTATATGCAGCGGTGGAGGCGTTCGCGAATTTCTGTGCAATGGTTTCGCCCTGCTCGGTGAGGCGGATGTCGCCGCAGAGCGAGCCGTGTGGCAGCGCGTCGAGGAAGCGGTGTGTCGGCCCGGCACCACGGCTGACGGTGCCGCCGCGTCCATGGAAAAAGCGCAAGTCCACGCCGCTTTCCGCGCCAGCTTCAGCGAGGCGCGATTGTGCACGGTGCAGCGCCCATTGGCTCGCGAGGATCCCAGCGTCCTTGTTGCTGTCGCTGTAGCCGACCATCACTTGTTGTGTGAGTTGTGTGGTGCCTTCGCGTTTCGCCTGAAACTCCAGACTCCGCCGCGTCACGGGCTGCGCGAGAAATTGCCTGACCATGTCGGGGCCGCCTTCGAGATCGTCGGCAGTTTCAAAGAGCGGAACGACGGGCAGCAGGCACACGATACCTTCGGGAAAAGCACGAAGCAGCCCGGCTTCGCGTGCGAGCACATGGACGACGAGGAGATCGGAAAGCCGTCGCGT
This sequence comes from Chthoniobacteraceae bacterium, assembly GCA_947476045.1. Taxonomy (GTDB): domain Bacteria; phylum Verrucomicrobiota; class Verrucomicrobiia; order Chthoniobacterales; family Chthoniobacteraceae; genus SXWH01. The sequence goes on from CANJNZ010000004.1 coordinate 20,895, forward strand.
CATGCTCACGATGAGTGAACCAATTCCATCCGCGCCAAATGCTGCGAGATGTTGCGCGAGCACCCGGTAGCAACCGAGGACGGCGTCGGCCTCCGGCCCCGCGCTCGCGCTCGGATGCAGGAACGGTCGCGGCGAGCGGAGTTCGCGTTCGAGAAAACGCAGTCGCTCATTTTCGCTCCACTCTTCCCACTGGCTGCCGTCGAGTCCTGCTGCGCCCATGAGTTGCATGAGCGCCTTCGCGTGAAATGCGGAGTTTTGCCGGATGTCGAGATGCGCGAGGTGAAAGCCGAAGACTTCGAGTGCGCGTTGCACGGGCTCGACATCGCTGACCGCGAGCCGCTGTGCGCCGCTCTCGACGAGCGCGGCGTGGAGTGTGGCGAGATCGGCGGCGAGTTCTGTGGAGTGCTGGTAAAAAGCGGCACCTTCGCGGAGTTGTGCGCGCTGGCCGGGTGCGAGTTCGACTGGCAGGCGTGCGAGCATGAGGCCGACGAATTGCCGCCACGGTTCCTCGACGTGCGCTGTGAGCGTGGGTGCTGCGAGTTCGCCGAGCGCGTCGGCGAGACGTCCGATGCCTTCGCGCAGCGCACGCGGCGGTGATTGCATCCACGTCGTGAGCGTGAGTTTTCCTGCGAGCTTAGTGAGGTTGCGGTGGTGGACTAGCAGCGCATTGGCGCGAAGGCTTTCGAGCGTTTCGCGAGTGATTTCGGCAGTGACGCCGGGGTGACCGTCACGGTCGCCGCCGACCCACGTGCCGAAGCGCAGTCGAGGAAGCGCGCGAAGCGCATCGGGCGCGAAGCCTGCATCCGCCCACGCAAGGTGCAGGCGCTCATCGAGAGTGGGGAGCACGCGCGGGAAGACTTCGCGCAGGTAGTGCATCACGTTGCGGCGCTCGTCCGTGAGTGTCGGCTTTTCCAAAAGGATCTCGCCCGTTCGCCACAGGCGTTCGAGGGCAGCTTTGATTTCAACGCGCTGGCGCTTTTTACTCGTTGGTGTTTGGGACGAGTTGCGTGCGTGTTCGAGCAACGCATGAAGCGCGCGATGGTGGTCGAGGACGGAAAGACGCTTCGCCTCCGTGGGGTGTGCTGTGAGCACTGGTTCGACGCGGACGCGTGGTAGCATCGCGGCGATTTCTTTCGCGCTGATTCCGTCCGCTTTTAACCGGGCGAGCTGCGCGCCCCACAGGCCCTGCTCGGCTGTCAGACCTTCGCTGGATTCGCGCAGTTCGCGCATAGCGGCTGCGGCGTTTTCCTCGACCATGTTCAGCAATTGAAATGCAACCGAGTAGGCGAGCCCGAGGCGTGGCGGCAGTTCGGCGGACGTCTCGATTGGCTTACCGCGCCAGGGCAGGTGAGCGGCGAGTTCGCCGTGGCCGAGTTCATGCAGGACTTCGGCGAATGCTTCGAGCAGGCTGTGCAGATCGCCATCCATCTGCTCGAAGCCGATGCTGAGATAGTCGGGCTTGCTCACTGTTGTTGCTGCATCTCCTGTTGGACGAGGATTTCGTCCTCCAGATTGAGAAATGGCTGGAAGATGTAGGCGTTGAAAAGTGCTTCGCCGACTTCGTTGAACTTGAATTGGAGCAAGTCGAGATAGCTGTGAAGGCCGTGCGCGAGGACTTCGTCGAGCGACCCGTATTCGAGTTCAGCGAGCAGGCGTCCGCAGAGTTTTTCGGCGTCGTTGCTGTAGCGGCGAGCGGGCACGCCGGAGATGGCGTGGAGTGCGTCGTTCAGTTTCTCGATGCAAAAGCGGACGCTGCGCGGAAACTCCTCATTGAATAGCAGAAGTTCGACCGCCCACTCGGGCCGGACTTCCGCGCCATAGGCGGCTTTGTAGGCGTCCCAAGCGGAGCAGGAGCGAAGGATGGCGCTCCATTCCAGCGCGTCGCTTTGCGTGATGGTTTCGGGCGCGCCTTTTTCCGGGAAGGTCTTATGGCGCACGTCCAGGATGCGGGTGATTTTATCCGCGCGTTCGAGAAATTTCCCCGCCTGCATGAACTGCCAGCCTTCGTTGTGGACGAACGTCGCATAGATGAGGCCGAGCAGGAGCAGGCTCGTGTTTTTGATCTGCGTAAAAAAATCCGTCGGACTTTGCTGCCACATATAGCGCGCATCCTGACCGCGCATCCACAGGTAAAGGCGGTTCAGCTCCTCCCAAAGTTCGGAGGTGATTTGGTCGCGCACCATGCGTGCATTTTCGCGCGCCTGCGCGATGGAACTCACGATGCTGTTGGGATTATCCGCGTCGAAAACGAGGAAGTCCGTGACAGCCTGTCCGGTGGCACGCGGATACTTCTCGAGGAACTCCGCATCGTCGCCGGTGGACTGGACAATTGGCATCCAGTGCTCCGCGAGAGTGGAGTCATCGAGATTTCGGATATCGAGTAATAGTTGGAGATTCGTATCAACGATACGCGCGGTGTTTTCCGCGCGTTCGATGCAACGACTCATCCAGTAGAGACAGTTTGCGACGCGACTGAGCATGGCGATGGTATGTATGGGTTTGGGTTGCGGCCATGCAGGTGGGAAAGGGAAGGCGATGTCGAATGACGGATGCCGGATGACGAAATGGGAAGGCTGGAGTTATTCATCGCCGTAGAGAACCCATGTGTCTTTTGAGCCGCCGCCTTGCGAGCTGTTCACGACGAGCGAGCCTTTGCGCAGGGCGACGCGGGTGAGGCCGCCGGGGACGATGGTGATTTTTTCGCCGTAGAGGGCGAATGGGCGGAGGTCTATGTGGCGACCCTCGAAAGTGCCGTCGTCTTGCCGCGTGGGGTGCGTGCTGAGCGAAATCATCGGCTGCGCGATGTAGTTGCGCGGGTCGGCGAGGATCGCAGTTTTGAAATCATCGCGTTCTTTTTGCGAAGCGCGTGGCCCCATGAGCATTCCGTAGCCGCCACTTTCGTTCGCGGCTTTCACGACGAGTTTGTCGAGGTTTTCGACGATATACTTTTTGTCGGCGTCTTCGCTGGCGAGGTAGGTCGGGACGTTGGGCAGGATGGGCTCTTGATCGAGGTAGTATTTGATCATCTTGGGGACGAAGTAATACATCACTTTGTCGTCGGCGATGCCGGTGCCGATGGAGTTGGCAAGCGAGACGTTTCCGCTGCGGTAGGCGTTGATGAGGCCGGGCACGCCGAGCTGTGAGTCGCGACGGAAGACGGTGGGGTCGAGAAAGTCGTCGTCGAGCCTGCGGTAGATCACGTGGACGGGGCGCTGGCCTTTCGTCGTGCGCATGAAGACGCGCGAGTCGCGGACGACAAGGTCGCGGCCTTCGACGATCTCGATGCCCATCTGCCGCGCGAGATAGGTGTGCTCGAAATACGCGGAGTTGTATGCGCCGGGTGTGAGCAGCACGACGGTCGGCTCGGCGACTCCGGCGGGCGCGATGTATTGGAGCATCTTCAGCAATTCCTGCGGGTAGTGCTCCACCGGGCGGACGCCGATGCTTTCAAACATCCCTGGGTATGTGCGCTTCATCGCGCGTCGATTTTCCAGGACGTAGCTCACGCCCGACGGGCAGCGGCCATTGTCTTCGAGGACGAGATAATTTCCATCGGCATCGCGGATCAGGTCGGTGCCGCAGATGTGGATATAAATGTCCTTCGGCACATTGAAGCCCGCGAACTCGCGCCGGAAATGTTTTCCCGAAAGAATGTAGTAAGGAGGGATGATGCCGTCCTTCACGATGCGCTGCTCGTGGTAGATGTCGTGGAGAAAAAGATTGAGCGCCGTGATGCGTTGTTTGAGGCCGGCCTCGATGTGTTCCCATTCTTTCGCGGGGATGATGCGCGGCAGCATGTCGAAGGGGAAAATCCGCTCCGTGCCCTGCGCATCGCCATACACGTTGAAAGTGATCCCTTGTCGCATGAACGCGAGATCCACGGCCTGACTGCGCACGGAAAATTCCGGCACTGTGAGCGACTCGAACGCCTCCCGCATCTTGCGATAATGCGGTCGTGTGGCGGCTCCCGCCATTTCATCGAACAACCCCGATCCTGTTTGATATCCTTGCAGCACGGCTTTGCTGCTAAATGGAAGTCACGCGTTCTGGCAAGCGCGATGTGTAGTTGATGTCCGGGATTATGAGCGGTGGAAAATAAATGCGAAGAGGCTCTCGATAAGGCTGGGCTTCCGTGTTTCGAAGCTAGTGGGGGCGTCGATAAGTCCCGGTCGCGCGCGGAGTTTTGGTTTTGCAGGTGCAGCAGCAGGTGCCTCGGGCGCGACGGCAGGCTGGGGTGTTTCCTCAATCTTGTTGATGAGCGGGGTTTTCTTTTCGATCACAGTTGCCGGAGCAGGTGCAACTTTGACCTCGCTGGCTGGTGTCGCGTTCATGCGCAATTCCGGGGTGATTGTTGTAAGCGGATCGAGTTGAGATTTCGCAGGCTTTGAAATTTGCGTTGTGGGGGCCTGGCGTTTCTCTGTTTGCGCACTCTTCACGGGCTTAGCGCTCTTCGTAGGTTGAGTGCTCTTTGCAGGCTGCGCGCTTTTTACGGGCTGTGTTTGCTTGACGGGTTGGATGCGGCTGATGGCGGTTTTACGGCGTGCCGATTTTTCCAAGGGTTTTACAGCTTTATCATCGCTGGCGGGAAAATCCGTGACGGAGACAACGGTTGTGGGGCGGCGGACATAAAAGCTGATCTGGCGTTCAACGGATTCATTCGGGAGCCAAACCGGGCAGGTAAGGTGGTCATCCATGATCCAGTATGGATTTTTTGGTTCAGCGGTGTCTTTGTAGATGATGGCTGTCCTCTCGACGCTGCCCTTGAGGGTGAATTTCGAGGAGTATTGGAACTGGAATACAACTACTTTGTGGGCGATGCCGGCACGGAGGAGGGTGCTGTGAAGTCCGGCGGCGTAGGCGCGGGATTTGTCCTTGGCATCTCCAGTTGCGTGAGGGGTGGAGATGACTTTCTGCCACGTGTCTGTCTTTGCGGAATAGCAGGCTGCGGCCAGCAGTGCGGAGCCGATTATCAGAGCGAGTATGGTTTTCATGGGTGTTCCGCAAGCGTTGCTAGAGCAAAATCTGCGAATATACAAACCAAATGCTTAGACAAGGTCGAGTTGGTTTTTAAAGACCCACGTGTTCGCTTTGACGGTAAGCTCATACATATAGAAAGGCTTGCCGATGAAATCGGTGCCGCCACTGAGGGAACTTTGGACGCGGCTTTCGAGCGTATCGTTGCCGGTGAGAAAGACGATGGGCGTTTTTGCGTGCCCGGGAAGTTTGCGGATCGAGGAGCAAATATCGTGGCCATTGACATCCGGAAGGCCGATATCGAGGAGCAGCAGGTCGAAGCGGCCTTCGAGCATCAAATTGAGCGCTTCTTTTGCATCCGCACAGGTGGTCGTGGAAAGTTGGGCGAATTCCAGCGAGGCGGCGATGGCGGGGAGCAGGTCTTTATCATCGTCCAGGGCGAGGATTGATGGCTGGGGGAGATCGTTGCTTCGCGCGAGCACTTCGGGTCTCAGGAGCGTGGCGAGAAAATCAACTGCATGCGTGATTGTGCGCATAAGCCCGGGCTCGATGGCCCCGGGACGGTGTGCCATGTCGCGCAGCAGCGATTCCAGACTCACTACAAGACGAGTGACGGGATGATGACTGAGAGAGGTTGTGCGCTCTGCCATGTGGCTGCAAAGGACAAGCATTTCATTGCGTGCCTCCATGTCCTCGGGCTGGCGGTTGAGCAGCGAGACGAGCGGGCGGAGTTTGGCGTTCAGTTCCGCGATGTGTTTGAAAATAGGAGTGTTTGCATCTTCGTCGGCTACATCGCCCTCATTATTGACCACAGTGACGTGGGCCTGCGGGACAGACGGAGCCGGCGGGAGGGTGATGGGGACAGTGTCCTTCATCGAGAATTTGTCGCCTGTGAGGGCAGCGATACCACGAAGCCGCCTTACTTCCAGTTGGAGGGTTTTGTTTTCGCGGGAAAGTGCGTCGCGTTCTTTCGTGAGCTTTATTGCTTGTGCTCGGAGAGAGACCAGATCCGCGCCTGTGGCCGGGGTTAGAAGCCGGGCGCTGCACAGGATGTCTATCTGCTTTTGTTGTTCCGAGAGTTTGGAAATGAGGACTTCGTTTTGCTCGCGAAGCATGCCGATTGTTTTGCGGAGGGCATCGGCCTCCATTTTTTCTTCGAGGTCAAACTCGTCCGGGACGAACTCGCATTCCACGGTGCCGATGGTGAGTTTGCACGGGTTTTTAAGCGGGGCTTCCAGAATTTGGCCTCCATTCAAAAAACAGTGGTTCGTGGAATTCAGGTCGCGGAGGATATAGTGTCCGTTCACGGCCACGAATTCTGCGTGGTGTGCGGAGACAGTGCCGTAATTAATCTGGATCGCATTGTCCGCCCGACGACCGACAGTGATGCGTTCGCCGATTATAGCGAAGGTCACTTCACCTTGTTGCGGATGTTTTACGAGAAGTTTGGGCATGGGCTGTCTGTCTTTAAATGGATAAATCGCACTGCAACTAGCAGAACAGATGCCGTGGAGGGAAATCTGACGCAGGCTGACTACATTTATCCGGCGTTTCCGCTCCGGATTTTCCAAACCGCACGCGCCTGTTGGATAATTGTCTTCAAAACGTCCGGGGTCACGGCCTGTTTCGGATCGTCGCCGATGCCCTTGCTCGGGCTTATGTTGCATTCGAGGCACAAACCGTCCGCCCCATAAGCCATCGCCGCCAGCGAAGCCGCCGGGACGTAAGCCGCCTTGCCGACCGAGTGGCACGGATCCACGACGACGGGAGCCCATGTGCGCTCCTTTAAAAGTGGCACGATGCTTTCGTCCGGGTGATTGCGATAGCCGTCGAGCGAGGGCTGCGTGCCGCGCGGGCAGAGGATGACGTTCGGGTTGCCGAGCTGGACGATGTATTCCGCCGCCGAGATGAATTCCTGCACCGCTCCCATGTGGATGCTTCGTTTGAGCAGAACAGAAGTCGTGCTGCCCGCTATGGCGCGCCCCACCTGTCTGAGCAGCGAGTAATTCAGCGCGTTGCGTGCCCCGATTTGCAGGCAATCCACGCCCGCATCAATTGCGAGGCGTAAATGCTCTTCGTCCATTACCTCGGTATCCACTGGCAGCCCCGTCGCACGGCTTGCTTCCATTAAAACCAGCAGCGCCTTCGCGTCGCCCTGGTAGCTGTAAGGGTTAGTGCGAGGCTTCCACACGCCGCCACGCAATGCGTGCGCCCCGGCCTCCTTGACCGCGTGTGCGGTCTCGATGGTGAGTTGCGGATTTTTCGGATCAATCGTGCACGGCCCAGCGCAGAAAAACGGTTCCGTTCCAAGCGTTACCCCGCCGATTTTCACCTTGTGCGTCGCGAGACTTGAACGTGCATCCATCAGCTTGTGCGGACTTTGGATGCGGTCCACGCGGTTGATGTAGGTGAGCCCTTCGAGCTTCGTCACCATGTCATCATTCCGCTCATCGCCGATGATGGCGTAAATGCACCGCTCCTGCCCCGTAATCACCTGCACCCGGCAGCCAAAACTGCCGACGATGTCCGTGACTTCCTTGAGTTGTTCGTCTGAGAGTTTGTTGACGTTTGGGATGATCATAGCGCGAAAAAAGAGCGGAAAAATAAACCCGGCCCGCACAATGTCGAATGTCGAATGTCGGGCACTGAAAGTTACTGGAGAAAGCGGGATTGCTCCATTTGCAGTGTATTTTACCGGCGGTAGAGGATGGGCTCGGCCCAGATGCCGGTGCCGCTGGGGCTTTCGGCGCGGAGGGTGAGTTTGCTGATGGCGGTGAGCTGGCAGCGGAGGATGGCGGGGGCATCGCCGACGGCGACGGGGGTGCTGCGGGCAACGGGGCGGCCGTCGGCGTAGATGGCGAAGGTGATTTTTTGCCCGGCGGGTGTGGTGGGGCCGGCGGCGACGCGGGTGATGAAGGTGGCGGAGGCGATAGGGAGGTCCCATGTGATGGCGGCTCCGGCTGCGGTCTCGAAGCCGTGCACGGTTTTTTCGCCGAGTTTGAGCGGGGTGCCGTCGAGCATTTTTCCTGCGGCGAAGGCAGGCTGTGTGGTGCCGTCGGTGCGGGTGGGTTTGATGGAATCGAGGGCGGTGTAGCGGGAACTTCCGGCGCGGATTTCGACGATGTCCTTGGTTTCGATTTTCATGCCGTCGTAGAGGGCGTGGCGGATTGTGATGCCGGTGGCGTCGCGGGCGAGGATGTCGAGCGCGGGAAAGATGCTACCGTCGGCGGTGACGACTTCAAAGCCTGCGGGCTGTGTTTTGATTTCACGGAGGATGAGGGCGTGGAGTTCCTTGCGCTTTGCGTCGAAGGTGCGTGGGCCGAAGATGGGGTTGACGACTTTGGCGGTGTTCGAGTCGGCGGACTTGGCGGTGCCTTCAAAAAAATCGCCGCCGGGGAGTAGCGCGCCGATTTTTCCGCGAGGGATTTGCGCAGCGATGTCGGTGCCGAAGGGTTGGTAGATGGCCCACGCGATTTCGCCGCCGGGGATGGTGAGGTTGCGGTTCCCGGCTTTGACGGTGGTATCGGCGAGCGAGGTGAATGGCCCGGCGATGCGTGCACCGCTGACGAGGACGAGGCCGGGCTGGTATTCCTCGGCTTTGGCGTCGGCGAATTTCGCGCGGAGGATATCGGTGAAGCCGAGCTTCACAGTGGTCGAGCCGCGGACGACGATGCCGTTGTCGAAGCTGAGCGTGCCATCGAGGACGGTGCCGTCGAAAAGCTGAACGGTGGCGGCGAAGCCCGAAGCGCGAAATCCGAAACTCGAAACGAGCACGAGGCACGAAATCCAAAAGGCCAGTCGGCGAATTGCGAACCTGCCATGGATGGATGTTTGAAAACGCTTTTGAAATTTCACCTTCGAACTTGTTTCGGATTTTCCGCCCTACCGCTGGTAGAGAGGGATGTAGTGCCACGGCATCGCGAGGATGGTTGTGAAGCACGCGGTGGCGTAGATTTGGCCGACTTCGTGGTCGTCCCAATAGCATTGTTCGCCGACGCGCTTCACGGAGGGGACGAGGACTTGTTTCATGTAATCATACCAGCGCTTCCACGTGTCGCCGCCGATCATATATTGTGCGGGGCCGGCGTAGTTGGAGCCGTAGGCCCAGAACTGTTTGTCGAATTTGTGATCGAAAAGATATTTGCTCGCGGGGGCGACGAGCGGGTCGTCGTAGTGGCCGCAGACTTGCAGCGAGTAAATCGCGGCGGCGGTGCGCGCGTAGCCGGGGCCGCCTTGTCCGGCTTGATAGGCGAAGCCGCCGCTGTTGCCGACGGAGCATCGCCTCACGTATTCGACGGCGTCGTCAATGGTCTGCTGCGGCACGTCAATCCCACCATTTTTCGCTGCGCGAAGGGCGACGACTTGCATCACGGTAACGCTGATGTCCGCATCGCCGGGCCGTGGCTGATAGCGCCAGCCGCCTTTGTTTTGGCCCTTCTCGGTCTGCGTGGTGATGATGAGTTTGATGGCGCGCTGGAGTTTTTCGCGGATGGCCGGGCTGCGCGTTTCTCCGTAAAGCTCGCCGAGTGCGATGGTGGCGATGCCGTGGTTATACATGTATTTGCCACCGTCCACGCCGCGGAATTGTCCGTCCACACCGAGCTGATCGAGCAGGAACTCCATGCCGCTTTTCACCTGCTTGGCGTATTCGCCCTGCTCGGGGAGATTGCCCGCAGCCATGTAGGCCATGAGCACGTAGCCGGTCATCGCGACGGGATGTTCGCCCTTTCGCCCGGCGCTGACGCTCCACGAGCCGTTCGCATTTTGCTGCGAAGCGAGCCACCGCAACGCGCCGGTGATGATTTGTTCGCTCGGTGTATCCACGATCACGGCGTCCTTCACGTCGGCATCCACGGCGGCTTGTGGAAATGCAAACGCTGTCAGCGCGAGGAAGACGATGAGCGTGAGGCGGAGCATGGCGCGCAAAGGATACATGGCGCGCGGAGTTTGGGAACCGCTGAAAATTCCAAGGAGTTTTTTTGAACCGCTAATCTACGCTCATCTTCGCTAATTCCGAAGGAGAATGCCGTTTTGAAATGCAGTCTGAAACACCATCATTAGCGTAGATGAGCGCAGATTAGCGGTTCCTTTTTGCATCTGCGATTCATTGATGAGCGAGCGCGTAGCGTCCGGCGCGACGGCGGATGTGGAGCGGGGAGCCGAAGGTGCGGGAGAGATTCGCGCTGGTGAGGACGCGCGTGATTTCGCCGCTGGCGAAAAGGCGTCCGCTGCGCAGGAGCAGCGCGTGCGTGAATGCGGGGACGATTTCCTCCACGTGATGCGTGACGAAGAGCAGCGTGGGCGCGTTCTTTCGCGCGGCGAGGCGCTGGAGGAAGGCGAGGAAATGTTCGCGCGCGACGGGATCGAGTCCGGCGCACGGCTCGTCGAGGATGAGCACGCGCGGCTGCGCGATGAGCGCGCGAGCGATGAGGACGCGCTGGCGTTCGCCTTGCGAAAGAACGCGCCAGTCGCGCTGTGCGATGCGTCCGCACTCGGCGGCGCGCATGGCGCGTGCGGCTTCGATGCGGTCGGCGGCTTTCACTTTTCCCCAGTAATCGAGCATCGCGTATTTGCCGCCGATGACGACCAGCTCGGCGCTGTCCCAATCGGGAACTTTCTGCCGCACGGCGCTGCTGACGATGCCGACGCGCTTGCGCAGTTCGCGCCAGTCGGAATTGCCGTAGGTCTCGCCGAGCAATTCCATTTCGCCCGCGCTCGGCGTGAGGTAGCCGGTGAGCGCGCTGAGGAGCGAAGTCTTGCCGGAGCCGTTCGCGCCGAGGATGACCCAGTGCTCGCCGCGCTGCACGCGCCAGTCGAGCCGGTCGAGGATGAGCGTCTCATCGCGATGGACGACGAGGCCGCGGATGTCGAGGACGGGGCGGCGCTGGCGTGAAAGTTTAGGAGACATTTGTTGTATCGAAACTGTTCCACTCCTGTTCAAATTGCTCGGCGGAGACGTGCTCATACTCGACTGGGTTGAAAGTCACGGGACTGTCCACTATAAAACCATAGTTACCGAGCCACGGGGCGATGAGGACGACGCGATTGGCACTATCGAGGCCAACCTCGCGGAGTGGCTTGCCGGTGGACGCTTCGGTCTCAACGTGCCACGTAGTAACTCTGTCGTAGAGATACTCAGGATCGGAAATCACGATGTAAGCGTTCACGGGAGATGCGCGGGGTCGTCTAATTGACATCTGTGGGCAGCAAATCCGGCCTGCGCTGCCGAGCTTCATTAGATGCGGTTTTCATTACGAGTTCTTGAGCCACCATTTTTGTGCGTCTGTCATTTCGATCTCGGGTGGCACGTCTGGCGGACCGTGAAGGCGCCACTGGACAGCCTCCTCGAAGGTAAGCTTCCGAACGCCGCACTGGGGCACTCCGCAATTCCGCGGATAAGAGCCGTCAACGAGAGAGATACCGTCGACCGTTCCCATTCCGGTGGCGGTGCAAAGGCATGGGTGATACGCGCAATCCTCGTAGAAATCACCCGGACGTAGCTCCTCAGCATCTTTGTGTGGTGTTGGCATGGTATCGAGCGACTTAACTTTTCTCCGGCGGCAGCAAATCCGGCCGGCGCTGGCGGGTGCGTTCGAGGGCCTGCTCGCGGCGCCAGCGTTCGATGTGGGCGTGGTTGCCGCTGAGCAGGATGTCGGGGATTTTCCAGCCGCGATACTCGGGCGGGCGCGTGTAGTGGGGGAATTCGAGGAGGCCGGTGGCGAAGCTGTCGTCGGTCGCGCTGTCGTCGTCGCCGAGCACGCCGGGGATGAGGCGCACGATGGCGTCCACGAAGACGACGGCGGCGATGACGCCATTGGTGAGCACGTAGTCGCCGACGGAGATTTCGTCGTCCACGAGATGGTCGAGGACGCGCTGGTCCACGCCTTCGTAGTGGCCGCAGAGGATGATGAGGTGGCCGCCCTTCTGGCCAAGGGTGCTGTATTCCTGCGCGATGCGCTGGTCGAAGCGCCGCCCACACGGGCCCATGAAGACGACGCGCGTCTCGGGCGTGCGCAGCGATTCCACGGCTTCGAAGATGGGCTCGCATTTCATCACCATGCCCTGCCCGCCGCCGTAGGGGGCGTCGTCGGCGCGGCGGTAGCGGTCGTGCGTCCAGTCGCGGAGGTCGTGGGACTTGAAAGTGACGATCCCTTTTTCCTGAGCGCGCTTCATCATGCTCTCGCCGAGCGTGGCGGTGGCGATGGAGGGGAAGAGGCTGAGGATGTCTATCTGCATGGAAGTCGCGGTCCGCGCAGACTCACTCCTGCTCGCTTGGAGGACGGAGGAATTCGAGCGTGTCGCCGTCCTTCTTTTTCTCCCACACGTCACGCTCGACGATCACATCGTAGGTGCGGTTTTTTTCTTTCACGAAGACCTTGAGGGTATAGCCGGTGTCGGCAGTTTTTGATTTTACACCCTTGGTGCTGACATCGAGAAGGGTCTCACGATCGCCGGTTGAGGAACGTCCCGTGACGACGCCGCTGATGAGATTGCCAGATTTTCCACTGCCCATGTGGACAATCGCGAACGCAAGAAATCCGATGACTGCAACTGCGATGATGACAGCGATGATGATTTCGCGCTTCGACATGCCCGACGCGACGACGACGGGTTTTTTCGGGGCCGGCGATGGTGATGACGTGCTCATTTTTCTGAAATCGGGACGGGGCTCGTTATGGCCTCGGCCATGATGGTGCGCTCCCAGATGTAGCGTTTCAGGATAACTTTTGCCGTCGCGGTGAGCGGCACGGCGAGGATGGCGCCTAGCAATCCACCCAGTAAAAGCGACCACAGGAAGACGGAGAAGATGACGGTCACTGGATGTAGACCGACGCGCTCGCCGACGATTTTCGGGGTCACAAAAAGACCGTCCACCTGCTGCACGACGGTAAATATTCCGGTGACGACGAGCGGAAAAACCCACCATGCAGCGCTCAGCGGAACCAACCAGCTTCCGCCCTGCACGGAGGCGATGATGACGGCGGGAATCCAGCAAAGCACGATGCCGATGTAGGGAATAATGCCGAGAAAGCAGAGGCCGAAGCCGATGAGGATTCCGAAGTCCAATCCCGCCGCTGCGAGCAATGCGCCTGTAACGGTGCCGTTGATGAGACTGACGATGAGTTGCCCGCGAAAGAAGGCGATGAGGTAGCCGTTGATCTCGGTGAGCGCGGCGACGACTTCATCCTTAAAATCACTCGCTCGGAGCGGGAGATATTTGCTCCAGCTCTTCGAGATGTGCGGCGACTCGGTGAGAAAATAAAACAGGTAGAGCGGGACGATGATCAGCGAGAGCAGGAAGCCGAAGAAACCGAGAAAGCCGCCGAGGCTGGAACTGAGGAACTCCCAGATTTTTGTGGCTGCATTCGGGAGCGCATCATTGATCCAGTCGCCGCTGCCGATTTTTTGCAGCAATTCCGCAGGCGTTTCCTGCGGCTTTGCCACTGGAGCCGGTATTGGCGTTGGCGCAGTGGTGGCAGTTGCTGCTGGTGTAGTTGTAGATGGGGCTTCAGTTGCAGGCTTCGGATCTGGCGCGACTGTCTTTGCGGGAACAGCTGCCTGCACTTCGGTTTGTTCAGTCGTCGGTTCTGTTTTGTGTTTTGGTTTTGGGACGACAAGAAATTCGTCAGGCACGATGCGGAGGCCGAATTTATCGCGGATGTCCTTTCCGAATTTTGCAACGCCCACGCGCACCTGATATGTCATGTCCGGCACCTTCTGCGCGAGTCTTGCGGTCTGCGTGGAAAGGACGGGGATGATCCAAAACATCACACCGATCAGCGCGAGCGTGGTGACGGCGAAAACGCCGATGACCGCACGCTGCCGGGTGGTGCCCACTTTCACCAGCCACGAGACGACGGGCTCCAGCAAATACGCGAGCACGCCGGCAATTGCGAACGGCACGAGGATAGGCTGGAGGAAGGACATCACCTTTGAAAAGGCGTAGATGAAACCGACCGAGACAACGGCAATCGTGGCGATAGAAAGAGCCGAGATGGCTCGCCACATCGTTTTTCGCTGCCAGGGCGTCGGTTGTTCCGGCGAATTCATTCCTCAAGGAACGTCCTCATTTCCAGCCCTCTCCGCAACACAGAAATATCCCGCGCTCATTATCCTCGATGAAAGGACGACGCTGGTGAGTTTTTTTCACCTGCCCTGTGCGCACTTCACTCCAGCGGCTCTTTTCCCAGTTGTTTTGTTTCACCAGTGTCTGTCCAAAGCGAAAGTTCTCCGCGTTCTCCCCGGTAGAAAACTTTGGAGTGGCCTCCTGTTTCGCACGCACAGAATGCGGTGATGCGGTCTGTGTATGACACAAGCACCTCGGTCTTTTGCAGTGCGGCGTGCATAGCATTGAGGTGCTCCTTTGGTTTCGGCAGATCGCCGGAGCTGTCGCTATAGAGCGGCTTTTTTAAAATGGGCACGCGCATGATTGCCCCCATGTGCCGTCCGGACAAACCGGCGTAGATCCACTGGCCGGCTACACTCACATGCGACACGCTGAGGCTACCCGCGTTGGCGATGTCGGTGTTTTGCAAAGCAATTGGCGCGATGCGCGCGCCAACCAGCGTGGCCATGCGCATATTTGGATCGTCCTCGGCGACGAATCCTCCCTCCCACACATCAAGATTGTCCGTGAAAAAGAAACGCCCGTCATCACCAAAACATCCACTGCTCACGTCCCTCACGCGGCGGCAGAATACTTCGCCAAATACCTTCTGCTTTGGTTTGCGCGCGAAAAGCATGCCGCCATCCTTTGACGAGCCTTTGATAAACATCCAGTCGCTGATCGGCGTCCCGCGTTTCACTGCCACAAATAAATCGCTCGTTTCCTTCACGCTCCCCGTGTCGCAGACTTTTTTCACCGCACCCTCGGTGGTCATCACCCACACCGAGTTGCTGGCGAGAAACAACGCCTCGCCATCTGCGCCACGCGCCAGACCCGTGACTAGAGATTCCTTGAGTGCAGGTGGCAGCGGCAGTTCTTTCAGTTTCCCGGACGCAACATCCATCCGCCACAAGATGCCCGCTCGTGTCAGCGGGATGAAAGTCACCGTCTTTCCATCGGCGGAGAAAAATGAATCTCCAGCGCTAGCGGCGCAGATGAGCGCTGCAATCGCGACGAGCGGGGCGATGAAATATTTCATCCACCAAGTCGAGCGCGCGTAGCCAGTGCTGTCACTTTCAAAAAGTCGCAATGCACAAGAGCGCGACTTCGGGCCCTCTGCCCGTGATTACATATGCGCGATGATGTTAGTGCCGAACTCAGAGCATTTGATCTCGGTGGCGCCTTCCATCTGGCGGGCGAAATCGTAGGTGACGCGCTTGCTGCCGATGGCTCCGTTGAGGCCTTTGATGATCAAATCGGCGGCCTCGGTCCAGCCGAGGTAGCGGAACATCATTTCGCCGCTCAGGACGACGCTGCCGGGGTTGACGAGGTCTTTGCCGGCATACTTCGGCGCGGTGCCGTGGGTGGCTTCGAAAATGGCGTGGCCGGTGACGTAGTTGATGTTGCCGCCGGGGGCGATGCCGATGCCGCCGACTTGCGCAGCGAGGGCGTCGGAGAGGTAGTCGCCGTTGAGGTTGAGCGTGGCGATGACGTCGAAGTCGCCGGGGCGCGTGAGGATTTGCTGGAGCGTGATGTCGGCGATGGCGTCTTTGATGAGCACGCGGCCCGATGCGAGCGCGGCTTTTTGTTCGTCGTTCGCGGCGGCTTCGCCTTTTTCTTTCTTGGTCTTTTCCCATTGCATCCACGTATAAACTTTGTCGCCAAAAATGCGCTCGGCGGCGGCATAGCCCCAGTCGCGGAATGCGCCTTCGGTGAACTTCATGATGTTCCCTTTATGAACGATGGTGACGCTCTTCTTTTTCTCCGCGATCGCGTATTGGATGGCGGCTTTGATGAGCCGGATGGTGCCGACTTGCGACACGGGCTTGATGCCGATGCCGACGGTGGGCGGGTAATTTTCCATCGTGTGCTCGGGCGCTGCGAGCTTCATGTAATCAACGACGGCCTGTGAACTGCCGAAGCGGATTTTTTTGAAATCCTTCGGAAATTCCTTCGCGATAAAATCGAGCACTTTCTGCGCTTCCGGCGTGCCGCCAGCGTATTCGATTCCGGCGTAGATGTCCTCGGTGTTCTCGCGGAAAATGACCATGTCCACAGCCTCGGGGCGTTTCACGGGCGATGGAACGCCGGTGAAATATTGCACGGGGCGAAGGCACACATAGAGGTCGAGCATCTGGCGCAGCGCGACGTTGAGCGAGCGGATGCCTCCGCCGACAGGCGTGGTCAGCGGGCCTTTGATTCCGACCAAGAATTCCTTGAAGGCTTCGACCGTGTCGTCGGGCAGCCAGTTGTCGAATTTGTTCTTCGACGTCTCGCCGGCGAACACTTCCATCCACGCGATTTTCTTCGCGCCACCGTAGGCTTTTTCCACCGCCGCATCGAGCACGCGGACGCTCGAAGCCCAGATGTCCGGCCCGGTGCCGTCGCCGCGGATGAACGGGATGATCGGGTTGTTCGGAACGCTGAGCTTCCCTCCGCTGATGGTGATTTTTTTGCCGTCGGGCACTGTGCAGGTTGTGTATGTGGACATCGTGGTTTTTTAGAAAATGGGGCGCGTCTGTAGCACGACACCGGCGCGAGGTCTAGCAGCCTCTGAGCACGTCGCGCTTGCATCGGCGCGGCTCCGTGCGTCACACGGATTGGATGCTCTGGCAAACACGCACACAATCATTCGACCTCGCGCGGCACGGCGTGGTGATGGGCGTGCTGAATGTGACACCCGATTCGTTCAGCGACGGCGGGCGCTGGCTCGATGTGGATGCGGCGGTTGCGCACGGCGCGGAGATGTTTTCGCAGGGCGCGCAAATCGTGGACGTTGGAGGCGAGAGCACGCGACCGGGCGCGGAGCCGGTAGCGGAAAGCGAGGAGTTGCGGCGGGTTTTGCCGGTGATCGAGCGACTGGCGGCGCTCGGCTTGGTCGTTTCGATAGACACCATGAAAGCGAACGTCGCCCGTGAGGCGTGCGCAGCGGGAGCTTCGGTAATCAACGACGTGAGCGGGCTACGTGACGAGGCGATGTTATTAGCAGTCAAAGAGACCGGGGCTGGCGCGGTCATCATGCACATGAAAGGAGAACCGCTCACGATGCAGACCGCGCCGCGCTACGAAAATGTAACGCGCGAAGTGCAGGATTCCTTTTGCACCGCGATGGAGCGTTGCCTACGTTGCGGCGTGCCCGCGCAAAACCTCATCTTTGATCCCGGCATCGGGTTTGGAAAGACGGTGGACCACAACCTCGAGTTGCTCCGCCGCCTGCCGGAATTGCGCGTCGGCGAACGGCCGCTGCTCATCGGCGTGTCGCGCAAAAGTTTCATCGCAAAAGTTCTCGGCTCCAATGCAACCGCGCCCGAAGACCGCTTGTGGCCAACGGTCGCGCTCACGAGCTACTGCCGCGAGCGCGGGGCGCGAGTCTTTCGTGTGCATGATGTGAAACCCAACGTGGAGGCGCTTCGGATGACCGAGGCGATTATCGCCGGATGATGCTCGCCACGTTCCAGCAATTTGCCGCCGACAATTGGAAGGGTGCCCTCGAAATCCTCATTCTCTCCATTTGTATCTACTACGGATACCTCGGCCTTCGCGGGACGCGCGGATTGCGCGTGCTCACCGGCCTTACACTACTCGTGCTTGGTCTGGCGTTTCTCTCGCAACTATTCGGGCTGGATGTCATCTCGTGGTTGCTTCGCTCCCTCTCGGCCATCGTGCTGCTCGCACTTGTCGTGATTTTCCAGCCGGAGTTGCGCCGCCTGCTCGCACAAATCGGCAGCCACCGCCTATTCGGCACGCAGATTCAGCAGCGCGAAACCGTCGAGTTGCTCGCTGAAACCATCTTCGATCTTTCGAACCGCCGGCTCGGCGCGCTCATCGCGATTGAGCGCGGCACGGACATCCAGTCGCACATCGAGAGCGGTGTGGAGGTGGATTGCAAATTTTCGCCAGAACTGGTCGTCACCATCTTTCATCCCAAAACCCCATTGCACGACGGCGGCCTCATCGTGCGTGGCGATCGCATCGCCAGTGCGGCGTGCATTTTTCCAGTCAGCCAGCGGCAGGATTTGGATCGCAACCTCGGCCTTCGCCATCGCGCAGCCATTGGATTGAGCGAGGAAAGCGACACCATCGTCCTCATCGTCAGTGAGGAAACCGGAGTCGTCTCGCTCGCACATCGAGGACGTCTGGAGCGCGATTTCACGCCGGAGAGCTTGCGCAAGCGACTCGGCGAGCTACTTCTCAGCACCGACGATGAAGAAACTATTCACCAACAACCCGGCGGCGAAAATCGTCTCACTCCTGCTGGCGACACTGCTGTGGGCAGTGATTCGAAAAAGCCAGCTCAACGAACCGACGACATCGCAGCCTAAGCCCGGGCCCGCTAGTGTAGAATTCGGTGCTTCCGTGCATGGAAAGTAACCGCAAAATCTTCGGCACCGACGGCGTCCGCGGAGTTGCTAATCTCGAGCCTGTCACCGCCGAGACCGCCCTCAAACTTGGCCGTGCCGCCGCACACGTCTTTACACAATTTGGCACCCGCCGCTCGGATCGCCGCCCGATCATCGTCATTGGTAAAGACACCCGCCTCTCCGGCTACATGCTCGAAAACGCACTCGCAGCCGGCGTCATGTCCCTCGGCGTGGACGTCTTTCTTCTCGGTCCGCTGCCCACCCCCGGCGTCGCGTATCTCACGCGCACATTGCGCGCCGATGCGGGCATCGTCCTCAGCGCCTCGCACAATCCGTATGAGGACAACGGCATCAAATTCTTCCGCCACGACGGCTACAAACTCGACGACGAAATCGAACGGCGCATCGAGGGCCTCGTCTTCAGCGGCGAAATCGAAAACATCCGCCCCACCGCCGGCAAAATCGGCAAAGCAAAAAGGATAGACGACGCCCTCGGTCGCTACGTCGAACACGCAAAATCCAGCTTTCCCAAAGGACTCACGCTCGAAGGAATCAACATCGCCCTCGATACCGCCAACGGCGCCGCCTACAAAAGCAGCCCCTGGATACTCCACGAACTCGGCGCCAACGTCACCACCTTCCACAACCAGCCCGACGGGCGAAACATCAACGCCGGCTGCGGCAGCACGCACCCCGAAGAAATCTCCCGCCTCACCCGCGAAACCGGCGCACACATCGGCATCAGCCACGACGGCGACGCCGACAGACTCCAACTCTGCGACGAAAAAGGCGACATCGTGGACGGTGACGAAATCCTCGCCATCACCGCCTGCGACCACATCCGCCGCGGCACCCTGGCGAAAAACACCCTCGTCGCCACCGTCATGAGCAACTTCGGTCTCGACGACACCCTGCGCGAACACCATGGCCGCGTCCTCCGCACCAAAGTCGGCGACCGCTACGTCATCGAAGCCATGCTCGCCCAGGACTTGAACATCGGCGGCGAACAAAGCGGCCACCTCATCTACCGCGACCACAGCACCACCGGCGACGGCATCGTCGCCGCCCTCCAAATCCTCCGCATCATCGCCGAAACCGGCAAACCCTTGAGCGAACTCAAGCGCGTCTTGAAAAAATACCCCCAAGCCCAGCGCAACCTCCGCGTCCGCGAAAAGCGCCCCATCGAGACCATGCCCGACATCCTCGCCCTCATCCAGCAGACCGAGGAAAGCCTGAAAGGCGCAGGCCGCGTCCTCCTCCGCTACAGCGGCACCGAGCCAAAAATCCGCCTCCTCATCGAAGGCCGCGACTCCGCCGCGATAGAAAAAGCCGCTGACACCATCGCCGGGACCCTCGCCGCGCAGATCGGCGAGTGAGTGGCGAGAGTCGAAAGACGGGCGGCGTGTCGTCCCCACGGGCGGGAGCAAGTATGTAAGCGCGGCTTTCAAAATGATGAAGGTGGTAAACACATTCACCATCCGAGCCACGGGACGATTCTTCTCCTGCCGCTAGCCACTTTCTCCAGCGCAGAACATGAATGTAATATCATTTGCCAAGCGGCAAAATGTTCCCCAAACCTACGTGACCTTCACCCGCTTTCCCAAGCACTCACCTTCCATATATGTCATTCAAAGACGCAGTCCTCACCTGCCCTGTGTGCGATCGGCGCTTCCCGTCGGAGAAAGTCCGCTGGAGTTTCCTCCGCTATATCGGCTACCGCTACGCCAAATGCCCATGTTGCCCGTCGCGGTTCCGTGCCACGTCGGACGTGTTGGTGGAGGCGCCACCGCCATTCCTGTTGTTCATCTGGGCGATCATTATCGTGATAATCATAGGTGCTATCGCGCTGCTTTTTTGGGTGCGGTAGACGCGGAGAGCAAAGTGGCGGGTGTCGAGAGGCGAGTGGCGTGTCTGCCCGTGGCTCGGATGGTGAGTATGTTTGCCACCTTCATGATTTTGAAAGCCACGCTAACAGACTTGCTCCCACCCGTCGGGACGACACGACACCCGCCTCTCGCCACTCGACACTCTGCTCCCGCCATTTCCCGCAACTGCGCGCTTGCCAGATGGAATGGGATAACTACCTTCGCGCGCCCTTCAACCTACAACTTACATTTTGACATGGCTTTGACGCTCGCATCCCTCATTGAAAATGGCATCCCGCTTTCCCTCGCCTGTGGCGCGGTGGGTCTGGTATTTGCACTCTGGCTGATTAAATCGCTGCTCTCGATTTCTTCCGGAACGGAGAAGATGCAATTCATCGCGAATGCCATCGAGCAAGGCGCGAAGGCGTATCTTGGCAGGCAGCTCGTCTCCATTTCCGGCATCGGCGTGCTTATCGCGGCGGTGTTGTTTTGGAAGAAGGACGCGCCGACGGCCATCGGCTTTGTTGTCGGGGCTGTGTGCTCGCTGGCGGCGGGTTTCATCGGCATGCGCATCGCTGTGAAGGCGAATGTGCGGACTGCGGAAGGCGCGCGGACGAGTGCGAAGAAGGCGTTGCAGGCTGCGTTCAGCGGCGGCGCGGTGACGGGGCTGCTGGTGGTGGCGCTTGCGTTGCTCTCGACGGGTGGTTTTTACCTCGCGGTGGCTCAGTGCCAGCCAGACAAGGCTGTGGGCAGTCTCATCGGGCTTGCGCTGGGTGCTTCGCTGATTTCAGTTTTTGCGCGACTGGGTGGCGGCATTTATACAAAGGCTGCCGATGTGGGCGCGGATCTCGTGGGCAAGGTGGAGCAGGGTCTCGATGAAGATGATCCACGCAACCCGGCGACGATTGCGGATAACGTGGGCGACAATGTGGGCGATTGCGCAGGCATGGCGGCGGATGTTTTCGAGACGTATGCTGTTTCGCTCATCGGTGCAGTCCTCGTGGGCGCGCTGACGGCTGCGACGGGCGCGACGACGGCTGCGGTGGCGTATCCGTTTGTCCTCGGCGGCGCGGCGATCATCGCCAGCATCATCGGCGTGATTTTTGTGAACATGACGAAGCTCAAGCCGGCGGCGGCGCTGATGGGCGGCGTGCTGGTGAGCAGTATTTTATCGGCGGCGGCGTTTTACCCGATCACGACTACGATGTTCCCCGCAGGTCTCGCGATGAAGGAAGGCGCAGCGCTGACTACCAACGGGATTTTTCTGGCCAGCATCGTGGGGCTTTTGATGACGGGCGTGGCGGTGATGATTACCAATTACTACACATCCACCGAATACGGCCCGGTGCGGAAAATCGCGAAGGCGTCGGAAACTGGTCACGCGACGAACATCATCGCTGGCCTCGCAATCGGGCAGCAGGCGACGGCTCCGATGGTGCTGTGCATCGGCGCGGCGATTTGGGGCAGCTTTGAATTTGCCGGGCTTTACGGAATCGCAGTCGCCGTGATGGCGATGCTCTCGATGGCGGGAATCATCATCAGCCTCGATGCGTTCGGCCCAATCACCGACAACGCTGGCGGCATCGCCGTGATGAGCGGTCTGCCACCCGAAGTGCGCAAGACGACGGACGAGCTGGATGCGGTCGGCAACACGATGAAAGCGGTGACGAAAGGCTACGCGATTGCGAGCGCCGGTCTCGCAGCGGTGGTTCTTTTCGGCAGCTACTTCGTGGATTTGCGCCACCATCTGGAAACCGGCCTCGCATCGGTGGCTCCCGCTGGTCTCGCAGCAGCCAAGGCGAAAATTGCGGATACTCTCGGCTTTTCGCTGAATGATCCGAAAGTGATGATCGGGCTCTTCATCGGCGGTCTGCTGCCCTATTTGTTCAGCGCATTCAGCATGAGCGCAGTCGGTCGCGCAGCCGGTGCCGTCGTGACGGAAGTGCGGCGTCAACTGGGTCTCAAGCCCGGCATTTTGACAGGCACCGACACGCCGGACTACAGCACATGCGTGGACATCGTGACCAAGGCCGCACTCAAGGAGATGATCATCCCGGCGCTGCTCCCGCTCGCCACCGTGATCGCCGTCGCCGCATTGCCGGACGGCGCGAAAATTCTCGGCGGCGTGCTCGTCGGCAGCATCGTGACGGGCCTTTTCATGGGCATCGCGATGACTTCAAGCGGCGGCGCTTGGGACAACGCGAAGAAATACATCGAAGACGGTCACCACGGCGGCAAACACAGCGAGGCCCACAAAGCCGCTGTCACCGGCGACACTGTCGGCGATCCCTATAAGGACACCAGCGGCCCGGCGATTAACCCGATGATCAAAGTGGTGAATATCGTGGCGATCCTGATCATCCCGATCTTTTTCTAGGCAGAATGCTCAGGAATACTGTTTCTCCCACGGCGCTCGCCGCCCTGCTTCTGGCTGCGTGCGGTGCTTCCTGCATAGTTGCAGGCCCGCTGGAAATCGGGCAGCAAAAACGCTCATGGCTGCCGGATGATCCGTCGGGTGACATTACTCTCGGTGTGCGGATGAGCGACAGCCTGAGCGGCATTATTTTTGACAGCATGACGGGGATTTGGGCCTCGCAGGATCGTGACTCCTTTCTCTTCCTCGACGGGCGTTACCACTACGAGGACAATGGTCAGTTCATCAACAGCACCGGCCTTGGTTTTCGCCAGCTCGTGCCCGGGCGCGACGTCATTCTCGGCGCCAATATTTACCGCGATTCGATCCAGAGCGAATACAACAACGACTTTGTTCAATGTGGCTTCGGCGTCGAGATGCTCACCCGCTGGGTGGACGCACGTTTCAACTACTACCTGCCAGAAAGCGACCGCTACGAAATCGGCCGCAGCAGCGCGCATAGTTCGCGCACGGAGTCCGGCGGCGATGCTGTAGTGCGCAGCGAGCGGCGTGTGGATTTTAAAAATTTCGAGACGAGCCTCGAAGGCTATAACGCGGAGTTGGGAGTGCTCATTCCGGGACTCGATAAATTCGCTGAAGTCCACGCCTATGCCGGCTACTACCATTACAACAATCCCTTTGGTCGCGATTTCGACGGCTTCAAGGCCCGCATCGAAGCCCGTGTGCTGCGCGGTGTGACCACTGGTGTGGAATACTGGGACAACGCGGCGCTCATGGGCGGCCATTGGACGGCGAGCATTTCGGTGAGCGTGCCGTTCTCGACTTACAATTTGCTCACGGGGAAGAATCCATTCGAGGGTGCCGGTGAATACATGAAGCCTCTACCTCGCCCGTTCTCCTCGCGCATGAGCGATATGGTGGAGCGCTCGCATCGGATCCAGACGGTCACTTCCGGTAACGTTGTGAGCTGCGGCTCCACTTCGCGAAAAACCGGCCCACTCGCAACTTCGAGTAAAAAAGGCGCGAATATTTCCGCCGAGTAGCTCGGGTGCGAAATTTCAGACTGGAAGTTTTCCACGGGTCAGGGATGCACTAGCGGCATGTCCACCTTTCGAATCGCCGGCATCAACTTCGATCACTTCCACATGGGCGACTTGCTCCGCTACACACACGAGCATCCAGGCGCTGAAATCGTGGCCATTTGCGACGAGCAGCCTGCGCGCATGGCCGAGGCGGTGCGTAATTTCAGCATCCCGCCCGAGCGCGTTTTCACCGATGTGGATGCATGCATGGAAAAAGCGAAGCCCGATGTGGTGCTGCTCTGCCCCGCCGCTGCGCGACATGGCGAGTATGTGCGGCGCGTTGCTCCGTATGGCGCGCACATCCTCGTGGAAAAACCTTTCGCCGCATCGCTCGCGGAGGCGGATGCGATGGTGGCCGCGATGCAGCCGGGACGGATGCTGGCGATCAACTGGCCCATGCGCTGGATGGAATCCATGGTCACAGCGATGCGACTCATCGAGCAGGGCACCATCGGCGAAGTGCGGGAGTTTCACCACTACGGAGGAAACCGCGGCCCGCTCTACCACGGCGCGGACAAAATCGAGAAGGAGCCAACTGCGGAGGAAAAAGCAGCGAGCTGGTTTTACAAAAAAGACGCGGGCGGCGGGTCGCTGCTCGATTATCTCGGATACGGGACGACGCTCGGCACGTGGTTCATGGGCGGACGCGCTCCGAACGAAGTGATGGCGATGGTGGATGATCCCGCCGGCCTCGAAGTGGACGAGCACAGTGTTGTTGTCGCACGCTACGAAACGGGCCTTTCAAAAATGGAAACGCGATGGGGCACATTCACCGACCCGTGGACGCTCCAGCCGCAGCCGAAGTGCGGATTCGTCATCTGCGGCAGCGAAGGCACCATATCTGCGTGGGACTACGAGGACACCGTCCGCGTGCAGACACGCGCAATACCCGAGGGCTACATTTTGAAATGCGAGCCACTGCGTGCGCCCGAACGCAATCCCATCGAATATTTTCTCCACTGCATAGAAACCGGCACCGCTCTCACCGGCCCGCTTTCCCCCTCAATCTCCCGCATCGGCCAGCAAATCGTGGACACCGCCGCCCTCAGCGCACGCGAAAAACGCGCAGTAAAATTGCTCGGTTAACTAGCGGCTGGCTGCCCCGTTCGGCGTGGGTCCGGGGAGGGCGTTGGGGAGCAGGGGAGCGAAGTCGTGTTCGAGGGTGTCGAGGTAATCTACGATGCGCGGGTCGGCTGGAGTCGGCGTGAGTTTGGGTGGATCGGCGCGGCGTAAATATTCGTCGAAGGTGCGGGAGCGACCCGGAGCCTGGGTGGCCTCATACCAATTGAGGTAGTCAGTGATTTGTCCGAGGCGCTGAACAACGGTGGATCGGTATTGCTCGATTGCGTTGATGCTCTCGGCAACTCCCTTGGTTTTGCCGGCGGCGAGTTGGGAACTGAGATGTTCGTATTCGGTGAGAATGGGGCGGTAGTTGGGATTCGCCCTTGTGCCGAGGGTGGCGAGTTTCACCTGCAATGTGTGGAGGGTGAGTTTGGTCGCGGGGAGTTTGATGTATTTGTCGAAGTCGGCGAATTCAAATTTCTGGCTGCGTCCGTTTTTATCGAGGACGATGTCGAGGGTGAGGAGCTTGCTGAGTTCGGTGTCGGATTCCGTGACGGTGAGTCCCTGCCAGCGGTCGTTGCCGGCGAAGCGCGTGAGTTGGAGCGCCCACCATTTGGCGAGGCTTTGAGGGGCGTCGTTGAGGGTTGGAAATTGCGAGGCGATGGAACTGAGGACGTCACCACCAGCGTCGGGATATGTGCGGATGAAACGCCCGAGATTTTCGTGGCCTTCCGGAAGTCCGAGGAGTGCTTCGACGAGGCACATCGCACATGCACTGTCCACTGTTCCGGCGACGGTGCCCAGATGTGTGGGTTTTTGTGTGAGAAATTTTTCGAACGGCGGGAGTTTGTCTGTGTTGACGATGCTTTTGAAAACATCGCTATCTGCTCCGGCGTCACGGCGGCGGAGAATTTGGATGAGACCCTCGACGAGCCACCATGGAGACTCGGTGTAGGGCTGGCTGGGCTTGATGGCCGGTCGATCGCGGTAGGCCATGTCCAGCAGAAGGGCGCGGATGATGTGGCGCTGGAGGAAGATTTTTGCGGGGTCATCGCCGACGCGAACGATGATGTCTATTTTTGGGCCTGCGATGGTGTTGATGAGTTGGACGATGACGGGAGGGAGTGGTTTGTCTGGGTCGGCGGGTTCGAGGGTGATGACGATGGGAAATTTTCCGTGGTCCGTTTCGTGAAGAACCCGCAGCACGTCGGCTTTGATTTCCTCTGCGCCGCTGACGATGCGGGAGCGGACTTCGCGGTCGTCGCAATAGACGATGAACTGCCCGCTGCTGCTGGTGCTGCGATTTCGCAAATCCACTGCTCGTCCCGGCACTGCCAACAGCAGCGCGAGGAGAAAAATGATGCAACCTCTGGCGAGGCGCGGGTTCACGGCTGCGGCTTTGTAGCGAAGGTAATGGTTCCTTCGCCGACCACCACATCAGCGAGGCGGCTGAGGTGCTTGCCTTCTTTTTCAAAGGCTTTGAATACGCAATCGAGGGCGAGTTGGCCGATGATTTTCGCCATCGGATGGATGCCAAGGCGTCCAAAGCGGACACCAATGACCTCCGGGGAAAAAGTGCCGTCTTTTACGACCGGGTGGTATGAGACGCTGCTATAAAACGGCATATCCACGACGCTGCGTTGGCAGGTGATGGTGATGATTCCCGGCTGGCAACGGACGAAGGCACGGTCGAATTTGATTCCGGGCACGGCGGACTCTGTGGATTTTAGCACACGGCCTAGGTGGTGGTTGATCTCGAATTCGGTGAGCATGATGGACACTGCGGATTTGGCATCCATTGCCCGCGTCCACAGTTCGCCGGCATCGCGGTCGGGCAGTGTGTCAGACTTGGCGGGCGGGACATTATCCGGCTCGAGCCAAAATAAGACGAATGCAGCCAGCACGGCAGCGAATGCGATGATTTGGAACAATATCTTTACGTCGCGCTTGGACTGCCCCCGGTGCGGGTTCATCATTTGATTAACACGCCGTTTCGCTTCTTCAGGATCCTCGAAGTTCTTGGTTTCTTCGGGCTTCGGGAGTTTGGAGCGGTCGAGTTTTACGCCGCAGTTATGGCAATACACGCGCTCGGGCTCGTTTTTGTGAGCGCACTCCGTGCAGAGGAGAAAAATCTCGTTTTCTGGTTGTTTGTCCGTGTCTTTTGGCATGGGAAAAGTGTCCGCAGTGAGCGGCGTTTAGTTTGTTTTACTCGTGGTCTTTTTTGCCGTTTCAGCAGGTTTTGACTCGGTCTTTTTGGTGGTGGAGGTTTCGCCGGCATCCTTTTTCGCCGCGCTCTTGTAGCCCTCGCTGCGGTAGTCGGTGATGTAAAAACCGCTTCCTTTGAAAATAAGTCCCGCCCCTCCGCCAAGCAGGCGGGTGACTTTGCCCTTGCCCCACTTTTTCATGCGGCAGTGTTCCTTTGGGCAAACTGCGAAAGCATTGTCCTTCATGGATTGTGTGCACTCGAAGTTTTTCCGGCACTTCGCGCATTCATACTCGTAGGTAGGCATGGTGTTATTAGTGAAAGGCGGTGTTTTTATAGCAGACGACACGCCGCGTGCAACCGCTGTGGCTGCCAAGGGCAAAAGCTAACAGCTTTTATCGGGATTGATGAGCACATCGTGCAGAATGGTGGCGGCCTTTGCGTTGTCGTTAGCGACGAGGGTGGCGATGCTGACGTTGCCAGTGCGGCGGACGATGTGCATGGAGCGCAGATCGAGCCCGGCATCCTTCAGCCGGAGGGCGATGGCGGCCAGTGCGCCGGGTTTGTCTTCGAGGCGGATGAGCAAAGTATCTTGTGTGACGGCCCTGTAGCCCGCATCGCGGAGAGCGCGAAGCGCATCGTCGTATTTATCCACGGTGAGTGAAATGAGGCCGTCAGCTCCGTGGCTTTCCACGTCGAAATCCTCGATGTTCACGCTGAGTTTGGCCAGCGCCTCGGTGATGAGGGCGAGTTGGCCGGGTTGATTGGGGACGAGCACGGTGAGCTGTTTCATAGGGTTTTCTCTTTGCCAATGGCTGCTGCGAAGTCTGCGGCAAATTCCTCGATGATATCCTCGGTCACGTGCGGCAGCGTGATGATGTGGGCGATGCCTTTGCGCGGTGCGATGATCCATTTCCGCATCAGCTCCGCAGGTGGGCGGGGAAAAACCACGGTGATCGAATGGGGATGCCGCCATGCCTCGATGCCGTGTTTCGCCAACGCGGCAATTGCGTAGTCTGCGAGTGCAAGGGTGCGCTGGACGAGCGCGCGGCAACCTTCGCGCCCGAGGGTGCGGAGCCGATACCAAAGGCAGAGCGGTGCAATGGCGCTGCGGGAGCCTGCGATGGTTGTATCGAGCGCGCCGATGTATTCGATGCTACGTGCAATGCGCTCGACGTGTGCCTTTCGCGCCAGCACGACACCGCAGGGCAGGGGCGAACCGAGGAACTTGTGCCCCGAAATGGAAATGCTGTCCGCACCGTCCGCAAAATCCCACGGCGGAGCACCGGTGACGAAAGGCAGAATCATTCCGCTAAGCGCTGCGTCGGCATGGATGTATGCGTTGGTGATGGCCAATTCGTCGAGGATGCTGCGGATGGTCGCAAGGTTGTCGCACGCACCCTTCATCGTTGTGCCGATGTTGGCGAAAATGATGGGTGGCACGTCGCGGTGGATGCGCAGCGTTTCGCGCAAATCGTCGTAGTCCATTTCACCACTCGGCTGCGATTTTAGCATGATGCTGCGCGTGTGCTGGAGTCGCAGCACCTTCGCCACCGAGTAGTGCGTATCTTCGCTGAAATAGCAGATGCCCTCCGGCAGCAATTCGCGCGCGACGTAGAGCCCATACATATTTCCCTCCGTCCCACCGGCGGTGACGTAACCCCACCACGCATCGCGCGGCGCACGTGTGAACTGCGCAAAGTCCGCGAGCACCTCGCGTTCAAACTCATGCGTGTTCAGCGGGATGTTCGAGCCGCCGAATGGATCGCCGACGTTGTTTAGCGCAAATGCAAGAAAGGGCGTAAGGACGGAGTAGTCGAAATCCTGATTACACGGATACCCCACAAAATAGCGCCGCAGTCCGGCCAGCCGTTCGAGCAGCGTGTCGAGCTTGTGCTGATCTTCGGCAGAGAGCGTTGGGCGCACGGAGTTCACAAGCGGACATTACTCCCCTTCCTCTCCGCCAGCAACCGCGCCCTTACTTCGTCGGCGAGTAATCTGTCGCCTGCATGAAAACCGATTTCACACCGTCCGGCACGGTGAGCGAGCCACCTCCCGCCTTTTCGCTCGCAGCCTTTACCTCGATCCACACCGGGTCGGCGCGGAACGCCTCAAACGACGCTTTGGCCGCTGCGGTGTCCTTGTGCGCGAGGAGATAGACGAGCGTGTTCTCCGCGTCCTTTTGATCCGGCATCATCGTCCAGTAGAAAAGATTCGTCATCCCATGCTTCGCAAAAAGCGCAGTCGTGTGCTCGCGGAAACGTGTCAGCAAGCGCGGCAGATTGCCCGGTGTGGTCGTGTAAGTGCGCAACTCGAAAATACGCGGCGCGGCGGTGCTCGGTTTGATATCCGGCGAGAAATCCGTCGCGCTCAGGAAAGTGCTTTCGACTTTCGCGACGAGCTTTCCGTCCAGCTCGCTGGCCTTGTATGCGCTCTGCCAGTCCGGGTCGGCCATGAATTCCTTCCACGACTTTTCACGCGCATCACGACCCGGATAGGCGAGCACATAGACGAGCTTCGACTCGGGATTTTCGAGCGGCGTCCAGTAGCCGATGTTCGTCATCCCGTGCTTTTCAAAAAGCGCGCAGGTGTGTTCGCGGAAGCGTTTGTGCAGCGCGTCGAGCTTGCCCGGCGCGGCGAAATACGTGCGCATCTCGAAGCAGCGTGTGTCTTTTTCGGCGGCGATAGCTGGAAGTGCGGTGGCGGCAATGATCATGGCGAGGAAAGTGCGGCGGTTCATTTCAGACTCATCGTTTTTGCTGCGCACAAGTGCAACTCCCATTCACGCGCGCTATCCGAGCCGCAGCACTTGTGAATTGCTGACATCGGGCATCCAGTCGAGGTGCGTGGTTGTGATGATTTTCTGCGCGCCATCGGGCAGCGCTGCGAGCAATGCGTTGCGGCGCGCGGGATCGAGTTCGCCGAAAATGTCATCGAGCAGCAGCACCGGCGGCTCGCCGAAGTGGTGCTCCAGCAGTCTCGCCGCGCCGAGTTTCAGCGAGAGCACGAGCGTGCGTTGCTGCCCCTCGCTTGCGTCGTCGCTTGGGAGATTGTTGAGGAAAAACCGCACGTCATCGCGATGCGGGCCCGTCGTCGTCTGGCGAAGTCGCGCGTCCTCCGTCTTTGCTACGGCTAGCGCGGCGGCGAAATCTCCAGCATCCCCGCGTGCATACTCCAGACGAAGCGACTCGCGTTTTCCGCTGATGGCGTGATGCGCGCCATCGGCCTCGCCTTGCAACTCTTCGATCAACGCCGCACGCGCCGCACTCACCGTGTTGCCGTGTTCGATGAGTGGCGCATCAAAAGCCGCAATCTCCCTCCAGCGCTGCGACGGCTGCTTCAGCAGGTGATTGCGCGACCGCAGCGCGTGCTCGAACGCCCGCAGCGAAGCCCGATACGTCGCGTCCCGCTGCACTGCCACGAAGTCGAGGAAGCGCCGCCTTTTCTCCGCCGAACCGCGCACCAGCTCGATGTCGTCATTGCCGAACCACATCACCCGCGCGATTTGCAGCCACTCGCGCGCCCCCGCCTGCTCCACGCCGTCGAGCGCCAGCTTCTTTTGTTGCGTGCCGTAGTAAAATTGCAGATGCCGTGCGCCAAAGTAGCCATCGGTCACAAAGCCTCGCCGCCCGTGCTGCACCACGCGCGCGAGCTGCGATACACGCGGCGATTGCAGTCGCAGCAGGATGCACACAGCCTCCAGCAGCGAAGTCTTCCCGTGCGCATTCGGCCCGATGATGAAATTCACGCCCGGCGCAAACTCCGCCTCAAACTGCTCAAAGCAGCGGAAGTGGCGCAATTGCAGCCGCGAGATGGAATTGTTGGCGTTGGAACTCATGCCTGTCTGCCGGTCGTCATTATAGAGCGCATCGGTTTATAGCTGCACATAGCTGGTCACAATTTCTCGCGCGAAGTGAAAAACGCACTTCCATCGCACATGGTATCAAAATGCTGAATGTGAATAATCAGTTCGTCGCTGTTTTGGGAGGCATGGTTTCTTGACGCAGTATCGGCATCCGGCAACGCTCGCGCATGAACTTGTCTTCCCTGAGCAGCCCCGGTGTTGTTTTCTCCCGCGTCGTCATTTCAGCCGCAGCGCTGCTGATACCGCTTGCTGGCTGCAAGAAAGAGGAGGTGCCGCCGGTCGTAAAGCCGCAGCGTCCAATCAACATCCATCTCGAAGCGCAGGTTTTCAGGCTGCCGCGTTCCGTGGCCGTCACGCAGGTATTCGACCAGCCAAAGAATACGGACTACTCTGCTGTTCTCAAGCAAGTGCAGGCGCTCGTCGCCGATAAGAAGGCAGTTTTGGTAGCCACCCCTTCGGTTACCACAGCCAACGGTAACAGAACGGTTGTAGAATCCATTTTGGAACATCGTTATCCAACAGAATTCCAAGCGCCGCAAATTCCACAGCAGATGGGGGCGGCTGAACCTTCTCCCAAAAAGACGACAACGACGACGAAAACGACGACCACCTCGGTGACCGTTGAGACAAAGTCAGCCTTTCCTGTGACTCCAACGACGCCAACAGCCTTCGAAACACGGAACGTGGGAATAACGCTCGAATGCGAACCCGTTTATGCAAAGGAGTTCGACATGATTAGCTTCCAAGTGGCGATTCAGACCACCTCGTTTCAAGGGAGCATCAAATATCCGGGCGAAAATGGCTCCGAGGTCGAGCAGCCTATATTCTAAACTGAAAAGATTACCACCAATGTGACTGTCAAAAACGGCGGCGTCGCGTTTCTCGGCACTACCGAGCCGGACAAGGCGCAGAACAAGAATGAGGATATGACCGACTTGGTCTTCTTCCGTGCCACGACTCGATGAACTGAGCGCCCGGGCAAATCGCAGCCCGCAACTCT
The DNA here is from genome assembly GCA_947476045.1 of Chthoniobacteraceae bacterium. Classification (GTDB taxonomy): domain Bacteria; phylum Verrucomicrobiota; class Verrucomicrobiia; order Chthoniobacterales; family Chthoniobacteraceae; genus SXWH01. The sequence goes on from CANJNZ010000004.1 coordinate 52,787, forward strand.
CCACTTGGCGCGGGGCTTGTGACTGCCGATAGTCCGCGCCTCGATGCAAACATTGCCAGGATTCCGCGACTTTTTTCCCGACGACTGCGCACGCAGGAACTACATCCTCGATACGTGGCGGGCGGTCGCGCGCCGTTATGGCTTCACGGAATACGACGGGCCGGTCGTCGAGTCGCTCGCGCTTTATGAAAAGAAGAGCGGCGGCGAATTGGTCGGCCAGCTTTTCACCGTGGGCGCGGTCGCCGATCCCGGCGCTGCAAAGGGCGCGCTGCGGCCCGAGATGACGCCGACGCTCGCTCGTATGGTCGCGGCGCGGGAGCGCGATTTCAAAAAGCCGATGAAGTGGTTTTCCGTGCCGAGTTGCTTCCGCCACGAACGCCAGCAACGCGGAAGGCTGCGCGAATTTTACCAGCTCAACGTGGACATCCTCGGCGAGGCATCGCCCGCTGCGGATGCGGAGTTGATCGCCGTGCTCGTGGATACGCTGCGTGCGTTCGCGCTCACGGAGCGGGATTTTGTCGTGCGCCTCAGCAGCCGCACCGCGTGGCAGCAGTTTTTCATTCAAAATGCGAAGCGCGCCGACGGAGCCGCGCTCACTGCCGAGGACGAATATGAGTTTTTCCAAATCGTGGATAAAGCCGAGCGCTCCTCGCCGGAGAAGACCGATGCGGCGCTCGCGAAGTTTGGCCTCAACGCCGCGCAGGTGCTCGCGTTCATGCGCAGCAAGGAGCCGACTGCCGAGCTTGCGCCGATTCTCGCCGATCTCGCCGCGCGCGGACTCGGGGCGTTCGTGGAGGTGGACTACGCCATCGTGCGCGGCCTCGCCTACTACACTGGCGTGGTTTTCGAGGTCTTTGATCGTGCTAAGACCGAGCGCGCACTCGCCGGCGGTGGACGCTACGACGGGCTGCTCGCGCTGATGAGCGACGGAAAAGTGAATATGCCCGCACTGGGCTTCGGCATGGGCGACGTGGTGCTCGCCAATATGATCGCCGACACGCCCGCAGCGAAGGCGCAACTCGAAGCGTGGCTCGCCCGCGAGCGTTCGTGCGAGGTGTATGTCGTCATCGCGAAGGAAGAGCTGCGCCCGCAAGCACTCGCGCTCGTGCAGGAGCTGCGAGAGGCCGGTCATCGCGTGGATTTCCCGCTCACCTCCGCGAAGGTCGGCAAGCAGTTCCAGAACGCGGAGAATCTCGGTGCGCGCCGTGCCGTTGTGATCGGCGAAGAGTGGCCGCAGATGAAAGTGAAGACGCTCGCCACGCGCGAGGAAGTGCTGATCGCACGCGAAAATCTCGTGTCGCAACTCGGCTGAGCGGGTTCAGCGCTGCGCCATTTCCGCAGCGAGCTTAGGGCTGATGCTTCGGGGGCCGAGCGGGCGGCCTTCGAGCGTGGAGATGGGCATCACGCCGAGCCAGGAGTTCGTGAGGAAAATCTCGTCTGCCTTCAGCACATCCTCGCGGCGCAGTCTGCGTTCGGTGACTTTGCGCCGGGCGATGACCCACTCGCGCACCACGCCCAGCCTGCACCCGGACGCGCGCGAAGGCGTGAGCACACGTTCGCCGTTAACGAGAAAAACATTCGCGCAGCAAGCTGAGATGAGTTCGGCGTGGTCGTTGAAAATGAGCGCTTCATCGAGATTACGGGCGCGGACCTGTGCGAGCGCGTCGCAATTAAACCAATAGTTTGCCGTCTTCAGTCCGCTGAAAAGCGGCCTGTGGTTGTCATCATGAAAACCGATGTCCCAGCTCGTCTCCTTCTCCGGCTCGCGCGGCTCGATGAATAGAAAAACGCGAGGAGCTTGTGGGGGTGCGGACGGAGCGCCGTCGCCCGCCGTCACATAGATGCGCGCGAAGCCATCCATCCCCGCCGTTTCAAAAACCTCCTGCGCTGCTGCGATGGTATTTTCCTCCACGACAAAATCTCGTTCCGCACACGCGGCTAGCAATCGTTGCTGATGCTGTGCCCAAAAATCCGCCCGTCCATCCCGCACACGCACGCTCTCGAAAAGCGACATGCCGTAGCGAAAACCACGGTCGCTCAGTGGCAGGCTGGTCGCCGGTTCGAAGATGTTTCCATTCCAAAGCCAGCCCTTCATGGCGTTACTGGATGTTGAGTTCGCGCGTGATGCCGAAACGTTCGAGGCGTTTGCGGAGCGTGGCGCGAGTCATGCCGAGGAGCTTGGCGGCCTGCACCTGATTGCCCTTCGTCTCGCGCATGGCGTGGACGGTGAATTCGCGCTCCAGCCACGGGATGAGTTCGATGCTGGCGTCCGCCTGCGCTGCGCGCAGCAGCACTTCGATGGCGGCATCCTTGGTGAGTGCAGTGGCCGGGGTGTCGGCTGCATTCGCACCGAGCGGGATGTCCTTCGGCAGCAGGATGTCGCTTGTGGCGAGTAGGCACGCGCGCTGGATGGTGTTTTCCAATTCGCGCACATTACCGGGCCAGTTGTGCGCTTCGAGCACGCGGATGGCGTCTTCGCTAAGTTTGAATTTTGGCAGACGCTTCTCCGTGGCGACTCGCTGCACGAAATATTCGGCGAGCAGCCGGATGTCCTCCACACGCGCGCGGAGCGGCGGGAGCTGGATGCGGACGACATTCAGCCGGTAGAATAAATCTTCGCGGAAACGTTTCTCGGAGACTTCATTTTCAAGTTGTTTGTTCGTCGCGGCGATGATGCGCACGTCGGTCTTGATCGTGGTGTTTCCGCCGACGCGGGAGAATTCGCCGTTTTGCAGAACGCGCAGGATTTTTCCCTGCAAGGAAAGCGGCATGTCGCCGATTTCATCGAGGAACAGCGTGCCGCCGTCGCTCTGCTCGAAGCGCCCTTCGCGCTGTGTGGCCGCGCCGGTGAACGCGCCTTTTTCGTGTCCAAAAAGTTCGCTCTCCAAAAGCTGCTCGGGAATTGCCGCGCAGTTGATCGCGACGAAGGTGCTGTTGTTGCGCGGCGAGTAGTGGTGGATGGCGCGGGCGACGAGTTCTTTGCCAGTGCCGCTCTCGCCGGTGATCATCACGGGTGCGTCCGAACCAGCGACGCGGCCAACGAGTTTGAAGACCTGCTGCATCGGATCGCTCTGGCCGACGATGCTGTCGTTGTGCTGCTCGACGGTAAGCTGCGGGCGCGACGCCTTGGCCGCGCGCATTTGCGCCTGCTCCTTGAGCGCGGAGTCCACGACCATTTTGAAATTAAACGGCAGCTTGTCCTTCGTGACGAAATCGAACGCACCGAGCTTCATCGCCTCTATGACGGTTTGCGTGGTGGAGAACTGGCTGATGAGCAGAATGGACGCAGAGGGATCGCGTTCGCGGACACGCGAAAGCAATTCCAGCCCGCTGAAAGGCTGCACGTGCGTGTCGGTGACGATGAGATCCGGGTGCTCGCGCTGTGCGATTTTTTGCGCCTCGTCCGCATGGGTTGTGGAAAGCACGCGCAGATCCGCAGCGGTGAGTTGCTTCACCGCCCACGCGAGGAAATCGGTGTCTGGATCTACGACGAGAACTGTTTGGCCTTTGGCCATGAAGGTATGTGTTTGGTTGCGCTGCGACTATAGCCCGCCGAATCGGCGCTCCCGCTTTTGAAACTCTGCGACGGCTGCACGCAAGTCCTCTTTGCTGAAGTCGGGCCAAAATTTCGGCGTGATATAAAATTCGGAATAGCTGAGCTGCCAGAGCAGGAAGTTGGAAAGACGCATCTCGCCGCTGGTGCGAATGAGCAGGTCAGGGTCGGGATATTCTGCGGTGTAAAGATGGGCGCTGATGGTTTCTGGGGTGATGGTTTCTGGGGTGATGGTTTTTGGGTCGAGCGCGGCGGTGCAGATCGAGCGGACGGCGTCTGTGATTTCGGTGCGCGAGCTGTAGTTGAGGGCGAGAATGAGCGTGGTGGCCTTGTTGTCCGCTGTGGCTGCGATGGTTTCGCGGAGTTTTTGCTGCGTGCTTTCCGGCAGCTCGTGAGTGCGCCCGATGGTGCGGAGGCGGATGCCGTTTTTCATCATCGTCGGCAATTCATACGCGAGGAAATGCTCCAGAATCACCCAGAGCCCGTTCACTTCCAGTTCGGGGCGTTTCCAGTTCTCCGTGGAGAATGCGTAGAGCGTGAGATATTCGACGCCGAGCGCCACGCATTCCTCGGTAACGGAGCGCACGGTTTCTACGCCGCGCTCGTGGCCTTTGAGACGCGGGAGCCCGCGATCCTTCGCCCAACGGCCATTGCCGTCCATGATGATTGCGATGTGGCGCGGGATGCTCATCTCGCTCACACAACAATGGTCTGCTCTCGGCCGGGGCCGACGCTCACGATGCTCAATTTTGCGCCGGTCAGTCGGGCGATGGCCTGGAGATATTTGCGGCATTTCACCGGGAGGTCGCCCCACTTGCGCGCGGAGGTCGTGTCTTTTTGCCAGCCGTCGTATTCCTCGTAGATAGGTTTGCACTCGGCGAGCGCGTCGAGGTCAGTCGGTGGATATTCGAGCGTCTTGCGGCCAAGTTTGTAGGCGGTGCAGACTTTGATCGTCGCCATCGTATCGAGGCCGTCTGTGTTCGTCACCGCGATGTCGTCAATGCCGTTCACGATTGCCGCGTAGCGCGTGAACACCGCATCGAACCAGCCGCAGCGGCGGGCGCGTCCGGTCGTCGCGCCGAACTCGCGTCCGAGTCCGTGCAGGAAGTCGCCGAGTTCATCGTTCTCCGTCGGGAACGGCCCTTCGCCAACGCGGGTCGTGTAGGCTTTCATCGTGCCCCAGACTTTGCTGATGCGATTTGGGGGGACGCCCGAGCCCGTGCAGGCGCCGCCCGCAGTCGTGTTGCTCGATGTCACGTAAGGATACGTGCCGAAATCAATGTCGAGGAATGTGCCCTGCGCGCCCTCGAACAAAATCTCCTTGTTCTCCCGCACCGCGTCCGCGAGCCACACCACCGTGTTGCCGAGGAAAGGAATGATCGTTTTCGCGGCGGCGAGATACTGCGCGTTCGCCTGCTTGAAATCCACAGTCTCTCCGCCGAGTAAACCGAGTTGCGCATTTGCATCCGTCAGACGCGACTTGAGCCTTTCGGAAAAGCGGCGTGCATCCAGCAAATCTCCCGTCCTCAGTCCGGTCCGCGCGGCTTTGTCGGAATACGTCGGCCCGATGCCGCGACCAGTCGTTCCGATTTTACCCGCGCCCTTTGCCGTTTCCTTTGCGCGATCCAGCGCACGGTGTTGAGGCAGCGTCAGATGTGCTGCGTCGGAAATCAGCAAATTGTCCTTCGTCACGCGGATGCCCTTTTTGCGCAGACCGGTGATTTCCTCCGCGAGCGAAACGGCATCAATCACCACGCCATTGCCAATCACGCACATCGTTCCCTTTCGCAAAATGCCGCTGGGAATGAGGTGGAGCACATATTTTTTGCCCTCCACGATCACGGTGTGCCCCGCGTTATTTCCGCCCTGCGAGCGCACGACGATGTCCGCCTTCTCCGTGAGGAAATCAATGATTTTGCCTTTGCCTTCGTCGCCCCACTGAGCGCCTACGAGGATACTGTTTGCCATGGTGTTTCGGTGTTGAGTGTGAAAATTAAAAACCCAAAGCCGAGCCTTGGGGCCGCGGACACTATGGAGCGCAATCTGCGAGTGCAAGCATCGCGGAAGCTGGAATTGGGCGGCTGGCCTACTGCTTTTTCCGGGTGCAGCCGATGAAGACGATGGCGAGCGAGACGAGTGAACTGGCGGGCATGAGGATGGCGGCCATGAGCGGGTTCATGCGGCCTAAAAGACAGAGGGCGATGGCGACGGCGTTGTAGGCGATGGCGAAAGCGACCACACACTGCGCGGTGCGGCGACGGGTCGCGGCGGTGTTGAAAAGGGCGCGGATGCCGTTGAGGCCGCGACCGAGGAAGTAGAAATCGGATTTTTGTTCGAGCAGGCCGCGATCAATGGCGGGCGTGCCGGTGCACCAGGCTTTGTCGAACGCGAGCGAGTCGTTTGCACCGTCGCCGATGTAGAGCGTGTCGCGATGGTCGTTGCTCGCGATCCATTCGGCTTTTCCCTCGGGCGTCATCTCGGCGTGGCAGTCGGTGCGCGAAAGGTGGAGGCGGTCGGCCATGGCATCCACTTTCTCACGGCGGTCGCCGCTGAGGATGGAGACGCGGCGGCCCTGCTGGCGAAGCGTGGCGATTTCTTCGACCGCATCCGCGCGCGCTTCTTCGCCGAAATGGAACGCGGCGAGCACTTCGCCGTTGCGACTGAAAACGCAGTCGCCCTTCGTGCCGCCAGCCCACTCCGGGCGCCCGAGTCTCCAAACTGCGCCGCTGTGTTTGACTTCCAGCCCGAAGCCGATGGTTTCGGTGACTGCTGCGCACAATGCCGGTTCGACTCCATCAGCGAGCAATTGCTCGCGCAGGCATCCGCTCACGGGATGCGGGTTGATTTGCACCATCGCGAGCAGCACGGCGCGCTCTTCGGCGCTGAGAAGGCGGAGCACTTCGGGATTGAGCAGCGTCATTGCTTCGAGGGTCAGTGTTCCGGTTTTATCGAAGACGACATGGCGGACTTGTTCGAGTTTCGTCCAGACCTCTCCTTCGCGGATGAAGACGCCAAGTCGTCGGAGCTGCGAAGTGGCGAGGTCGCGCGTGAGCGGCAACGCAACGCCCGAGGCGCACGGGCACGAAACGACGAGCACGGAAATGAGCACCTGCATTGCCGGGAGCATCCCGCCGCCGATAGCGAGCCATGCAAAAAATCCCCCGAGCGCGAGCGTGACGGCGACGATGATGTAGGCGCGGATGAAGCGTTCGAGCGCGACGTTTCGAGGTGCAGCGCCGGGCGTGATGCGGAGGAGTTTGGCGAGCAGCGATTCGCTCCACGGCTCCATCGCCTCGAGTTCGATGGGGGATTGCCCGCAATTCACCGAGCCGGCTGCGATGGTGCGTCCGCGTCGTGCGGTGGTTGCTTCGCTTTCCCCGCTGATCCACTCCATGCCAAGCGTGGCTCCCTCGGAGCACAGGCGTTAGCAAACCGGGACGATTCCTCCTGCTTCGACGAGGAAGGTGTCGCCATTGACTATCTGCGTGACGGGCAGTTTTTCGCCGGATGTGCGCCGCACGGGTGCCGGGTCCGCTTGCGTCGCGAGGAGTTGTGCGCGATTGCGCTCGACGGCCTTTTGCTGAAGCCAGCGTCCGGCCAACATGAGGAAGACAAACGTGGAGACGAAATCGAAATAAACGAAGCTGTGCGCACCTTTTCCCCACGCGTAAACGGAACCCAGCCACGCTGCGGCGAGCCCTATCGAAATCGGCAGATCAATATGCAGCACGCGCTGTCGCAGGCTGTGCCACGTCCGCGTGAAAAAGTAGCTGCCGCCGATGATGAACGAGAGCGTCCCGAGGATGAGCGTGAGTTTGTGAAAGAGTTTCGCAAACGCAAAATCGTCGCCCATTCCGCAATAGCGCGGCAGCGTGAACAGCATCGTATTCATCGCGAGCGCGGCACAGATGCCGAGGCGAATCACGAGCGCGCGATTGGTCGGTGTGTCGTTGTTGCCGGGAGGGCCGACGAGGTAGCCGAACGATTGCAGTTCGCGCGCAAACGCGACGACATCAAACACGCCCGGATGCCAGCGAAGTGTGATCTGCCCCATCGTGGAATCCACGCGGATGCTGAGTCCGCCCGCTTTGCGCGAGAAGAGCGTTTCGATGAGCCACACGCAGCCGATGCACGAGAGGCCTTGCAGTCCGAGTTGGAGCACGACATCCGGGCTTTTCTCGACGGCGCTCACGAGTTCCTCCAGCCACGTGTAGTCTCGCTTTTGGAAAACCAGCGGCTTCACCGGTTGCACGCCGCTTTCCTGCAAATCGTAGAATTGTCCGAGACCGTTCTTCGCGATCAGGTCGTGGACAAACTGGCAGCCAGCACAGCAAAAATCCGGGCGGTGTTCCGTAGGGCGAAACGCCACGCCGCAATGAATGCAAGTGCGTTGGTCAATGGCAGCACGCATGGAGCGGAAGTGTGGCGCGCCAGACGAGAACTCCGGCAGAGCCAAAGGCGAGCGCCTGCTGCATCCATCGCGCTGCTTTGGGAGACAGGCTGTGTTGTGCGTGCAGCGCGCGTGTCTGGATCAAAAACGGCAGAGGGATGGTGCCCGCCGCGAAGCATGCCATGTGCAGCGCGCCGCTCCACCATGTGCCGGTAAGCGCCGCCGCGCCGAACATGAGCCAGAGCGGGCCGCATGGCAGGAGTGGCGTGAGCCAGCCGAGCGAGCGATTCAGTTTCGCACGAAACAGCAGCGTCTTCACAAAGCGCGGTTGTGGGATTCGTTTTTCCAAACCAAGCCCGAGAACGATGAGCACAGCGGCAAATGCCCACGGGACGATGCGCGCTGTGCTGCCTTGGAGAAAGCCTGCGACCATTTGTCCTGCCGCGCCACACAGCGCGCCAGCGATCATGTAGGAAGTAAAACGCGTTGCGTGATATTCGGCCGGACGCACACGCATTGCACACGCGAGCGGGCCGCACATTGCGGTGCAATGCACGCTCGTCGCGAGTCCGGCTACCAGAGCCGCCAGCGGGGTGGCGATGTTAGTGTCCATTCTTGACCGGAACTTCCCGTTCTTTGTTGCGCACGGCGATTACCACCATCGTGGTGATGCCAGCGATGAACACGACGTTTGCGACGATGAGCCAAATCCAGGGTCTTTGTTTCATGGGATTACGGGCCCGAGGAAGGTGCCCTGTTTTTCGATGATGGTGCCTTTGTCTGAAATGAGTCGGAAGCGCAGCGGGATCTCTGCTTTCAAATCTGCGCGCGGAATCGTGAGGACAATCGTGCGGATTTCTTCGCCCAGCGGACTGACTGCGATACCGCCCTCAGCGCCGCTGTAATGCAGGCTCTGCGGTCCGTCGGCGATTTCGAATTGGAAAGTGACGGGCGTGTTTCGCTTGTTCAACACGCGCACAAAAAACTGATTTCGCACCACGCCGCCCTCAACGATGTAAGGGACACCCGTGACCCGCGTGAGCCCCATGGACGCGGATTTCAGTGTGGAAGTGGCAATCGTCAGCGCCGTGGCACCGAGGATGGCGAGGATGCTGTAGAGCAGGATGCGCGGGCGCAGCCACCGCGTGCGTTTACCATCGAAGCCGTGGCGCGAATCGTAACGAATCAGACCGCGCGGGCGTTCGAGTTTTTCCATCACCGTATCGCAGGCATCAATGCACGCCGCGCAACCGATGCACTCCATTTGCAAGCCCTGGCGGATGTCTATTCCCGTGGGGCAAACTTGCACGCAGCGGAGGCAGTCCACACATGCTCCAGCGCCGTCCGTGCCTTTGTGCCCGCGAGGTTCGCCTCGTTTTGTATCGTAGCCGACGACCATCGAATCGCTGTCAATGAGCGCGGACTGCAAGCGCCCATATGGGCACAGCACGATGCAGAATTGTTCGCGAAACCAAGCGAGGTCGAACCACAGCGCGCCGGAAATCAGGAATACGAAAGCGAATGCGCCCCAGTGTTCGCCGGGAGCGTGCGTCATCATTTTGTAGAGCTCTGGGAGCGAGACAAAATACGAGAGCAGCACGTGACTGAGGAGCAGCGCGAAGAGCGCATAAAGTAGGTGCTTGGAGAAACGGCGGACGGTTTTGTTGAAAGTCCACGGAGAGGTGTCGAGTTTTCGGCGCGTGGGGGCATCGCCTTCGCACAGACGCTCGATGCGGCGCGCGATATCGAGGAAGACCGTCTGCGGACAAGCCCATCCGCACCACACGCGCCCTAGCAGAGCGGTGACGTAGAAGAGGCAAAAGCCGAGACCGCTCAGCACGAAGAACACGACCCACACATCCTGCCCGACAAACGTCAGGCCGAAGTAATGAAACTGTCTGTGCGCGACATCCAGATAGAGGGCCGGGTTGCCGTTGATCTGAATCCACGGCATGGCCACGTAGAGCGCGGTGAGTGCGATTGCGAAAATCGCCTTCCAGCGGGTGAAGCGCCCGCGCACCGCTGATGTGTGGATAAAGCGCCGTGAGCCGTCTTCGTTGATAGTCGTAACGGACTCCAGCGACGGGCGTGGCGGCGTTTCAATCATTGCGCAGGTGGCGGCGGGACGACACCGGCGGGCGGCGTCCAACCGGGGACAATTATAATTTCCTCACCGGGATGGTGGTGAGCCATGATGTAGGCGACAACTTCAGCTATCTTCTGTTTTCCGAGCACCGGGCCCCACGGCGGCATTCCTTTTGCGAGAACTCCTTCGGTGATCGTCTTGAGCGAATCCATCGGCTTGCCGCCGTGAATCCATTGATTGTCCACGAGGTTCGGGCCGATGAGACCGGTCATGTCGGGCTTGTGGCAGACGGCGCAGGTCGTGTCGAAGGTGGCTTTGCCGGCTGAGAGCACTTGCTCATCGTGGCTCATTTTCCACAGAAGCTCATCGGTAATTTCACCTGCTTTTTTCGCTGCGATCGCGGCGCTTTCGGCCATCTCGGCTTCGAGTGCTTTGGCCGGCGGTGTGCCGATTTCGTAGGCGTGGTAGTAGCCCCAGTAGGCGACGGCAAAAACCATCGCTCCGTAAAGTGTCAGCAGCCACCAGCGCGGGAGGCGTTTGTCGTATTCTTGAATGCCGTCGTAAATGTGCGGGCGCAGCGTGTCATCGAGCGGCGTGTCGTTTGGTTGTTTAGCGGGTTCTGTCATGGTCGTCGTTTTCGAGTGGCAGGTTTTCCAGATGGGAGACGGTCTCGCGCGGGATGCGGCGGACGCGGATGAGATTGATGATGAAGACGGTGAAGAAGAGCGTGATGCTCACGGCGCTGAGCAGTCGCTGCCATTCTTCGACGAGGATGCGGTGAAACATACTATTGCGGATTTGGGATTGCGGATTGCGGATTGGAGGCTGTTTGCTGTGACACTTTTTCGGCTTTTCCGAGTTTTTGGAGATAGGCGATGAGCGCGACGATTTCGCGTTCTGGTGGGACTTCTGCACCTGCGGTCTTTAGCTCTGCAGCGATTCCGGCGGCCTGCGTGTCACACGCTTGCTGTATCTCGACATCGGTCATCGGGCCGTAGGGCACTCCGATTTTGCGCTGCACGGCGATTTTGTTTGGGAGCGCGGCGGTATCGGTCTTGTCCGTGAAGAGCCACGGATAGTCCGGCATTGTCGAACCGGGGCTGATTTGCCGGGGATCGCGCATGTGAAAATAGTGCCAGGAGTGCGGGTATTTGCCGCCTTCACGGGCGAGATCCGGGCCGATACGTTTCGATCCCCATTGATACGGATGATCGTAGATGGACTCGCCGAGTTTCGAATATTCGCCGTAGCGCAACACGTCGCCGACGAGCGTGCGGATTTGCTGCGAGTGGCAGTTGTAGCAGCCCTCGCGGATGTAGATGTCGCGGCCTGCGAGTTCGAGTGGGGTGTAGGGAATCTGGCGCATGCCTTCGACGCTCGAACCGGTGTTCACCATCACGGTCGGGATGATTTGCACGAGGCCGCCGATGAATACCGCGATGGTGGTGAGCGCAGTGAAGGGCACAGCGTTTGCGAGCAGACGCTCATACCAATCATTCCAGCCTGCTTTCGAGAACTCGATGCTCATGCTCATTATCGCAGCCGTGGTGATGAGCCCGAAGATGCAGAACGCGCTGCCTGTGCCCGGGAGCACACCCCATCCCGCTGCGAAGACGATCAGCAGTGTGGTGTAGATGACGGGCGCATTGACGAAGCCGCCACCGAGACCCATGCGCGCCGTTTTTTCCGGCACGTAAACTTCGGTGCTGCCGTTGACCACTTCCGCGCCGCTTGCGGTTTTCCAAATGTTCCAGGCGAGCATGACAAAACCGACGAGATACATCAGTCCGCCAAGCGCGCGGATGTGCATAAGCATTTTCTTCGAGGTGACCGCTTCGATGAAATTCGGATACGCGAGCACTGTGCCGCCCTCTTTCGTTGCACCGAGCATGAGGCCTTGCGTGATGCCCGAGACATACATCGAGGCCATGTAGATCAGGATGCCCACGGTCCCGAGCCAGAAGTGCATATTGGCAGCGGCGGGCGAGTGCAGCGGGCGTTTCCACAGGCGCGGTGCGAGCCAGTAGAACATCCCGGCTGCCATGAAGCCGTTCCAGCCCAGGCCGCCGCCGTGGACGTGGGCGATGCCCCAGTCGGTGTAGTGCGAGAGGGCGTTCACTGAGCGGATGGACATGAGCGGGCCCTCGAACGTCGCCATGCCGTAGAAAGTTACGGAGGCGACGAAGAATTTCAGCACGGGATCTGTGCGCACTTTATGCCACGCCCCGCGCAGTGTGAGCAGACCGTTGAGCATACCGCCCCACGATGGAGCCCACAGCATCAGCGAGAAAATCATGCCCAGCGACTGGAGCCACACGGGCAGTGAAGTATTCAGCAAATGATGCGGCCCGGCCCAGATGTAGATGAAGACAAGCGACCAGAAGTGAACGATGGACAGCCGATATGAATACACGGGTCGCTCCGCCGCTTTCGGCAGGAAATAATACATGATGCCGAGAATCGGCGTGGTGAGGAAGAAGGCGACGGCGTTGTGGCCATACCACCATTGCACGAGCGCATCCTGCACGCCGCCGAAGATCGGGTAGCTGTGCGTCCAACTTGTGGGAATCGAGAGATGGTTGACGATGTAGAGCATCGCCACGGTGATGATCGTCGCGATGTAAAACCAGATGGCCACGTAGAGCGTTGGCTCGTTGCGACGGGCGAGCGTCCAGAAGAAGTTCACCGCGAACACGACCCAGATGAGCGCGACAGCGATGTTGATGGGCCAGATCAGCTCCGCGTATTCTTTTCCACGTGTGAGTCCGAGCGGAAGTGTGATCGCCGCTGCGACGATGATAAGCTGCCAGCCCCAGAAATGGATCCGCGAGAGCAGCTTCGAGGCGATGCGCGCCTTTACGAGCCGCTGCGTGGAGTAATAGACGCCGGCAAACATCATGTTGCCAACAAACGCGAAGATGACCGCATTCGTATGCAGCGGGCGCAGTCGTCCGAAGGTCAGCCACGATGTGTTGAAATTGGCCTGCCACACGCCGAGTTGCGTGGCGATCACGACGCCTACGAGCATCCCGATGATGCCCCAGAAAATAGAGGCGATCATGAACTGCCGGACTGGCGTGTCGTCGTATTCGATGCGTGTTTTTGTTTGAGTGGTTTCAGTGCTCATGAGTCAGTTTTTAAAGAAGGTGCAGAATCGGGTTCGAGAGGGAGAAGGGCGTCGCGTTCGCTCGATGATTGCGAACTACATTCCGTGGCGATCCACAGCACCACGAAGAAAATCACGAGCAGCAGCCCGACAAAGATGGTCAGCGCCAGAACGTTCATTGAACCGCCGCCTCCGTCTTTACGCCGCCAGCGATGGGCGCAACCGATGTGGTATTTTCCGCCGCCGCCCGTGCGTGGGCTGCTTGCTCCGCCGCCTCCCGCTCATGGTGGTGCTCACCTTTTTCGCCGCAGCAGCAATTTTCGCAGCGCCCGCAGGATGTGGTTTTTGGTTGAGTCGGTTCTATTGCCATCACTGCGGACTATGCACGGATGGCCGGATTCAGGCTCAACGTCGCTTGGCCAAGAGCCACCCTCCATTGCATTTGCAGGCGTATTCTTGCTGCGAACCTCATGTGCACGATAGTGTGCACGCATGAAGGTTCTGTTGATCGCATTTTGCGCAAGCTGCGCGCTCGCCGGAGCGGGAGAGCGCGAACGGCCTTTGATGCGTGATTTCATCGGACCGAACGTGGATGCAAAGCAGTTGATTCCAGCGTCATCTGCCCTTCGCAGCTATCCGGAAGATCCAACGACAAAGTGGCTCGATAATCTCCGCCAATTGCAGAAATCGCGCGCAGGGCACGCACGAACGAAGGAACTTTGGCAAACTGAGTTTAGCTACGATATGAGCACGAAGCCCGCGCCGTCGGGCGGTGAATCTCCGAGTATCTCCGAGGAGCAGCAGGCGATGTGGACTGTGCGCGCCTTCCTACTGCTGGCGGGCCATGGCGTAGATCGGGCGCATTTGATATCGGCCAAAGATGCCAATGCACCGCAACTCCGCAGCGACCAAAGCGCACCAAATCGCCAGCCCACGCCAGTTTTTCACGCGCTGGCGTGGCTCCGCCGCTCACTTAAAGATTACCGTTTTTCGCACGTGGAACGGGAGGATGCCGGGGACTGCTTTTGTTACGAATTTATCCACAGCACTGATTCTAAAAAGCGTATCTTGGCGATTTGGAAGCCTGCTGGCGACCCGCTGGTGGTGCGTCTTTTCCACGATCCGTTACTTGTCACACGCGCTGAGCGTATGCCGTTGACGCACGGAGATGTGGAAACGGCAAAGGTAAAGCTGGAGATTGAAGGCTATTTCGCCATACAAGCGGAGGAGCGTCCGATCCTTGTCTGGCTAGATGAAAAATAAGTGAAATCGCTGATTTGGTATAGACTTCATTGCCACGCTCTCGATATAAGTCCGCGAACTAATGGAAAACGAGGTTTCCCAAAACAATCGGTTAAAAAACGCGGATGCGTTAGAGGATAAAGGCGGCACGTCAGAGGCTATTGCCGAGCAAAAATGGCTGGATAGGCTGATGAGAGTGTCTCCAGCGGTGGTGCATTGCACGGATTCTGAAGGCAATCTGGTAGTCGTAAATCGGAGATGGTGCGAACTTACCGGTCGTAGTGCCTCAGAAGCGATGGGCCATGGTTGGCAAATGATGATTCACCCGGAAGATCGCGATGCACTGATAGCAGAATGGCAGCGGTATGTGCGTGAGGCGAACCGAGGAATACGTAAGGACGGATTCTGTTTTGAGTATCGCCTCCTTCACAAAGACGGCAATTGGGTGCGTTTATGCGCCCGCTGCGTGGAGGAACGGGATGACGATGGTAAATTGCTCGGTTTCTGCGGTGCATCACTGGAAGTCCCTGAACGTAAGGCCGAAGCCAAAATATCTTCCCGCACGGCGGCAGGAGATGATTTGTCGCTCTATTTTCAGAGTAGTTCGCCTGCCACACTGTATCGCACCGATATAAATGGTTCATGCCTATGGGTGAGCGAAAAGTGGGAGGAATTGTCAGGTTGCCCGCTGAAGGATGCTCTTGGTGACGGCTGGCAGCGGGTGATTCATCCCGACGATTTGCAGCGCCTGATGCTCGAATGGAGGAGGGCCATAGAAACGAGAACTCAATTTCTTTGTGAGTCCCGCTATCTAAGGCATGATGGGAGAGTGGTTTGGGTATGCTCCCGTATTTCCGATCAGCACGATGAAAACGGTAATTTGATCGGTTATCTGGGAGTGGTGATAGACATTACTGAACTGCGTCAAAAAGCCGGCGACAACAACCACGACGGAACAAATCACAACGGTTCGACGGAGATGAAGTGCAGCAAACTCTCCAAACGGGAGAACGAAGTCATGCGGTTGTTGTGTGATGGTCTGCCTAACAAATTGATGGCGCAGCGTCTCGGTTTGAGCGTGCGCACTATCGAGGCACACCGGGCGAGTATTATGCGTAAGCTAGGGCTTCGTTCATTGGCGGAATTGGTGCGTTACGCGCTCAAACAATCCCCCGCAGGCAAATAGGCGCAAATTTTTCGTCACGTAAATTTTACGTAGTATTGCGAGCTATTTTATCAAAACGAAGGCAGTAAGGTAGCAGTCATGTCACGCCGAAGTATCAGAGCCTATTGCCCGAAATGCCGGCATCAACAGCCCTTCCTCCCTGCGGAATCTCACTGGAAAGCAAATTTCATTTTAACCGCGCTTACCTGTGGCATTTGGATCGTCTGTGTCATCTCCATGATCGTGAAGCGATGGGTTTGGCCGTGGCGCTGTGAGCATTGCGGCTGGCATGAACCCGATTTTCGCAGCCCCGAGGAGCGTGCTGCTGGTGATAAGCCGAAACGGAAACCGCGCGCTGGCATGACAGAGAGCGGGAGGTTCCGTGCTGAGGAAATTGCCCCGCCGCGCCCAAGCTCCATCGGCAGGCCGTAAACTTAGTTACTCAGCGCCGGGTGTGCTTTTCGCCACCGTTTCGCGTGCGACTTTTGCCACGTAGCGCAGTGCGAGGATGGCGGCGATGAGCCCAATGACCGGGGGTGCGTATTCAAGCGGGCTGTGCGGGCGGCCTTTTCCAACGAGATCGGACAAGGCGCCGTTGAAAGTGGAACCCATCCAAGCGAAAAGCGCGTTGGGTGTGGCGACGGCGATCATCGTCGCGCCGAAGTAGGGCCAGAATGCGATGGGAGTGAGGCCGTAGCAGTAGTTCGCGAGGCCAAACGGAATCGGCACGAAGCGCAGCAGCACGATGATTTTCCAGCCGCCTTGCTCGATGGCTTTTTCGATCACTCGGAACTTCACGTTGTTGCCGAGCTTGCGGGTGACAAAACCGCGCGCGAAGTGGCGTGAGATGAGGAAATTGATCGTCGCACCTGCTGCACAACCGACCATCAGTCCCGACCAGCCGAGGACGAAACCGAAGAACAGCCCTGCCGCCATTCCCATCGGCGCGACCGGCACCATGAAGAGCTGCGCGATGACAAACATCCCCGCAAACGCGATCATGCCGAGCCAGCCGAGATCGAGGAGCCAGTGCTGTGTGGATTCGAGTAGGGTGACGATTTGCTGAAGCATGGGCGCGGGATAAAGAGCGGGCCGCACGCTGCGCGGCGAGCGGGAATTTTCTTACGAACCCGGAAGGGCGATTCCTTTCACGCGCCGGTAGAGCGCGACGGCGTAGCTGTCCGTCATGCCGCTCACGAAATCGAGCATCGGCATCAGCCGCGAATACGGCCCGGCCTCCCGCGCGGCGCGGACGCACTCGGAGGGGAGCTGGCTCGCGAGCTTGTGGCTGCGCTTTGCCGCGCCGTCGCCGTGTGCGGCGATGTCGTTCACGGCGCTCATGAAAATATCGAGCAGTCCGCCGAGCACTTCGTAGCCAGCGATTTCGATCTGCACACCGCGGTCGGTCGCGTAAATCGTCTCGCGGCTCACTTTCTGGATCTCGCCGAGCGCGGCAGCGGCGGGGATCGCATCCACAAGCGGAACGTCGAATTTCCCCGCGAGCAAATCCTCCTCGCTGTCGAGAAACGCGCTCGTGCATTGCGCCAGACATTCGCCGATAGCCATCGCTCGCAGCATTTCAATGGCGGCTTTACGCGAAGACATCGAGTCGAGATCACGTGGGTGCTTGCGCTGAGGGATAATCGCGAGAAATGCGTCGCGCACGATTTCATAGCGGAGGTGGCCGAGGCGCACGCCGTCCTCGAAATCCACGAGCCGGTAGCAAATGTCATCCGCCGCCTCGACTAGGAAAACGAGCGGATGCCGCGCCCAGCATTCCGGTGCTCGCTGGATCAACCCGCAGTGCTGCGCGACCGCCGAGAAGTGTTCGCGCTCGCTTTGAAAGTAACCGAATTTTTTCAAGCTCGCGCCTGTGTGCGGCACAGCGCCGATGAGCGACGCGTGCGGGTATTTTGTGAACGCGCCGAGCGTGGCGCTCGTGAGCTGAAGACCGCCGGAGTTGTCCGGCATCTGTAACCGCGTGAGGATGCGGAAACCCTGCGCATTGCCCTCGTATCGCTCGATGTCCGCGACCTCCGCCGCGCCGAGTCCCTTGCGGGCTTCGAGCGCGTGTGGGCTGTTGCTTTTGAACCAGTGCTGAATCGCATCCTCGCCGCTGTGGCCGAATGGCGGATTGCCTAAATCGTGCCCAAGCGCCGCTGCATGAACAATCGCCCCGAAGTCCGACGGATGCAGCCCCAGCGTGCCGAGCCCGTGCCGCGCGCATACCTCGGCGCCGACGCGTGATCCAAGCGAGCGCCCCACGCTCGCGACCTCCAGCGAGTGCGTGAGCCGCGTGCGTGCGAAATCATTTTCCGCGAGCGGAAAAACCTGCGTCTTGTCCTGTAAACGCCGGAACGCCGACGAGAAAATGATACGGTCGCTGTCGCGTTGAAAATCGGAGCGCGCAGCTTCGCGTCGTCCGGGTTTTGCGCGTCCGAGTCTTTCTGCGCTGAGGAGCTGTGGCCAGTTCACGAATGACGAATGACGGATGCGGGATGACGAATGAAGCGAAATCTTCTTCGCGTCTTGGTGCCTTGGTGGTGAAAATAGCGTGTCGCTATTTCACCAGCGACTCCCACTCGGCGGTGGTGCGCTCTAGCTCCTGCTGCACTTTGAGAAGTTCGCGGTTGAGCGCCATGGCGCGGCCATTGGCGTAAGTATCGGGCGCTTCGAGTTCGGCGGTGAGGGATTGTTGAAGCCC
The DNA here is from genome assembly GCA_947476045.1 of Chthoniobacteraceae bacterium. GTDB lineage: Bacteria > Verrucomicrobiota > Verrucomicrobiia > Chthoniobacterales > Chthoniobacteraceae > SXWH01. The sequence goes on from CANJNZ010000004.1 coordinate 71,033, forward strand.
TTCGAGTTCGTGGATTTTCGCCTCCATGTCCTTCACCATCTGCGCCCGCTCGCGCACGGCTTTGGCCTCGGCTTTGCGCTGCTCGGCCTCGGCGCGTTTCTGCTCTTTTTGCTCGCGGAGGCCGGGGCCGCGCTGGGCGGGTGCGGCGTCGGCTTCGTTCGGGCGGGAGTCGGTGAGCTGCTCGCCAGCGGTGAGCGCGGCGCGGGCGGAAGTGGCGCGCGTTTTATCGAGGTAATACTGGTAGTCGCCTGCGTAAGGCGTGAGCTGCCCGGCGCTGATGTGCAGTGTGCTTTTTGCGAGCGAGCGGATGAAATGCACGTCGTGGCTGATGAAAATGAGCGTGCCTTCGTATTGTTCGAGCGCGCCGAGGAGCGCATCAATGCTGCCGATGTCGAGATGCGTCGTCGGCTCGTCCATGAGCAGGAGGTTCGGCGGGTCGAGCAGCAGTTTCACGAGCGCGAGACGCGATTTTTCACCACCGCTGAGCACCGCGACGGGTTTGAAAACATCATCGCCCGTGAAAAGAAACGAGCCGAGCACGGTGCGCGCGGTTTGTTCGCCGACGGGGTTTGGCGAATCGAGCACGGCTTCGAGCACGGTGTGGCGGCCGTTCAGCATCTCCACGCGATGCTGCGCGAAGTAGCCGACTTTCACATTGTGCCCGAGTTCACGCGTCCCGGCCTGCGGCTCCAGCACGCCGGCGAGCAATTTGAGCAGCGTGGATTTCCCCGCGCCGTTTGGCCCCACGAGCACGGTGCGCTGTCCGCGCTCGGCCTCGAAATTCAGCCCGCGATACACGGTCATCTCGCCGTAGGAAAAATCAACATCCTTCAGCCGAATTGCGCGCACGCCGCTGCGGGGCGGCTGCGGAAAACTAAAGTTGATGGTCTTCTGCGCGGACTGCGGCGCTTCGATTTTTTCCATCCGGTCAATTTGCTTCAGCTTGCTCTGCGCCTGCGAGGCTTTGCTGGCCTTGGCGCGGAAGCGGTCGGCGAATTCCTGCAACGACGCGATTTCCTTCTGCTGATTTTTAAAAGCGGAGAGCTGCTGCTCCTCGCGCGCGGCTTTTTCACGGACGTAATCGTCCCAGTTTCCGCGATAGCGGTTCAGGCGCGAGTGGGCGATTTCTACGATGCTGCCGACGAGCTGGTTCAGAAATTCGCGGTCGTGCGAGATCATCAAAATCGAGCCGGGATAATTGCGAAGATATTCCTGGAACCACATGAGCGATTCGAGGTCGAGGTGGTTTGTCGGTTCATCGAGCAGGAGCAAATCCGGCTCCATCACGAGAAGTCGCGCGAGGTGCGCGCGCATCACCCAGCCGCCGCTCATCGTGCGCGCAGCGCGATCAAAATCACGCTCCCGGAACGCAAGCCCCGCGAGGATTTGCTTGGCGCGCGGTTCGAGCTGCCAGCCGCCGAGTTCGCCAAACGCGTGCATCGCATCGTGGTAGGTCTCGTCGTCCACGTGCTCGCCCGCGTCGTGCCTTTTGATCACATCGCGCGCCTTCACCAGCGCAGGGGAAATGGATGTCGCCAGCTCCAGCACCGTCTCGTCGCCAGCAGGCGCGCTTTCCTGCGGCAGAAAGCCGAAGATCATGTTTTTCTCCATCGAAACACGCCCTTCGTCCGGCGATGCCTCACCGAGGATCAGCGAGAAAAGCGTGGACTTGCCCGCGCCGTTCGGACCGACGAGACCGATGCGGTCGCGACGGTTCACTTGGAGCGAAGCATCGCGGAAAAGTGTGCGGCCAGCGAAGGATTTTGAGACTTGAGAAAGCGTGAGCATCGGAGCGAAAAGGCGCGGAATGTGTGCGGGGACGGCCTCCTGCGCAAGCCCGCTCCGTAGGAGAAAAAATATCTCTCAGCCGGACACTCAAAACCGCTTTCCACTTTCACATCCGCCGACTACGGATCGGCGCGTGAGCTACACCGTATTCGCCCGTAAATACCGCCCTCAGAAATTCGACGACGTGCTCGGCCAGGAGCACATCACCCGCACGCTGCGCAATGCCATCGAGCAAAACCGCATCGCACACGCCTACATTTTCGTCGGCCCGCGCGGCACGGGGAAGACCTCCACGGCGCGCATTTTCGCCAAGGCGCTGAACTGCACCGGCGGACCAAAGGCGGACTTTGATGTGAACGACGACATCTGCACCGAGATCGCCGAGGGGCGCTCGCTCGACGTCATCGAGATTGACGGCGCGAGCAACAACGGCGTCGAGCAAGTGCGCGAATTGCGCGACAACGTCCGCTTCGCACCGGCGCGCGGGAAGTTCAAAATCTACATCATTGACGAGGTGCACATGCTCTCCACGCAGGCGTTCAACGCGCTGCTCAAGACGCTCGAAGAACCGCCGGCCCACGCGAAATTCATGCTCGCGACCACCGACGTGCAGAAAGTGCTCCCCACCATCCTCAGTCGCTGCCAGCGCTTCGACCTCCGCCGCATCCCCACCGCCACCATCGCAAAACACCTGCTCTGGATCGCCACGCAGGAAAACTTCACGCTCGATCCCGCCGCCGCCGAAGCCGTCGCTCGCGGCGCGGAGGGCGGGCTGCGCGATGCCGAGTCCATGCTCGATCAACTCGTCGCCTTTTGCGGCGCGCACATCGCGGAGACGGACGTGCTCAGCATCTTCGGCTTCACCGGCACACAGACCGTCGCGCATCTCTGCGATTGTATTTTGAAAGCAGACGCCTCCGCCGCGCTCGGCACGCTGCACGAGCAGGCCGAGGCAGGAAAAGACCTCAGCCGCCTGATGGGCGATCTCATTTCGCACCTGCGCAATCTCCTCGTGCTGAAAGCCGACCCCGCCGGGCTGGAGGAGGAGCTTTCCAGCGAAGCCATCCAGCTTTTTGCGGAGCAGGCCGACGTGGTTTCGATGGAGAAACTGCTCGGCCTCATCGAACAATTCGCCTCCGCCGAGGGGCGCATGAAATGGGCGCCGAACAAAAAGATGCACTTCGAGGTCGCCGTCATCCGCGCCATCCAGACCTTGCAAAGCGCTACGCTCACCGAAGTGCTCGCCACGCTCACCGCCATCCGAGGCGGCACCCCGCTGCCCGCCGCGCCCGCGCCAGCCGCCCCGCGTCCCGTCGCGCCCAAGCCAGCACCAGCGCCCGTCGCGAAACCCTCACCCATTGCGAAAATTGAACCGCCCGCCGTCGCAGCACCCAAGCCCGCTGCGAAGATCGAGCCGCCCGCGCCCAAGCCCGAGCCCACCGCAAAAATCGCCGAGCCGCCGCCCGCACCAGCCCCCGCCAAGCTCGCACCCGTGCTCGACCCCGCCGCGCTCTGGCCGCAATTCGTCACCGCCGTCCGCCGCGACCGCGCACTCATCGCGCCGTGGCTCGAATGTGGATCGCTCGCAGAAATCACCGGCACCACCGCCGTCCTCGCCTTCCCCTACGAGCAAGTCTTCGCCAAGGACTGCCTCGCCAAAGACCACGCCGCCCTCCTTTCGGAAATCCTCAGCAGCATCGCCGGCCAGCGCCTCACGCTCCATTTTGAAACCCGCTCCGGCATCGTCCCCGCCGCCGTCGCCACAACCCCCGAACCCCCCAAGCGCGACCCGATGGACGAATTCAAAGACGACCCCCTCATCCAAAAAGCCCTCGAAATCTTCAAAGCCGAAATTTTGCCAGCTTAACGGCATCATCGGCGCGGAGGAAACCGGCACGCCCGAAGTGCGCGAATACCGCATGCGCTTCTGGGACAAAGGCACCCCCAACGGCCTCTACACGGATGTAGCGAAGGTGACGATCAGCGCATAGGCGCCGACCCAAGACAAAACCCGCGCGGGGCACGCTCTCCAAAGGCGTGCCCCGCTGCGCATCCGCACGACTATCTCATTGCCCGCGCCCCTCCCTCAAGGATACACGAACGAATATGCCAACCCCGCTCCACCCATGCCAATTCCCCTGCGGCTCAATGCTGTGTTAGGCCGCTTCACCCGCATGAATCGAAAATCACGTCTCTTGCTAGTAATTGCCATCTGCGTTGCCGCCACGATTTGCATATGGGTTGGTTGGAGGCTGAGTCACAGAAACGGAACAATCTATTACGAAGCAAAATCGGCTGCGGCCGTGAACGCATTGCGTTCACGCATCGAACCTCTTCGGGTTGTATTACGAGACAATACCAATTTCAAGGAAGTCACTTGTGAGAGGACGTTGGTGTTTGTTGGGACGACGAACGGATCTTTTGCAGATTGCTATATCGGATTCGACCGAGATGAACATGACGGCGCGAAGGATGATAGTGCTGTGCTGGTTGTCACGACACCGCGCACATCAAGTGGCACGAAACAGCTTCGTTCGTTGCGCCAGGTGATTGAGCAAGCGCTCAGCCCTGATGTGCTGAAACAGTTGAACGTCAGTTTCGACACAGGATGGGACATGAAATGAACACAACGCGGCCTAACGAAAGCCTTGAACGTCCGTAGTTCCGAGCGCACATTCCACACATGAGCACCAAGCAAATCGTTCAAGACCTGCTCCAGAAACTCCCCGAGGATGTCTCACTCCACGATGTCGCCCAGGAGATCGAGTTTGTGGCGGGAGTGCGGCAGGGGCTTGCCGAGATTGACCGTGGCGAGCGCATTCCGATTGAGGAAATCGAGCGTGAATTGCCGTCATGGGTTATCAGGTAGCGCTCTCGCCTTCGGCCCGGCGCGACCTTCGCGACATCGTCCGTTACATCTCGCTGGACTCGCCGGAACGCGCGCTCACCTTCGGCCAGTTCCTCGTCAGCAACACAAAGCGGCTCGCTGATTTCCCGGAGATGGGAGAGTCGTGCCCGAGTTTGACGATCCTTTCATTCGCGAGATTGTTGTGCGGTCCTACCGGGTCATCTATCGCGTCAATCATGAGGAATGCCGGGTGGATGTTGCCCGATTCTGGCATGGCGCTCGCGGGGCTCCTGACATCGAAGGCGTCTGACTATTTAACCCGTTGCTGTGGGCTGGAGTTTGTGGGAAGCTCTGCGTGTCGGGCGTGACAGACGGCGGAAAACATCAACCACCCATGAGCACAAACATCGAACTCAAGGCGCGTGTGAAAGATTGGGAGCGGCAGCGGCAGCTCGCCATTGCGCTCGCCGATGGGGCGGTGGTGGAAATCGATCAGGTGGATACGTTTTTCGCCGTGCCAGCGGGGCGGCTCAAGCTCCGGCAGCTCGCGCCGGATCGCGGGGAGTTGATCTTTTACCAGCGCCCCGACCAGGCCGGGCCGAAGCGCAGCGAATACACGGTGACGGTGACCGACCAGCCGGGATCACTTTGCGACACGCTCGCGCGGGCGCTCGGTGTGAGCGGCGAGGTGCGCAAGCGGCGCTGGCTTTTTCTCTCGGGGAAATTCGGCGGGCAGACGCGCATCCATTTCGACGAGGTGAAGGGGCTGGGGCAGTTCCTCGAACTCGAGGTGATGATGGCGCCCGGACAGCCGGTGGAGGACGGCGAGAGGGTGGCGATGCTATTTCGCGCCGCGCTGGACATCCGCGACGAAGACCTGATTGAGTGCGCTTACGTGGACTTGCTGACCGCATACAGCGGTGGCATTTGATTTCCCGAACAACCAACGACACCGATGAATATCCAGAAAATGATGAAGCAGGCCCAGCAGATGCAGGCCAAGATGCAGCAAGCGCAGGAAGAACTCGCCGAGAAGACCGTGGAGGTCACTGCGGGCGGCGGAAAAATCACCGTCACCGCGAATGGCGCGGGCGACATCCTCGCGATCAAAATCAGCAAGGACGTGGTGGACCCGAACGATGTGGAGATGCTCGAAGACCTCATCCTCTCCGGCGTGCAAAAAGCCATCGAGGATGGCCGCGCGCTGATGCAGGCCGAGATGGGGAAAATCACCGGCGGCATGGGCGGTCTGCCTCCGGGGCTGGGATTTTAGTCGGCGGGATTAAAGCCCAGAGGGCTGCGTGGAATTTAGCCGGTCGGCGTCAGCCACCGGATCACGTTGATAACGAACAATCGCCCCAGCAGGGGCGAGGGAAAATCATTATGCACCGTTGTCTGCCGCCCCTGCCGGGGCGGTTGTTCTTGTATGGCGATGATCCGGTGGCTGCGTCCACCTGCGGCGGACTTGCCGACCGGCTAATCTCGGGCAGCCCCTCCGGGGCAAATTAATCCGCGCGGACTTTCACAAGTTGCCGCGCAAATTGTTTTCGTTCGTAGCGTAGGCGTTCGCTATTTCGCGGCGTGTGCGAGTTCGGCGGCGCGGCGGTAGTTCTTGGCGAAGGTTTCGGCGAGCGTTTTGGCGAGGCGGACTTGTCCGATTTTGTCGGCGCTGCTGAGTGTCTTTGCGATGTCGCCTTTCGCCTGCTCGTAGCTGGCGGCGCTCACGTCCTCGAACGCGGCGAGCGCTTCGGCGGGGAAGCTGCCGGTGCGTTCGCGGGCGGCGATGAGTTCGCGCCATGCGGTGGTGAGTTCGTCGTGCGTGTCTATGCACATCACGCGGATGACGAAGGCGAACACGTCGAAGAGCCGCGCGCTGCGTGCGGGGATGTAGGTGAAATGTTTCGCTTCTTCGTAGGGGAATACGTCCGGATCGCTGCGAAGCTCTCGTGTTTCGGCGTTGTAGAGCGACGGGAGAATAGGCAGGCGGCGGAGCGCGTGCTGGCGCGGGCCGCCGGGTGTGCCGGCTTTTTGGCCCCAGAGTTTCTGGCCGTCGGTCATGACGAATTGGATGAAGGCGTTTGCTTCTTCGGGATGCGGCGCGCCACGTAGCAGACCGATGGGGTCCACGCCGAAGCTCGTGCCGCCCTCGGCGTTCGTATAGCCGATGCGCGAGCTGCCGTCGGCGCGGCGGACGGATTCGCTTTGGAAGCGTCCGTAGAAATCAATCGTCATCCCCGCGGTCGCCTCGCCAGCTTCCACATCGAGCGCAATTTTTGAAGACGAGTCGGTGAAGTAACGCGCGTTTGCACCGATGCGCTGGAGCAATCGCATCGCGCGCTGCCAGCCTTCGGCAACGGCAGCGTCCTCCGTTTTTCCACCGGCATTTTCGGCGACGGCTTCGTTCATCTGCTGCTGGATGAGCATCTCGAAAGCCTTGTTCGCCGAGCCGCTTTGCGTGGGGTTTGCGAGGGCGAGGCTGCGGAAATAGCGTGGGTCGGCGAGGTCGGCCCAGCGGCGCGGTTCTGGAAGGCCGAGGCGTGCGAGCTGGTCGCGATTGCACGCGATTCCAAAAGCGCCGATGGTCGTGCCGAGCCAGCGTCCCTTTTCATCGTAATACGGCTCGCCGCCGACGAAGGGCGGGATCGGTTTGTCTTTGCCGAAAAGATCGCGGTGCGCATCGAGATAGCCGCAGTCCACGAGCAGCCCTTGCCCTGCGGCCTTGATGAAATCGTAGCTGCCGCCACCGAAGAACACATCAATGCCAACGCCGACGTTCGACGCGAGGAATGCGCGGTGTGCGGCCTGCGCGGGCGTGTCTTTTTCGGACGCGTCGCCGAGGACGAGCTTCGCATTCGCGTAGCCGCCTTCGACTTCCGCATTCCACTCGCGGCCTAGCGTTCGCGTCCAGTGCTGGCGGAAGGCGTCGAAATACGCGCCGGTGAGGTAGCGACTGACTTCGCTAGTGCCGCCGGGCGTGCGCCAGTCCACGGTCACCGTCTTGCCGGTGCTGGCGCGATACCATTCACGAAATGCGCGGCCAAACTCCGCGCGGATAGCTTCGTTGTGCGGGCTGACGACGATGACTTTCCTCTCGCCATTGAGCGCCGCTGCGTCGCCCTTTGGCCGCAGCACGATGGGGCCGACGATGACGACGGCGAGCGCAAGAATGAGCGGCCAAAGACGCGACATGGCGCGGACTATCGCCGGAGTTGCGGGTGAATGTCCACAGCGCAGCGGCTAAGATTCGAGATAGTGGCGCAGCTTTTCACGCAGCTCCGTGCGAGCACGGAAAAGGACGCTCTTCACCGCAGGCACGCTGAGTTCGAGCACCTCGGCGATTTCCTCGTAGCTCACGTCCTGGTAGCGTCGCATCACGACTGCCATGCGCTGCGCCTCCGGCAATTCCTGAATCGCTCGCTCGATGGCGTCCTGCATTTCCTCGTCGAGCAACGCGGTGTCGGGCGCTTTCGTTCCCTCGTCCTCGAACTGCTGCGGACGCTCGTCTTCATTCTGAATGGCATCAAGCGAGTGCGCAGGATGACGCGCACGGCGGCGGCTTTCGTTGAAAACGAGATTGCGCAGAATTGTGTAGAGCCACGTCGTGAATTTCGCCGTCGGCTCCCATCGCGCCGCGCTTTTCCACACGCGGATGAAAACCTGCTGCGCCACGTCATGCGCCTCAGTCTCGTCGCTCAGCATCCGCGCAACCGCACCGATGACACGGTGCTGGTGAATCTCCACCAGTTCGCGAAACGCCTCCTCGTCGCCCAGCTTCACGCGCCCCATCAGCCGGAGATCGCGCTCCGGATCATCACCGGAGGCATCAGCTTGGGAGCTTGTGGTTTCATTCATCGCAGGCGGTCACGCAGGTTGGGAAAGAACCCCCGTAGAGGCAATTTGTTTCCCCAATAGAGGGAGGGGACGTGTGAAACTAGTGAGCCTTTCGCTCGTTCTTTAGGCGCTTGAGCAGCTTGAAAAATTTCAGCGTGTCGCGGACCGGGTGGATTTTGCTCACTTCGTCGCCGTAGATCGTGCTGACGGTGGCCGCGCCGATGTTGCAGCCTTTGCGCGCGGCGAGCGCGAGCATCTCGGTCTCGAAGTCGAACGCCGCGCTTTCGACTGCAAGAAATTCTGCCGCGAGCGCGCGGTGAAACATGCGGAAGCCGCATTGCGAATCCGGCACGCGCTGGCCGATGACGCGTGAGATCGTCCAGCTCATATAGCGGTTCGTCATGCGGCGCACGAAGGGCATGTCGCGAGTGTCGCCCATGCGGTTGCCGACGATCATCGGCGCTCCGGTGTCGTTCGCTGCGGTGAGAAAGTGCGGGATTTCCTCGGGCAGATGCTGACCGTCGCCATCGAGGATGAGGATGAATTCGATATTCTCCCGCGCGAGCAGTGTGCGCAGACCGGTTTTGATCGCCGCGCCCTTGCCAGCGTTTTTTTCGTGCTTCACCACGTCCACTCCAGCGGCGCGGGCTTCATCGCTTGTTTTGTCCGTGGAGCCGTCGTCCACGACGAGCACAGTGTCGAGCTGCTTGTGCGAGCGTGCGGCGACTTCGCGGATGTGTTTTTCCTCGTAGTAGCAGGGAATGAGTGCGGCGACGTTGGCGCGCGTGGCGGCGGGCTGTGGCATTGCTGCGTGTATTGAAAAGAAAGGGGGCGCGGCAAGACTCGGCGCGTTTATTTCAAACCATGTCTTGTGCGCGGGTCGTAATCGGCGGCGTGATATGACGAGCGCACAAGCGGGCCGCTGGCGACGAACTCGAAGCCTTTGTCATACGCGATACGCTCGTAGAGTTTGAACGAGTCGGGGTGGACATATTCGACGACAGGTAGATGCTGCGCGCTCGGGCGTAGGTATTGACCGAGCGTGAGCAACTGCACACCGGATTCGCGCAGGTCATCCATCGCCTGAAAAAGCTCCGGCTCCGTTTCGCCGAGGCCGAGCATGAGGCCGCTCTTGGTCACAAATTCGGGCGCGATTTCTTTCATGCGCTTCAGCACGGCGAGGGAGATGCGATATTTTGCGCGCGAGCGCACAAGCGGCGTGAGGCGCTCGACGGTTTCGAGATTGTGGTTAAAAATATGTGGTCGCGCGGCGGCGATGAGAGCGAGGCATTCCTCCTTGGCGTGAAAATCCGGCACGAGCACCTCAATCACGATCTCCGGCACGGCAGCGCGCACCGCCTCGATGGTGCGTGCGAAATGTGCGGCGCCTCCGTCCTTCAGATCATCGCGCGCGACGGCGGTGATCACGACGTGCTTGAGCTTCAGCCGCTTGACCGCCTCGCCCACGCGCTCCGGCTCGTCGTCTTCCAGCGCGAAAGGCTTGGCCGTCGTCACCGCGCAAAAGCCGCACGCGCGTGTGCAGCGTTCGCCTGCGATCATGAAAGTGGCGGTCCCGCTGCTCCAGCATTCCCAGCGGTTCGGGCACTGCGCACTTTCGCAAACGGTGTTCAGCCGCAGATCGGTGACGAGCGCCTTGGTGGAAAAAAAGACGGGGTTGTTAGGCAGGCGGACTTTGATCCAATCGGGCTTGCGCGTCTGGTGAAGCGCCGGGTCTATCTTGGTGCAGGACATTCGGGCGCAGTTTAGTGGCGGGTTCGTTTTGGTCAACGACTGGATGGGCGGGCTGGACTGTATGGACACGATGGACGGCCCCCGAACACCTTGTCGCAAAGATTTCCCGCCACAGCCGTTGACAAGCTGCCCTCCGTCACTATTCTGCGCGCCCTTTTTCTAGCCATGCCTAAACGCACCTACCAACCAACCAAGCGCACGCGCAAGCAGCAGTTCGGCTTCCGCAAGCGTATGTCCACTAAGAACGGGCGGGCTACTCTTGCCCGCCGCCGCCAACGCGGACGCAAGCGCCTCCTGCCGAAAGGCGTCGAGGTGCATTTTGCCCGGCACACAGAAGCCTGAGTGCTTTGACTTCATTGAACGACGACGCGGCCTCCGCAGTGCGGGTGCCGCGTCTCCGTTTTCCGCGTGCTGCAAGACTGGCGCTTACCGCCGAATTTGCGCGTGTGCGGGAGAAAGGCCGTCCGGTTCATGGGAAAATGATGACACTCGGTGTGTTGAAAAACGCGGCGGATTCTTGCGCACGCGTGGGCATCGTCACTTCCCGCAAGGTCGGCTCGGCGGTCGTTCGTAATCGTGTGCGACGCAGATTGCGCGAGATCGTCCGCCATGATCGGGCGAAGTTTCTCGATGGGCTGTGGCTGGTCATTGTCGCCAAAGTTTCCGCCTCCAGAGTGAGCTTCGAGGTGCTCCGGGAGGAGTGGACGCAGCTTGCAAAACGCGGGGGAATTTTTCGGGAATGAGCAGAATTATTTCGCGTGCCGCGCGACTTTCGCAGATCAATCGCGGCCTTTTCGCATGAAGTTCATCGTCCGGCTGCTCATCCGCATCTACAAGCTGACGCTTTCGCCATTCCTCCACTGGCTGGCGGGGCCGGGCGCGGGCTGCCGTTTTGAGCCGAGTTGCTCGCAATATTTCGCCGAGGCCGTCGAGGACCACGGCTTCCTTCGGGGCTCGCGTCTCGGGTTGAAGCGCATCTGCCGCTGCAATCCGTGGTGCGAAGGCGGATACGATCCCGTCCCACCGAAAACTCCCACGGAACACACTCAACTTTCACACTGACCTATGGACCGCAAAGGAATCCTCATCATCATCGTCACGCTCGGCATCGCGCTGGGTTATCACTTCTTTATCGGCAAGCCGAAGCAGGAGGCTGCTTCCAAAAAGTGGAAGGAAGATCATGAGCGTTACATCGCTGAGCAGGAGAAAATCAAAGCCGCAACGCCAGCGCCGCCCGACGCGACTGCACAAGTAACCCCGGCAAATCCAGCGGTTGGACCGACCACTCCTGTAGTTCCCGCGCAGCCGGAAATCCCGGCAGAGACGAAGACCCTCGCGAGCCAGCCCGGAACGGTGGATTACGTTTTTACCAATCAAGGCGGCGGCATCTCGCGCGTCGTGCTGAAGGAGCATTACGAAAACAAAGAGAAGGGCACGCTCATCGTGCTCAATGAATTCGGCAGCATCCCGATCGGCGCACTCGCCGAGACACCGGGCGAAGGAACGAATCTCCCGTGGACAATGATCGCGGACGAAGCGAACGGCGTGGTCACCTTCGAGCGCATGATGCCCGGCCGAGTAGATAATGGGTCCGAATCCGGGCAAATCAAAGTTACAAAGAAATTCTCGCTGCCACGCAAGCCGGACGAATCCGACAAGCGCCGGGTGAAGTTGCGAAGCGAATACCTCGTGGGCCTTGAAGTGACCCACACCAATGTCGGCCCTGTTACGACTAAAGTGCCGAAATACTTCCTACACGCGGGCAGCGCGGCGATCATCAACACCCGCGAGCAGCCCCTGTATCAGGGCTTCGACTGGTGGCGCGATGGCCAGAACAATTTCAAAGACGTCAATTATTTCTCCGCAGGCGGGATGCTTTTCTGGAGCCATCCCGAGCGGCTTGTGTTCAGGCAAGACGGCGATCTCATGCGATGGGGCGCTGTGACGAACCAGTATTTCACCACCATGATCACCGTGCTCGGTGAAGAGGGAAAATCGGAGGAAGACCAGCGACCGCTCCTTGGCGAAACGGCTTGGGCAAAGCGTTCCGACATATCCGCCGATGAATGGCGCAAAGTCACGCCTTGGCGCCCCACGGGCCACGAAGTGAACAAAAGCACGGTATTTCACCAAGTGGACGGCGCGCTCGGCGTGCCGGGTGGGTTTGCACTCACTGCCGGGCAATCCATCACGCGCAGCTACCAGATTTACGCCGGCCCGCGTGAATACCGCCGACTGCGCCTGCTCGATCATCACGAGAGCGACGTGCTCGATTACGGATCGTTCCTCGGTATTCCCACAGGAGCATTCAGCCGCCTGCTGCTCAACTCAATGAACGCGCTCTACGCATGGCTCGGCAGCTACGCGTTCGCCATTATTCTCCTCACTGTCTTTGTCAAAGCCCTGCTCTGGCCGCTGCAAAACAAGGCGAACAAAAGCATGAAGAAAATGGCTGTCGTTCAGCCCGAGCTGAAAAAGCTTCAGGACAAATACAAAGACGATCCGACACGTTTCCAAAAAGAAATGGGCCTGCTGTGGAAAAAGCACGGTGTCAATCCACTCAGCGGCTGCTGGCCGATCTTCATTCAGATTCCGATTTTCATCGGCTTCTACAACATGCTTGGAAAAGCCGTCGAACTTCGCGACCACGGCTTTCTGTGGGTAAAGGATTTGGCTTCGCCCGACACCGTGGCGCACATCTTTGGCCTGCCTATCAACCCGCTTCCGCTACTCATGGCCGGCACCATGTTCCTGCAAATGAGTCTTTCCCCGAAGACCGGCGACCCCGCCCAGCGCAAGATGTTCATGTTCATGCCGCTGATCTTCATCTTCATGTGCTACAACTTCGCCAGTGCGCTCGCGCTCTACTGGTCAGTGCAAAACATCATTTCGATTGTCCAACTGCTGCTGAACCGCAATAAAACGGACGCGCCGCAACAACTTGCGGTGGCCTAAAAACCTGTTCGCCATGAAAGCAACGCCCAAGGAACTTCTCGACACAATGCTGGGGCACCTCGACTTTTCCTTCGAGATTAAGGAATTCGAGACGCCCAACGGCCTCACACTCCAAATCTACTCGCCCGAAAAAGAGCGCCTCCTCGGCCAGCACGGCGAGCTTGTCGAAGACATGCAGACGCTCCTCAACCGGATGCTCCTTTCCAAAGACCCAAATGCACCACGCGTCGTCGTGGACGTGGAGCACTGGCGCGAAATGAAGGACGACAATCTCGTCCATCGCGTCAAACAACTCGCCGACATCGTCCGCAACACCGGGCGCTCCTACCAGCTTGAGCCGATGAACAGCTACCAGCGCCGCATCGTCCACAACGCCTTCAAAGACGATCCCGAAGTCGCCACATGGAGCCCCCCCGATAGCGACCGCATCAAACGTATCACCCTGCGCAAACGGCAGAAGGCGTCCTAGCGCCGACACCACACGGGTCGTTTGACTTTGCGTCGTTTGAAAGGCTACTTTCCGCGCCATGAGCACCGCTCGTAAAACGACGAATTGGATCAGCCCCGAGGATTACATCGCTGGGGAACTGTTGAGCGAAGTCCGCCACGAATACTTTGCCGGGGAGATTGTGGGAATGGCCGGTGCCAGCCTCGCCCACAATCGAATCGCAGGAGAAATCTTTCGCGCGCTCGGCAACCATCTCGCAGGCAAAAAATGCGAAGCCTTCATGAACGACATGAAGGCGCACATTCAAAAAAAGGAAAACGATTGGTTTTACTATCCCGACGTGATGGTGAACTGCGACCCCGCCGGGCAGAAAAATTATTTCTGCGACACGCCCAGCGTCATCGTCGAAGTTCTTTCGCCAGACACCGAACGTATAGATCGCCGCGAAAAGCTCCTCGCTTACGAGATGATCCCCACGCTTCACACCTACATCCTCGTCGCGCAGGACAAACGTGAAGTCACCATCTACCGCCGAAAATCAGACGGCTGGATGACTGAACACCTGCCTGAAGGTGGAACGGAACTTCGCATCCCCGAGTTGGAATTCACGCTCCCCCTCGAAACGATCTACGCTCGGTCTGGCGTGTAGAAGGCAGCTACTTCGCCGCTTTCACTTCAATGATGTCGTGCGGGGCGCTTTCGCGCTGTCCCGCGCTGGTGACACGGATGTAGCGGGCTTTTTCGTGGAGTTCACCGAGATTTCTGGCACCGAGGTAGCCGAGGCCGCTTTGAACACCGCCTGCGAGTTGTGTGAGGACAGTTTCGACTGCGGGGCTGACTTCCTTGAGGGCTTCGATGCCTTCGGCGGCGACTTTGCGCGTGGCGTCTTTATCCACGTGGCCGTAGCGGGCGGCACTGCCAGCTTGCATGGCGACGAGGCTGCCCATTCCACGGTATTGTTTGTAGAGCTTACCATTGATTTCCATGATCTGGCCGGGCGCTTCGGGGCAGCCGGCGAGCAATCCGCCGCAGATGACGGCGTCGGCGAGCGTAAGTGCTTTGACGATGTCGCCGCTTTTCACGATGCCTCCATCGGCGATAATGGTGACGCCTTTTTTTGCCGCCGCGCGGCTGGCGACGTAGAGCGCGGTGAGTTGCGGGATGCCGACGCCGGCGACGACGCGCGTAGTGCAAATGGAGCCGGGGCCCTGGCCGATTTTGATGACGTTGGCTCCGCACTCGGCGAGAAATTCAACGCCGGCTCCGCTGGTGACATTGCCTGCGATGATGGGCAGGTCGGCGAACGCGGCGCGGATCAATTTTACCGTCTCGCCGACTCCCGCGCTGTGTCCGTGCGCGGTGCTGACGGCGACGACATCGCAGCCGCGCTCCACGAGTGCACCGACGTGCGCGAGGATGCGGTCGCGGTCGAGCGTGCCGTCTGTCTTGCGCGTGGCCGAGATGCTCGCACCGCAGAGCAGGCGGAATTGCGAATCGCGCGCGGGCTTAAACTGCGAGCCGCGCTCGTGGAGGATGCGCTCGATGTCCGAAAGCGTGAAAAGTCCGCAGAGTGTGTCACCGTCGCCGACGACGAGCAATTTATGGATGCCCATGTGGGCGGTGAAAAAACGATCCGCTGCGGCGATGGGATCGGAGCCGAGTTCGCGCTCGTGGATGGTCTGCACCTGCGCGCGCGGCATCATTGCGTCGGCGACTTTTCGCGAAGCGTAGCGTTGGCGGACGACGTGGCCGGGGAGTAGTCCGAGGAGTTTGTTTTTGGAATCCACGACCGGAAATGTGCTGAAGCCGAAGCGCCGCGCTTCGATCATTTCGAGCACCTGACCGATGAGCAGGTCGGGGCCGATTTCGATGGGGTCCTGAATGAGTCCGTGGACGTTGTTTTTCACCCGCGAAACCTCGGAGAGCTGCTGGCGCTCCGGCATGTTGCAATGGATGAGGCCGAGTCCGCCCGCGCGCGCCATGGCGATAGCCATCGGTGCCTCGGTGACTGTGTCCATGTCGGCGGAGACGATGGGCAAGTGGAGCGCGAGGCGTTCGTGGAGCCGTGAGTCGAGCTTTGCGTCGCGCGGGAGCACATCGCTGTGCAGCGTGGCGAGTGTCACGTCGTCGTAGGTGAGCGCGACGGATGCGTTGGCGGGGAAAAACTGATCAGCCGGTTGATAGAATTGGGCGTCGAGAGTTGCCATGTCGAACCCTGCCAGACGAAACGCCCCGGAGTGAAGCCAGAAGTTTGCATGGTGCCGCGAAAGCGTTGGACGGAGTGGCGCGTTTTACGGAAAGTGGGCGCGATGCCAACGATTGCAGAGAAACTGATCCCGGCCGGGCTGCGGCCCGTTTACGAAAAAGTGCTCGCGGGTGAACGCGTGTCCGACACCGAATGCGTGGAGCTTTACCGCAGCAAGGATCTGAACGCGCTCGGCTGCATCGCAAACATCATCCGCGAGCGCAAAAACGGAAACGTCGGCACCTACATCCGCAACCTCTACGTCAACTACTCGAACCACTGCATCCTACGCTGCCAGTTCTGCGCGTTTGGCGCGCGAAAGAGCGAGTCGCATGCATTTGAACTGACCATCGAGGAAATCGAACGTCGGGTGGCGCGCGGGCTGGAACTGGGAATCACCGAAGTCCACATGGTTGGCGGCCTGCACCCAACGCTCGGCGCGGAGTGGTATGTGGATCTCATCCGCCGCCTGCGCGCGCTCAGCCCCGCGCTTTTCATCAAGGCATTCACGGCCGTCGAGGTGCGGCATCTCGCATTTCGTGTTTTCAAAAAGAGCATCGCCGAGACGCTCGCGATCCTTCGCGATGCCGGACTGGGCGCGATCACCGGCGGTGGTGCGGAGATTTTCGACCAGTCGGTGCGCGACCGCATTTGCAAAGGGAAGGAGACCGCGGAGGAGTGGGCGGAGGTTCACCGGACGTGGCATCAAATGGGGATGCGCAGCACGGCGACGATGCTCTTCGGACACATCGAGACGACCGAGCAACGCGTGGATCACCTGCGCCGTCTGCGTGAATTGCAGGACGAGACGCACGGCTTCACCGGCTTCATCCCTTTTGCGTTCGAGAGCGAAGGCGCGCGGCCCGAGTTGAAGCACATCCAGCGCACCTCGTCTTTCGACGAACTGCGCAACCTCGCCGTCTCGCGCATCTACCTCGATAACTTCGATCACATCACCGCCTACTGGATCAGTCTCGGCCTGCCGATGGCCGCGCTCGCTTTGAACTACGGCGTGGACGATCTGCACGGCACGATCATGGACGAGAAAATCTTCCACATGGCCGGCGCGCACACGCCGCTAGAGCAGTCCGTCACCGCGTTGCGCAAAGCCATCATCGAAGCCGGGCGCGACCCCGTGCAGCGGGATACTTGGTATCGTCCGATTGAACAGCGGAGCACCGAACAGGAGCCCATCTCCGCGTGAACACCGGCGACCCTTTCGCCGCGCTTCGCGGACTCCGCATCGGCTGCGTGAAATACCTCAACTCCCGCCCGCTCATCCGCGCCTACGATGGCCCGGTCGTCTTCGATCACCCCTCCGCGCTTGCACGGATGCTCGCAGCGCACGAACTCGATGTCGCGCTAGTCCCCGTTTTCGAAGCGCTCCGAGATCCGCACTATCACCTCGTGGATGGAGCGGCAGTCGCCAGCGATGGCGCGGTGTTCAGCGTCTTCCTCGCCTATCGCGGCGAACTGCACGACATCCGCCGCATCGCACTCGACCCAGCCTCGCTCACCTCCGCCAACCTCCTCCGCATCCTGCTCGCTGAATTCCACGGCCTTCATCCCGAGTTCGGCACCGAAGGCGACGCCCGTCTGCTCATCGGAAATCAAGCCATCGAATTCCGCATCGAGCAGGAGAAGGCCGGGAGCGACTGGCGCTTCCTTGATCTTGGCGAGGAATGGAAATGTTGCACCAGCCTGCCATTCGTCTTCGCGCTCTGGGCCATGCGCTCAGAAGCCGCCAGCATTCCCGCAGCCGAAGCCCTGCGCCTTCTCAAACGCGAAGGCACCGCGCACATCGCCGACATCGTGCGCGAGGACGACTTCGCCACCGCAGAAATCCGCGAGCGCTACCTCACGCAGCACATCCATTTCGACATCGGCCCCGCCGGAAAATCCGCCATCGCCAAATACCGCGAGTTGCTCATCAAGCACACTCTCATCCCCGCCTCCGCCGGGCCGCTGCGTTTCATCTAGCCGCGCTTGACCTGAAAAGCAGGGGAGATTGATGCTTCCAAAATTAAACGCAGCATGAGCAAGGCATTCACAAAAGAAGACGACACACCTCCTGAGCGCTCTGTGCGCAAGCGTGCTTCAACGGGTCTGCCTCCCGGTGCGCCGAACTACATGACTGCGGACGGTGCCCGTCGCTTTCGAACCGAACTTGCTTCGCTCAAGGACGCCGAATCCGAACGAGCCAATCATCTACGAATGCTCCTCGCCTCAGCCAGCATTGTGGAGCCGCCGTCCACGCCGCCGGAGGGCGCGGTTTTCGGCGCGAAAGTGACCGTCCGTGCCCCCGATGGACATGAGCAGATCCACCGAATCGTCGGAGTTGATGAAGTTTATCTCGAACCCGACTTCGTGAGTTGGACTTCGCCAAATGGCCGCGCACTTCTTGGTGCAGAGCACGGCCAGCGCGTGATGCTGGAAACCAATGGAGCCAGCCGGAAATTTACCATCGTCCGAATCGACTACTAGCCGGCATCCGCCCTTGATGCTGCCGGATTTTTTCCTGCGGATTCAAACCCACTTGCGCAGCACGAGCGTGGAGTTGATGCCGCCGAAGCCGAAGGCGTTGTTCATCGCGATGCGGAGCGGGGCGCTGCGGCCTGTGTTGGGGATGACGTCGAGGTCGCAGTCGGGCTTTTGGTGATGGAGTGTTGGCGGGAGCCACTGGTCTTGTAGAGAGAGTGCGCAGATGGCGGTCTCCATCGCGCCGGTCGCTCCGAGCGGATGGGCGGTGAAGGGTTTTGTGCCGCTGACGGGCGGCGTCTTGGTGCCGAAGACTTCGCGGATGCACATGGCTTCGTTGGCGTCGTTGAGTTGTGTGCTGCTGGCGTGGGCGTTGATGTAGTCCACTTCGTTGGGGGCGATGTCGGCGTCGGCGAGCGCGGCTTTCATGCAGGCGATTACGCTTTCGCCGCTTGGGAGCGGTGAGGTCATGTGAAAGGCGTCGTTGTTCATCGCGTAGCCAAGCACCTCGGCGTAGATGTGCGCGCCGCGCTGCCGTGCGTGTTCGAGCGTTTCGAGCACGAGCGTGCAGCCGCCCTCACCCATCACGAAACCGTCGCGATCTTTGTCGAATGGGCGGCACGCCATGGCGGGTGGCTCGCCCTGCCAGCGGCTCATCGTGCTGATGCGATCAAATGCGCTGAATGTGAGCGGGCAGATGGGTGCTTCTGCGCCGCCCGCGAGCATCACATCGGCCCAGCCGTCGCGCAGGTAGCGCAGCGCTTCGCCGATGGCGATGACTCCGCTTGCGCAGGAATTCGAGTTCGTCGTGCCCACGCCGCGCAGTCCGCATTCGATGGCGATGTTGCTGTGCCCGCTGCCGCCGAAAATTTGGAAAGCCAGCGCCGGATTTACGCTGCGGATTCCCTTTTCCAAAAATCGTGCGTGCTCGTGCTCCGCTTGCGCCACACCGCCGAGTCCCGTGCCGAAACTGACGCCCGTGCGCGCTTGAGGTTGCTCCTTCGACCACGGCAGGCGCGCATCTTCCAGCGCGAGCATCGCGCTCGCCACGGCGAACTGCACGTAGCGGTCAAAGCGCTTCAATTTATGCGGCGGAAAAAAATCCACGCCACGCCAGTCGCGCACTTCGCCAGCGCACTTCGCCGCGCAGCCCGTGGCGTCGAACAACGTCACACGCCCGATGCCGCTCCGCCCTTCACGGATGCTCCGCCAAAACGCATCCCGCCCGATTCCGATGCACGAAATGACGCCCATCCCCGTGATGACGACGCGGTTTTTCGAGCTGGCTGGCAAGTTTGGCACGCGCGGGAAATAGCGGACTTTCCACGCGAGTCGAGCGTCAGCCCAAAACATCAGAACCTGAAGGACGCGTGCATTCCACTTTGTGCAGGCCGGTTTGGTTAGCTAGATGACTAAATAGTGAGGAAGTTAGCTAAAGGAATTATCGCTTTTATAGAGATTCATGGCTTGCCGTCACAGAACCGCCAACATTTGATGTCCGCGAAATTCCCTAAACTATGAGCACACTCACCAAACGCGAAATCGTAGTAAGCATCAGCAATGAAACCGGCCTCGTTCAGCACGAGGTGTTCGACGTGGTTCAGCGCACACTCGATCACATCGTCGAGGCGCTCGCCAAAGGCGACAACATCGAACTGCGCAACTTCGGTGTCTTTGAGGTGAAATTGACGAAACCGCGTGTCGGCAGAAACCCGAACCAGCCCGGCAGCCATTTTGTCATCCCGGCGCGGGCAACGGTGAAATTTAAGTCCGGCAAAATCATGAAGCAGCGTGTGAGTGCGCTCACCGCGAAAATGAAGGCCGAGGCGGGGCAGGGTTAGTTTCAAAAGGGCGGCTCCGTGTCCGCCGTGGAAAAGTGACGCGGCATCGGTTGCAAAAGAGCGGGTCTATCGCGCAGAGTGCGCGTCCATTTTGCCGATGCCAAAAAAACGACCCGCTCTCACCATCACGCCAGCCCTCGGCTGCATTCAGATTCTTGGCGCACGGCAGAATAATCTGAAGGGGTTCGACCTCGATTTGCCACTCGGTAAGTTGATCGTCGTCACCGGCCCGAGTGGTTCAGGGAAAAGCTCGCTCGCTTTTGACACCGTGTATGCCGAGGGACAGCGGCGCTATGTGGAGACGTTTTCGCCCTACACGCGGCAGTTCCTCGACCGCATGGACAAGCCGCGCGTGGACGAAATCCGAGGCATCCCGCCCGCCATCGCCATCGAGCAGACGAACAATGTGAAGAGCACGCGCTCAACCGTCGGCACGATGACGGAAATCAACGACTACATGAAGCTGCTCTTCCCGCGACTGGCCGTGGCGAATTGCCCCGAGTGCCAGCGCGAGATTCGCCCCGAGACTGCGCGGAGTATCGTGGAGCAGGTGATGCACTGCGGCGGGCCGACGAAAGCGCGCACTTTCAGCGAAGGCGATGCGGTGCTCGTGACGTTCGGAGTGCCAGCGCCTGCGGGAACAAAGCCGTCTGACTTTTTCGATTTTCTCAAACAGCAAGGCTACCTCCGCGTGTGGATGGATGGCGTGATCGTTCGCACCGACGAGCCGCAGAAGGTGAAGCGACTCCCAGCCGTGGTGCAAGTGATCCAAGACCGCGTGACCATCGCAGCAGAAGCGCGTGCACGCATGACCGAGGCTGTGGAAAACGCGCTGCGTCTCGGCAGCGGGAAAGTTCAAATCATCAATCCCGAAACGAAAGCCGTCCATCCGCACAGCACGGGCTGGCACTGTGCGCATTGCGACCTCGACATCACACCGCCATCGCCGGGGCTGTTTTCCTTTAATCATCCGCAAGGTGCCTGCCCGACATGCCGTGGATTCGGCCGCACCATCACGATTGATCTGAATCGCGCGATTCCCGACCGCTCGCTGAGCATCGCGCAAGTGTGCGTGAAACCATTCGGCGGCGAGAGCGGCGCGGACTGCCAGCGCGATCTTCTCCGCGCCTGCACCGCGAAGGAAGTGAACACGCGTGTGCCCTTCGACGATCTTCCGCACGCCGACCAGCAGTGGGTTTTGCACGGCGAAGACTGGAACCGCACGAACAAGCGGAGCGGCGAAGATCTGTGGAATGCGGGGCTGTGGTATGGCGTCGTCGGCTACTTCCGCTGGCTAGAAAGCAAGGCCTACAAAATGCACGTTCGCGTGCTGCTGAGCCGTTATCGCAATTACACCGAGTGCCACGATTGCGGAGGCGGTCGCTATCGCAAAGAGACGCTCAACTTCCGCTGCGCCGGAAAAACACTGCCGGAATTGCAAGCGATGCCCATCGGTGAATTGCACGCGACCATCAGCAATTTACCATCGGACATTCGCAAAGACTCCACGACGGAGATGCTCGTGGGCGAAGTCCGTGCGCGCCTCGGCTACTTGCTTTCCGTCGGTCTCGGCTATCTCTCGCTCGACCGCGCGACCAAAACGCTGAGCGGCGGCGAAACCGCCCGAGTAAACCTCACGACCTGCCTCGGCGCATCGCTGGTGAACACGCTCTTCGTCCTCGACGAGCCCAGCGTCGGCCTTCATCCGCGCGACACGGGACGGCTCATCCGCGTGATGAAATCGCTGCGCGACAAAGGCAACACGCTGCTAGTCGTCGAGCACGACGAATCCGTGATGCGATCAGCGGATCACATCGTCGAACTGGGGCCGGGGCGTGGTGAAAAGGGAGGATCGCTTGTGTTTAGCGGCGAGATGTCGGCGCTGCTGAATCATTGCAAATTGCAGATCGCAGATCGCGGATTGAAAATTGGCGCAAGCGCGGGAGGTGCGCGCGGAGCAAGTAAACGCGGCCAAGCACGGAGCAATACCCAATCAGCAATCTGCAATTTTCAATCTGCAATTACCACCTCGCTCACGGGATCGTATCTGACTGGCGAAAAGAGCATCCCCATTCCTACAACGCGACGAACACCCAAGACATGGCTGCGCATTGAAGGCGCGGGCGAACACAACCTTCGTAATCTCACCGTGCGTCTGCCGCTTGGAGTCTTCGCGTGCGTCACTGGCGTGAGCGGTTCTGGCAAATCCACGCTCGTCCATCGCGTGCTTTATGAAAACCTGCTGCACGCTCATGGCATCGCGAGCGAGAACACACCGGGCCGTGTAAAAAAGCTGACCGGCGCAGAGCAAGTCGGGCAGGTCATCCTCGTGGATCAGTCGCCACTCGCACGCACACCGAAGAGCACGCCCGCGCTTTACCTCGGTGTTTTCGACCGAGTGCGCGAATTGTTCGCCTGCACGGAGCACGCGCTCCGCGAAGGACTCACCGCCAGCGCATTTTCGTTCAACGGCGGCACCGGGCGCTGCGAGCGTTGTGGCGGCAGTGGATTTGAAAAAGTGGAGATGCAATTTCTGAGCGACGTCTTCATCCGCTGCCCCGAGTGCGAGGGCCGACGCTACCAGCCGCACATTTTGAAAGTCACACTCGCGGGTAAAAATATCCACGAAGTGCTGGAACTCACCGTCACTGAAGCCGTGGTGTATTTTGAAAAACTCGGCGCAAAGCGAGTGCTCGAACCTCTACGTGTGCTGGAGGAGGTGGGGCTCGGCTACCTGCGCCTCGGCCAGCCGCTCAATATGCTCAGCGGTGGAGAAAGCCAGAGGCTCAAGCTCGTCGAACGTCTAGTCGCTGGCAGCGGAACCAACGAAAAAGGGCGGCCCAATCTGCTCATCCTCGACGAGCCAACGACTGGCCTGCACTTCGACGACATCGCGTTGCTTCTTCGTGTATTTGAGCGCCTCGTCGCGCAGGGAAATTCGCTCCTCGTCATCGAGCACAATCTCGATGTTATCAAATGCGCCGACTACATCGTGGACCTCGGCCCGGAGGCCGGTGCAGACGGCGGCCAGCTCGTTGCGGAAGGCACTCCGGAGCAAGTCGCTACCATCGAGGAATCGCACACAGGCCGCTATCTCCGTGCGATGTTGAGCGGAGGTTCACGTCCGAGCGAACGGGCAATGGATTTTTCGGACGAACCAACCGCCATCGTCGCCGAAGACTCTCCCGCGATTTTCCAGCATCCGTCGTCCAGCATCGGCATTCACGGCGCGCGTGAGCACAATTTAAAAAACATCTCTCTCGCCATCCCGCGCGATCAACTCGTGGTCATCACGGGCCTGAGCGGATCGGGGAAGAGCACGCTCGCCTTCGATCTGCTCTTCGCCGAAGGACAGCGGCGTTTCCTTGATGTCATGTCGCCATACGCGCGGCAGTTCGTGGAGCAGCTTGAAAAACCCGATGTAGATCGCATCACGGGACTGCCGCCGAGCGTGGCCATCGAGCAGCGCGTCACTCGCGGTGGCGGAAAAAGCACCGTCGCCACAGTCACCGAGGTCTATCACTTTTTGCGTCTGCTTTTTTCCAAACTCGGCGTGCAGCACTGCCCCGATTGCGGCTGTGCAGTCGAGCGCCAGACGGCGGCGTCTGTCACGCGACGTGTCGAGGCGATGGTGAAACGCGGGCGCGTGAAAGTTTTCGCCACACTCATCAAAGCACGGAAAGGTTTTCACACTGACGTTGCGAAGTGGGCGAAGCGTCAGGGCTTCGACACGCTGCTGGTGGATGGACGGCTCGTGAAGGTCGCCGATTTTGAAAAGCTGGAGCGTTTCCGCGAGCACACGATCGAGGTGCTCGTTGGAGAACACACGACGGCGGGAGCAAAGGGCAAGCAGCGGCAAGGCATCGAGGAGTTGGTGAAGAGCGCGCTTACCATCGGACGCGGCACGATCCGCGCAGTGGATGCGAAGGGAAAAGGGACAATCCTCAGCACCGAGCACGCGTGCCCGGACTGCGGGCAGTCGTTTGAGGAACTCGACCCGCGTCTCTTTTCCTACAACTCGCCACATGGCTGGTGCCCCGAATGCCGTGGCTTTGGCGAAGTGTGGAAGCAACGCGTCAACCCGCGTCTGGATACCGCACTCGAACAGGAACTCGATCTTGAACGCCAGAGCGAATCGCTCGACGAGGGAGAAGCCGCACCGTGTCCGTCGTGTTCTGGCACGCGACTCAACGCGCAGGCCCGCGCCGTGCATTTGAAGGGAAAGACCATCGCGGAGTTCACCACGCTCGCTGTTCGTGAAGCCCTAGCACTTTCCGCTTCGCTAAAATTCGGCCCGCAGGAAAAAGCCATCGCACAGGACATCGTGCCGGAAATTGCACAGCGGCTCACCTTCATGGGCAAAGTCGGCCTCGGCTACCTTTCACTCGACCGCAGCGCCAAGACACTCAGCGGCGGCGAGAGCCAGCGCATCCGCCTCGCCGCGCAACTCGGCAGCAATTTGCGCGGCGTCCTCTACGTGCTCGACGAACCCACCATCGGCCTCCACGCGCGCGACAACGATGCGCTGCTCGACACACTCACCGCACTCCGCGCGAAGGGAAACTCGCTCGTCGTCGTCGAGCACGATGAGGAAACAATGCGCCGCGCCGACACCATCATTGACCTCGGCCCCCGCGCCGGAACGCTCGGCGGCGAAGTCGTCGCCATCGGCCCGCTCGCCGACATCACGGCAAACAAACGCAGCCTCACCGGCGAATATTTTCGCCACCCGCTCAAGCACCCGACACGCGGCGAACGGCGCACATTGCAAAATGTGAAGTGGCTCGAAGTGCGTGGCGCTCGTGCAAACAACCTGAAAAACGTGACGGTGCGCTTCCCCATCGGACGGCTCAGCGTGCTCAGCGGCATCAGCGGCAGCGGAAAAAGCACGCTCATGCGCGGCGTGCTCAAGCCCGCAGTCGAGGCGGCGCTGAAAAATAAAACCACCAAGGGCGTAAAGCTGCTGGGCGCGGAGTTCATCGAGGCCGTGCATGAAGTGGATCAATCACCCATCGGCAAAACATCGCGCTCCACGCCCGCCACGTATCTCGGCGTCTTCGACGAAATCCGCGCGCTCTTTGCACAGCTTCCGCTCTCACGGATGCGCGGATTCACCGCGTCGCGCTTTTCCTTCAACACCGAGGGCGGACGCTGCGAAACGTGCGGCGGTCAGGGCGTCATCCGCACCGAGATGGCCTTCCTGCCGACCAGCTACCACCCTTGTCTCGATTGCCACGGCCAGCGCTTCAACCCCGCCACGCTCGAAGTCCTCTACAACGAAAAGAGCATCGGCGATGTGATGCAGATGTCGCTCGCGGAAGCGGCGGACTTTTTCAAAGCCGCGCCAAAAATTCAGCGCCCGCTCGCACTGCTTTGCGATACCGGACTCGGCTACCTCCGCCTCGGCCAGCCCAGCCCCACGCTCAGCGGAGGCGAGGCACAGCGGCTGAAACTCGTCACCGAACTCGTGCAGGGCGTTGCCCGCGATGCGAACTCCCGCCTTCGCCGCCAGCGCGAGCCAAAGAGCACGCTCTATCTTTTGGAGGAACCCACCATCGGCCTGCACATGGCCGACGTCGCCGAACTTCTCAAAGTCCTCCACCGCCTCGTGGACGAAGGCGCGACCGTCATCGTCATCGAGCACAACCTCTCGCTCATCGCCGACGCCGACTACCTCGTGGACATCGGCCCCGAAGCCGGAGCCGCCGGCGGCGAAGTCGTCGCCCACGGCACCCCCGAAGAAGTCGCCCGCAACAAACAAAGCCGCACCGCACCGTTCTTGCGCGAGGTTCTTTAGCGGTGACTTAAAACCAATCTGATCAAATGCCGCACGTGTTTCGCATTGAGCGCAGCTGTCCCAAATAGGGTTCTATTGAGAGGGACGCTTCCGTGTGATTCTACGCTGGACTGTTGCGCTTCCTGTGAACCAACTCAGCCATGCGTTACCTCGCTCTTCTCCTGCTTCTCACCACCAGCGCGCTCGCGGCACCCAAGCCAAACATTGTCGTCATCCTCGCCGATGATGTGGGGTATTCGGACATCGGTTGTTTTGGATCGGAAATCCCGACGCCTAATCTCGATCAGCTTGCGGCGGGCGGGCTGCGTTTTACCCAGTTTTACAACACTGCGCGCTGCTGCCCGACGCGGGCTTCGCTGCTCACGGGACTTTATCCGCATCAGGCGGGCATCGGGCACATGGTGGAGGATAGCGGACGCGAGGGCTATCGGGGGGAATTGAACGCGCACTGCGTGACAATCGCCGAGGCGCTGAAGCCGGCGGGCTACGGCACTTACGCGGTGGGGAAATGGCACGTCGCACGCAACGTCCGCGACGATGGCGACACGCATGACTGGCCGAGACAGCGCGGCTTCGACCGCTACTACGGCACGCTCACCGGCGCGGGGAACTATTTCGATCCCGGCACGCTGACGCGCGACAACAAGAACATTTCTGCGTTTGCCGATCCCGAATACCAGCCCGCGCACTATTACTACACCGATGCAGTTACCGACCACGCGGTGCGTTTTGCTGCGGAGCACAAGCGCGACCACGCGGGCGAGCCGCTTTTTCTGTATGTGGCCTACACTGCCGCACACTGGCCGCTCCACGCGCCGGAGGAGGACATCGCGAAATTCAAAGGCAAATACGATGCGGGCTACAAAGCGGTGCGTGCGGCGCGCCTGGCGAAGCAGAAGGCGCTGGGTATCACCGATGCGAAGTGGGATGTTTCGCAGAGGGCGGGGGATTGGGAGAAAGTCGCGCACAAGGACTGGGAAGCGCGCTGCATGGAGGTGTATGCGGCGCAGTTGGCACGGATGGATGCGGGCATCGGGCGCATCGTGGCGCAGTTGAAAAAGGACGGGCAGCTCGACAACACGCTCATCTTTTTTCTCCAGGACAACGGTGCGTGCGCGGAGGCAATGGGTCGCGACGGAAAGGATGTGCGTGCGGACAAGCCCACGCTGCCGCCGCTCGCTGCGGACTTTATCTTTCGCGATGTGCGGCCAAAGCGCACGCGCGACGGTTGGCCGGTGCTCGGCGGTCCGGGCGTGATGCCGGGGTCGGCAGATACTTTCATCAGCTACGGCAAGGCTTGGGCGAACGTGAGCAACACACCCTTCCGCGAATACAAACACTGGGTTCACGAGGGCGGCATCAGCACGCCGCTCATCGCGCACTGGCCCGCAGCCATTAAGGCGAAGGGCGCGCTGAACAGCCAGCCCGGCCATCTTATTGACATCATGGCGACGTGCCTCGACGTGAGCGGCGCGAAGTTTCCCGCCGAGCGCGGAGGTGAAAAAATCACACCGCCCGAGGGAGTGAGCCTCGTGCCGGCCTTCAGTGAAAAACCCATCCAGCGCACGCAGCCGCTCTTTTGGGAACACGAAGGCAACCGTGCCCTCCGTGAAGGTTCATGGAAGCTGGTGGCCAAGGGCGCGGCGGGCGCATGGGAGCTTTACGACATGAGC
The DNA here is from genome assembly GCA_947476045.1 of Chthoniobacteraceae bacterium. Lineage (GTDB taxonomy): Bacteria > Verrucomicrobiota > Verrucomicrobiia > Chthoniobacterales > Chthoniobacteraceae > SXWH01. The sequence continues at coordinate 98,689 of CANJNZ010000004.1, forward strand.
AGCGACCGCACCGAGATGCACGACATGGCCAGCGCCGAGCCGGAAAAAGTGAAGGACCTTTCCGCGAAATGGGAGACGTTCGCGCGAAGAACAAATGTGCTGCCGTGGATCTGGAAGCCGCAGTATGGCGGAGATGGGAAGTAGAGGGGGCGCTGCGGCGTGCGGCTAAAACTCTGCGCAGTTGAAAATGATCCGGTAGCGGCAGCGTTCGCTGCGGCAGACGACTTTGCACTTTTCCGAAATGAGCTTCGCGCCGCAGACAGGGCAGACGTTGTCTGGAAATTCCTCTGCTTCAGCCGATATGTCCTGAGGTGGCGATTCTGGCGTGGGTTCAGGAGTTTCCATCAGGCACCTTTCGTTACTTCAACACCGAGCCGGCGACAGATACTTCGTGCGAGGTGTTTCTTGATTTCCTGATGTCGCGGGATTGCTTCACGAACACCGTTGGCGGGATTTGTGTAGATGGAATGGCTTCCACCCTCGCGGAGCAACTGGCAGCCGCTGGCTTGCAAATGGCGGATCAGTTCGCGCTGTTTCACGCGACGGAGAGAATGGTCTTCACGGCGGCGGGGTCGTCTCGCAGTGCTTCCTCTTCGTTGATTTCGAGAATCAGCTTCACCGCGTCGGCGAGATCCCGCAGACATTCCTCCTCGGTCTCGCCTTGTCCATTGGCTCCGGGAACTTCGATGCAAGTGCCCCAAAATCCTCCTTCGTCCGATTCTCCACGATGCAGTATGGCGGTAAGATTTCGCATGGCAGGAAGCTTAGCCCGTAACTCCGAAACAGCAATCCCAAGCTGCTGCGCGTATCCGTCGCATCACACGTTGAAGCGGAACTCTACGACGTCGCCGTCTTTCATCACGTATTCCTTGCCTTCGATGCGGAGTTTGCCGGTCTCGCGGCCTTTGCCCATCGTGCCTAGCGCGACGAGGTCGTCGTAGTGGATGACTTCCGCTGCGATGAAGCCGCGCTCGAAATCGGTGTGGATGACTCCGGCGGCGGCGGGCGCTTTGTCGCCTGCGCGGATGGTCCAGGCGCGCGTCTCCTGCTCGCCGGTGGTGAGGTAGGTGCGCAGGCCGAGCAGGTGATACACGGCGCGGATGAGTTCGCTGACGCCGCTGGATTTTGCGCCGATGCCCTTGAGATATTCGGCGGCTTCGGCGTCGCTGAGTTCACTGAGTTCGCTCTCGATTTGCGCGGAAATGACGATGGCTTCCGTGCCGAAATGCGCCGCTGCGTAGGCGCGCACGGCTTCGACGAATGGCTTTGCCACGCAGTCCTTGCCCTCCGCCAGTGCGCCGAGATCAGCCTCGGCGACGTTGCACGCGAAGATGGTGGGTTTTCCCGAGAGGAGGAAAAATTCCTTCATCAGTTTTTTCTCATCGTCGGAAAGGTCGAGCGTCGTCGCGGGTTTTCCGGCGTTCAAATGCGGCATCAGCTTTTCGCACAGCGCGACTTCGGCCTTGGCGAGTTTGTCGCCGCTACGTGCGCTCTTTGACTGGCGATCCTTCCTTTTCTCCACCGCAGCGAGATCAGCGAGAATCAACTCGGTATTGATGACCTCGATGTCGCGCACGGGGTCCACGGTGCCGGAGACGTGGTGGATGTCCGCATCCTCAAAGCAGCGGACGACCTGCACGATGGCGTTCACCTCGCGGATGGCACCGAGGAACTGATTACCCAGACCTTCGCCGGAAGCCGCGCCTTTCACGAGGCCCGCGATGTCCACGAATTCAATCGCGGCGGGCACGAGCTTTTTGCTGCCGCTGATTTTGCTAAGCACTTCGAGCCGTGGATCGGGCACGGTGACGACGCCGACGTTCGGATCGATCGTGCAGAACGGATAGTTCGCCGCCTGCGCCTTGCGGGTGCGTGTGACGGCGTTGAAGAGTGTGGATTTGCCGACGTTTGGAAGACCGACGATACCTGCGCTGAGCATAAATTTGGAAAAGGGGGCGCAATTCAGCGGAAGCGAAGCACGCTGGCAAGGGCGGTCTTTGCTAATCCACAAAGAAGTGACAGATGTGCCAGAAGTCAGGGAGGTAAAAAGGGCTCTTTTTAGCCGTCACTAAGAAGGTCGCAGGTCTTTCAATTTTGAGAATACAAGCGAAGCCGGGTGAATGCCGTCGTAGGTTTTTAGAATGGGCGAAGGTGGTTATTCCAAAAAATATAAAAACTATAAAATATTTTACGAAAATGACTCAGGGTGTAAAAGTGTGATTAAAAAATGCGCAAGTAAAACAAAACAAGCAACAAACGAATGATATAATAGGAAATAGTATCGGGATTCCGAGCATCGGAATACCATAAATACTATAGAAACAGACATGGTTGGCACGGTTTTGGCTAAAACTAAATACAGAAATTATAGCCCATATAGCAAATATGAAAATCGCTCTAACCATCATCGCCCTCCTCTCAGTCAAAATCGCGGCCTTTGCCGGAGTGGATCTCGGGTCACCTTCTTCTTACACACCTTACGAACGCTACATGGCTCCGGTTCGCAACGTGATGAACACGCTCGGCAACAGTGAGAAGCCCAGCATGGAACAGGTCAAGGCGCTCATGCATCAGGGGCGTTCCTTCCGCTACCATATGGCGAACCCCTACACCCCCGCTGCGCCGGAAGAAACAGCCCGTCAGCGTCAGGGCGATTGCAAGGACAAGGCTCTGTGGCTCTGCGACCAACTTAGAGCATATTGAAATAAACTGTAGCCGTTTTCTGGTGGGAGTGCTACAAGGAGGGATGAAAACGACATCCATGGATTTGCGGACCCGGATAGTGGCCACCTACGACGAGGGCAGGAGCACGCGGGAGGAGGTGGCGCGGCGCTACCGGGTCTCGCTGGGCATGGTCAAGAAGCTGCTGGCGCAGCGTCGGGCCATAGGGGACATCGCCCCGCAGCACCACCGCTCCGGGGCAAAGCCGAAGATTCAGGCCGCCCACCGCAGCCGGATGCGCGAACTGCTCGCCCGCAAGCCCGACCTGACGCTGGGCGAACTGCGCGAGGCTGTGGAGTTGGACTGCACCCTGCCCGCCATCCACTACGTGCTCGCGGACATGGGGCTTTCATATAAAAAAAGACACTGCGCGCCAGCGAGCAGGGGCGTCCGGACATCGCGCGGGCGCGGCGGCGCTGGCGGCGGCAGCAGTCTGGCCTCGACCCGGCGCGGCTCGTCTTCCTCGATGAAAGCGCGGCCAAGACGAACATGACCCGGCTGCGCGGGCGCGCCCCGCGCGGCGAACGCTGCCACGCCAGCGCCCCCGCGGGCCACTGGCGCACCACCACCATGCTCGCCTCCGTGCGCCTGGACGGCAGCACCACCTGCATGGCCATCGAGGGAGCCGCCGACAGCGAAGTGTTCACCACCTACGTGGGCAAAGTCCTCCGCCCCGCACTGCGAGCTGGGGACATCGTCATCATGGACAACCTCGCCACACACAAGGTCGCCGCCGCGCTCGAACACATCACCCAAGCCGGAGCCACCGCAGTCTTTCTGCCCGCCTACTCCCCGGATCTAAACCCCATCGAAAAGATGTGGAGCAAACTCAAGGCCCTGCTCCGCGCCGCAGAACCCCGCACATGGGACGACCTCATCCCATCCATCGCCGCCGCACTGGCCAAGGTCACCGCCAAGGATGCCCTCGGATGGTTTACCTCTTGCGGCTATAGTTTCATTTAATATGCTCTAGTTGCCGCGTGGCCAGACTGAACATGGCCAAATTGGAATGGCAGCGCCTACGGGATTCGAACCCGTGTAACAGCCTTGAGAGGGCTGCGTCCTAGGCCTCTAGACGAAGGCGCCATTCACGAAAGCGCGCGGAAACTACCGGCCCGTTCCGCCACGGGCAATGGGAATTTTGGAACAATCGCCGCGTTAGTTCCGATCTTCCTGCTGCGGATCGATTGTCGGTTCGACACGCGTTTGATCGAGTCGGTGCAGTGCTACGCGCTGGCGCTCCGTCACTAGCGGGGCGATGCCTTTGTCGAGCGCGAGCATCTTTTTGTAGAGCGTGTTGTAGTAGCGCTTCATGGCTTCGCGTTTGTCGAAATCCGTTTTCGCTTCGCGCGAATCTTCCCACGCAGCTTGCACAGTCGGGTCGGCTGCCGAGCGGTTGCGCGCCTCGCGGTAGCGGATGCGCAAATCCAAATCCGCCGATGTAGTCGGCGGTTTCAGCGCAGTGCGCGTGCGGATCTGTTCGGTTGGGCGTTTTGCAGGCGGCGGCACATCGTCTGGCAACACCGATGGCGCTGGCTTCAAGCGTCCTCCGGGCTGGCCTTTTGTTGGATCAGGCGTTTCGTCGGGCGCTGGCAACGCTGGCAAATCGGTCGCTGGTGTTTCCGGCGCGGGTTTTTCCTCGGGCTTTGCGTCTTGCGCAAAAGCGGGGAGGGCGAGGAGGAGCGAAAATAGAAGCGTTTTCATGGCGGAAAAAATTTGTCCGTGGAGGCTATGCGCACATTTTTAATTTGAAAAGCCCGCCCTTCTCGCGAATTGCAACTGCGTGCCAAGCACTATTCAGCCCGCCGCGCCGCGCCGCATTACGCTCGACCTCGCTCCTGCCGAGGTCGCCGCACGGCTGCGTCATCTGCCGGGTCTTGTTTTTTTTGATTCCGCAAAGGCCGACGCCGATGCGATCTCCATCGTTGCTGCGGCACCGGACGCGGAGTTTCGCGGGCACATCTCGCGCGACTGGACCGCTTTTCGCACAGCGCTCGCGGAACGCACAATCGCAGGCGGGCGCGATGACGGACTGCCGCACGGATTCGCAGCGGGCAGCATCGAATATGACGGCACATTCTATTTCGCCTTCTACGAAAATGCGCTGATCTTCCGCCACGCCACGCAGCAATGGCATGAGATAGGCGACCTCGTCTCGCGACTCGCGGACGACACGACTGTGCACTGCGAACGTCCCGATTTTCGCCACGCGCTCGCGCCGGAGGAATACCACGCGATGGTGCGCCGCGCACAGGAATACATCGCCGCGGGCGACATTTACCAGGTGAACCTCACGCATCGCTTTGACTCACCTTGGAGCGGCGACCCGTGGGCGTTTTACGAGGCACTCCGCCACTATTCGCCCGCGCCGCACGCTGCGTATTTGAGCCTCGGTGCCCGCAGCATTCTTTCTGCGTCGCCCGAGTGTTTTTTGAAAATGAGCGGCTCCAGCGTGCGCACGCGTCCCATCAAGGGCACGCGCCCGCGCCGCGCCGACGCGCTCGCCGACGAGCACAGCGCCTTCGATTTAATCACCTCGCCGAAGGAAATCGCCGAGCTGGTCATGATCACCGACCTCGAGCGTAACGACATCGGCCAGGTCTGCGAATTTGGCAGCGTCACCGTCCCCGAGTTGCTGAAGCTCGAACGCCACGAGCAAGTCTTCCACCTCGTCTCCACCATCGAGGGCCGACTGCGCGCCGATGTGGATCACGCCGAGGCGCTGCGTGCGTGCTTTCCCGGCGGCAGCATCACCGGCGCGCCGAAAAGGCGCGCGCGCGAAATCATCGCCGAACTCGAAACCACACCGCGCGGACTTTACACCGGCGCGATTGGCTGGCTCGGGTTCAATGGCGAGAGCCAGTTCTCCATCGCCATCCGCACCGTTGTCATCGAAGGCAATGAAGCGCATTTCCACGTAGGCAGCGGCATCGTCGCCGACAGCGACCCCGCCGCCGAGTGGCAGGAGACGCTCGACAAAGCCGCCGGCATCCTCCTCGCCGCCGAAAGATTGTAATGCTCCTTGTGTTTCCCGGCGGCACGGTTACACGTCCCCCGCGTATCGGGGCGTAGCTTAGCTTGGTAGAGCGCCTGGTTTGGGACCAGGAGGTCGCAGGTTCAAATCCTGTCGCCCCGACCATTTTTCTCTTTCTCCCACGGCGACCCTCAGCCTTTCTACGATGATGATTGCCGACACTGCCATGAATGCCACGCCCGTGTGGCTGCTTGCGCCGTTTGCGCTCTTGCTGCTTTCCATCGCGCTGGGGCCGATTGCGTTTCCGCATTTCTGGCACAGGCGGTATCCGCTTGTGGCGGTGGGGCTGGGGGCGGTGAGTGTGGGGTTTTACCTGCTGCATGATGCCGCGCCGCTCGTCCACGCGGCGGAGGAATACCTCGGCTTCATCGCGCTCATCGGGTCGCTGTATTTGGTGAGCGGCGGCATCCACATCCGGGTGAAAGGCGAGGCAACTCCGCTCGTGAACTGCCTCTTTCTACTCATCGGAGCAGTGCTCGCGAATTTCATCGGCACCACCGGCGCGTCCATGCTGCTCATCCGTCCTTGGATTCGCATGAACCGCTACCGCGTCACCGCGTTTCACATCGTGTTCTTCATCTTCATCGTCAGCAACGTCGGCGGCTGCCTCACGCCCATCGGCGACCCGCCCCTCTTCATGGGCTACTTGAAAGGAATCCCGTTCTGGTGGGTCTTCGAGCATTGCTGGCAGGGGTGGGCCGTCGCCGTCGCGGGCCTGATAGCCATCTTCTACTGCGTGGATCGCGCGAACTTCCTCCGCGCCCCGCGCGACGTTCGGGAAAAGGAAACCGCCCACGAAGAATGGATCTTTCGCGGCCTCGGCAACCTCGTCTTCCTCGCCCTCATCCTCTTTGCCGTGCTGCGGCTCCCGCTTTGGTGGCGCGAAGGCACGATGCTCGTCGCCGCACTCGGTTCGTGGTTCACCACACCGCGCGGCGTCCACGAGATGAACCACTTCGACTTCGCGCCCCTCAAGGAAGTCGCATGGCTCTTCGCAGGCATCTTCGCCACGATGACTCCCGCCCTCGCCTACCTCCAGCAAAGCCCCCCTCCGCTCGCCAGCGACCTCTCCTACTATTGGGCCACCGGCGCGCTCAGCGGCGTGCTCGACAACGCCCCCACCTACCTCGCCTTCCTCGCCACCGCCCTCGGCCAGCAACACCTCGCACTTTCCGACCCCGCCCACGTCCTCACCTTCGCCAACACCCACGCCGGCACCCTCGAAGCCATCTCCCTCGGCGCCGTCTTCTTTGGCGCGATGACCTACATCGGCAACGGCCCCAACTTCATGGTGAAAGCCATCGCCCAGCACGCCAAAGTGAGCACGCCCACCTTCCTCGGCTACATCCTCCGCTACGCGCTCCCCATCCTCCTGCCATTCCTCGCCCTCGTCGGCATCCTCTTCTTCTCCCGCTGGCGTGTGTTTGGATAAAAAAGCGCTTGCACGCCGCGTGGGCATCGCTATCGCTGGCGCGTCCACCACGAACTATGCGCCCTTCCCATGTATGTCGGATAACCACCAAGCTGTCGCTTTTGGAGCATTGGAGCGTTTTTCCGCACTCTAGTTTCGCGGGGAAAAGCGAGACGGGATTTGGAGGGCGGGGCGATGTGGAGGAAAGTAGTCAGCGGCTTCGGCCGGCACGGCAATCGTATCCGGGGACAGCGTTTGTTTTCAGAAAAATGTCTCAATGGGGTTGGGCGTTTTTTCAGTTCGCTCAGTTTGTCCGGCTGAAGCCGCTGACTACTTTTTCACCATTGGCGAAACCCAGCCTGCCTCCCTGCTCATCAGGCTCTCGCAAAACAAATAACCGCTTGTGCTTACCATGCGGCGCCCGCTATGCACCAGCCCCCGTGTCACAACCAAAACAAAACCCAAACACCAGTAAAAGAATGAAAACCATCACGAGTGTCCGGCAGTAACTACCACAGTAGTAATTGGTTGCAATCTTGCGGTGTCAAAGGGTTGAAGTCATGTTTTGCAAGTAGTTCATGGAGAGGCATTTTCTCAAATGGATGGACACTCAGAAGTTGCAAAGTTCTGTGCAGC
>CANJNZ010000005.1 GCA_947476045.1 Chthoniobacteraceae bacterium
AAGGCCCACCTGCGCCAAGCCGCCCGCCGCACTTGGACTGGCTTGATCCGCGCCACCGCCTCAGCACTGGACACCTTCACCACAGCACACTGCCTCAATTTCCTTCGCCATGCCCAGTATGCGACAGAATGAATAGAAAATGCTCTAGAGCTTCGCCGTTTCTTTCCAGCCGAAGACTTTCCTCGCGCCTTCGAGCACGCGTTCGACGACGGCTTCACGCTGGAGGCCGGTGCTGTCCACGCTGAAGTCGGCGGCCTCTTCGTAAAGTGGCTGGCGTTCGGCGAGCATGGTTTCCACGCGCTCACGCGGATTTTCCACCTGGAGCAGCGGGCGTTGTTTATTGTGCGCAACGCGGCGGAAGATTTCGTCGGGGTCGGCTTTCAAAAGCACCACCCAGCCGAGTTTGTGGAGCAGCGGCAGATTGCGCGCTTGTGTGACGATTCCGCCGCCGGTCGCGATGATGTGACCTCGTCCTCCAGCCAGCGATGCGAGCGCTGCTGTTTCGCGTTCACGGAAATACGCCTCACCGTGCTTCGCAAAAATGTCCTTAATCGGCATCCGGGCGCGTTCTTCGATGATGGTGTCCGTGTCCATAAAACGAAACTTCAGCCGCTTCGCGAGCATCCGGCCAATGGCCGATTTTCCACTGCCCATGAAACCAATGAGGACAATGTTTTCGCGGGGTGGCGATGGAAGTTCGGACGACATGGCGAGTGAGGAAAACTGAATGCGTGACGAATGTCGAACGCACATCATCAGGGCTCACAGCGCGCTCGACACCCGCTGTGCGGCATATTTCACTCACACGGATGAAAACAGACGCGCAAGTCGCAGTCATCATGGGCAGCAAGTCCGATTGGGAGACGATGAAGCACGCCGTCGAGATGCTGGAGAAATTCGGCATCCCGCACGAGTCGCGCATTGTCTCCGCGCATCGCACGCCGGATTTGCTTACAGAGTTTGCGAAAGCCGCAGCAGGGCGGGGGATTCAGGTAATCATCGCCGGAGCGGGCGGCGCGGCTCATCTCCCCGGGATGGTCGCGGCGCACACGCATCTGCCGGTGCTCGGCGTGCCGGTGCAAAGTCGTGCGCTCAGCGGGCTGGATTCGCTGTTGAGCATCGCGCAGATGCCCGGCGGAATTCCCGTCGGGACGCTGGCCATCGGCGAGGCGGGTGCAAAAAACGCGGGCCTGCTCGCCGCAGGAATCCTCGCGTTGCACGACGTGCGCGTGCGCAAGGCGCTGATCGCCTTTCGCAAAAAACAGACCAACGACGTTCTGGGGCAGAAGCTGCCATGAGCGGGCCGATTCATCCGGGTGCAACCCTTGGCGTGATGGGCAGCGGTCAACTCGGCCGGATGTTTGCCATCGCAGCACGTCGCATGGGCTATCGCGTGATCACATTTTCGCCGGATTGCGACACGCCGACCGGACAGGTCGCCGATGACGAAGTGACGGCGCGCTACGACGATGAAGCTGCTGTGCGTGCGTTTGCAAAGCGCGTCGCGGTGCTCACGTTCGAGTTTGAAAACGTGCCGTCGCAAACAGTCGAGTGGGCGGTGGCGCATTGTCCCGTGCGGCCTGCGGGCCGTGTGCTGCACATCTGCCAGCATCGTTTGCGGGAAAAGGAATTTCTCTCAGGCGCCGGTTTGCCTGTCGCGCCGTTCCGTCGTGTCGAGAGCGCCTTGCAGCTCGCAGACGCTGCGCGTGAAATCGGTCTGCCGGGCGTGCTGAAGACCGCAGCCTTTGGCTACGACGGCAAAGGCCAGCGCAAACTCGTGCCGGGCGACGATCTCGCGGCGGCGTGGGTGCCGTTCGACGGACAACCAGCGGTGCTGGAGAAGTTCATCACTTTCGAGCGCGAGATTTCTGTGCTCGTCGCGCGCGGCGTGGATGGCGAAATCGCGACGTGGCCGGTGTGCGAAAACGAACACGCGAACCACATTCTCGACATCACCTACTGTCCGGCGCGAATTCCCGCCGCAGTGGCGGAGCAGGCGCGCTCGCTCGCTTGCAAAGTGGCGGCGGCCCTCGATCTCGTCGGCGTGCTGGCTGTGGAGATGTTCCTTTTGGCCGACGGCCAGATCGTGATCAACGAACTCGCCCCGCGTCCGCACAACAGCGGACACTTCAGTTTTGACGCGAGCGTCACTTCGCAATTCGAGCAGCAGGTGCGCTCCGTGTGCGGTTTGCCGCTCGGCGGCACGGAATCGCTCAGCCCCGCTGCGATGGCGAATTTGCTCGGCGACGAATGGGCGAACGGCGAGCCGAACTGGGCCGCCGCGCTCGCCGTGCCGGGCGTGAAGTTGCACCTCTACGGCAAGGCCGCGCCCAAGCCGGGGCGGAAAATGGGGCACCTCACTGCTTTTGGCGCGACCGTGGAAGAAGCCGCTGCTGCCGTCCGCGACGCTCGCGCAGCGTTACAGCGCAAATGAAGACGCAGATCGCGCCAGTCCGAACATCTACTCAGCGCGCCGATGCCATCGAGGCGGCTGTATATTTGCTCACTGGCGGATACCCCGTCGCGCTGCCGACGGAAACCGTTTATGGGCTAGCTGCGTGGGCGTTGAATCCCGAGGCGGTGTTCCGCATTTTCAATGCAAAGGAGCGACCCAGGTTCGACCCGCTGATTGTGCATCTGCCGAGCTTGGACTGGCTGACAAATCTTTGTGTGATTCCAAATGAAGATTTAAATCTGGTGCAAGAACTGACCAAGCAATTCTGGCCCGGGCCGCTCACTCTAGTTCTCCCGCGCAAACCGATAGTCCCGGATGTCGTCACCGCCGGACTCGACACGGTGGCAGTTCGCATCAGTGCGCAGCCTCTGTTCAAAGAAATCATCGAGGGCTTTGGTCAGCCGCTCGCCGCGCCGAGCGCGAACCGCTTCGGGCGCATCAGCCCCACGACTGCCGCCCACGTTTTTGATGAACTGAGCGGACGCATCCATCTCATCGTGGATGATGGCCCGTGTGAAATTGGAGTGGAGAGCACTATTGTGATGCCTAGCAAAGGCGTTCTTTGGGTGATGCGCGACGGACCGGTGACGCGCAGACAGCTTTGGGATTTTGCAGAAGTAAAAACTTCCCCGAGGAAAAAATTACCGCAGGGCCCCGGTCAGCTTAAAAGTCACTACGCCCCACGCACGCCTCTTACCCTTCTGCCGCGGGACGCTGTGCCACTGCCCGCCGGGAAAGGTCCGGTGGGATTGCTCGCTTGGTGCAGCCCGCCACAGGAGAAAGGTTTTGCCCATGTCGAAATCCTCAGTCGCACGGGGAACTATCAGGAGGCCGCCTCCACGCTTTTCGCCAAGCTCCGCATTCTCGATTCGATGGGCATGAATCGCATCATCGCGGAGTCCGTTTCCGAGGAGGGGCTCGGCATCGCAATCATGGATCGCCTCCGCAAAGCATCGGGCAATGGCTGATTCCAAACTCCCTCGCACAGGCAAAGCCACCGCCATCGTCGGCCTCGCCGTGATGTGTTCGCGCGTGCTCGGGCTTGTGCGCGAAGTTCTCTTCAACACGCTCTTTGGAACGAAGACGCTGCAATATTTCCTCACCGCGTTCCGCGTTCCAAACTTGCTCCGCGATCTTTTCGCAGAGGGCGCGCTTTCGACCGCGTTCATCACGGTGTTTTCAAAAAAAATCACCACCGAGGGAGAGCCCGCCGCGTGGAAACTGGCGAATCGCATCGGCACGCTCACTCTCGTCGTAATGGGCGTCATCACGGTGCTGGGAATGATTTTTTCCAAACAACTCGTCGGCCTTGTCGCAGGCGGATTCACCGGCGAGGACGCGGCGCTTACTTCGGAACTCACGGCTGTGATGTTCCCGTTCATCCTCATGGTCTCGCTCGCTGCGCAGGTGATGGGGATGTTGAACGCAAAAAACGTCTTCGGCTGGCCCGCGATGGCGTCTTCGTTTTTCAACATCGGCAGCATCATCGGCGGTCTTACGCTCGCGTGGTGGATGGACAACGGCTTTGGCCGTCACGCGCTCTTCGGCCTCGCGTATGGCACGCTCATCGGCGGTTTTCTTCAACTCGCCATCCAGTTCCCGTCGCTGCGGCGCATCGGCTACCATCCGCGTCTTGATTTCAACTGGCGCGACTCCGGCGTCGCCGACGTGCTTCGCAACATGGCCCCCGCCGTCATCGCCGCGAGCGCCGTGCAGGTGAATGTGATGGTGAACACCAGCTTCGCCACGCACTGCGAAACAGGCTCCGTCACGTGGTTGAACAACGCCTTCCGCCTCATGCAGCTTCCGCTCGGAATGTTCGGCGTCGCAATCGGCACGGTCATCCTGCCCTTCCTTTCGCGCAGCGCAGCGCTCGGCAATCGCGTTGATTTTCGCGGCGCGCTCGCACGCGGAATCCGCCTCGTCTTTTTCCTCACCCTGCCCGCAAGCGTCGGTCTGTGGATGCTCGCCGATCCGATCCTCAGCGTGATCTATGAACACGGCAAAGTCGGCACTCACGACATCGAGCAAAGCGCCGCCGCCCTCCGCTTCTACGCAACCGGCCTCGCCGCCTACGCCGGGATGAAAGTGCTCGCGCCCGCCTTCTACGCCATCGGTCGCCGCAAGACGCCGATGGTGATCAGCTTTTTCTCCATCGCACTGAACTACGGGCTGAACTCGCTCTTCATCCGGTGGGGCTACGGCCACACAGGCCTCGCACTGAGCACCGGCTTCGTGGCGCTCACAAATTTCAGCCTGCTCTACTGGTGCATGAGGAAGGAAATCGCACGCCTCGAAACCAAGCGGCTCATCATAGTGCTCGCAAAAATCTTCCTTGCCAGCGACGTGCTCGCACTCGTGTGCTGGGGCTCCAAGTGGCTGCTCCTTTCGCAATGGCCCGACATGGGCTTCGCCTTCCGCACTACCGCCCTCCTCATCACAATCGCCCTCAGTCTCGGCGCATTCTGCCTCGCCGCCTCCCTGCTAAAACTGCGCGAAATGAACGACATGATTGACGCCGTGAAGCGTAAACTCGGACGTCGCACAGCGTAGGGCTAAGCCTTCAGCCACTCGACGCACTGGCGGGCCCAGTAGGTGATGATGAGGTCGGCACCGGCGCGTTTGAAGGCGGTCATCATTTCCATTACGCAGGCGCGTTCATCGAGCCAGCCTTTGGATGCGGCGGCGATGAGCATCGAGTATTCACCACTCACGTTATAGACGGCGGTGGGCAGGCCAAATTGTTCTTTGATGCGCCAGACGAGGTCGAGATACGGGAGGCCGGGTTTCACGAGAACGATGTCTGCACCTTCGTTGATATCGAGTTCCACTTCGCGCAGCGCCTCTCTGGCGTTGGAGGCGTCCATCTGGTAACTGCGCCGGTCACCCGCGCTGGGTGCGCTTTCGGCGGCATCGCGAAACGGGCCGTAGAATGCGGACGCGAATTTCGCCGCGTAGCTCATGATGATCGTGTCGTGAAAACCCGCTTCATCGAGTCCGGCACGGATGGCGCCAATGCGGCCATCCATCATGTCGCTCGGTGCGACCACATCTGCACCGGCACGTGCGTGTGAGACTGCCATGGCGACGATGATTTGCACACTCTCGTCGTTGTGGACGTGTGCCACGCCTTCGTGAAACTCGGTGACGCCGCAGTGCCCGTGGCTCATGTATTCGCAAAGGCAGACGTCCGTCATCACGATGAGTTGGGGCAGTTCGCGCTTCAGCCGACGGACGGCGCGCTGCACCACGCCATCTTCGGCGCAGGCACCCGAGGCGTGCTCGTCTTTCGTTGCCGGGATTCCAAACAGCAGCACGGCTCGCACTCCCGCCGCGTGCGCCGCACCTGCCTCGACGAGCAGTTCGTTTTCATCAAGCTGAAAAACACCGGGCATCGAGGCGACGGGCGCGCGTCCCTTCACTTTTTCCGAAACGAAAAGCGGCAGGATGAAGTCATCCGCACTGAGCGCAGTCTCGCGCACAAGGGCGCGAAGTTGCGGAGTGGAGCGAAGGCGGCGTGGTCGGCGTGGGAGATTCATGGCAGTGTTGTAGTGGATTTGTCCGGTCTTTGCGAATGACGAAAAACACGGTTTGCGCAGTTCGGCATTGTTTTCGACCGCAGTCATCCGTCATTCGTGCAAGGTGAGCAAGCCCGTCAGTCCGCCAAAAATCACCGCTGCCCAGCAGTTCGCATCCTTTCCCGCTGCGGGAATCCTGAAACTGCTGGGACTCACCATGCGCCTGCGTTGCGTGGATGAGGCGGGATTTCTAGATCCGAGACGACGTTCTCCACTCATGCTCTGCCTGTGGCACAACCGGCTGCTCGGCGGAACGCTTGCTCAATACCGCGTTCGTCCACGCAAAGCGGTGCCGCTGAAAGTGCTCACGAGCGCGAGCAAGGATGGCGGCTGGCTCTCGGCAATCGCGGAGCGTTTTCGCATGGGCGCGGTGCGCGGCTCCAGTTCCCGGCGCGGTGCTGCGGCGCTTCTGGAACTCACACGGACTCTCGCCCAAGGCAATGACATCGCCATCACGCCCGACGGCCCGCGCGGGCCAAATTACAGCATCGCCCCGGGTGTCCTGTATCTTGCGCAGCGGACGGGCATTGGTCTGGTGCCGTTTGAAATTCAAATCAGCAGTCGCTGGCACATCGGGAAAAAATGGGACGCGCTCTGGATCCCGAAGCCTTTTGCCAAAGTGACCCTTCACTATCATCGCCCGCATTTCATCGGCGAAGGAGCAGACTTCGCAGCGGAGTCGGCACGGCTCGATACTGCGTTGGGTGAAAAGTGATCTGGAAAGTGACTATGTCACCGGCGGGATGGTGCCGTGCGGGGGTTGGTTCGGGCGGAAGATGAGGAGGAGATTTGCCGCGAGGATCAGTGCGCCGCCGGCAAAGAGCTGCCACGTGAGGTGCTCGTTTGCGTAGGAGACGTGCGCGAACATCGAGAACCATGCTGGTAAAAACAGCGCCCAGATGGATGCGAAGATGGGCTCCGTGGAGTAGATCAGTCCGGCTTGTGTGGAGGTCACAAACTTTTGCCAGCGGGTCATCGTGGCGTAGGCAAAAACGGTGCAGACGAGCGCGAGCAGCATCGTCATGGAGAGGACGCCGATGGAGGAATAGGCTTGGAGGATTCCGCTTCCGCCGCCGACGAGCGCGAATGGGAGCAGCACTGCGCCTTTCACCGCAAACATCATCGTGGCCGCGCGTCCCATGTCGTTTCGCTGGAACTCCGGGCGTTCGAGGCAGAGGATCTGTCCGGTGAAAAGCACCGCGCCGAGGATCGTCTCCCATTCACCACGTCCTAGCTTGATTGAGCCGAGTTCGACTCCGTTCAGCACGGTGCAACCCGCCATCACGAGCACGCAGGCGATGATGACAAATACCGACGGCATTCGCTTTGACCGCAGCGCAACGACGAGTGGGACAAAGACACAGGTGAACTGTGTGAAGAAGGCCGAGGTGCTTGCGGCGATGTAGTTTTGCGCGTCGGTTTGCAGCAGCATCCCGAGTCCGCCGTAGAGGCCCAGTTCCAGCCCTTGTCGAAATTCGAGGCGCGTGAAGCCGCGCATTTTTCCTCGCAGCAGCAACGCCATCACAATGGTTGCGATGAGCATTCGATTAAACAAAATGAACGCTGCGTGAAACCACTCTGGCCGCCCCGGAAGAATGGCGGCTTGCGCGAGCATCACGGCTTTTGCGGTCGGGAAGCTGAGTCCCCATGCCGCAGTCGTGAGCGTCAGCCGCCAGATTGCTGTGCTTACGAGATTTTTGCTCACTTTCCCGCCCGCTGTGCGGCGAGCACGGTGTTGTGCATGAGCATGGCGATGGTCATGGGGCCGACTCCGCCGGGCACTGGTGTGATGGCGCGGCACTTGGGCGCGACTTCGGCGAAGGCTACGTCGCCCACGAGCTTCGAGCCTTTTGGCGAAGTGGAATCGGAGACGCGGTTGATGCCCACATCAATGACCACGGCGCCTTCGCGGACGAAATTCGCCTTCACAAATTCCGGCTGCCCGATGGCTGCGATGAGGATGTCCGCCTGCGCGCAGACTGCCGCGAGATTCTTCGTGCGTGAGTGCGCGACGGTCACGGTCGCATCGCCGCCACGGCCTTTGTTCATCAAAAGAAACGCCATCGGCTTTCCGACGATCATCGAGCGCCCGAGCACGACGACGTTGGCGCCGGCTGTTTCGATGCCGCTTTCAATGAGCAGTCGCTGGCAGCCGAGCGGTGTGCATGGCACGAACGCATCGGCATCGCCCATCGCGACCTTTGCGACGTTCACGGGATGAAAACCGTCCACGTCCTTGTGCGGGTCGAGTGCTTCGACGATGGCGCGTTCGTCAATGTGCCTCGGCGGCGGTGACTGCACGAGGATGCCGTGAATGGCTGGGTCGGAGTTGACGCGGTGGACTTCGGCGAGCAATTGCTCCTGTGTGGTCGCGGCAGGCATCTCGATTTTTACGCTGTGCATCCCGAGGTCTGCTGCCGTGCGTTCCTTGCTGCGCACGTAAGCGTGAGAAGCTGGATCATCACCCACGACGATAACGGCCAGGCCGGGCGTGATGCCCCTGGCTTTTAGCTCCGCGACTGCTGCGCGGGTTTGTTCGTTGATCCGTTGGGCGATCGCTTTTCCGTCAATAAGCTGCATGGGCTGATGAGGGCGGAAGGAGCGGGCAAGAAGCAAGTTTGTAGTTCCAAATAAATGCGCGAATTTGCGTCGGGAGTTTTTTATGGGGCTGGCTGGCGATATTTGGAAAAACAGCGCCGACACGATGCCATTCGATTTTGAGAATCAGCAGCAACACAGGTCGCGCTGCGTGGAGATGTTTTCTTAAAGATGAGGGGGGTGAGCCTTCTATTCCTGAGAAAATGAGGCAATACCCTGAAGATTGGTGAAATAATTTTCAAATAAATGAATCTCTTTGAACGTATCCTACGTAGAACAATCTGAGACAATATGCCTTTAATCATATTAACAAAAAAACAGAATGATAAAAAAATGATTGACTCTAAGGAATAAAACCCGCTATTCATACGTCCATACAATGGAGTGACAAACGAACTCCTACGAAAACTTTATCCGACAGAAAACAAAACAACCCAAAAGCAGAGAAACAAACAGACCCGAAACCAAACTGCTATAACCACTAGAAAGAGAAGGTGCCTTATGTCCCGCTACGATGATTCAGATTCAGGATTCAAAATCTACCTCCGAGAAATCGGCAAAACGCCGCTTTTGACCCCCGCAGAGGAGATCAAACTCGCCGCCCGCATCAAGCGTGGCGACAAGGAGGCTCGCATTCACATGATTAAGGCGAACCTCCGCCTTGTGGTCAAAATCGCCCATGATTACGGCAATCTTGGCCTGCCACTGCTCGACCTCGTCTCCGAGGGCAACATCGGCTTGATGAAAGCCGTGGAGCGCTTCGACCCTGCAAAGGGCGGCAAGCTCTCGACCTATGCGGCGTGGTGGATCAAACAATCCATCAAGCGCGCACTGGCCAACCAATCGAAGACCATCCGCCTTCCCGTCCATCTTGTGGACAAAATCTCCAAGATTCGCCGCGTCGCAATCAGTATGAGCGAAGAACTCGGCCGTGAGCCCACGGATGAGGAATTGGCAGAGGAAGTCGGCATTTCCGCATCCAAGCTCTCGCAACTCCGCACCGTGAGTATTCGTCCCGCATCGCTCGATGCGCCGATGAATGAAGACGACGGCACGGAGTTTGGCGAAATCGTCGGCGACGACGGCGCCGTGGATCCATCCGAAAACCTGTCCGACAAAAACATGCAGGAGGAAATCACTGATTTGCTCGGCGTGTTGGATGAGCGTGAGCGCAAAATCATCAACTCACGCTTTGGCCTCGATGGCGGTTCTGCCCGCACCCTTGAGGAAGTCGGAATGAAATTCGGGGTCACCCGCGAGCGCATCCGCCAACTCCAAAACATCGCGCTGGCGAAATTGCGTCGTGCACTCCGTAAGCGCGAGCATCCGATCGAGCATCTCATCCAAGGCATGGCCGACGATGAAGACCTCAAGGCCATCGCGTCGAATAACTAAACAATTGCCATAGGTGGTTCCCGCCCTGCCGGCGAAGAGAGTCGGCAGGGCGGTTCCTTTTTAAGGCGAAAGACGCGTGCGCTAATCTTCAGCGGCGGCGAGTTGGATGCGGCGGTGGGTTTTTCTACACATCGCGATGAGGGTGATGAGGGTGAGGATGAAACCGATGTAGGCGGAGAGCATTTCTCCTCTTCGATCCAGATTCAGTGAATCGAGACAGACTGCGCCGAGCACATTTACAACCGTCATTGTGGCTATGGTCGCAGGGAGTGCGCCGCGCCGGATCCGTAGTGAGAACCAAACCAATACAGTGAGGCTGAGCAGGGCCTGAGTGCAGACATAGCAAACCACGCCGATTGCAGTGAGGAGGTAATAGTTACCCCATTCATCAAATGTCGTCAGGTTGGTGATTTCCCGGATTATTTCCTCCCAGATTTGGCGGTAGTTGAACGAAAGGCCCACAGCGGCGAGGATGATCCACGGCAGCAGCACTGCGAGGCAGCCGAGGATTTTTTGCCGGATGATTTTACCAACACTCCACGGCAGTGCCACGAGGCTGGAGAGGGTGAGATTTCGTCTTTCTGCGCCGAAAATACGGCCTGCAATCAAGAGAACTTCGAGCCCCGCGATCCATCCGGCTAGAACGATTGAGATCCCTGATAACTGCTCCCAAAAACGCGCGTCCACGCTGGCTTTGCTGTAGTAAGAGCCTTCTGAATTGCCGTAGTTCGTAGCCCATTCCAATTGCCGCTGGTAGCTTGACCATGCAATCCCGCAGGCACCGAGGAGGATCAATCCTGCCATGAACAGCCGGAAGTAAAAACCGAAGCGGCCGCCTGCCATGAAATTGAAATCCTTCCACGCAAGCGGCAGGCGCTGCCATGGGCGGCTCACATACGCCCAGCGGCGAGGCTTTCCGTTTTTGGTTTTCTTCACGCGCCCCGGCGCTGCTTCGGCGGTCGCGCAGTAGCGGTCGAAGATCAGCCATGCGAGGAGGAAGCAGAGCGTCCCTGCGCCTAGGCTGATCCACACATGCTTTGAAAGAAAAGCGCTGCGCCGGTAATCGAGCAGCAAACTCCCCATCGCATACAAGGGATTTGCTTCGAAGATGTAGTTGCTGATCGTTTCCCAAAGTCCGCCGGTGGTTACATTCCCGGGCCTCCATCGCCTGAAGGAAGTGATCGCGCAAATTAAGGGCAGCACCGCGTAGAGTATGCCGCCAATGATGCCAGTGAGAAATCCCGCTCGCATCGCTGTGCGGCAATAGACCGAGGCGAGCATCGCGAGGTTGCAGAGGAAAAAAGTCGTCGCCCCGAGGATGGCGTAGGCGTGGAGGATTTGCGTTCTCGTCACGCCGCCGAGCGTCACTGCGAGCATCGTGAAAGGTATCTGCGCCGCCAGGAGCATCAGCGCAGAGATCAGGCGTGTTGCTCCTTTTCCTAGCAGGATCGAGAGCGGATTGAGGTTCGTCATGCGCAGCAGAGTGAGCGTGCCGTCCTCTTTTTCCTCCGCTATGGCCGAGGGGAAAATGCTCAGCGCGGCGACGCCGATGAAGGCGAGGTTCAGCATCATCAGCATCCCGAGAAACTCGCGCCCCGGCGCGCCGCTCCATGCAAACTTGCGCTGGTTTGCTCCGATGATGAGCAGGATCAGCAACACCAGTGCGGCCCGCAGGATGGGCGGCAGACGGGCGCGTAAATCTTCGCGGAGGCTGCGGATAAAAAGGGCAAAAAGTGCGCGCATTTTAGAAACGACGTATGACGGGCGGGGAATGACGAACGAATGACGGATTCCGAATGGCAGGCCATCGCCCGTGCGGTTGCAAACAATTCGTCATTCGAAATCCGTCATCCGTCATTTCTCACTCCTCCTCCGCGCATTGCGCGATGCGTCCGGGAATGAACGCGGCGAGGAAAAAAGTAGCCAGACCCAGCACGAAAGTCTGGAACGCGATCCAGCCCTTGCCACCGAATCCAAACATTGCCGCAGAGAGAAAATGCGCCATGCCAAGTGTAATCAGCGCAATGACGAGCGGTGCGCGGCGGAATCGCAGAGACAGATAGGCCGTCAGCGTGCCGAGGAACAAATAGTTAACGACGGTAAAAGCCTGCTGGAGGAAAACGCGCTCCTGATACTCGGCGCTTCTATAGTAGTCACCGTATCCGTATCCACCGTGATGATATTGCCAGTCGTCATACATCCACCAACCGAGAATCCAGAGGCCAAAGGAAGGTGCAAAACCGATGATGCAGCCGAGAACTTTCTGCCATGCGATGCGCGCCGGACTTATCGGCAGCAGGTAAAGGCTGCCGAGCGTCTGCCGCTTTCTCTCGACTCCAAAAATACGCGCGGAGACCGACACAAACTCCGCCGAGAATAAAATCAACGCCGTCCAGCGGATGATGCCTCCGATGTCTCCGTAATCGAGGTTTCCGCTGCCGTATTTGTTGCTATTGGACCACGCGCAGATGCAGCCGATGACGATGGCATAAAGCACCAGACGGATGGCCATGCCTTTCTTTCCGCCGGTGATGAAATGGAAGTCCTTCCACGCAATCGCCAGTCGCCACGGACGTGGCACGCGGAGGCCATTCGCGGAGCCGCCCGCCGATTTGCGCTTACGCGGAGCAGCCTCGCCCGCGTTGCTGCAAAACCGATCAAAGAGTGCCCATGAGAGGAGGAAAAAAACCAAACCGCCGATGAGGTGGAAGGGGAGGGAGTCTGTGGCGAAGGGAAAACCGCCGCCGCCGCTGCGATTAAAGATCGTGCTGGCTATGTCGCCGAGCGGGTTTGAACTGATGAGAAATTTGATGCTTCGCTCAAAAAGTCCCAGTTCTGATGAGGACGGACCACCGAACAAACCTCCGAGAAGCAGGCTTCCGGCGAGGAACCAGGGCAGGATGTAAAACAGAATCCCGCAGAAGAACGTGAGTGACACCGCCCGCGATGTGCGGCGGCAGATGACGGACCAGAACAGGCCGAGGTTGCAGAGGAAAAAAAGATACGCGCCGAGCACGGCATACACCCGCAGGATTTGATCGCGCGCCGCGCCGCCGAGCGTGACGCAGAGCATGGTGAATGGAATCTGCACCGCGAGAAAGAGCAGTCCGCCGACGAAGCGCGCGGTGCTTTTGCCCAGCAAAATGGCGAGCGGGTTCAGTCGCGTCATCCGCAGCAGCGCGAGCGTTTCCTCCTCCTTTTCCTCGGTGATGGCGGAGCAGAATGAGCCAAGTCCAACGAGCGTGAGCCCGAAGAAGTTCACCATCGCAATCATCATGAGCAAGCCCTGCCCCGCAGCGGCCTGATACTCAAAGCTGCGTTGATTTATCCCGACAAGCAGCAGCAAAAACAGCGCGGCGGTGGCGCGGATGATAGGCGGAAACTTTCCACGCACTTCGTCGCGAACGGCGCGGCTGAAAAGAGCGATGAGTGGCAGGAAGCGCGCGATCATTGGAAAATGACGGATGACGAATTCCGAATGACGAAGGAATGTCGGATGTCGGATGACGAATGGCGAATGACGGCACGTCCAACACGCTCCCCGCGAGCGAGCGCACCATTCGTCATTCGTAATTCATTCGTCATGCGAAATTCGGAATTCGTCATTTCTCATTCCGGGCGCACGCCCGGCTCTGTCAGATCCATGAACGCCTGGTTCAGATGCTTCACGTCCTCGGTGAAGCTGACGATTTGCGCACCGCTCGAAAGCGCGGCGGAGAGCAGTGCGTTCGGAGTGATCTGCTCTTTTTCAAACGCGACGCTGTAGCGCGGCTCGCCGGGTGTGATCTGCTGCACGGTCTTCACTCCGGGGATGGCGCTGAGCGCGTCCACAAACGGCGGGTGCTCGGCGGTGAGCGTGAATGCGTAGGCGTCGTCTGCGCCGTTGTTGGAGATGAGGCCGCGCATGGAGCCGGTGTATTTCACCGAGCCGCGATCGAGGATGGTCACGGAGTCGCACAGTTCGGCCAGCTCGCTGAGGATGTGCGAGCTGATGAAGATGGTTTTTCCGAGGCGTTTCAGCTCCTGCAAAATTTCCATCAGTTCGATGCGGGCGCGCGGGTCGAGGCCGCTGGCTGGTTCGTCGAGCAGGAGCAGGTCGGGGTCATGCACGAGCACGCGGGCGAGTGAGACGCGCTGCTGCATCCCGCGCGACAGTCCCTGGATGAAATCGTTTTTGCGTCCCGCCATGTCGGTGAGAGCGAGCACGTCGCCGATGATTTTGTCGCGCTGACCCTGCGAGAGTCCGTAGGCCGCGCCGAAAAAATCGAGATACTCGAACACGGTCATCTGCCGATACATCGAGAAATGATCGGGCATATAGCCGATTTTCCGGCGCACCTCCGTGCGGTCGCGCACGATGTCGCGGCCAAAGACGGCGACCATGCCCGCCTGTGGTTTTAGCAGTGTCGCGAGCACTTTGAGCGTGGTCGTTTTGCCCGCGCCATTCGGGCCTACGAAACCGTGGATGCTCCGAGGGTTCACGGTGAATGACACGTCAGCGACGGCGACGTGGGTTTTGTAAGCGTGGCGGAGGCCGCGGATGTCTATGACTGGTTCCATATGGGTCACGGTTTTGTGAGGTCTTGCACGTAAAGGACGAAGCTTTCGCCGGATTGAAATTTGTCGCTCTTCATGTCGAAGCCCGCAGGTGCGTTGGCGTAGATGAAGAGTCGCACACGCTCCGGCGGAACCGGCGTGGTGATGGTGCCCTTGCGAAAATAAAACGGCTCGTTGTTGGCGAACGCGATGAAGAGCTTGTCCAGACTGCGCAGCCGTTCGATTGCGGCTTTTTTGTCACCGCTCTCTCCGTAGTAGGGGCCGTGGTCGTAGTAATTGTTGTTTTCGCCGAAAAATGCCTGTGCGTTCTGTTCCGATCCCGGGTTGAGTTCCAAGCCGCCAGCCACTGGAATCAAATAGTAATATTTCGAACCAAACTGAACCCTCGCCTGAATCACTTTGGACGCGATGACAGAATTCAGCTTCAGCTTGATTGTTCCCTTCGCCGTATTCGGTTCCATTTTCCACTCCTGAATCTCCACTCCGAGATCATCCGCGCTAAGCACGCCGCGATGGAGAAATGGGCGCGATGAAAAGAGCGGCATGTCTGCCTCGAAGTGCGACTCTTTGCCAAGTGTCACTGCGCCACGCACCGTCTCGCCTTCGCTCACAGCAGCGTAAAGCTGACTGCCTCCTACGTGTTCGAAACGATAGTTGTCGCCCGTCGTGGCGAACGCATGAATCCACTCCGAAACATCGTAACGACCACCGCCGAGCGAGTGGGCGATGGCGAGCGAGTGGTAGATTTGTTTTTCACCATAGCCACGCCGACCCACTACCGTAAAAATCCATGCGAACAACACCACAGTGGCTACAAAGCCAGCGAGCAGCAGGCGGTAGTCGCGTTTGCGAAGGACGTAAAACGCGGGGCCGATGAGCAGCACATACGCGATGGTGAGCAGGTAAATGAGCCACCATGCGATGTGCGGCTTGGTCGCGCTGGCCAGTTTTCGGAAAAGCATCGCGTCGAGATCGCTGATGTTGCCGTTGTCATTGTTCTTGGTCGTCGCAGGCGCTGAAAATCCGGCCTTTTCGAGCCAGTTGAGGGTGATTTCCGAGCGGGAGACTTTTTGTTTCACCACGAGCCCGGCACCGATGGTTGTGCGGTCTGAGGTGACATTGAGCGGCGCGAGTTCCTCGGTAAATTGGGGCATTTCACCATTCAGGCCGGGCAGCAGATGCACGATGCCGCCGCGCTTCACCCAATCAAGAAACGCCTGCCTGCGCGGTGGGTCCCAGCGCGGCGAATGGTCGAGCACGACTGCGTGCAGTGCATCTGTCGCTGAGACAGTCGGCGGGAAAAGTGTCTCGGGAAAAACGGGCATTCGCACATTGCGAATCGCGGGCGATTCGGGATCGGCGAGCATCACCGTCGCGGGCACAGCGCTACTGGGTCTCTCAAAAGGAATGACACCGCCTTTCTCTTCCGTCCACGAGAGCCGCCACTCGGGGGTATAGGAGCCGGTGTGAAAATAAAACTGCACCCACTGCGACGTGCCCGGAGCGAGGAAGAGATGCCTGACATACGGAGCCTGCGAGCTGCCCACGCCGAGCGCTTCTTCGAGCGTGAGGTCGCCGTCAAAGGCGTGCCCGCCGATGTTGCGCACTTCAAACGAAAGAATATTGAAAGATTCCTGACGCACATGGCCGTCGAAACCCCAGAATGGTTTGCCGATTTCGAGCGCACCCGAAGCGCGCATCACGAGAAGAAAGAGGAGGAGCAGAAAACGAGGAACCATGCGACGAGCGCGGAAGCTGGCAGAGAGCCCCGCAAATGTGGAGCGGGAAAGCATCATTTCCTCAGCCATAGTTCCGCTTTTCGCAGGCAGAGTGCACGAACACCGAGGGTGAGTAGTGTGTATATGGCAAAATTATACAGCACCGGTGACAGTGGTCTTCCGATGCTGATGACGGTGCGCCCGCTTTTCAAAACCTCCACAAAGAACTGCGCGAGATTGTTGTGTTCGTTGGCATCGAGGATGCCGAGCGGGCTGAGCAGCGAGAGCCACAGCCCTGTGGGCTGATCGCGCCAGCTCGGCATGGTAAAGTGGAGCGTCGCGAGCGGTGCGATGAACCACAGGGCAAAGATGCAGAGCGTGGCGATGATCGCCTTTGCCTGCGCGCGCAGCCGCAGCGCGAATAAAAGCGAGACCCAGATAATCAGCGGTGGATACACCAGCAGCACAAGCCCCGCGCACAGCCAGTATTGACCGAGCGAGCGCCACATCATGTTTGAGCGGAGGTATTGGTATTCCGACCACCCTTGCAGCGCAAAGACGATGCCGAGAAGCAGCGCAAAGAGAACCCAGTATCGCCAGAGTGCGCGCACTTTTTCGCGCAGGATTTCCACCGCACCGAGCGGCGTGGTGAGCAGGATGTCGAGCGTCTGGTTCGAGCGTTCGCTAAGCATCGCGCCCACGCTGCGCACCACAAGCACGAGCACCGCCGCGCTGCCGATCACCACGGCGAAATGATGCAGCCGCTGCGGCCCCTCCGTGCGCGGATAAATGCCCAGCAGAAAAAATGACATCGCCAGCGTGAGCACGCCGAGCACCACGACGAGATAAGCGAACCTCCCGCGCCGCCCGAGCACTCCGCGCCCGCTTTCGCGCCATGCGACGGGATCGTCCTTCGGCAGATCCACGTGCGCGGGCCGGAAGGAGCGGAACCATTTTACCGTCGAGTGCGCGATTTTTTTTACGCGGCGCGTCCTCGCAGGCGCGAACGCCCGCCGCATCAGCACGAGCCGCGCAAGCAGCCAGCAAACGCCCGCGCTGCCGATGAGCGGCGAGCAGTGTTCCCACGTCGTGGAAAAAAGACGCGGCCACAGCGCGGTGGAGTCGCTGGCGAGGACGGACGCCGCGCCTTCCTGTTCCGAGAGAATCCGCGAGAAAGCCTCCGGCGGCCAGTGTGCCCAGATCCAGCTTGGGATTTCAAAGCCATGCACATCCGCGCCCCACAGCACGTAGCGCACGCCGAGCGAGTAGGCGACTGCCGGTGTGAGGAACACCACCGCGCCCACGAGATACGAGCAGAGCATCGCGCCGACCGTCGTGCGGCACCACGCCGAGCACAGCAGCGCAAACGCCCCCGCCTGCAACCACGCAGAGAGCACCACGCACGATCCCGCCGCGAGGAGTTGCGGCGACACTCCGCCATAGGCCATCGTGATCGCGCCGAGCGGCAGCGCGAGCAGCAGCAGCGTCGCCATCGGCAAAAGCCCGGCGAGCGTTTTCTCGACGAGCATTTTCGTTGGCGACATCCCGGTGAGCAGCAGCAGCGAGAGCGAGTCGCGCTCCTTTTCATAAGTGATCACACCCGCCATCAGCGCGGGCTGAAAAATGAAAACGCCCGAGCATTGCAGCACGACGAGATCGGAAAACAAATCGCGCCCCACGCCCAGCACAGACAATCCGCTCGGATCGCCCGCCGCTATGCCTATCACCCGGTGCAGCGCGTAGAGAAACATCGCATAGAGCACCACGCCGTAGGCCACGCGCCCCGCGTAGGTGCGGCGGCGCGCGGCGCGCTCTGTGAGTTCGCGCGCGAGTAGCGGATAGGAAAATAGCGAGCGCAGCAGCGAAGTCATGGTTCGGGTGGCGCGGCGAAGCGCCGGTAGATCGTCGTGACATTCCCCTCTTTCCGCCACGCGAGGCTGAATGGTTCGTTGCGGGTATTGTCGTTCACAATACTTCTCTGCAGATCACCCGTCGCGCCTGGGGCGCGGCCAAGGCGGGCTTTGAGTTGGACATGCGCGTTCATCTCATCGGTGTCTTCTGCATCGTCGAAATCCATGACGCGAAGCGCTTGGGGAAGCACGCTGCCGCCCTTGGCCGAAAACCAATATTGAAGGCCACCTTGGGAAGCTACGGGTTCGTCATTCACGAATACTCCTTTGTTTTCACCCAGTCGGACTTTGAGGTTGCTCGCTTCGAGAGAATCCCACTGAGCGCCTGAGTCGTCCTTTGCTCCGACGGGAAAAGTGGTCACGCGCATTAGCGCGGGTGTCCACTGTCGCAGCGAACGCTGAATACGCCCGCGCGATGCGGACTCCCACTCGAACACGGCATCCCCGGAGTCCTTGGATGAGGAGATTCTGCCTGCAGGATACTGAACAAAGCCGCGCTGAGGCTGGATGTAGTCTTCGATATTTGTGCGAGGCACGGACACAGCGAGACCGTCCTCCACGCGCACTTCCCACTGGCGGTCGCGTGCCGGGAGCAGAAATTCATAGCGCAGTTCGCGCAGGACGCGCCCGTCGCGTGAAACATCCACAAAGCGTAGAGTGCCGCGCCGGTCATCGCTGCCGATGCTACGCTCGGCGGCGCGGCCAATCCACCACGCGCACAGCGCGCAGCAAGCGGGAAAAAGCAGCCACGTCCAGCGCCGACGCCGCAGCCAGCCGAGCAGAAAAAAGTCGCCCGGCCCTACGCCGAGCAGTAGCACGACAAGCGCGGTGCCCACAATGGCGAGCGGCACCGTTTTCGGTGCATCAGGCCTCAGCGAATCCATTCCGGCGGTGGTTGTCCACAGCGAGTGCAGTGCGAGTTCGTTATTAAAATATCGCCTTTGGATTTGCTGCTGTGCCCAGTTGTCGCTCCACACGCCTTCCGCCGCGACTTCGCGCACTTGTTCCGGCGGCAGTTTCCAAAGTGCCGCCACCGCAGTTCGCCACGGTTTTTCGGAAAATTCCTTTTCGACCGCCGTGTGCGTCACGATTACCGCGACGCCCAGCCCCGGACTCAGCACCAGCGGCTCGCGGCCCGGTGCTGTGATGCGTCCTCCATCTCCGGGCGTGTATCGTTTCTTTGTGCCGTGCGAGTCACAGAGCGCATTGAGGAAATCAGTGTGCCGCTCCTGCGCGGGCACATCCGCGCACACCCACGCGCTGCCTCCGCCCTCGATCCAACGACGCAGGCCGGTGAGTTGCTTTTCGCCGAGCGCGGCAAACGCAGGGCCGTCGAGATACACCGCGTCGTAGGCGCACCAGCCAGTCGGATGTGCGGGCAGGTTCTCCACGCGCACGCCGCTGGTGAGTATGGTGAAACTCAAATAGGACTTCGCGTCGAGTTTCGGGCGCAGCGTGTCGAGGTGCAGGCTGCGTTCGCGGGCGGTATCGAGTTCGGTGATGCGCCTGTCGGTGCGCGGGACACAGAAGACGAGTTCGTTCGAGGCGAATCCGTAGATGCCCAGCTTTTGATCGCCGAAGTCCCACGTGCCCGACTTCCCCACAAAGCGCACGCGCACCGCGAGTCCGTCGCCGTTTTCCGTCGCGGGCGGTGGCGGCAGCAGCACCGGCACAGCGCGTTTGCCCGGCTGCATGACGATCTCCGCCGTGCGCACCATGCCCGCCGGATGCGCGCCGCGTTGCATGGAAAATTCCAGCCGTCCTTCGAGCAGTCCCGGCCCGGCCCAAATGAGATTCGCATCGAATGTGACGGGCGCGTCCTTGCGAAGATGGATCGCGTTTGTATCGAGCGAAAATGTGAGCGCGCCGGCGAGGCAGGAATGTCGGATGACGAATGTCAGAATGATGAAGAGCAGCGTCCTCATGCCGTTTTTCCTTCGGTGAGCTTCATGAACGCAGTCTCCATGTCCACGGCATCCGGCTGGAACATCCGCACACGCGCGCCCGTCGCGCGGATGGCGTCGAGCAAATCCTCTGGCGTGAGATCACCCTCGCGCAGACGCACGACGAGACGATCCGGCAATTCCTCGACCGATGCGACGCCTGTGATGGCGCGGATTTTTTCAACCCACGGCGCGGAGGAACCGGCGAGGCCGATGTGGATGGCGCGATCCAGCGCGAGCGTGCGGTAGATTTCCTGGAGCGGCCCGGCGGCGACCACGCGGCCCTGCTCGAGGATGCCGATGTGGGAGCAAAAATGTGCAAGCTCGTGGAGGATATGCGACGAGATGAGGATGGTTTTTCCGAGGTTTTGGAGTTCCTTCAGCAGCTCGCGCATTTCGATGCGGGCGCGCGGGTCGAGGCCGTTGGCGGGTTCGTCGAGTAGGAGAAATTCGGGATCGTGGAGGAGGAGGCGTGCGATGCCGAGGCGCTGTTTCATGCCGCGAGAGAGGCCGTCCACGGGTGCCTGCGCCTTCGCGGTGAGGTCGGTGAGCGAGAGCACGTCGGAGATAATGCCGCGCCGCTTCATCGAGGGGATGTGATAAGCGGCGGCGAAAAAATGGAGATATTCCTCGGCGCTGAGATCGTCATACACGCCGAAGAAATCCGGCAGATAGCCGATCTTGCGGCGGACTTCGCCGGGGTTCGTCACGACATCGTGCCCGCACACGCGCACTCTGCCCGCGCTCGGTCGCAGCAGGGTGGCGAGGACTTTGATGGTGGAGGTTTTTCCAGCGCCGTTCGGCCCGATGAAGCCGTAAATCGCACCGCGCGGGATGTTGAACGAGATGTCGTGGACCGCTTCGGTTTTTCCGTAGCGAACGATGAGGTTTTCGATGGAGACGAGGGGCTGCGTGTCCTGCATGGGGAACGAATAGGAAGAGACTGCGTCCTGCGCCAGCGCGGAATGATGACTACACTGTTCGCCGCTGGAACCACCACCACTCGATGAGCAGCACGGCGAAGCCGAGCGCGGCGAGTGTCCACCACAGCGAGCGATCGGCTTTCGGGGCGACTCTGGCGGTGGCGACGGAAATGCGGTCGCCAAACTCGACTTCGTTCACTGCAGTAAGGCCGGTCTCGCTCGTGGAGAGCAGGCTCACGCCGATACGCGTTTCATTTCCACCGCCGGCGGAAAGCACATATTCGCCGACGCGCGGCGCGGGGATGCCGGTTACGAAGCCGCGCTCGTCGGCCTTCTCGGTGCGTGTGAATTTTTCCGGACCGCTGACGTTCACGCTCGTGCCGCTGGTGAATTGATGAGCGGGCAGCACGCCCGTGGCGACTGACACGGATTCGCTCAGCCCGGCGAGTTTCTGTGCGTGCGCGACGAGGTTGCTGGCGAGGATCGGAAACGCGACGCGGAAGGGGAGTGTGCTGCGATCCGGATGGAAAATGAGGTGCAAACGCAGTGCTGTGTCATCGCCGCGCACGAGGGCGAGCGGGCCGTGCGGGCCGAGGATGAGCGGTTCGTAGCCGAGGTTTGCGAAGGCGGTTTCGTCCTTGCCCGCAGCGGTGATGGGATCGTCCATGAAGAGCACTTCATCGAAGCTCACATGCTGGAGCAGCGGGGATTCGCGCCGCCAATCAATCGCGGCGACCGACTTCTTTTCCACGGAGACGAGTGTTTTCAAATCGTCCGGCACGATGCCGACGGTGCAGGTGAGGCGTGCGGGTAGTGCGTCGGCTTTGTCCGCGATGGCGAGGTCGTAGCTACTGGGCGAAGGCGTGTCTTTCGCCGGGAAAATGCGGAGGCCGTCGAGCGCGGCGAGCGCGTGGCGGAATGCGCCGAGTGATTCCGGCACAAAGACATCCAGCGAACGCACGGCGGGGAGCGCGAGCCAGGCGGTGTTGTCTGCGGAGAGCGAATCGAAACCGCCGGGTCGCAGCGTGGCGCGGATGAGTGCGCTCTGCGCGCCGCTCACGCGAAACGCGAGTTGTGGAGCGCCGCCGGGCGTGAGCGCGACTTGCTCGGTGGCGATCACTTTCCCCTCGGCGCTCAGTTCGATGCTTGCGGTGTTTGCGGGCGCGGGATCGGTGACTGCGAGCTGGACGAACAATTCCCAATCGCCCGCCGCCGTGCGCCGCGCGTTGCAAGCGGTGATGCCCGCATTCGGCCCGGCTGCCGGGAGCTTTTGCAGATCGAGCGTGAAGGGCAGCTCGAACGTCGTCTTCGCAGGCAGGTTGCCATCCGTGAGCACGAGCACTCGCTCGAATGGCGTGGTGCGTGCGAGCGCCTGTGCGAGGCGAAGTGCCTCTTCGAGATCGCCGGGGACATCCTCCACATCGAGCGAGGCGACCGCATCGCGCAGTTCGGTTTTGTTGTTCGTAAAGCCGACGAGCTTCCGCGCGCTTTTGCTGAACGCGTTGATGCACATCTCCTGATCCGGCAGCAGTCCATCAATGCGTTCGCGCAGGCGCTGGCTGGCTTCTTCGAGCCGCGACTTACCGCCGTCCTTGTCGAGCGCAGCCATGCTCGCGGAGACATCCACGAGCACCGGCAGACGTCCCGCGCGCTTCGCCTCGCGTCGCAGAAAAGGCTGCATCGCCGCGAGCGCTAGCAGCGTGAGTAACAGGATTTGGAGAAGGAGAAGCAGGTTTCGTTTGAAGCGCTGAAACGGAGAGTTCACCCGCTGGTCGCTCATCACCTGCCGCCACAGCACAAGCGAAGAAATGATCTGCCGTGGCCGTTTCAATTTCAGAAAATAGAAAATGATCAGCGGAACAAGCAGAGCAAAAAGCCACGCGCTTGAGAGCGAGGTGAAGTTCATGACTGGGCTGTGAAAAGCGGCACAAATCCAGCCTGCGCGAAATGGCGATCCTCGCTCAACGATTCACGGATGCCATGTTCCTCCATGACAACAAAGGAAACACAATCGGTCAGAGACCATGTTTTGTCCGGTCGTTGTGCGTAGAGTGCGAGGCCGCGATGGTAGAGATCGTCCGACCCGCCGATGATCGTAGTCTGTGGATCATTCTCAAGGTCACGCAAAAACGCAGTCGTTTCTTCGCGGATATCGGAGCCGGCCATTGCGTTGGCCACCTCGGCGAGCACCCATCGTGTTGTGATGAGAAAACCGCGATACTCTCGGCAAAACTGAGCAACCCAATCGTGATGCTGATCTCGCTCGCGAAGCAGCGCGACGTAGAACCAGGTGTCCGCAAAAACAGTGTTCACTATTTTTTCTTCGGCGTGCCGTAGAGGTAGTGATCGTGCTCGGACGCCAGATCAGGCGCGCCTGTTTTGCTCGCACCGATGTATTTGGCGAACCGCTCGGCGAAGCTCTTTTGCGAAGCCTCAACAGTCTCGATCTTCACCGTCGTGCCATCCGGCAGATGCACGCCATTGGGAAGTTTGATCGTATCGTTCTCGACTGTGGCGGTGATACTCATGCGCGGAAGTTGCCGCAGACAGCCCCGGGCGTCAATGAGACAGGAGGTGCTTGACCATGATGACGTGCTGCATTGTGACGGAACAAATTTTTCACATTGCAGCCATTGCACCGCACACCAATGGCTGGCATCACTTTACCATGATCTCCCGCACGATACTCCTCACGATATTTGTGGCTCTGCTCGCCATACTGAAAGCCGAAGAGCCAGCGCCTTATGAAGGCAATGAGATGCGGACGAGAGCCTTTATGATCCCAATAATGACACTCTGCTTCCCCCATGCGGATAAGGCGGAAACTGCGGTGAAATCCTTGGTTCGTGACGGATTGGAAGACTCGGAGCAGACGCGGGCATATAACGCGCGTCCCTACATCGAAGCACTTGGAGTGGAATTTCCTCCAGGAGCTTCTGCTCTATATGGCCTCAGTGGTTCAATTCTCATCGTCACGAACACGAAGGAGAACATCAAAAAGATCGCTGACATTGTCTTAAAAAGAAATGCCGAGCTGTGGGGAAGAATGATTCGCATTGAGGTTCGAGTCGTAGAATTTCCGCCTGAGATGGAAGAGCAGTTGAACGCCAAGAGCACTTTTCAGTCGCTTGAGAAAAATCTTGGCCCGGCGCTGAAGACTCTTTGCGTTTCTAGTGTCGTCACGAAATCTGGAAATCGGGCTCAATCACAAGCAGACGGCGCACATACTAATTCGCTGGGAACGAAGAAACCCAGTAAAGACGAGGGATGGCCTCCTCCGATTGGTGCGGAGCGTGCGCTTTTAGAAGTAGAGCCCGTAGTTGGGCCCGATGGAAAATGCGTGGATATGCAGATAGCATTTCATTACGCATCGAAAACCATACCTACGCGGCTGGAGCTGACTACGAACATCACCGTGGAAGACGGGCGAATTTTCAAGGTGAAGACATTTACAATCAACGATGCAAAGACTCCGGCTAATCCTCCCAGACGGTGCGCGGTTCTTGTGGGCTGTCAGCTGGTGGATCAGCGGGGGCGCATAACGGAGGATTTGCGTGATGAATTTTTGAAAGAGATCAAGCGGCAGCAGAGCCAGCAATCAAAGTGATGTCTGCTTTGCTCATACGACCCACCCTTTTTTTCGTAGAGTCTCGAAGAAGATGCGCTCGAATGGTTCGGCGGCGCTGAGGCTGAGGAAGCGTCCGTTGCGCTGCTGGCAGAGGGAGGTGAGCAGGGCTTCGTGGGCTGTGCGGTATTCGTGGTAGAGGGCGAGCAGGTCGCCGATGTTGCTGATGTCGAGTGTGGCTTCGGTCTCGCTGTCCACGAGGCGGAAGTCGCCGGCGACGTCGGGTGCGATTTCTGCGGGCGCGAGGATTTGCAGCGCGAAAGTTTCAAGCCCGGCGCTGTGGAGGTGGTTGAAGGCGCGGCGCAGATCGCCCGTGGTGAGAAAATCCGAAAGCACGATGGCGACGCCGCGTCCGCGGTGCTGGCGAAGTGCGGACTCGATCGCGGCGTCAACCGGCACGTCTCCGCCTGCGGTGAGGCTTTCGATGAATGTGAACATTTTCGCGAGACTCGCGCGCCCGGTGCAGGGCCGCAGGCACGCGGTGGTGCCGCTTCCGAGCGCATGGACGCTCACTTTCTCTGCACCGCGCAGACCGAGGACGCCGAATGCGGCGGCGAGTTTTTGCGCGAGTGGGAGTTTGTCCTCGAAGTTCATCGAGGTGGAGCAGTCCACGAACAGGACGATGTGCTGCTCCTCCTCGTGGTGAAATTGTTTAAGGTAGGGCCGGTTGATGCGCGCGAAGATGTTCCAGTCGAGAAAACGCACGTCGTCGCCCGGCGAGTAGTCGCGAAAATCGCAGAACTCCGTGCTCGCGCCGCCCTTCGCCGCGAGATGCTCACCGCGAGCGCGGTTGGTGAAGCGCCGCGTGGCGTTCAGCCGCAATCGTGCAAGGCGATCCAAGTCGCGGTTGGTGAGGAGCGACGTGATTTGTGCGGCACTCATTGATGGAAGGATAGGAACATCGGCGGGAGGTTAGTTTTTCGCGACACGAGGCCAGGCGCCTTTCAAGCTGCCGAAGTGGCGGGTGAGGTGCGGAAACCCGGGTGCGGAGGGATCCG
The DNA here is from genome assembly GCA_947476045.1 of Chthoniobacteraceae bacterium. Classification (GTDB taxonomy): domain Bacteria; phylum Verrucomicrobiota; class Verrucomicrobiia; order Chthoniobacterales; family Chthoniobacteraceae; genus SXWH01. The sequence goes on from CANJNZ010000005.1 coordinate 25,701, forward strand.
GGCAGACGGGACTTCCGGCCGCATCGAGGTAGAAGCAGCCCATGTCGGCCATCGGGAGTTTTTGGAAAAGAGCGGCGGCTTCAGCGGTGGCTTGCAGCCAGACGAGTTTGAGTTCGTGCAAATCCACCGGGCGTGTGAGCTGGAGTTGATCGAGATCCTCCTGCTGATAGCGCGTCGTTCGGCGCGCCCAGTCGAGAATCATCTCGGGTGTGAGTCCCGCGTCCTTCCCGGCGGCGGCCCAGATGAGCGCGCCGATGTGGAGATGGCTTCGATGGAGAAAAACACAATCCACGTAATCGCGGATCGTCTCGCGGCCAAACAGAGCGAGAACTTTATTTGTGGCCGCATCCCAGAAATGCAGCCGCCAGCCCAGTTGCGCGTCAGCCTCCACGGGAAAAAAACGAAAGGCGCTGTCGAACGCCCATTCGAGTTTCGTCTGCTCTCCGCTCTTGCGCACGATTGCGCGACGAAAGGTTTCCTGACTCCCGGCCATTTCGATCTCATAGCCAGCCGCGCGCAGGGCTGCGGTGTCGGCCTCTACAGCTACGGCGAGGCTTTCCACCGTGTCGTGAAACACATCCACATCCCGCGAACACCGCAGGGACTCGGGTGCCTGATGTAACACAGTCGCCCCTGCGACGAAGCTGTCTGGATTGCGGTTTGCGGCGATGAGCCGGAGGACATCGCGCTCGAAATCGCCTAGAGGCATAGTTCGGCGGCGAGTTGGTAGCCGGGATGCCCGCCATTTTCGCGTAGCCCCCGAATGATGAAAGGAAGATGCCGCTCCTCGATTTTCATCGCCGGATCGGACGACCAGAAGCACTGCGAAAAACGTTCGCGAAAGATCCGTCGCGCCAGTTCCAAACGACGCGCGATTTCGGGGGCAACTGCAATCTCACTGTCAGTGCTCATGGCGGGGAAAGTAGCACGCTTACCATGATTGCGGCAAGAGTGGCGGTTGATTGCTCAGACTGCTTCCTCCGGCACAGCTTTGGCGACTTCGGCGACTAGGGCGGGGACACTGAGGTTTTCGGCGAGACCGTCGTAGTTGAGGAGGACGCGGTGGCCGAGGACTTCGGGGGCGAAGTGGCGCACGTCCTCGAAGGCGACGTGGGCGCGGCCTTCGGCGAGGGCGCGCACGCGGGCGGCGCGGATGAGCGCCTGCACTGCGCGCGGGGACGCTCCCAATTTGACGAATTTTTTCACCGTGTCTCCGCTCTCGACGGCGTCGGGGTGCGTGGCGAGGACGAGGCGCACGGCGTAGTCGCGGAGGGGATCGGCGACGACCACTTTCTCCAAGACGCTGCGCAGTTCCATGATGCGGTCGCCGCTCATGATGCGCGGCACGTCTGCGCCGCCGCCGAGCGTGGTGCGGCGGACGACTTCGTTCAACTCGGCGCGATTGAGGAAGGGCACGTTGAGCTTGAACATGAAGCGGTCGAGCTGCGCTTCGGGCAGCGGGTAGGTGCCTTCCTGCTCCAGCGGATTTTGCGTCGCGAGGACGAAGAACGGCGGGCGCAGCACGTGGGTTTCTCCGCCCACGGTCACGCTGCCTTCCTGCATCGTTTCCAGTAAAGCGGCCTGCGTCTTTGGCGTGGCGCGGTTGATTTCATCGGCGAGCAGGAGCTGGGTGAAAATCGGGCCGCGCCGGAATTCAAACTGGTAACGTCCGTCCGCGCCTGCGCTCATCACGGTCGTGCCGATGATGTCGGCGGGCATGAGGTCGGGCGTGAATTGGATGCGGCGGAAATCGAGATCGAGCGCGCGGGAGAGCGCCTTCACGAGTTCCGTTTTGCCAAGGCCGGGCACGCCTTCGAGCAGCACGTTGCCGCCCGCGATGACGGCGACGAGCACGCCATCCACCACGCGCTGCTGGCCGACGATGACGCGCCCGACGCTGTCGCGCAGTCGCTGGAAGTCGTCCCGGAATTTTTGTGCTTCGGCTTGGAGTGTGTCGCTCATGGTGGTGGTGTTTGAGTTGTTGAAAATGGGCTGGCTCAGATGGTGATGGTTGTCCCTGAGAACGTGGTGATCGTCGAGGATTTCGGTGTGTAGTGCATGGTCACGCTTTCCAATTTAAGATGATGATACCCGCGAGAACGAGTCCGGCACCGAGTGCGGTCTGCTTGGTGAATTCCTCGCGCAGAATGAGCGCGGAGAGCAGTAGCGTGATGAGGATGCTGCCTTTGTCCACGAGCGAGACGAACGTGACTGTGCCGGTCTTCATCGCGCGGTAGTAAAAAATCCATGACAGCGAAGTGGTCACGCCGCTCAGTGCGAGCAGGGCGAGATCGCGCGGTTGGGCGGAACGCAGCGCGGCTAGCGGTTTCGCGGTTGTCCACACGAGCATATTGAGCATCACAATGGTGAAAACGACGCAGGTGCGCAGGGCGAGGCTCACGTCGGGGCCGAGATTTTTCATGCCGGACTTGGCGAGGACGCTGGTGAGTCCGGCGAAAATGGCGGCGAGGATGGCTTGGATTTTCCATGTTTCCATACGCTAGGAATTGTCGTCCTCCTGCCGCTTGCGCTTGCGTGCGAGCAGGCGTTCGGTGGTGGATTGCGGGGTTTCTTTGGAAGGTGGTTCTGGCGGTTTTTGCGGAGCGGGCACAGCGGCTTTCGGCGTGGCTGTGGTTTGCGCCGGGAGGATGACGGGCTTTGGTCGCTCGGCGGGTGTGGTGGTCGTTGCGACCTGCTTTTTGCGTTCGAGCAATGCGCCCATCGTGGCGGTGGACGCCCGTTTTTTGCTTAAACCAAACCAGCCCCGGATGACGAGCCAGTCGAGTTGCACGCGGCGCAATGCGACATCGAGCGGGATGAGGCAGGCGAGCACGATGAGGAACCAGTCGAAGACGGGCTTGCTGCTTTCGCGTGTGCTGCGCGCTGGGTGGAAGAGGTCGAGATCCGCCGGGCTGAGGATGCGCCCGCCGGTGCGCTCGGCGATTTGTTTCAGCACAATCGGGTCGCTCTTGAAGCGCAGATACTCGGGCGAATACGGCACGGCGAATCCGCCAAAGGCCTGCTCGTTTCGTGGCTTGCCGCCGTCGCCCGATGTGCTCACTCCGGCGGCGGCGATTTGGTAGCGGCCCTTGCCCCAGAGCGGAAACTGGCCTTGATAGCGGCGCGGCGCGATTTGCTTCAGCGGGACTTCCACCGTCTCGCCGCGCGGGCCGTTCACGCGGGCTTTCAATTCCATGAAGCTCTCGGTTTTTGCAAAATCCTCGATGGTGATGATGCCCTGCGCGCCCACGGCAAACGTCGAGAGCGTGAGGTCGCTGCGCTGCTCGACGCGCGAGACTTCGGTGGTGAGTTGTTTCACGAAGGCGCGGAATTTTTCCCAGCCCATCCAGTCGCGCGCCCAGTTTGGCGCGAGGTCGCTCGTCCACGCGGCAGTCGTGCCGAGGCCGTAGCGCCAAATGGCGAGCACGGGATCGGGCGAATCACCGGCGGCGGTTTCGGCGGCATCCGGCGGAGCTTTCAGCACGACGCTCGCGCGCGGCTTTGCAGTTGTTAGCACAAAGCCGTGAAGCATCGGCAGCGCGTCGAGGCCTTTCAAAATCGGCGATGGAAACTCGACCTGCGCGGCGAAGTCTTTGTTTTGCAGCATCGAGCGTTTCAGCGTCTTGGCCTCCTTGATGAAAATGCTCGGGAGCTGCGACGGATCCTGCGGGTAGTAAAAACGTCCGCCGGTTTCGTTCGCGATGCCTTCCATGAGCGCGACCGTCTGGCCGCCGTGTGGATTGATCGCCACGGTGGAGACGGTGACTTTCTGCGCCTTGTATTGCGCGAGCAGCGCCGGTGTCGGCGGCTGCGGATCGCCGTCGCTGATGATGATGCAGTGCTTCATCGCAGCGTCGCTGCCTTGGAGCCCTTTCAGCGCCATCGTCATGATGTTGTCGAAGGCCGGCATGTCCTCGGGCTCTGCGGCATTGATGAGCGGGAGCAGCTTGGTCTCGAATTCCTTCGCCGGCGTCATCGGAAAAACCCACTCGTCGCCCTTCGCGTATTTGAAATGCAGCAGCCCCACTTCGTCCTCGCCACCGAGCACGCGGATTGCCTCCTTCGCGATCCGTTTCGCCCACGTATTTCCCTCGGCAAATTCGCAAGTGTGCATCACGAGCGCTAGCGCGCCCTTCGGCAGCACCTTCTTTTGCGTCACGTCCATGGTCACCGGCAAAGCGTCCTCCACCACGCTGCGATGATAGCCGCCGGGGCCGAAGCTGTGCTCGCTGCCGAGCATGAGGAAGCCCGTGCCTTGATTGTAGATCGCCTCGTGCAGCGCCTGGAGTTGCACCGCGTCAAACGCATCGGCGGGGGCGTTTGGAAAAACGATCAAATCATACGGCAGCAGCGAAAGCGGGTCGCGCGGGAACTCATACGCCATGCGCACCTGCACGATGCGCTCGCTCTCCTTCATCGCCTTCACAAAACTTTCCCACTCGCGCGCGTCGGCGCGTGCATCCGTGACGACGAGCACCTTGCCCTCACCCTTCAAATACAGGTCGCCCATCGCAACATTGTTCTCCGCCCATGAATCCTCGCCCTTCGGCAATTCGATGCTGGCGACATATTCGTAGTAGCCCGGCCCGCGCTGCGGAAGCGGGAGCGAGAAGCGATTTTTTCCGGCTGCAAACTCGACCTCCTTCTCGAAAACCTGCTGCCCGTTTTCCGCGAGACGCAGCTTTCCTTTTCCAGCACCGAGCGAGGAAAGCAGCACGGTCGCCTCGTAGGTTTCGCCTTTTTTTACCACGCGCGGGAGGTCTAGGCGCTCCAGCCAGACTTCCTTGGAAAAGTCGAATCCCACCGGCAGCACATCCACTGCGATGCCGCGCGATTTCAGTTCGTCGAGTGTGGCGAGCACGTTGCCGTCCGTCTCGTTGCCGTCGCTGATGAGCACCACGCGGCCCTGATTTCCCTCCGGCAACATCGCCGCAGCCAGTCCGAGGCCCTTCGCCATGTCGGAACCGTCGCGACCAATGCGGGAGTTGATCGTTTCAAAAGGGAACGATGTGCGAGGCGGCAGTTCCACCGACGCATCGCGACCGAAAACCACCAGCCCCGCTTCGTCTTTCTGCGGCTTTTGCCCGACTGATTTCAAAATCCATTCCAGCGACTTGTCCGAGATTTTCTCGCCCATCGAGTCCGACACATCGAGCGCATACACGAGCGAGAGAGCGTCCGACTTTCTCACCGCCCTCGGCTCGGCGAGCAGCGCGGCAAAGATTCCCATCAGCAGAAGTCGCGACAGCAGCGCTGCATGCGCCCGCCATCCACGCAGTCCGCTCGATCCCGCGAAGTGCATCCACCACACCCACGGCGCGGCGAGCATCAGCCAGAACGCGGGCCGCCATGTGAAGCGAATGATGCCGCGCATTTCGCAGACGACCACCGCTGCCGCATACACCGCCGCGAAAATCAGCAACGGCGAAAGCGCGAGCAGCGTCACGCGCTGGCGTGCCGCCGGAACAAGCGAGCGACCCCAGCGTTGGAGAAATGTGAAGGGCTTCACGGGCGCGGACTGTGTGGAAAAAAGCCCCGTCGAAGCGAGCGATTATTCGAGGGAGAGGGATGGGAGCGTGGTCGGCATGGACATGATGGATACGGCCACCACTGCCAAACACGGCTCCGCTTTATCCGATGTGTGCGCTGTATGCGGTGGCATCCATGAGCGCGTCGCGGTCGGCGGGGTTGGAGAGTTCGAGTTTGAACATCCAGCCTGCGCCGTAGGGATCGGTGTTCACGAGCGCGGGGTTGGCGGTGAGGTCGGCGTTTGCGGCGACGACTTTTCCGGCGGCGGGCGCATAGATGTCGCTCGCGGCTTTCACGCTCTCGACGACGCAGATGACGTCGCCGGCGTTCACCGTTTTGCCGATGGCGGGCAGGTCCACGAAAACCACGTCGGTCAGCTCGTGCTGGGCGTGATCGGTGATGCCGGCGGTGCCGTCAGCGCGGAGCCATTCGTGGGATTTTGCGTAGCGGAGATCGTCTGGAACGTTCATGTGATGAATTGTGAAAGTGTGGTTGTGTGCTATCCGGCGCTGCCGCCGCGGTGAAGCGGTTTCTTTTCCACGACGGCGGGAAAGCGGCGTCCGCGGATGTCAATTTCGATGGCCGTGCCGGGCGTGACGGATGCAGGCAGATACGCGAGGCCGATGCCGCAGCCGAGCGTCGGCGAAAGTCCACCGCTGCACGTTTCGCCGATTTGCGCTCCTTCGTTCCAGACGCCGTAGTGGCTGCGTGGCGGCGGAGTCGCGCCGACCATTTTGAAAGCGACGAGCTTGCGCGCGGGGCCGCTGGCTTTTTGTTCGGCGAGGACGGCGCGACCTGTGAAGTCAGGTTTGTTCAAATCCACAAAAAAACCGAGTCCCGCCTCGATGGGCGTGTGGTCGGGCGAGAGATCGTTTCCATTCAGCGGGTAGCACATTTCCATGCGCAACGTGTCGCGTGCACCGAGTCCGCAAGGCTGGATGCCAAACGCTGCGCCGGTCGTGAGCACGTCGTTGAAAAGTTTCACCGCTGATGCCGACGGGCAGAAAATCTCGAACCCATCCTCGCCCGTGTAGCCGGTGCGCGCGATGTAGAGCGGCACGCCGCCGAGTTCCAGTCGGACGATGGCATTGCGTGTTGGCGCGACGCATTTCCCCGCGACAAACGCATCGAACCACGCCGCTGCGCGCGGCCCCTGCACGGCGAGTCCAGCGTGGGAGTCGCTCTGGTTTTCCAAAATCACGCCGTTGTCGAGATGCGCGCTGAGCCACGCGAAATCTTCGTCAATTTTTGCGGCGTTCACGACGAGCAGCCACTCGTGGTCGCAGATGCGGTAGATGATGAGGTCGTCAATCACGCCGCCGCGCTCGTTGAGCATCAGCGTGTATTGCCCGCCGCCGATGGCGAGTTTCTCGACGTTGTTGGTGAGCATCCGGTTCAGCCATGCGGCGGCACCGGTGCCGCGCGCGAAAAACTGGCCCATGTGCGAAATATCGAAGACGCCCAGCGCAGTGCGGACGGCATGATGTTCGGCGATGATGCCTGCGTATTGCACGGGCATGTCCCAACCGCCAAAGCCGATCATTTTACCACCGAGACGGACGTGTTCGGCGTGGAGCGGCGTGGTTTTTAAAGTAGCATCTGCGGGCATGAGGGCGCGGAGACTAAGAGCCGAGCCGCGAGTGTCAACGCCCGCGCTTCCGCGTATTCCATTTCGCCACGATGAAGCCAGCGGCCATGCCGAAAACGAGTCCCCCAGTGTGCGCGGCGTTGGCAATCGGGCCGAGCAGGCCGGTGTAACAGACGACCAGCCAGATCATCATCAACTGCACCGTTTGAGGGTTCAGCCTCCAGAGGCCGCTGCGGTCGAATTTTCCGCGCATCCACAAATAGCCGAACAGCCCGTAGTTCACGCCCGACAGCCCGCCAGCGCCGGGGCCGGCCCAAAGCAGTTGCGCGTAATTGCTCACGATCGCCGTGAGCAAAACGAGCACTGCGAGATAGCCCGCACCGAAGCGATGCTGAATGAAACCGCCGAGGTCGCGCAGCCACATCAGATTAAAAACGATGTGCATGATTCCGAAGTGCAGGAAAATCGAAGCGAACAGCCGCCAGACTTGGCCGTGGCGCACTTCGGGCAGCGAGATGTCGTAAAAATGCCGCCGCACTTTGCGTGTGAATTCTCCGCCGCTCGCCAGAAGGTCCCTGCTCAGATCGAGGTTATCCTCGATGTTTGTCGGGTCGCGCCACTCGGTCATCGCGAGCTTGTTGCGTCGCTCGAATAATTTTTCCGCCGCCAGTGCCTTTTCCGATTTATCCGCACCGTGGCCCTGCGGCGTCCACGCGGACGGCATGAATTCCAACTCACCCGCCCAGAGCGTCACCGCCACGCTGATGATTGCCAGCAGCATCGGCAGCCACGCAAAGCCAGTGAAGTTCCGTTCGTATTCCATCCGCTCGCGCGTGATCACATTCGATGCACGCCGTGCGTCCTCTTTTTCCTGAAGTGCGCGTTTAGCATTCGCCTCGCGCACCGCAGCAAAAAATTCTGCATCATACGGGTTCGCGCGGAAGCGGGCGAGCGTGGCGGTGGCTTCTGCGAGGTGATCGTCATCGTGGACCCAGATGGAGAAAGCGCCGTCGTCCTCGGCCTCGATGTCCGTCTCGATGCCGCGCACGTAGAGAACTCCGCTCAGGGTCTTCGCGTCTTTTTCCGTAGGCAGGTTGCCAATGTTTCGCATGAGCGGGCTGTATCAGTGCAGCGAGCGGGCGACACGGTAAAAATGAACCATGATGACTCGCACAAAGGCACGAAGGCACAAAGTGGTGGTTTGTATTTTCCGAGCCCAGACGGCTGGATTTTACATGGCGTTAGTCACCAAACACGTGAACGGCCCAATTTCGATTCACTGCTGCTTCGATTTTACGCAAGTCCATGAATCAAAACTCCGTGTCCTCCGTGAACACCGTGCGAGGCACATTTCGAATTTCTTAACACAGAGGGATGGATGCAGCACAAATCCTCGCGCGGAGTTCACGGAGGACACGGAGCAGGATGTGCAGGGCCGCCGCAAATCCGCCCGTGCTCCAATGCAGGACAAATAGACAGAGCCAATTACTTCGTGCCTTTGCGCCTTTGTGCGAGGCTTCTTCGATTTTTGGCTGGTTGCCCTCGCGGCGTGTTTTGTGTTGCCTGCGCGCGTGCTGGATTTTGCCTACCGTCGTCTTGTTCGTCCGTTGTTGTTCCGTTGCGATGCGGAGCGCGTGCATCATTTTGTCATGGCCTTTTTGCATGGGCTGGGGCCTGCGATGCAGAGTTTGCACCGCGCATTTCCGCAGGATGCGACGCGCGAGCGCGAGGTCTTCGGGCTGAAATTTCCAAACGCCGTCGGCCTCGCGGCGGGCTTCGACAAGAACGCGCTCGTGCTGCCCGCGTGGGAGGGGCTCGGCTTTGGTTTTGCGGAAGTGGGCACCATCACCGCCAAGGTGCAGCCGGGGAATCCACGCCCGCGACTTTTCCGCGTGCCGGAGATCGGCGGCGTGATCAATCGCATGGGCTTCAACAACGACGGTGCGGAAGTGATCGCCGCGCGGCTGGCGAAATTGCGCGCAACGCCGAGGTGGCCGCGCTTTCCCGTGGGAATCAATCTCGGTAAATCGAAAGTCACGCCGCTGGAGGAGGCGACGGCGGACTACCTCGCATCGTTCGCGCGACTGCGGGAACTGGGCGACTACTTCGTGCTCAACGTCTCGTCGCCAAACACGCCGGACCTGCGAAAGCTTCAGGATCGTGCCGCTCTCGCGGAGCTTTTCCGCGCAGTGCAGGCCGCAAACACCGCGAAAAAGCCCGTGCTCGTGAAAATCGCGCCCGACCTCACGTGGGAAGCCGTCGACGACGTGCTCGCACTCGTCGAGGAACACGCCATCGCCGGAGTCATCGCGACGAACACGACGATTGATCATTCCCCTGTGCCCGAAGCACGCCGGCAAACCGGCGGACTGAGCGGCAAACCACTGCGCACACGCGCCACCGAGGTCATCCGCCACATCACGAGCCGGACAAAAACGCCCGTCATCGGCGTCGGCGGCATATTTTCCGCCGACGATGCCCGCGAGAAATTCGACGCCGGAGCCGCCCTCGTCCAACTCTACACCGGCTTCATCTACGAAGGCCCCGCCCTGGTCCGAGCTATCGCTCGCTATTCTTCGCCGAAATAGGCAGACGCGATGTCCCGCGCGCCGTGGAGCGCGCGAACGAGTTGAATTCCATCCGCGACTTCGCGGTAGAAAAGGAGGTAGTTGCCAACGGGAAAACTGCGGAGATTTGGTGCGAGGTCGAACTCCCCTTTGCCCAACGCTGGCATCGTCGCGAGAAGACGGAGCTTTTGCTCAAAAGCGGAAATCAGCCGGTCTGCGGCACGAGAATCATCCTTGGCGATGTAATCCCAAATCTCCTCGTAATCGAGGATGCTCAGCGCACTGCGAGTGACGTTCGCCATTACGACTGCAACGAGGTGCGCTTCGCATTCATATCCGCGAGGAAGCTCTCCAAATCGAACTCCGCCGTTTTTCCAGCATCGAGTTCCGTGATACCTTTTTCGATTTCCCGTTTCAGTTCCGCGCGCCTCGCCTTGCGGAGTTCTTCCCGCGTTTTGAGAATATCAAGGGCAGTCGCCACGACTTCGCTCTTAGTGGTAAATGAACCACCATCCACCGCATCGCGGATGAACTTCTCATGGTCTTCGTTAAGCGTGATGGCGACCGTTGTCATGCGCGCACGATACACGCGGCAATCACACCGGCAAGCAGGGGATGAACGGGCTTTTGGTGAATTAGCATTCATTCCCCCGGCACTTGCACTTGCACACCCCACGGTCGCGCCCGTAGCCTCCGCGCCTCATGTCGCAAGAATACAAAGTGAAACTCGAAGTGTTTGAGGGGCCGCTCGATTTGCTGCTCTTTCTCATCAAGCGCGATGAGGTGGATATTTACGACATCCCCATAGAACACATCACCAAGCAATACCTCGATTTCATGGAGCTTTTCAAAATGCTCGATCTGGATGTGGCGGGGGAGTTCGTGGTGATGGCGGCGAATCTGATCTACATCAAGAGCCGCGCGCTGCTGCCCGTCCACGCGCAGCCGCCGGACGAGGAGGCGGAGGAGGAAGATCCGCGCTGGGAGCTGGTGCGGCAGCTTTTGGAATACAAAAAATTCAAGGATGCGGCGGCGCAGCTCGGCCAGCGCGAGGCGGATCGCCAGGGCATCTTTGCGCGTGCGGCGGAGTCTGCGGAGCCTGTGCCGGAGAGGCCGCTGGGCGAGGTGTCGGTGTTTGATTTGATCAATGCGTTCAACAAGGTGCTCAAGCGCATCGAGGACAAGCGCGAGGATCTCGCGGAGATTTTCGAGGAGAACTTCACGGTGGCGGACAAGATTGATCTGATTTTGAAAATCACGGCGGGCGGCGTGGCGCTGAAGTTCACGGAGATGTTTGCAGAGGCGGCGTCGCGCGGGGAGATCGTGGTGACTTTCCTCGCGATGCTCGAACTGGTGCGGCTCAAACAACTGCGCTGTGTGCAGCCGGAGCCGTTTGCGGAAATCGAAATCGTCCGCGTCTAACTTTGGAACGTCATGCTTTCTCTTAAACAAGTCATCGAAGCACTCGTCTTTGCATCGCCAAAGCCGCTGACCATCGAGGAAATCCGCAAGGCGCTCCGTGGCGCCGCGTCTGCAAGCGAGGAGCTGGACGTGATCGCGATGGGCGAGACGACCGAGGAGGAAGTCGCCGCGCAACTCAATCTCATCCGCGCAGAATACGAGCAGACGGGCCGCGCCTTTCAACTCGCCGAGCAGGCGAATGGATGGGCCGTCGTCACCGTGCCTGCGACGGTGGAATGGGTGCGCCAGCTTTACCCCGAGAGCCGCCCGACGCGCCTCAGCGGGCCAGCGCTGGAGACGCTCGCCATCATCGCCTACCGCCAGCCGGTCACGCGCGCGGACATCGAAGCCGTGCGCGGCGTCGCCGTGGATGGAATGATGCAGGTGCTGTTGGATCGTTCGCTGATCAAAATCGCCGGTCGCGCCGATTTGCCGGGCCGTCCGCTGCTTTACGAAACGACGGAGTATTTCCTGCAACACTTCGGTCTGCGCGGAGTCGAGGAACTACCGAACAACGACGAGCTCCGCCGCGTCCCGCTCCCGAAGGCCGAATACGCCGAGCCTAAAAAAGGAAAAGCCGAGAAGGAAGAAACCGCCGAAAACACCGAGCCAGCGCCCGCTGCCGACCCCGTGAGCGACGCCGCCGTGGCGACGGAGGTCCCGGTTTCCGCCGAAGCGGAGCCGGTTACCGAGCCTGCGCCGTCGCCTGAAAATTGAGTGACTAGGGCGAAGAGCCGTTTTGTTTCCGGGCTGGCCGGGCAGCGCTGTTTTTAAAACCGGAGTCCGCAAGATCCGGCGCGCGGAAGCCGCGATTGGTGTCGAGGCCGAGCATCTTCCAGTGATGCGCATGCAGGTCGAACGGCACGCGAATTCTCTCGTCGAAATCGGTCGGCCAGAGAATGCCGTCGATCCTGCGGAAGTCGCGGAAGGTCACATCCACCTCAGCGCCGCGTGTGCTTTCGAGGCCGTTCAAAGTCATGCGCACGCGCCGGAGTTGCTTGGTGGTGCGGTCTATGAAAAGGATCACGCGATCTTCCTCTGCAGTGCCGAATCCGGGACGCAGCACGGCAAGCACTTCGTCGCACACCGCCTTGTCCATAACCGACTCGCCATTCGGCGCGAGCACGACGCCCGGGCGGTCGAAGTAGAAAGGCCCGAGCAGAAACATCGTGTAGGCGTCGGCGACGAGTGCGGCGGCGCGTCTGGTTTCCTCATCGGTGGAAAGTGAGCCGTTGTAGCCGGCTGTGACTTTTCCCGGCGCGCGAACGACGAGCTTCTTTCCCGCCGGACCCGTGTGCTCCTGCGCGATGATACGCGGCCCGACCAACAGCCGCTCCTCGGAGCCGCGCCGGAACGATGTATCCGCAAGCACCGGCTGAAAGCGTGGCCCGAGCGATGCCCAGCGCCCATCGTAGCGCACGCTCACGTCGCGGACTTTTGCGAACGCCGTTTTCCCGTGCGCGCGCTGCGATGCAGCGAGCAACTCTACAGCTTTGGTGTCCGATTTCTGGATCTCTCGCGTGCAGATTTTTGGCGAAGCGCAGCTGCTGAGCAAGCATGCCATCGCGATGAGCAGGATGTGAGTAATACGTGTGTTCATAATTTCAGTGGTGTTGCGGTGAAATCCGTGGGCAGGCCGATGTGTTCCCAAGCGGCGCGCTCCACTTCGGAATCGGCGAGTTTCTTGCGCGTCTTGTCGTTGGCGTATTTGCCAAGCACGAGGCGCAGCGGCGGCGTTTCGGATTCCACGGCGGCGATGATAGCTTCCGCTGCCCTCGCAGGATCGCCGGGCTGCCTGCCTGCCATTGTTTCGAGGACACGCAGGAACTTCCCGCTCGTGCGATCGTATTCGGCGATGTGGCTCTTTGCCCGCTCGAGTGAGCGCGCGATGAAGTCAGTGCGGAATGGTCCCGGCTGCACGATGGTCACTTTGATCCCGAGCGGTTTGAGTTCCGCGGCGAGCGATTCCGACACGCCTTCCAGCGCCCACTTCGTCGCGCCGTAGATCGAAAAGCCGGCGTAGTTCGAAATGACCGCGGCGGCGGAAATGTTCACGATGTGACCACTGCCCTGTGCGCGCAGGGTGGGCAGCGCGGCACGGATGACTTCCAGGGCGCCGAAGAAGTTCGTTTGGAAGTTGCGGGCAATTTGCTCCGGGCCGAGTTCCTCGAATGCGCCGATGAGCCCGTATCCCGCGTTGTTCACCACGACATCGAGCTGCCCGAACTCTTTAACCGCCTGCGCGATTACATCCTTCACCAGCGCTGAATCCGTGACGTCGAGCGAGAGCGCGCGACAGTTCTCCGGGTGTCGAGCGACGAGTTCGTCGAGAGCAGTTATTTTTCGCGCGGTTGCGATGACGCGCTGCCCGCGGGCGAGCACATGAGCGGCAAGCGCGGCCCCGAAGCCGCTGGAGCAGCCCGTGATCAGCCAGACCCGTGCAGGTAATGTTTGGCCTTTATCCATCGAGCAAACGATTGGCGTTGTTTTTTCAGCCAGCGATCAGGCTTTCTTCTCGGCGTAGCGGTCGAAGCGATTCGAAAGGATGAAAAATGTCGGTGCCCACAGTCCGACGAAGATGCCAAAGCGCTCGGCATGCGCTTGTGAATTTACCTCCGTGCCGCCGGTCATGAACCAGATGGCGATGGAGCCAATAATGGAGGCAAAGCCGAGGATGAAGCAGAGATTACTGAGGAGTTTGAGTTGAGCGGATTTCATATTATTTTTTGTTGTTTTGAGTGATGGACAGCGCTGAGAAGTGGAGGTGCCTGATCAGCACGGTGCTGTATTTATTCGTCTGTGGCGGCGATGTGGATGCCTCAAAAATGCTGTTTCGATTGTCGAAACGCCCTGGCCCCGTCATGTTTCATCGGAAATGGAAACCGACACCGCTCAACAACTCGACGCCGAGATCGAGCTTTTGCGACGCGTTGCCAAAGGTGATCGCAGCGCTTTCGAGGAACTCTATGATCGGTTTTCCGGTGTTTTATTTTCCACGGCTTACCGCGTCCTGAACAATCAGGAAGCCACGGAGGATGTGACTCAGGATGTTTTCATCCAGATCTGGGAAAAGGCTCCGCTCTATAATCCTGCGCTCGGCAAGCCGATGACTTGGGCCATCACACTCACACGCAACAAGGCGATTGACCGACTGCGTTCCATGCAGCGCCGCGGACGCTTGCAGGACGAGCTGCAGCGTGAGGCGGAGACGTTCGAGCAGTTTGATGAGCGCAGTTCCTTTGATGCGGCATCGGGTGTGGAAACGGGGAAGCTCGTGCGCGATGCAGTTCAAAAGCTCTCCAAAGACCAGCGTGAAGCCATCGAACTCGCATTCTTTTCCTCGCTCACTCAGACGGAGATAGCAGAGCGATTGAATGAGCCCCTCGGAACGGTGAAGGCGAGGATTCGCCGGGGGATGCTGAGGCTGAAAGAAATCCTGGGCTCGAAACTTTAGCAGGTGCTACGCCGCGATTTGGTCAGTCAATTCACGTTCGCGCGCCACGAACCAGAGCGGCTGGCCCGCGTCATCGAGAATCGGCGTGATGGCGATTTCGACCAGATAGGGAGTTCCGTTCTTGTGGTAGTTGATGAGTGTCTCTGTGCAGGGAGTATTTGAATGCACCGCGCGGCGTATGCGCTCTGCCGCATCACGGTCGGTCTTCGGTCCCTGTAGTATTGGGCCCAGGCTTTTACCACGAAGTTCTTCAATGGAATAACCGCACATCTCGCTGAAGGCAGGGTTGACCCATTGGACAAGGCGGTCGGGTCCGGACATGACGATCCCCTCCGGTGTAACACGCTGTGGCCGCGTCGCAACGAGGCTGGCGATACGCGCTTTGAGTTGCGGCGAAGGCGCGGGGCCGGCGGGACGATGGTCTGCGAGACACATTGCCGCTCCGACCTCGGACAACTCAGTGACGAATTCGCGGAGTTCATGGTGAAACTCGAGAACCAGTTCAAATTGCTCGCGCTCGTGTGAATTCATGGCGCCCGACGCATAAAGTGCAGCTTGTGTTTGTAAGAAATCGTTTAGCATTTTGAGTTGAGATGAACTGTTGAGGCCAGTGCTTGCTAGAACGGTTTACGTTCCTGCTAAAAGTTTGGATGCGGTTTTATTGCCAGTATTTTTGTGAAGCCTGAAGTGACGCTAGAGGAGAATCGGGAACATTTTTCGAAAGACAAATCAAGAGCACTGCTGAGATGCGCTGTGGTGCTTGGATTTTTGGGTTCGCCTCTTCAGGTATGATGATCTCAGCCGCTTACTTGGCGGCTTTTACTTCCTTCACCGTCCATTTTGTGACGGTGAGGCCCTTCGACGAACGCGCACTGACCGGGACATTCGTCAGGTCAAAATCGAGTTCACGCACGCGTGCGCCGCTGCGGCCGTCGAGGAAAACGCGGATTGATTTTGGCATCTCTTTTTCCGTGGCGGCGATGTGCAGCCAGACGATCTTCGAGTTTTCGCTCTTCGTGAGCGGGTAGAGCTTGTCGCGAGAGAGGCCGCCGATTTGGAATTTCTTGGCGAATGCCTTCCCAGTTTCGCCGTCCTGATAGACCATCGTGTAGAAGTTCGTGTCGCCGTCCTTCGGCCAGATCGCGATGTGGATGATCTCGCGGCCCATGAAAATCTTGTCGGCGACTTTCGCGACCTTGAGCGAGCCGTCCTTCATGATCGTGAGCACGCTGTCGAGGATGGTGCATTCCTGGACGAACTCGTGCTGCCGCCAGTTCAGCCCGATGAAGCCGTCGGTGCGGTTCACGTAAAGTCGCTGGTTGGCGGAGACGACGGCGCTTGCATCAATCTGGGCGATCTCGTCGTAGCTCGTGCGGCGTTTGATGCCCTTGCCGTATTTTTGCTGGAGCATCTCAAACCACGCGACCGTGTAGCCGGTGAGGTTCTTGAGGTTCGCCTTCGTCTCCTTCATGCCTTCCTCGATTTTCTTCATGGCCTCGTCGGCCTGAAAGCGGTTGTAGGCGGAGATGCGCTTGATGCGAATCTCAGTGAGCCGCACGATGTCCTCCTCGGTCACCTCGCGGCGGAGTTGCTTGAGGAACGGCTTCAGGCCTTTCTGGATCTCGTCGAGCACGCTCTCCCACGTCTTCGATTTCTCGATGTTCCGGTAGATGCGCTCCTCGATGAAAATGCGCTCGAGCGAATCCCAGTGCCACTGCTGTTCGAGTTCGCCGAGCTTGATTTCGAGTTCGCGCTTGAGCAGCGCCTTCGTCGCCTCCGCGCTCGCCTTGAGGATGTCGCGCACGCCGAGGAAATGCGGCTTGTCGTCGCCGGTCTCGGGATTGCGCACGATGACGCACGCAGCGGGATTGAGCTGCACCTGGCAACTCGTGAAGACATAGAGCTGCTGGATTACTTTCTCCGGCTCCGCGCCCTGCGGCAGATGGATCAGAATCTCCACCTTGTCCGCCGTGTTGTCGTCCACGTGCTTCACCTTGATTTTCCCCTTCGCATTCGCCGCAAGGATGGACTCGATCAGCGAAGTCGTGGTCACGCTGAATGGTAGTTCGGTCACCGCGAGCAGATACTTCGAGCGCACCTCGATGCTCGCGCGCACCTTCACTTTGCCGCCGCGCTCGCCGTCGTTGTATTCGGAAAAGTCTGCCGTCCCGCCGGTCGGAAAGTCCGGGAGGATGCGGAAATTTTTCCCCTGCAAATGATTGATCGCCGCGCGGCAGAGGTCGTTGAAATTGTGCGGCAAAATCTTCGTCGAGAGCCCGACCGCTATGCCGTCCGCGCCTTCGAGCAGCACGATGGGAAATTTCGCCGGCAGCGTGATGGGCTCCTTGTTGCGCCCGTCGTAGCTGAGCTGCCAAGTCGTCGTCTTCGGGTTGAAAAGCACGTCCTTCGCAAACGCCGTGAGCCGCGCCTCGATGTAACGCGGCGCCGCCGCATCGTCGCCCGTGAGCGTGTTGCCGTAATTCCCCTGCGGCTCGATGAGCCACCCGCGCTGTCCGATGGAAACGAGCGCCGCACCGATGGACGCATCGCCGTGCGGATGCAGCTTCATCGTCGCGCCGACGACATTCGCGACCTTGTGAAAGCGCCCGTCGTCCATGTCCCAAAGCGTGTGCAGCACGCGCCGCTGCACCGGCTTCAGCCCGTCATCAATGTGCGGCACCGCGCGGTCGAGGATGACGTAGCTCGCGTATTCGAGGAACCAATTCCGATAGCTCTGCGCCAGCGGAGCCTGCTCATCCTGCACCTTCTCGCCTTCCTTGCGCCGCGGAGCTACGGCCTCCGCCGAAGCCGCAGCGTCACCATTTGCATCCACGGCTGTATCCGACACAGCACCATTGGTGGAAACCGGCACGTCCGCCGGCGCTGCGGGCGCATCGGATGCAGTCGCAGGCACAGCAGCAGCCTCCAAAGGCAGTTCCGATTGATCGCTAGCAGTTGGTTTCTTCGATGGTTTGTCGGTGGGCTTATTCTGACGTTTTGGCATTGAGAAAGTGTTCTGAAATTCTTTTGGCTGCGAAGCCAAGGGCGGCGAGATAAATGGTTTCTTCCTCATTCGACAAGCGTCGGAAGTTTCACGAACCGCACTCCCAATGGCGATTTTCCTGCGGGTGCTGTGAAGGAGCGCGAGGCAGCCGCTTGCCTTCTTTAGTGCGAGCGGTAGGGTGTGCCCATGAGTTTCAGCCAGATTCTTGATGAACTGCCACACCTCAGCCCGCAGGAACGATTGCGTGTCGCGGAGCAGGCGCTGGCGCTCGACGCGCTGTCAGAGGAGGACGAATCAGTCGTCCGGGAACGGCTCGCCGAGCACGACCGCGCACCGGGAACGGCGGTTCCGCTGGATGACTTTCTCGCTCAACTGCGCGCGCGTTACGCCCTGTGAACTGGCGCGTGGTGGTGCGTCCGGAGGTTCGCTCGCCGCAATATCCGGTATTGCCACAATGCAGTGCGCGTAATACCTTCCGCGCATGACAACCATCTCGTTGAAAGTCCACGACACGCTCGACTCTCGCTTGACGGAGGAAGCGCAGCGGCGGCGCACGTCGAAGTCTGCTGTGGTTCGCGAGTGCGTTGAGAAGATGCTGCTCGCGCCCCGCAAGGATCGCGCGGCCTCTTGTCTCGACCTCGCCGGTGATTTGGCCGGCTGCCTCAAGGGGCCACGCGATATCGCCACGAACCCGAAATACCTTGAAGACTTTGGCCAATGAGGGAGGTCGTCATCGCCGATACCGGGCCGCTCGTCGCCTTCCTCGTCCGGCAGGCGCAGCATCACCGCTGGGCGTGCGAGACGATGGCGACACTCCGCCCGCCGCTGCTCACCTGCGAACCCGTGCTCGCCGAAGCCGCGCACATCCTGCGCCGCCACGGCTGCGACACCGATCCGCTGCTGGCCTTGATCGAACGCGGCGTGCTCAACATCGCCTTCTCCGTCGAGAGCGAACTCGCCCCGCTGCGCCAGCTCATGCGCCGTTACCGAGACCAGCCGATGTCGCTCGCCGACGCCTGCCTCGTCCGCCTCGCCGAACTCCACGACAAGCCGCGCGTCTGGACGCTCGATTCCGATTTCCGCGTCTATCGCCGCCTCGGGAGGTTGGTTATTTCAACTCTGATGCCTACTGAAACAAGCTCACACTAATGAATCCAGCGCCTTCACCACACATGCTACTTCCAAACTAATGCCAGTCCCAGAATTCAATGAGATCAAAGCGCCAGCGTTACAGTTCTTCGCCGATGGCGAGCAGCACAAGTTATCGGAAGTCTTTCACTCGCTTGCCACACATTTTGAATTAACCGAGCAGGACTTGAGCGAACTTCTCCCAAGCGGCACTCAATCCCGTTGGCACAACCGCGTAAACTGGGCGTGTTACGATCTCTTTCGTGCCGGGCTCTTAGATCGTCCCAAAAAAGGACTCTATGTCATTACGGAGCTAGGTAGGAGCGTTACCGCCAAGAAGCCAAAGAAGATCGACCGAGAGTTCCTGATGCAGTTTCCGAAATTCGCTGAGTTTATGAAAAAGTCAGAGCCCGATAAGCCTCCTGCTGGAACTTCAGTTGGACCCGGCGCGGTCACACCCGAAGAGCAAATGGGATCGTTGGCTACGGTGCTGAAACGAAATCTTGCTGTTGAGTTGATCGATCAGGTGAAGACGATGGACCCATTCAAATTTGAGCGACTGGTCCTCGACCTCCTAATTGCGATGGGCTACGGCGGATCGCGTGAGGAAGCGGCTGTCGCCGGCAAAGGCGTAAACGATGGCGGCTTGGATGGCCTCATCAACGAAGATCGACTTGGCCTGGATCGGATTTACATCCAAGCGAAACGCTGGGAGAACACTGTTGGCAGACCCGAGATCCAACACTTTGTGGGAGCCCTCGCTGGGCAGCACGCGCAAAAAGGGATCTTTATTACGACGAGCGAGTTTACTGCTGGCGCGCGTGACTACGCCAAGCACCTGCCGCAGCGCGTGATTCTCATCGATGGCGAACGGCTCGCCGAGTTGATGATCGAACACAATATCGGCGTCGCGCGCGCTTACACATATGAGGTGAAGCGCGTCGACAGCGATTATTTCGAGGAAAGCTAACTGTGGTTCGCAGCGCGCCTACGCCATATCCACCAGATCCTTCTCCACGCGCAGGTTCTCGATGATGAACTCCTGCCGCTCGGGCGTGTTCTTTCCCATGAAGAACGAGAGCAGCTCGTCGGAGCTGTAGAGGTGGTGGAGGTTGACGGGGTCGAGGCGGATGTTTTCGCCGATGAAGTCCTTGAACTCACCGGCGGAGATTTCGCCGAGGCCTTTGAAGCGGGTGATTTCGTGGCTCGCTCCGAGCGCGGCGACGGCAGCCTGTTTCTCCTGCTCGCTGTAGCAATACTTCGTGACCTTCTTGTTGCGGACGCGGAAGAGCGGCGTCTGCAGGATGAAGAGGTGGTTGTTGCGGATGACGTCGGGGAAGAACTGCAGGAAGAACGAGAGCAGCAGCAGGCGGATGTGCATGCCGTCCACGTCGGCGTCGGTGGCGATGACGATCTTGTTGTAGCGCAGGCCGTCGAGGCCGTCCTCGATGTTCAGCGCGGCCTGGAGAAGGTGGAACTCCTCGTTCTCGTAGATGACCTTTTTCGTGAGGCCGTAGGTGTTGAGCGGTTTGCCTTTCAGCGCGAAGACGGCCTGCGTCTGCACGTCGCGCGTAGCGGTGAGCGAGCCGGCGGCGGAGTCGCCCTCGACGATGAAGAGCGTGCTGTCCTCGGCGCGCGGATTTTTGTCGCCGAGATGGAGGCGGCAATCGCGCAGCTTGCGGTTGTGCAGCGAGGCTTTCTTCGCGCGCTCCTTGGCGATGTTGCGGATGCCGGCGAGTTCCTTCCGCTCGTGCTCGTTCTCCTCGATTTTCTTGCGGATGATTTCGGCGGTCTCGCGGTTTTTGTGCAGGTAGGTGTCGAGGGCCTGCTGCACGAATTTGCCGACGAATTCCTTGATGGTCGGCCCCTTCGGCCCGACTTCGGTGGAGCCGAGCTTCGTCTTCGTCTGCGACTCGAAGACGGGCTCCTGCACGCGCACGACGATGGCGGCATCGATGGACTGGCGCACGTCCGCGGCGTCGAATTCCTTTTTGAAATGATTGCGCAACGTCGCAACGAACGCCTCGCGGAAAGCGGCGAGATGCGTGCCGCCCATCGTGGTGTGCTGGCCGTTGACGAAAGACCAGTATTCCTCACCGTAGTGGTTGCCGTGCGTGACGGCGATTTCGATGTCCTCGCCCTCGATGTGGATGATGGGATAGAGCGGTTCGCCGCTGAGTTCCTTCGCGAGCAGATCCTTCAGGCCGTTCGCGGATTTGAAGGGCTCGCCATTCAGCGTGAGCGTGAGGCCGCGGTTGAGGAAGGCGTAGTTCCACAGCATGTCCTCGATGAACTCGAGGCGGAACTTGAAGTCCTTGCCAAAGAGCGCCTCATCGGGCGTGAACTCGACCAGCGTGCCGTTGCGCTCGTCGGTCTTCGTCACGCGTGACTGCGACTTGAGCTTCCCCTTTTCAAAATCAACGACCTTCGTCTCGCCCTCGCGGATCGCCTGCGCGCGGTAGGTGAACGAGAGCGCATTCACCGCCTTCTGCCCGACGCCATTGAGCCCGACCGCCTTTTGAAAAGTCTCACTGTCGTATTTTGCGCCCGTGTTGATGATGGAGACGCAATCCACGAGCTTGCCCAGCGGAATGCCGCGCCCGTAGTCGCGCACCTTCACGCTGCGCTCCGTGATCTCCACCTCGATCTTCTTTCCCTGCCCCATCATGAATTCGTCGATCGAGTTATCGATCGTCTCCTTGATCAGCACATAGATGCCGTCCTCCGCATGCGCGCCATTGCCGAGCCGCCCGATATACATGCCGGGGCGGAGGCGGATGTGCTCCAGCGAGCTGAGGGTCTTGATGCTGGCTTCAGTATAGTTGGCTGCCATGGATTGGTGCGCGGGAAGAGACGGAAACTGAGGCGCGCTGACAAGCAATTCTCACTTCGTGTGTGCTTTCGTGGATATGCTCACGGCCACCTTATTCAAACAACTGTTGCATCCTGTCAGTGGCAGCTTCCCGTGCTGCGGGCTTGCCAGCGGAATCGCGAACGGGTTTCTAGCACGGATACACCACGCATTTTTAACCAACCGTGAGCCTCGCCGATATTCGCACCAAAATTGACGTCGTGGATGAGCAAATCATCCGCTTGCTGAATGAGCGCGCAGATCTCGTGCATGAGGTGGGCGTGATCAAGAAGGCCGACGGCCAGCCCATTTACGCGCCTGAGCGGGAGGAGAAGGTGCTGCGTGCGCTCGCTGCGAAGGCTGTGGAGATGAAGAGCCGCCTGCCCGAACAGAGCATCCGCGCGATTTACCGCGAGATCATGAGCGCGGCGCTGGCGTTGGAAAAAGACATTACCATCGCCTACTTCGGCCCGCACGCGACGAACACGCATCAGGCCGCACGCAGCCGTTTCGGAACTAGCGTGAGCTATGTGCCGCAAGTCACCATCGCGGATGTCTTCGACGCCGTCGCTCGCGGACGTGCGGACTATGGCGTGGTGCCCATCGAAAACAGCACCGAGGGCGCGGTAAACCACACGCTCGATGTTTTCATGGAGAGCGACCTGCGCATCTGCGCGCAGATTTTGATGCGCATCGAAAACCACCTCGCATCGAAGTGTCCGCGCGGCGAAATCCACCGTCTCTATTCGCACCCGCAGGTCTTCGGCCAGTGCCGCCAGTGGCTCCAGCGCACGTTGCCAAATGTCGAGTTGATCGAAGTCGGCAGCACGCCTCGCGCAGCCGAACTGGCCGCCAGTGAGCCGAACAGCGGCTGCCTTGTCGCACGCATGGCAGCCGAGGAATTCGGCCTGCCCATCATCGAGCAGAGCGTGCAGGACAATCCGAACAACACGACGCGCTTTCTCGTTCTCGGACTAAAGGCCTCACCGCCCACAGGCGATGATCGCACGTCGCTCATGTTCTGCGTTCGCGACGAGCCCGGCGCGCTTTTCAAAGCGCTCGAACCTTTCAACCGTCTCCGCATCAGCATGAGCAAAATCGAAAGCCGCCCCAGCAAGCGCAAGGCGTGGGAGTATTTCTTCTTCGTGGATGTGGACGGACACGCCGAACAGTCCCCGCTCAAAGAAGCGGTTGCTGAGCTGAGTAACCACTGCACGCTGGTCAAAATCCTCGGCACGTATCCGAAGACGACGTAACTCTCGCTACGCCAGGTCGAACAGCAGCGCCTCGGCATCCGACGAGGCTGCTATGGAAAGTTTTCCCGCGCTTTCGCAACTCCCGGCGTCGCCAGCTTCCAGCGTCACACCGTTGAACGAAAGCGATCCACGCATCACTTGCAGCCAGACGGCACGGCTCTCGTGTAATTCGTGGGACACACTTTCACCCGCACGCAGACGCACGCGAAATACATCCGCATCAGCCGCGATTGTCGCCGACGCATCGCGTCCTTCGTGCGAAATGATCAGCACCTTCGCCGCTGTCTGTTGCTCCGTGGTGGGACGCCATTCCGTGTAGCGTGGTGGAAGTCCGCGTTGTTCGGGAACGATCCAGATTTGCAAAAAATGCGCAGCCTCCGAGCGCGAGGGATTGAACTCGCTGTGCATCACGCCAGTTCCCGCGCTCATCAACTGCACCTCGCCTGCTTGCAGCTTGCGCGTATTTCCCATGCTGTCCTTGTGCGCGAGCGAACCTTCCAGCACGTAGCTGAAAATTTCCATGTCGCGGTGCGGATGCGTCGGGAACCCCATGCCCGGAGCCACGCGATCCTCGTTGATCACGCGCAGCGAGCGGAAGCCCATGTGCGCCGGATCGTAGTAGTCTGCGAAGGAAAATGTGTGGTGTGAATCGAGCCAGCCATGTTCTGCGTGGCCCCGTTCATGGCTGCGGCGGATGGTAATCATGCGCGCACTTTACGTGAAGAAAACCCGGACACAGAGACAAAATTTACGTTCTCCGGCGCGAATCCCAATCACGAACACCTTGCCAGCGGGCCGCGTGTGCGTTGTCCTTCGCACCCATGAGTGCATCCCTTTTTGATCTCACGGGTGAAACCGCCGTCGTCATTGGCGCAACCGGAATCCTCGGAGGCGCGCTGGCGGATGGTCTCGCGGCTGCCGGCGCGAAGGTCGCGGTGCTGGGGCGAAACGCACAACGCGGCCAGCAGCGTGTGAACTCCATCCGCGAGATCGGCGGGGCTGCGGAATTTTTCGCCACCGATGCGATGGACAAATCGAGCCTGCACGACGCCCACGAAGCCGTGGCCGAGGTGCTTGGCGCGCCGACGATTTTGATCAACGCGGCGGGCGGCAATGATACGAAGGTGACGGTGACTGAGGGGCACCCATTTGAGTCCATCGCACTCGACGACTGGCGCGCAAACTTTGATCTCAACCTTGTCGGTGGAGTGCTGCTGCCATGTCAGGAATTTGGCCCCGCCATGTGTGAACGCGGACGCGGCAGCATCATCAACATCGCCAGCGCCAGTGCACACATCCCGCTCTCCCGCGTCGTGGCTTACAGCGCGAGCAAGGCCGCCGTGCTCTCACTCACGATGTTCCTCGCCCGCGAATGGGCGGCTCGCGGCGTGCGTGTGAACTCGATCACGCCCGGATTTTTTCCCGCCGAGCAAAACCGCAAATTACTTTTCAATGACGACGGTTCGCCGACTCCGCGCACTCAGGCGATCCTAGGCCACACGCCGATGAAGCGCTTTGGCGAAAGCAAGGAACTCATCGGGGCCTGCATCTACCTCGCCGCGCACAAAGCGAGCAGCTTTGTCACCGGCACCGATCTCGTTGTGGATGGCGGCTACCTTGCACAAACGATCTGAGTCAACGAAGGTGACCTCACGGTCATGAATACCATGCAGCCACTCTCACTCACTCCCGCGCCGGGTCAGCTTCTCGATGCGGAGCAAGTGCGCATCTTCATCGCACGCGCGCTGCCTGCGGCGGATTTTTCCGGTAAGAAAGTGCTGCTCATCGTGCCGGACGGAACGCGTTCGTGCCCGCTCGGGATGCTTTTCAAGGCAGTGTTCGAGGAACTGGGCGGTGCGACGATGGCGCTCGATGTGATAATCGCGCTCGGCACCCACGTGGCGATGAGCGAGCAGGCGATTTGCGAGCGGCTGGAGATCACGCTGGAAGAGCGCCGCGACAAATACGAGGGCGTGCGCTTTTTCAACCACGAGTGGGACAACCCGGCGGCGCTGCGCACCATCGGCGTCATCACGCGAGAGGAGAGCGCGGAGCTGAGCGGTGGTCTGCTCTCGGAGGAGGTGCCGGTGGAAATCAACGCGCGCATTTTCGACTACGACCAGCTCGTGATTTGCGGACCGGTGTTTCCGCATGAGGTCGTCGGCTTTAGCGGCGGAAACAAATATCTTTTCCCCGGCGTGGGCGGGCCGACGGTGCTGAATTTTTTTCACTGGCTCGGCGCGCTGGTGACGAATCCCGCCATCATCGGAAACA
Source organism: Chthoniobacteraceae bacterium (assembly GCA_947476045.1). Lineage (GTDB taxonomy): Bacteria > Verrucomicrobiota > Verrucomicrobiia > Chthoniobacterales > Chthoniobacteraceae > SXWH01. The sequence goes on from CANJNZ010000005.1 coordinate 50,813, forward strand.
AATGGACACCCGTGCGCAAGGTCGTGGATCGCGCCGCGTCGCTCGTCAAAGTGCCGAAGTCCTGCCTTTGCATGGTCGTGGAAAAAGACGGGCTCGCCGGATTATTCGCGGGTGATTCCGTGAGTGCATGGGATGCGGCGAGCGACCTGTCCCGCGAACTGCACATCACCTACAAGGAGCGTCCTTTTCACACCGTCCTCTCGTGCGCGCCGCCGATGTATGACGAGCTGTGGGTCGGCGGAAAGTGTATGTATAAACTCGAACCGGTAGTCGCCGATGGCGGCGAACTGATCATCTACGCACCGCACCTGCACGAGATCAGCGTGACGCATGGACGGCACATCCGGGAAATCGGCTACCATTGCCGTGATTATTTCACCGCGCAGCCGGAGCGTTTCGCGCACATCCCGCGCGGGGTCATCGCGCACAGCACGCACGTGAGAGGCATCGGGACTTTTGAAAACGGAGTGGAGCGTTGCCGCATCCGCGTGACGCTCGCCACCGGCATCCCGCGCGAAGTGTGTGAGTCCATCAATCTCGGCTACCGAGACTGGCGCGACATCCGCGTGGAAGACTATGCCAACCGTGAAGACGGAGGCGTGCTCTACGTGCCGAAAGCAGGCGAGATGCTCTACCACCTGCGCGAGCGGCCCGCATGGGCGCGTGAGGTGTGAGACCACCGAAGACGCTTAGTATGAACTCGTCAGTCGCTCATTGATCCGCCCCACGGCCCACTGCGCGTGTTCGGCTATGAGCGGTTCGGGGTCTTGCGCGGCGCGGGCTAATGCGGGGAGGTCGTCGCGGGTGCCGATGTTGCCGAGGGCGACGCAGACGTTGCGCAGGAAGCCGCGACGTTTGATGCGCTTGATGGGGGAGCGGTGGAAGAGCGTGCGGAATGTGGAATCGTCCAGTGCGAGGAAGTCACGGAGCGGTGTATTGACGAAGTCGCGTGCGGCGAAGCGGGATTCGGGCGATGCGGTGGCGAAACGATTCCACGGGCAGGCGTCGAGACAGTCGTCGCAACCGTAGATGCGGTCGCCGAGCAAGGGACGGAGCGATTCGGGGATGGAGCCTTTGTTTTCGATGGTGAGGTAGCTGATGCACAGTCGCGCATCGAGCTGCTGCGGTGCGGTGATGGCACCGGTGGGACACGCGACGATGCAGCGTGTGCATTTTCCGCAATGGTCGCGCATCGGCTCATCGGGCGGGAGATCGAGCGTGGTGAAAATGGAGGCGAGAAAGAAGAACGTGCCGAGCTTCGGGTGAATGAGCATCGTGCTCTTGCCGTGCCAGCCGAGTCCGGCGAGTGCGGCGAAGTCGCGTTCGAGCACGGGGCCGGTATCCACGTATTGGCGTTGGGAGCCGCCGAATTTTTGCAGGAAGGCGTCGAGCTGCCAGAGCTTAGGCTCGATGATTTCGTGGTAGTCATCGCCGAGCGCATAGCTGGCGATGCGCCCTGTTTGTGGACTTCGCGCACTGGGAGTTGCGCGGTAATTCATCGCCAGAACAATCGCGCTGCGAGCACCGGGCAGCACGAGCTGTGGGTCGGTGCGGCGGTCTGCATTGCGCGCGAGCCATTCCATTTCGCCGTTCTTTCCGGCGGCGAGCCACGCGCGAAATTCCTTTGCGTGTGGCGGCGCGGAGGCTGGAGCGATGCGGCAGAGATCGAAGCCGAGAGCTTCTGCCTCGGTCAGAATTGCTGCTTTGGTTTCCTCGGGCGTCACTGGTGATGATGTTCAACCAGCGCGGTAGCGGGAGTGCGAGCCTTGAAAAAAGGTCCGCTTGTGAAAAGACGCGGCTACGGCTTGGCGGGGGCTGGCGCTGCCTGCTTTTTCAAATCTTCGAGACTTGTGACGGCGCTGACTCCGTCCACGCTGGTCAGACTTTTCGTGGGTTTGACTTTTGGTGCGGCAAGTTTTTCGACGTGCATTTTCAGCAGCTCTGAGACGGTGACGAACTTGAATCCCTTCGCGAGCAACGCATCCAGCGTAGCGGGCATGGCGTCAATCGTCGTCTTGTGAATGTCGTGGCAGAGGATGATGGAGCCGCGGTTCGTCTGGGAGAGAATGATGGACTCGGTTTTCGCGGGATTGCGGTGCTGCCAGTCGAGGCTGTCCACGTCCCACAGGATGCACTTGTAGTCCCACGTCGCGTGCGCCCATGCGCGCTGTTGCACGGTGAATGCACCATACGGCGGACGCATGAGCGTTGGGGTGACGCCGGTTGTTTGCTTGATTACGTTGTGCGTGCGGTCGAGCTGGTCGCGCACGGACTCGGTGCTGAGCTTGGTGAGCAACGGGTGGCTCCACGAGTGGTTGGCGATTTCGTGACCTTCGTTCACGATTTGCTTCGCGATCTCGGGATATTGCGCAACGCAATTGCCGCAGCAGAAAAACGTGGCGTGGATTCCACGATCGCGGAGCATTTTCAAGACACGCGGCGTTTCCACTCCATGCGGGCCGTCGTCGAAAGTGAATGCGATATAAGGCCCATCAACGTTGCATTGACTGAATGTGATTCGCGGTGCGGCGGGAGCGGCAGTAGCTGTGGCTGCGGGAGTTTCGGCGGCGCTTGCGGCAAGGCATAGCGCGAAAAATGAAAACGCGAGTGTGCGGAGCATGTTGAGTGACAGAAAACCGAGACTGCGCTGAGCGCAAGGAGGAATCGGGAATGAGGGACAAGGAACTTTGTGCATCACGCTATTTCAAAATTTAGATTCACCTTCACCTCATCGAGATGATTCCTGCCTGTGAAACGCACGGCGACGCGCTGGCCGTCGTCCTCCACTTCGACCCAGCCGAAGAGGCCATCTTTGCCTTTTGGAAGATAAGTTCCCTCGGAGTAGGGGCCGCCTTTCAAGCTGCCGCCTTGATCGAATGCCGAGCCGTGTAGCACGGGGATTCGCAGTTTTTTGGAGTCGCTGTAGTCGCTGTTTGTGCCGTTGTCGGCGGCAAGCATATGGGCGTCGCCGCAGAGGATGCAGAGGTTTTTAATGCGGTGTTGGGCGATGAAATTGCACAGCTCGCGGCGCTCGTCCGCGTAGTTTTGCCACGAGTCGCTGCCTTTGGCGCCGATCCACGGGACGCTGCTGCCCCACACGACGAGTCCATGCGTGCGCGATGCTTCGAGTAGTTCGCGCTTGAACCACTCCTTTTGCGCCGCGCCCAGCATGCTCTTGGCGGGGCTGTCTGGTGTTTTCTCGGCGTCGCGCTCGCTGCGCAGATCCGTGAGGATGAAGCGCACACGCCCCACGGTGAATGCCTGGTAAATCGCCGCGTCGCCATCGCCGGCTGGCAGCGGGTAGTGGGGTGAGTATTCGCGATAAACAGTGCGCGAGGCGGGACGTGCGGGTGAGCGTTTGTCGGCGTCGTTCGGGCCGAAGTCGTGGTCGTCGTAGATGTATGCGAGCGGGACGTTGCGGTAGAGCGCGCCCTGCGTGGTGGATGAGAGTGTCGTATCCCATGCCGCGCGGAAAGAACGGGGATCGTTGCGCGAGATATTGCAGTAATGGAAATCGCCGAGATGAAGCAGCACTGCGGGACGTTTGCGTGCGATGGTGTTGAAAACCTCGTGCTGCGATCCCGTTCGCGCGCAGGAACCAAATGCGAACGCGAAATTCGCAGGCTGCCCCTCAGGCGGAAACGTGCGCACCATCGCAGGCGGAAAGGATGCTGGTGCTCCTTTGACTTCCAGCGTGCACTGGTAGTCGGTCAACGGGCGGAGGTGTTCGAGGCGGAAAATTGCGACAGTCTGCGATGGGTCGAGCAGAGGCTCTGGCTTGAAAATAAGAGGTTCGCCGCCGGCTTCGCGGACGAGCAGGCGCGGGTTGAGTCCGGGCGGGATTTTGGTTTTCACCACGCCGCCCGTGGCGGTGACTGCGCCGACCCACATGGTTGGAAATCCCTTCGGTTTTTCCGGTGGGCGAAGATTCGGCTCGGGCTCTGCGAATGAGCGCGCTGTGCTGGCGGCGGCGAGACCGGCGAGGGTTTTGATGAATTTACGACGTGGCTGCATGAATTGGAGTAACAGGAAACTTTGACCACTATGCAGCCGGATGCTTAGGCAGCGAAGCTTCATCGTCGCCGTTGCCTGACAGGATAGTGACGGCTAGCTTCGCGGAAAGATGAGCAAACGAAACATCCACACCGGCACCGAATTCACGGCGCGTCGTTCATAGAATCCACCACCCATGTTTCCATCGCTTGCTCTCCGCATCCTTCGCACGACAGACACGCGCTGCCTCGGGAAATTCCTATGGAATTTCGGCTGCAAGGGACTCCGCTCGATTCAGCTTTTTAAAAAACGCATCAAGCGCGGCGAATTTTTTCCGCCCTTCCTCTATCTCTCGATTTTAAATTCCTGCAATTTGCGCTGTCAGGGTTGCTGGGTGGATGTCGAAGCGGAGCGCACACAGATCGATCTCGAAACGCTCAACCGCACCATCACCGACGCCAAGGCTCACGGAAACTCGTTCTTCGGCATCCTCGGCGGCGAACCGTTCATGCATCCCGAGTTGCTCGATCTCTTCGCGGCGCACCCGGACTGTTACTTCCAAGTTTTCACCAACGGCCAGTTCATCACCGAAAAAGTTGCGCGTCGCCTCCGCGAAATCGGCAACGTCACCCCGCTCATCAGCATCGAAGGACGCGAAGTCACCAGCGACGAACGGCGCGGCAACAAGCAAGTCTATGAGCGCACCCTTCGCGGTCTGCGCGCGTGTTTGAAAGAAAAGCTCCTCACCGGTGTCGCCACCAGCGTGTGCCAGACAAATATCGGCGAACTTTGCACCGAGCAGTGGCTCCGCGAACTCATCGAATTCGGCGCGCACTACGTATGGTTTCATACCTACCGTCCCGTGGGGCCGAAAATGAACCCCGCCCTCGCGCTCACACCGCAACAGCTCGTGCAGGTGCGGCGCTTCGTCGTCGAGATGCGCACAAAAATGCCCATCGGAATCGTTGATGCCTATTACGATCACCGAGGCCAGGCGCTCTGCCCGATGAGCAACGGCATCTCGCATCACGTGAATCCACGCGGCGACATAGAGCCGTGCCCGATCATCCAGTTTGCCACGGAAAACATCCGCGACCCGCGCGGCGTCTTCGCCACGATGCGCGATTCCGCTTTTCTCAAAGACTTCCGCGACATCAGCGCGCAGCACACACGCGGCTGCGTTGTTTTGGAAAGACCCGACCTCGTGAAGGAAATCGTAATCAAGCATGGCGCACGCGACACGACGATGCGCGGCACTGCGATTGCCGAACTCGACGCGATGACCCCGCGCTTTTCCCAATGGCTCCCCGGCGAGGAAATCCCCGAGCAACACTGGATGTATCGTTGGGCAAAAAAATGGTGGTTCAACGATTTCGGCGCCTACGCAAAGGCCGACCACGACGCGACTTCGAAAGCCAAGGTGAGGACGCTCGCTGGCACACTTTAGCAGGCTAGAATAGATTTATTGCTAATGAGCGAAGGCCTTTGCTGGCTTGACGACCGAGGCTCCGCCATCTAGCCACGGCACGGCAAGGACGGTCCCCCAAGGGCTCCGCCGTTGCTCCCAAAACAAACCAAACTCAAGAACAACATGAAAAAACTACTATTCACCCTCGCTATCACCCTCGCTTTTGCGTCCACTCCTGCAGCGTTCGCGCAAGCTAAGAAGAAAGCCGCAGCCGCACCTGCTGCCGCTCCTGCCGCTCCTGCCGCCGCCGCCCCCGCAGCGGAAGCCGCCAAGCCTGCCGAGAAGCCCGCAGCGCCAGCCGCGAAAGCTCCCAAGCCTCTTCCGTTCAGCTCGACTGCGGATGAAATTGACGCCGCTGGCAAATCTTTCACCCACGCCAATGCCGATGGCAAAAAAGTGAAGAACGTGGTGACCGACAAAACGGAAATCAAAAACGGCGAGGCCGCCGCGAAGTTTGAAGACATCAAAGTCGGCGACAAAGTTTCCGGCCTGCGTTTGAAAAAGAATGCCGACGGCACCGAATACGAAGTGGTGAAGATCACCAAGTTCGCAGCTCCCGCAGCGAAGAAGGCCGACGCTCCTGCTGAAAAGAAGGAGAAGCCAGCGAAGAAGGCCGACAAGGCCGCGCCAGCCGCTGCTCCTGCTGCTCCTGCTGCTGAAAAGAAGTAATTCAGCGCTCCCATTCACAATAGCCGGCACCTGCCACAGCGGGTGCCGGCTTTTTGTTGCTTGCGTTCAGCAGCGCTGCACAGAATTTGCCTGCAACCTTGCGTTCTAAAATTTTCGCGCCATTGTCCGCGCCCTGTTTCGCGGGGCAGGCGCTCATGCCGGCACGCGGCACGGGCACACTGGAAAGGGAACAAATTTAAATACAGCCATGAGCACTGAAACCATCGCAGCAACGACCACCGAGAAGAAGCCAACTCACAACGAGGAAATCAAACTCGCCATACCGACACTTGCCGGGACTTTGGCCGCGACGCTCGCAGACCCTGCACTCGACCGTTTTTCAGAGGACGATCAGCAGTTCATGAAATTCCACGGCATCTACCAGCAGGACGACCGCGACCTTCGCAAGACGGGAAAGAAGTTCATGTTCATGATTCGCGGGCGCATCCCCGGCGGCGTGCTCCAGCCGAAGGGCTACCTCGTGTATGACCGCCTCGCGACCGAATACGGCAACAACACGCTGCGTCTCACTTCGAGGCAGAGCTTTCAATTTCACGGCGTTGTGAAAAGCGGACTCGGGCCGCTGATGAAGAAAATCAACGAAGCGATGATGGACACGCTCGCTGCGTGCGGCGACGTGAACCGCAACGTGATGGCTCCATCCGCCCCGGCGCGCGATGCGCTCGGCCAGCGGTTGCGCGACGATGCCCGGCGCGTGAGCGAGGCGCTGATGCCGAAGACGAAGGCGTATCACTCGATCTGGGTCGAGGGCGTTCAGCTCAATCTCGAAGAACCGGAGAACAAAGAGTTCGTAGATCCGCTCTACGGAAAGACGTATCTGCCACGGAAATTCAAAACCGCATTTGCGCTCGCGCCAGTCAATGACGTGGATCTTTTCACAAACTGCCTCGGCTATATCGGCATCGCCGATGCGAATGGCGAACTCGCTGGCTACAACCTCACCGTCGGAGGCGGCCTCGGTCGCTCGCATGGAAATACGATGACGTATCCGCGTATGGCGGACGTGATCGGCTTTGTGACGCCGGAGCAGCTTGTCGAGGTTTCACGTGGAGTGCTCACCGTGCATCGCGATTTCGGCGACCGCACAGACCGCAAACACGCGCGCTTGAAGTATATTTTGGAAGAGAAAGGCGCAGCGTGGTTCCGCGCGGAACTGGAGAGCCGTCTCGGTTACAAGCTGGCAGAGGCGCGTCCGTTTGAGTTCACGAGTCAGAGCGATTCGTTCGGCTGGCACCAGCAGGCCGACGGGAATCTGTATCTCGGACTTTTCGTGCTCACCGGTCGCATCAAGGACGACGGTGCCTACCGTCTGAAATCCGGCCTGCGCGCCGTTGTGGAAAAATTCGACCCCGAAGTGCGCCTCACGCCTTCGCAAAACATCGTGCTTTGCAACATCGCGCCCGCTCAGCGCGAGGCCATCACCGCTTTACTCGCCGAGCACGGCGTGCCGGTTGAGAATCAGGCCACCATCATCCGCCGCGCCAGCATGGCGTGCCCCTCGATGCCCACTTGCGGCCTCGGCCTCGCGGAAAGCGAACGCTATTTGCCCGGACTGATGGATCGCATCGAGACGAAGCTCGGATCGCTCGGACTTTCCGACGAAGAAATCGTCATCCGCATGACAGGCTGCCCGAACGGCTGCGCACGCCCCTACATGGCCGAGATTGGTTTCGTCGGCAAAGGCCCCGGACGCTACCAGCTCTGGCTCGGCGGAAACGTCTCCAGCACCCGCCTCAACCGCGTTTACAAAGAGACCGTGAAAGACGCCGAGATGGACGCCGAACTAGGGGCCCTCTTCGAGCGCTGGAAAAACACCCGCATTGGGGCTGAACGCTTTGGCGACTGGGCCGCGCGCGTCGTCTGGCCCGAAATCGTCGAAACACCCGCTGCGGTTTAAAACGAGATAATATCGTATAATAACAACGTGGACAACGACATGTATTTGTCCATTTAGATATCTTTGAATGTCTAAAAGATGTTGTGTTTTTTTCCGCAACGACAGGTGAAAAATACTCTATTTGGCGCGTTGTAGGCTAAGAAGAGTGTATGGCCGCAGCAGCGCCAGCCGATTTAGCCCAAATATTCATTCGCACCGAGCCCTTCGATCAGATGTCCTCGGAGCTACGTTCTCGTTTGCTTTCACAGGCCTCCTCGAAGCGCTTTCTCGAGGGTGAACAATTATTCCCCGAAAACCAGCCACCGGAGGATGTGTGTATCCTTCTCCAGGGTAAGGTGTGTATTTTTGCTGATTTGCCTGGTGAAAAAGACGCTGTATTTCTGGAAGAACTTGGCCCTGGCGCGTGTGTGGGATGGAACTCTGCACTTTCCGGCACCGTCGGTTTGAGAGCTTTGGCAACGACAGATGCACTTGGTTTGCTCGTTGCTGCGCCAGCGTTTCTGGAAATGGCCCGCTACGATCCTGTGTTGAAGGAGGCGATTTTCAAGAAACCTAGCAAAGGCGAGGTGTGGCACGCGGTGGCTGCGGAAATCGAGCGGCGCAAACTGGGTGTCGGCAGTCTTCGTCAGATTGTGGAAAAATTAGTGGATGACTGTGTCGCGCGCGACTGGCCGGAGGATGAAGTATCGATAGAGGTCGATAAGGATCGTATCTGGGTCGTGAGCGGCGGTGAGGGCGTGAGTCCCGGTGCGCGCTGGAAGGATGACACGGGAGTATTATGGGCGCGACTCATTGGCTTGCCTGCTGAGCGACTTGGCAGGGCGCTGGTAGTGAATCGCGCAGGCCCGGCTCGTGAGAGCCTGCGGAGTCCGCGAATAAGTTCCGTAAGCAGTGTGAAAAAAAAAGATACGGCCCCCAAAACTTCTGATTCCTCGGAGTTGGCTGCGGTGAAAGCGCAGAAAGTATCGACACCGAAATGGCGCGGACTATTGCGCATGGCAACCGTCGGAATTTTCGCGCTCTTGTTCCTCCTCGTAGCAGCGGCCTTTTGGGCTCAGAAACAGCCAGCCATGGAGTCAGTCTCTATTCGAGGAACGCTCGTTTTTTCCGGTGAGAGCCGGAATATTAACGCTGTTTTCGATGGCACGCTCATCGAATTGGGCATCCATCCCGGGCAACGTATCGAGCGGGGAGCCACCATCGCTGTCATTCGGCCGATATTTGATGAGGCACGCGCCAAAGAACTTGTAGAAGCCCGCAATCAGGCGCTGACGCAGGCGGAATTTTGCAACGGAGTAATCTTGGGGCGCCCCGTGAAATGGACAGGTATTCCAGCATCTCTCGTTGAACTTGCACGTGAGCACGCGGCATTGGTCGGCGAATTACGCGTTCTAAATGCGATTCAGCGCGGCGGTGGAAATATGGCCGACCTCAGCGTGGAAGAGCGCAAACGAGTTGAGACGTATTTTAGCACACTACGCGAAAACCGGCTCGACCGTGCCAGTTCCGCCTCACGCGATATTGAGGCCCGCAGGGAAGATTTACGCGAGGCCGAGGACGCGCTGCGCGAAGCGCAGTCTGAACTACGCGTGCAAAGTGAAGCATACTCGCAGTTGCGTGCTCAAAAAAATGACGATGCCAGGGAGGAATACTCAGTCGCCCAACGTGCAGTAGCCACGCTGAAACGCGGAGTGAACCAGCGTCAGGAGGTGGTGAATCGTATTCGCAAGGAGATCACTGCGATGAATGTCTCCAAAGAGCCGATGAAAAAAATCGAGCCGCAGAAAACAGATGCCTTTGAAACTACGAATGCCGCCCTGGCCTCGATCGAAAAACAACTCAAAAATCAAAGCATTGAGCAGCGCCAGATCGCATCTGAAAATGAGAAAACACTGGCGCAAATGCGGGCGGATAACGCGCCCAGAATCATACAGGCGGCTCAGCGGGGATTGATCGTAGAGACCAAGCCAATCCCTGCGGGAACATTTGTGCGTTCCGATACTTTTCTCGGGCGTCTCGTTACGCGCCAATCATGGCAGGTCCAATGTCGCTCAGCACAGGTGGCGCTGCTTCAGCATAGGCAGGCTATGACATTGTTGGTGTCTGGCAGCGATGGCTCCACGATGCGATTGCCGGAGATATTCGATATGGCTCCTGAGGTCGCATCGAAAAACCAAACGATGCTTCGCCTGCAAGCCTCCCGTGATACGTGGCGTGACGGTGCTCCAGTCCGGATCGAGGCGACTGTGCAGGCCGGCACCCTTATGGATCGTTTGCTGGCTAAAAACGATGTGATGCGCTGAGCGTCTGTTTCAATCGCGGAAATTTCCGAATGCGAGGCCGACGCCGAAATCTTTGGAGCGGCAGAAAGCGATGACTGCCTGCAAGTCGTCGCGGTTTTTTCCGGTCACGCGGATCTGGCGTTCCTGCAAAGCGCTCTGCACTTTGAGGCCCTGTAATTTAATCGAGGCGACAATCTCCTTCGCCTTGTCGCCATCGAGACCCTGCTTGATGAGTAATTCCTGTGTTGCGTGGCCGAGCGGCGATATGGCCGGGTCTTTGCGATCCACGTTACGCAAGTCCACGCCGCGTTTGCTCAGTTTTCCGATCACGATGTCGTGCAGACTGCGCAGACGGCTTGCGTCCTCGGCGGTGAGTTTGATTTTCGATGTCTTGAGGTCGAGTTCGATGGAGGACGTGCTCCCTTTGAAATCAAAACGCGTGGCGAGTTCCTTGTTCGCTTGGTTGATCGCGTTGTCGAGTTCCTGAGTGTTCACTTCGCTGGTGATGTCGAAAGAAGGCATTGGCGGAGAATGGCAGAGATGTTTGAGGTTGGAAGTTACTATTTCCAGTGCGTGTGATTTGAATGTGGGCAACTGGTAGTTTGTTTTCGACAAATTCTGTCTTTTGCAAAGTGACGTGCGCACTTTACACAGCCACGCATGAATCTGATACGCACTGCTTACGGAACTTGGAATGCTGGCCGCTATATGCACTTTGGCGAGCCGGTGGATGATGCGCGCTTTGAAGCGTGCATCCGCCGCGCGTATGAAAAAGGCATCCGCACTTTCATGACTGCTGATGTCTATGGAAACGGCGAAGCCGACGAGGCGCTCGGTCGTGCACTCAGCGGCGTGCCGCGCGACAGCTACTGTCTCGTGGAAATGATCGGCCACGATTTCTACGGCGGTGTGCGCGACGGGCAAAAGGGGTTTCCGCGTTTCACCGACCCGCGCATCCGTCAGGCGAGCGACTACGCAGACTATGTTCGCATGGCCACGGAAAAGGCGCTCGCCCGCTGCAAGACGGATCATTTCGACTGTGTGATGCTGCACAACCCGGACAGCATCGGCTACTCACAGGAGTCGGTGTGGAGCGCGCTCGCAAAAGTGCAGGAGGAAAAATTGACCGAGATGCTTGGCGTGGCTCCGGGGCCCGCGAATGGTTTCTCTCTCGATTTGATTTTGTGCATGGAGCGGTTCGCGTCGCTGATTGACTGGACGATGATCATCCTCAATCCGCTGGAGCCGTGGCCCGGCCAGCTCGTGCTGGATGCGGCGCAAAAGCATAACGTTTCCATTGTCACGCGTGTGGTGGATTACGGCGGGTTGTTTCACGGCGACGTGCGGCCTGGCCACACATTCGGCACTCGCGACCACCGCACATTCCGTCCGCAGGGCTGGGTGGATGCGGGCTGCGCGAAACTCGATGCGATGCGCGTCATCGCCGAAAAGCACGGCATCACGATGCTCCAGCTTTCGTGCGTGTGGAATCTCAGTCAGTCAACCGTGCGCAGCGTGGTGCCCACGCTCATTCAGGAAGTCGCTCAGACAAACGGCGCGAAGGTGAAAACCATCGAGGAGAAAATTGACGAGCTTGCCGCGCTGCCGGATGTGAAGTTGAGCGCTGGGGAAATCGAACAACTCGCCGCCATCGGAAACAACAAGGGTTGCATGGAATTGAAAGGCGGCAATCCCGGTCACACGACTGAACCCGTTGCAGATCGCTGGTCGCTCAATACCGATTTGCTCGACGTAGCTGCCCGTTGGAAAATCGAGCCTGCGCGTGACCTCACGTGCACGCATGCTGCATAGCCGTCGCGCTACGCGGGAAGCATTCCGCTTTTGCGGGCGAAATTGAACACGCCGCCAGCGTCAATCACCGGCTTGGCTTCGCCGAGAGGCTTTAGCGCGTGCGTCTGGCCGTTCACGGTCAGCGTATTTGCATCGAGGTCGAGCGTTCCCACATCGCCTGTTTTGAGCACGTCGCAGAGGCGTGAGGTGGCGTCGTAGGGATACAGTTCGCCGGTTGCCACACAGTTGCGGAAAAAGATGCGCGCAAAGCTGTCTGCGATCACCGCCTCACAACCCGCCGCACCCATCGCGATAGGCGCGTGTTCGCGTGAACTGCCGCAGCCGAAGTTCCGCCCAGCGACGACGATTTTATACTGCGTCTTCGTTCCCTCGGGCACAAACTTCACCGGATACTGGTCGTCCGGCAGACCGATGAGCGCGTAGCTTCCGAGCTTTTCGTATTCATCCGGCTTGGTCGGCACGAGCGTGAGGTAGCACGCGGGGATGATTTGGTCGGTGTCTATGTTGTCGCGGACGACGAAAATCGGGCTGGTGATAGTATTGGCCATAAATCGAGAGTGCCCAAGAAAGCGCAGGACGCCCGCGAGGGAAACGGAAAAATAGCATTTGTAAGCTTCCCGCAGCGATGATGCGTGCAAATTCATTCACCAATCTCGGGCACTTGCTCTTGCACTCGCGGGGTTTTCGCCCGATACGTGCCGCCCATTTTTCATGTCATTGCAGCTTTCAGAAATCTCGCCCGATGAGGTGAAGCGGTTGGCGGCGGAGTTTGAATCCGCATCGCTCACCGATGTGCTCGGCTGGATTTGGAACAAGTTCGGCACGCGCGCGGCGGTCGGGACGAGTTTTCAGGGGGCAGGTCTGGTGATGATCGACCACGCAATCAAAGCCGGCTTCCGGTTCCCGATTTTCACGCTCGATACGAATTTACTCTTTACCGAAACCTACGAGTTGAAGTCGCGACTGGAGAAACACTGGGGTATCGAAATCGAAGCCATCCAGCCCGCGCAGACCGTTGAGGAACAGGCGGCGGAGTATGGCGCGGAGCTTTGGAAAAAAGCGCCCGACGTGTGCTGCACTTTGCGCAAAGTGGTGCCCTTGCAAAAAAAGCTGAGCACGCTTGCCGTGTGGATCACCGGGCTGCGCCGCCAGCAGAGCGACACCCGAGAGCGCACGCAGATCGTCGAGTTGTATCACTTCGATGTGCTACGCGACCTCTACATCCTGAAGGCAAACCCGATGGCGACCTGGTCGCGCGAAGCGGTGTGGGATTACATCAAAGCCAACGGCATTCCTTACAACGCACTCCACGATCGCGGCTACCGCAGTATCGGCTGCTGGCCATGCACGCGTCCTACCGACGACGGCAGCGGTGGCGCTGTTGGAGGTGGCGGCGGTAGCGGGGATAATGAACGCGCAGGCCGCTGGACAGGTTTCGATAAAAGCGAATGTGGCATCCACACTTTCCTCGGGGAAAGTATCTGATCCGCCAGCAACACTTTCGCCGCGGACTACGCCCGACCGAGGTAGCTGCCGTCTTCCGTGTTCACTTTGATTTTCTCGCCTTCCTTGATGAACAACGGGACTTGGATGCCCTTGCCGGTTTCGAGCACGGCGGCTTTCTGCACGTTGTTCGCGCTGTCGCCACGAACGCCTTCGGGGGACTCGGTCACAGTGAGAATGACGGTGCTCGGCAGTTCGAGGCTCGCAGCCTTGCCCTCGACGTAGAGGACTTCCACGCGCTGGTTCTCGGTGAGATAGTCGCGCACACCGCCTACGAATGATTCGTCAAAACTGATCGTCTCGTAAGTTTCGGGATCCATGAAGTGGTAGCCCGACGTGTCTTTGTAGGAGTAATCAATTTTTTTGCGCTCTACATCGACGAGTTCCACTTTATCGGTGCTACCGTAGCGCACATCGGCGCTTTTGCCGGTGCCGATGTAGCGGATGATGAGTTGCACGAAAGCGCGCAGGTTGCCCGGTGTGCGGTGCATGATTTCGAGCACAATCGCGGGGTTGCTGTTGTAGCGGATGCACATTCCTTTGCGGAGATCGTTGGCGTTGGCCATGGCTGGTAAGTTGAGAGTTGGTGTTAAAGTTGTTTGCCCGCTTTGACGGGAAAAGGGGCGCGCACTATGCCCCGACGAAAATAGCTGGCAAGTGCGGAGTTCAGTGCCTCTCCGTTCGCCGTGCTGGCATTTTTGGCCGCGATGCTGAATCGTCCGCGCCCATGAAACTGCCGGTCATTCTTTCTGCGCTCGTCCTTTCCACTGCTCTGCATGCCGACGATGCGGCGAAGGTGGAGGGTTTCACTTTTAAACAAACGCTCAGAGGGATGACGGAGTATCAGCTCGATGCAAACGGGCTGCGGGTTTTGTTGAAAGCGGACAAGTCGGCTCCGGTGGTGACGTTCATGGTGACGTATCACGTCGGTTCGCGGAATGAGGTGACGGGCACGACGGGTGCGACGCATTTGCTTGAGCATTTGATGTTCAAGGGCACGGAGCGGTTTAATCGCAGCAAGGGAACAGGGTTTGATCAGGTGCTGGAACGCGTCGGTGCGGAGACGAATGCGACGACGTGGCTGGATCGGACGAATTATTTCGCCACGGTGCCGACGAATGCGCTGCCGTTGCTGGTGGAAATCGAGGCGGATCGGATGCGAAATCTTTCGCTCATCGAAGAGGATCGCAGGCCGGAGATGACGGTGGTGCGAAATGAATTTGAGCGTGGGGAAAACAATCCCATCGGTGCGCTGGACAAGGAGCTGTGGGCGGCGGCTTTTCAGGCGCACCCGTATCACCACGACACGATTGGCTGGCGCAGTGACATCGAGAAGGTGCCGATTACCAAGCTGCGGGAATTTTACGACACGTTTTACTGGCCGAATAATGCGACGGTGACGGTGATTGGAAATTTCGAGCCGACGGTGGCGCTGGATGCGATTAAGCAGCACTACGGCGCAATCCCGAAGGCTCCGCACGCATTCCCGGAAATCTACACGGAAGAGCCGGAGCAGAGCGGACCGCGCAGGGTGATGCTGCGTCGTGCGGGCGAACTGGGTGTGGTCGCGCTGGCACACAAAATTCCGCAGGGAACGCATGCGGATTTTCCCGCCGTCGAAGTGCTGAGCGCGATTCTCACGCAGGGGAAGACGAGCCGCTGCTACCGTGCGCTGACGGACAAAAACCTGACCATGGAAGTGGCCGCGCAGACTTCGTTCACGCGCGACCCGTCGCTGCACACCACCTACGCGGAGCTGGCGGCTGGCGCGAAGCACGAGGATGTGGAAAAGCGTCTGGTTGCCGAGATCGAGCGGGTGAAAAAGGACGGCGTTACAGCGGTTGAGGTGGAGACGGCGGCGGCGGGATTGCTGACCGAGCAGGCATTTTCCCGCGACGGCAGTTTTGCACAGGCGCGCGCTCTCAATGAGTGCATCGCGGTCGGCGACTGGACGCTTTTCGTTTCGCTCGGCGACAAAATCAAAGCGGTGACTCCTGCGGATGTGCAGCGCGTTGCCAAAAAGTATTTCATCGAAAAGAGCAGCGTCACCGGCTGGTTCGTGTTTGTGGATGGCGGCGACGATGCACCCGTTGTGAATGCGGCGAAGCCCGCGCAGGAAAAGTTTCAGCCCAAACAAGTGCTCCCACCGAAGCCACCGGAGAAGGAACTCGCACCGCCTGCAACGACGGATTTCGCGAAACGAGTGGTGCGCGAAAAGGTCGCCGGGATTGATGTGCTCGTGTGCGCCGCCGAGGTGAAAAATGTTGTCCATCTGCGAGGAAGCCTGCCCGCAGGCGAGGGAGCGTCGGCGAACAGCGCACTCGCGCATCTCGCGGCGGGGATGCTGGAGCGCGGGACGAAGAAGCACGATCAATTCGCCATCGCCGCGATGCTCGAAAAAGTGGGCGCGGCGATTGAATTCAAAGTGGGCACCGAGACGCTGGAGTTCAGCGCGAAGTGTCTGACACGCGATGTTCCGATGGTCGTGTCGCTGCTCGCCGAGCAATTGCGCACACCCGCTTTTTCACCTGCGGAGTTTGCGAAGCTGAAGAAGCAACTTGCCAGCGCTGCGCAGCAAACTTTGGAAGACACGGACGCGCAGGCGGCGATTGCATTTTCACAGGTCGCGTTTCCGACCGGACATCCCGCGCGCAAGCCGGGTGTGCCGGAATTCATCGCCGCCGTCGAAAAGGCGAAACTGGAGGACGTGCGTGCTTTTCACGCTGCAAACTACGGCCCCGTCGCTCTGCGCATCGTGGCTGTCGGCGATGTGAATGCTGCGATTATGAAAGAGGAGATCGCGAAGTCATTCGGAGGGTGGAGCGGTGGTAAACCGGTGTCCGCTCCGGGCACGCCGCTGGTTGCCAAGGCTGCTGAAAAAACAGTGATGATGCCGGATAAATTGAGCGTGAGCGTGATCATCGGCCAGCCCACAGGCCTGCGTGCGACCGATGCCGACTGGCTCGCGCTGAGCGTCGGCACCGGAGTGCTCGGCCAGGGATTTACCAGCAGACTTTTGGGCAATGTGCGCGACCGCGATGGCCTTACTTACGGCATCGGTGCCGGGATGAAGGACGATACTTTCCGCGACGGCATGTGGCTGGTGAAGGCGACATTCGCCCCAGCGTTGCTCGACAAGGGACTCGCATCCACGCGCCACGAAATCGAGCGCTGGTGGAGCGAAGGCGTGACCGCCGAGGAACTCGCTTACCGAAAGAGCGCCGTCGCCGGACAATTCGCCGTGAGTCTCGAAACCACCGACGGCCTCGCCGAGCAACTTCTCCGCTGTGTCGAGCGGGGCTTCGACGTGAAGTGGCTAGATGAATTCCCCGCAAAAGTAACCGCGCTCACGCTAGATGACGTGAACATCGCGCTCAAAAAACACCTCGACCCCGCGAAGTCAGTCACGGTGAAAGCGGGCACGCTGAAGTAAACCACGCCGCCTGCGTGGTGCGCTGGCGCGCTTTCATATGGGACCACGCAGGCGGGCGGTTTGCAGACTACTTGCCGTGCGGCTTGTAGACGGTCTTGCCGTCCCCGTGTGCGGGCTTCACGGGTGGCTGCGGCTTGTCGGCGCAGGCGGCGACGAAGCTGAGCACGATGGCGGCGGTGATGATGCGGATGGTGTATTTCATGGTGTTGTTGTGTGTTGTGTTCTGGAGAAAGTTTTCACGCCTCAGGCGGCGCGGCGTAGCGGCGGCTGGATGGAAATTCCTTTGGCTCTGTGCGTCGCCACGCGCGATTGGCGGGGTTGTGCGATTCGCCGTTCCACCAACGTTCCTGAAAAACTGCGAGACCAATGACGCCTACGTTCGTCGTGTGGCCATGCGTTCGTTGAGCGTAGCTTTCACCGACGCTCTTGAAGCGAAACGCTGCAACCGTGCCGTCGCTCGTGCGGAAGCCCTCGACGGCCAGTTCCTCGCGCGGGCCGATGACGTAGCCGCGCTTTTTGAAATTCGCCGTCCCCCCATCGAGCGCATCGAGGCCGTCCACGCTGAGCACGATTTCCACGCGCCGACGCGTTTCGTTTTTCACCACCACCTCGTAGCGCGCACCGGGTTCGCCCGCAGCGATGCGTTTGCCGCGCGATTCCCACGTATCGAGCCAGCGACCATCGCCAAAACGCAGCCCGCAGCTTACGAGTCCGCCCGCCATGCTTTGCGCTCCTTTATTCGAGCGAGGCTCGCCGCCGAGATAGTCGAGCATCGCATCGGCGCCCTCGCGGTCGTTGTAGTAAATCACGTCCTTGGCGCTCGGCTGATTGCCCCACGCTCGCGCAAAATATGTCGGCTCCACCCAGGCCTGCCGCGTTTCGCCCCATGCCGTGCCGAAGCCCGGTCTTTCAGTGCTCGTTCGCAACGCTCTGGCCTGAGCCGGTGCAGGACTCGGTCCTGAGCTTGCGCATCCGGCGAAAATGCACACTGCCAGCGCGAGCAGTGCGTAACGAATGAATGGTAGAATGATCGTTTTCATTTCCGGTGAGTCTGCACGACTCCGCGCCAGACGGCAGGAAACTCGGTGAGTAATTTTTCGAGCGCAGAGCGTGTGGCGCGTTCTCTGGCGCGATCGCGCGTGCTGTCGTCCCAACTCATGGCGTAACACGTCCTGCCTGCGCTGCGCTCGGCGGTCGCATAGACGTAGCCCGTGCGTGTATCCACTAGTGCGGCGAGCGCGGTGGCGATGACTTCAGCGCGGTCGTTTGGAAAGAGTCCGAGTGAAAGCGTTGTCAGCGGTGTGAAGATTTTGCCGTCGGTGATGTTTGTCTCCAACTGGATCAGCAGCACGGCGTCCGCGTGCATTTTCGCGGCAGCCTCGCGCAGGATGAGGTCGGACTTGTTCCATATCGGTGCCGACTTTCCATTCGAGCCTTCGATTTCGCCGTCGCGATCCGACATGAGCAGCGAGCTGAGTGTGGTGATGTCCTTGACCTGTTGGAGCGACTTGAGTGAATCGAGTTTACCGAACGCATCGAGTGCGCGGAGTTCCTGCTGCGCGTTGCCGCCCATCGGGGCGACGACGATGGTGGCGGGGAAGTGGATGGTGGGTTTTGCGTTGTAGGCGTGTGCGATGAGCGGATGGGAGAACGCCTCGCTTTGCTTGGCCCGTGCGGCGCGGGCGGTGGGAGTGTTCACATAGGACGAGCAACCGGAGAGAGCCATTGTTGCGGAGGAGAGCACGATGTTGAGAAGGGTGTTTGCTTTCATGTGCTAAAAAAACAGCAGAACAACGGTGCGCTGGCAAGAACTTTCTGCTAAAAATACTGCACATTGTTTTTGACGCGCCCATTTTTCACGCTAGAAAGCAGCCGTGCCTGCGAACCAGCCAGACAACGATCTCCACTCCCGCCGCGAGCGGCAGATTATGGAAATCGTGTGGCGTCATGGCCGCGCGACCGCGAACGAAATTCATGAACAGCTTCCCGATGCGCCGAGCTATTCTGCCGTGCGCGCTTTGCTGGCAGTGCTTGTGACAAAGGGCCATCTGCGCCACGAGCGCGATGGAAAGCGCTACATTTATTTGCCTGTGGCCTCGCCTGAGAAAGCAGGCAAGAGCGCTCTGCGGCGGCTTCTCTCTACGTTCTTCAATAACAGCCCCGCCGACCTCGTCGCCACACTTCTCGATCCAAAGGAAACCGATGACGCGGAACTGGCGCGCATCAAAGCCATGCTCAACGAAAGGAAGAAATGACCGCGTTTTCCGGCTGGCTTTTGCATAGTTTCGTCGTGGGCGCGCTTGCGTGTGCGGCGGTCTGGATCTGTCCACGCGGATGGCGTTCGCGTGTGCGGCAGGCAGTGCCGGTCGTTGCGTTTGCGGCTCTGCTGTTGCTCGCGATTGGCCTCGTGCGTCCGCTTCCTCGTGTGGAAGTGCAGGCACCGGCTGCGCTGACGAAATGGAGTGAAACTGCGCCGGATGCACTTTGGCTTACATGGCTGTGGTTTGCTGGTTTTGCCGTGTGCGGGGCGCGTCTTTTGGTGGAGTCAGTCGCTGTGCGCAGGCTTTTGAAAAATACGCAGCCACTGCCCGGTCGCGTCTGGCAGCAGCTCCTAGCCGAGTGCCAGCGCACGCTTGGTCTGCGTGGAAACGTGCGGCTGCGACTGGCTGGGCCGGGTTTTGTGCCGAGTGCGGCGGGTCTTTTGCAGCGCACGGTGTTGCTGCCGGATGAAGCACGTAACTGGACACATGAGCAGCGGCGTCTCGTGCTGCTTCACGAACTGGGTCACTTCCGCCGTGGCGATCTTTGGGCGCACACGCTCGGGCGTCTCGCGTGCGCGGTGCATTGGTTCAATCCTTTCGCGTGGCTCCTCCAGAGCCAGCTCGCCGTCGAACGCGAGTTTGCGTGTGATGAACTTGTCGTCTCGCGAGGTGCGGCCCCCGACGATTATGCCACGCTCCTTTTTGAAATGGCCACCGCCTCGCGCCATCGTCCATCCGTTGCGGCGGCGTTTCTCACCATGGCCTCACCGCGCACGGGCAAACTCGAAGCGCGCGTCCGTCGCATCCTCGCGCCGGTTCGTCGCGCAGGAAAGTTCGCGCGGCTTTTCGATACCACCGCCTGCGCCGTAGCCGCGCTCGTCTTGCTGGCGTGTGTCGCTTGCAAGCCCATCGCACGCCTGATGCCGCAGGCTGGAGCATGGACGGCGGGTGAAATCCAAACGCGCCTCGCCGCCGATCCATTTCCGGGCGAACGATAAAATCGTTGTAGCATCGCGTCATGCCCCGCGCCCCGAAAAACTACCCGATGCTTGCCACGCGATTGAGCCTCATCGCTCGGCTTGGAAATTGGGACGAGCAGGGCAAATGGCAGGAATTTTTCGAGACCTACTGGCAGCTCATCTACGGCGTCGCATGTCGAGCCGGGATGAAAGACGACGAGGCGCAGGAAGTCGTGCAGGAGACGTGCATCGCCGTTGCAAAAAATATCGCGCGCTACGACAGCAAAGCCGGCCCTTTCAAAGCATGGCTGCTGCAAATGACCCGCTGGCGCATCACGGATCAACTGCGCAAGCGCCCAAAAAACCGCCACGTTCGCCGAGACGACGACACGCGCCTCACGGCCACGATGGATCGCATCCCCGGCTCGGGCGAAGCGGCGTTTGAAACCGTGTGGGAGGAGGAGTGGCAGCGGCACGTCCTCGACTCCGCGCTTGCCCGCTTGAAGCGCAAAGTGGACGCGAAGCATTTCCAAATCTTCGACTGCGCCGTAAGCAAAGGCTGGAGCGCGAGCAAGACCGCCAAAACTCTCGGCGTGAACATCGCCCAAGTCTATCTCGTGAAGCATCGCCTCAAAGGGATGCTGAAAAAGGAACTCGAAGGCCTGGAAGAGTAGGGCGGCGAGCTGCTCAGGCTGATTTTTTCAGCGCGTCGGCAAGCGTGTGCGCGAGCAACTTGTTCATCGCCTCCAATCTCTCCATCATAGTTTGCGAAGTGCGGCGCAACATTTCGTATCCCAGATCGCGATCCAGCTCACACTCTTCGCGGAGCAGGGTGCCATAAAAGAAGACGGCCTCCAGCGGCTCCACTGCACGCGCTGTGAAGTGCATCGTGTCCGTGTTGAAAAACCACGAAAATCCCACCGGTTCACCCGGGCCGATTTCCTGCAACGTCACTCGCCGCCCGCCGGCATTGAGTTCGATTGCGACGCGCCCCGACTTGATGACGTAGAAACGGTTCGCCAGTTCGCCCTGCTCGAAGAGCATGTCTTCCGCGGCAAATCGGATGCGTTTCGAATAGCGCGCGATTTGCGCGAGATGATGCGGAGTGAACCCCGCAAAAAAATCCATCGTCGCAAGTTCGCCTGCATCCACGGCGTGCATGGCGGATGAGTCCGTGGAGTGGCTGGAAGGCGCATTCGTGTTCATGGTTGTATCTAACACGCTACGCGCATCCCGCCAGTGATACTCACACATATTTGGCATTTTCAGCACCTCGATTGTCAGCCGCTGATGGCAAGAAAAGGCACCGCTCTGCCAAACCACGTATAGTCAGAACACGAAGGCCGTGCGAGACTCTGTGCATTATGAAACCTCTCAAACCCGGTAAAAAAATCAGTTCAGCAAAACTTGTCGTTGTTGACGGTGCGGGCCATCGCACTGCCACCGTGCCGGCGGGTGCGCTTGCTCCGCTTCAGTTCAAAATCCAACGCATTCTTGTGCCCGTGGATTTTTCCGATCACTCCCAAAAAGCCCTGCGCTACGCGCTCGGGTTTGCCGCGCAATTTGGCGCGGAGATCACGCTCGTTCATATCGTGGAGCAGATGGTTTATCCCGGCGACTGGATGTATCCGCCGCTCGCCGCCACGGACTTTGCTGCGGAAAAACGTGAGCAGGTCATCCAGAAGCTCCGCGACCTCACGCGGGGCACCGATATTAAAGCCGGCCACGTCGTTAGACTCGGTCGCGCATGGCAGGAAGTCGCCGAGATTGCGAAGGAGAAGAAGAGCGACCTCATCATCCTGGCCACGCACGGCTACACGGGCCTCAAACACGTTCTTCTCGGTAGCGTTGCCGAAAAAATTGTGCGTCACGCACCGTGTCCCGTCCTGACGGTGCGACCGGACGAGCGGGATTTCATATAGGCAAAAGTCCTATCCCCCATCAGTCGCCACCCCCGGCGAAATGCAGCATCGCGCCCAATAGGCGCGGCGGTCGTGTTGCGCCATCCTCCCTCACATGAACACGACCACACTCCTCGACACGCTCACGGAATCCGAACTCTACAAGGACTACGAACGCTCCTTCAGCGACGCCACCGGCCTGCCGCTCACGCTTCGCGGCTCCGAGGCATGGCAGCCGCCCTTTCGTGGCAAGGCGAAGGAAAATGGTTTCTGCGCGTTGATGGCAGGTCGCAGCGCCACTTGCGCTGCATGTTTGCAGATGCAGGAGCGCGTGACTCAGGCCGCTGCACAAGGTCCGGCAATTTTGAAATGCCACTTCGGCATGACCGAGGCCGCCGTGCCGGTGAAACTCGGTGCTGATACGCTGGGTTACCTCGCCACAGGACAAGTTTTCACACAGGCACCGACGGCGGAGCAGTTTGAAAAAGCAAATCGCACGATGAAGAAACTCGGCATCAATGTGGACAAGGCCGAGGCAAAAAAAGCCTACATGGCCACGCGAGTCATGCCCCGCAACCAGATCGCCTCCGCAACGCGCCTGCTCGGAATTTTCGCGGAACATCTCTCGATGAAGAGCAACACACTCGCAGTGACGCAGGCGAACTCCGAACCCGCTGCGGTAGTCCGTGCCAAGGCCTACATCGCAGAACATCTCAGTGAAGACATCACACTGGGCGACCTCGCACGCGCCGCCTGCACGAGCACCTACTACATCTGCAAACTCTTCAAGCGGCACGTCGGCGTGAATTTTACCGAATATGTCTCCCGGCTTCGTGTGGAAAAAGCGAAGGAGCTTCTCGCTAGGCCGCATCTCCGCATCAGCGAGATCGCCTTCGAGGTGGGCTTTCAGTCCCTCACGCATTTCAACCGCACATTCCGCAGTGTCACCGGCGAAGCGCCGACGGCCTACCGCGAACAACTCGCCCTGCCGCTCGCGGCGTGACTCCGCGCATCCCCCCGTATAGCCAAGGCCCATGCCCGCCGCGCCGCTCAACGAGCTTGCACAATACAAAGCCGCCCTCGATGCCCATTCCATCGTCGCAATCACGGACGCACGGGGTCGCATCACGTATGTGAACGACAAGTTCTGCGAAATCTCCGGCTACCCGCGCGCGGAATTGATCGGACAGGATCACCGCATTTTGAATTCCAGCCTGCACACGAAGGACTTCTTCCGGGAGCTTTGGAACACCATCGGTCGCGGTAAAATCTGGCGCGGGGAAATTCGTAACCGTGCAAAGAACGGGACGTATTACTGGGTGGATACGACGATCTTTCCATTCCTCGGCGCAGATGGAAAACCGGAGCAATTCGTCGCCATTCGCACCGACATCACCGCGCGCAAACGCGCCGAAAGCGAACGCTCCCGGCTGGAGCGCCAGTTGATTGATCACACCGAGCGCGAGCAGCGCCGCATCGGTCGCGACCTTCACGACGGCCTTGGCCAGCACCTCACCGCACTGGAAATGATGACCCACGCACTCGTCGGTCGTCTGAAAAGCGAAGCGCCCGGACTCGTCGCCCAGGCGCAGGAAATCTCCCGCCACATCCGCCAGACCATCACCAATACACGCCAGCTTTCACACGGACTCTCGCCGGTTTCGCTCGAAGCCGACGGCCTCATGAACGCCCTTCGCGGCCTTGCCGACTTCACGCAAACCGCCGGAAAAATTGCGTGCGAATTCCAATGTCCGCAGCCCGTGCACCTCGACGACCTCAACGTGGCCACCCAGCTTTATCGCATCGCGCAGGAGGCGGTCACCAACGCCCTCCGCCACTCCGGCGCACACCACATCACCATTCGCCTTTCCCGTGCAGGAGCGCGCCTCGAACTCTCCGTCGAAGACGACGGCAAAGGCCTCCCCGCCGACATCGAGCACGGCCTCGGGCTCGTCACCATGCAATACCGCGCACGCCTCATCGGCGCGAATCTCGAGATCACCGCCACGCCCGGTGTCCGCTGCTGCTGCACACTATTTTACCAGCCATGAAAAAGACGAAACCGCCTCAGAAACATCGCGTATTTCTCGTGGACGATCACCCCATCGTCCTCACCGGCATCACACTCATGCTGGATGCACAACCGGACATCACCGTCTGCGGCACCGCGAGCGCGGCGGAGGAAGCCCTCGATAAAATCCGCGCTGCACAGCCCGTGCTCGTCATCACCGATCTCACGCTGCCCGGTCGCAGCGGACTTGATTTGATCAAAGACCTCATCGCCCTCGATCCGGAAATTCAAATCCTCGTCGTCTCCATGCACGATGAACTCCTCTACGCCGAACGCGCCCTCCGCGCCGGTGCCCGTGGCTATTTGATGAAGGAAGCCGGCGCAGAGGCGATGCTCGCCGCCATCCGCCGCGTGCTCTCCGGCCAGGTCTTCGTCAGCGACCGCATCGCAGCAAAAGTGCTGAACGCCCTCAGCGCCCAGCGCCCGCGCGGTGCGGATTCGCCGATTGAAAAACTCAGCGACCGCGAGTTCGAAGTCTTCCGCCTCCTCGGCGAAGGCAAAACCACCAAGGAAATCGCCTCCCAACTTCACCTCAGCCACAAAACCGTCGCCGTCCATCGCGGCCACATCAAAGACAAACTCGCCATCAAAAGCGCCACCGAACTCGTCCACCAAGCCGTCCGCTGGGTCGAGTCGCAGGCATAGCTGCGAACGCTTCGGCGCGTGTTGCGCGGTTCGTGTCTGTCTCTGATTCCCCCTACGAAATGCAAATAATCTACCTGCCCCTCCTCCCTATTCCTCCCTATCTCAAACACAATTCCAAAGGTAAACAGGCTTCCCGACACTCTTCGCTCTCACCGCAAGCTGTGCCAATCCGTCAATCACACTCCGTGCCTCCTCTGCTTCCCACTGCATTTCTTCCGTCGCAGCCCAATCTGCCGACACTTGGTCAAGGTCGTAATCAAAATCGGTGAGGCGACCTAGCAACTGGTCACCGACTCGCGTAAGCCCGCTCGACTCACCACCAACCGGTGGAAACAAATCCAGCAAATCGTCCTGCCACTCCTTGCCATCGAGTAATGCCATCAGCGTCGAAAGCTCTACACAGGTGATGCCCTTGGCCTCCAGAAGGTCAGATGACGGAATACCACTCTGACTGCGCGAATACTCCGAAGCCTCAGATTCGGTGGCGATGATGAAATCTGCGATGACGCCCATAGTGACACCTAATTTGTTATTATACGACTGGGAGATTTTTTGAGGCGCATATTGCGGGTGGGGTAGCGGCTCGGGGAGTGGGATGTCAATGACGGTTTCCGAAGCTCTCGCAAAACCTATGGTCGCGGGGTGGCGGGCGCGGTTTTTTACCACGAAGACGCGAAGGCACGAAAGAGTGGGGAAGTTTTCGCCGGGCGTCGCGTGGCGTGGCAATCCGCAATCTGCAATCTGCAATCCGCAATAAAAACTGCCTCGCACGGAGGACACGGGGTTCGCGGAGGGGTGAGTGCTTTGGTCAAAAGACAGATTCTTTGCGGCAAAATGGTGGAATTTTTTTACCGCGAAGAAGCAAAGGAGCGAAGAAGTGGGAAGGCTTGAGGGAAAAGGGCGGGTGGTTGCTGGAAAACGGTGAAGCTCTGCGGCAAAAGGGGCGTGGCTTGTGGCTTCCTGCTCTTCCTGTTCTTCATGGTGGAGGAATTTTGCGGGAAAAGGGTGGGAGGTTACGGCTGGGGAGGGTCTCCAGAGGCGCGACTGACTTGCCCACAGGCGCGACTGACTTACCCAGAGGCGCGACTGACTTACCCATAGGCACGACTGACTTACCCAGAGGCTCGACTGACTTATCCAGAGGCGCGACTGACTTACCCAGAGGCGTGACTGACTTACCCATAGGCGTGACTGACTTACCCAGAGGCGCGACTGACTTACCCAGAGGCACGACTGACTTACCCAGAGGCACGACTGACTTACCCAGAGGCGTGACTGACTTACCCAGAGGCACGACTGACTTACCCAGAGGCTCCAGTCACCAAGCCGCACGGCCCGCGCTGTGCGGCTTTGGTTTTTTGGGAGGATGGTGCGTCGCGTGGTGCGCTTTTTCCAGCCGTATCGGCCTTCGCTGGAATGACAGCGACTACGGCGCGGGCTGGGATTTTTTCAGCAGGCGGAAGAGGTCGCTGTCGGTGGAGAAGATGACGCTGGTCCCGGGGCCGAGGATTTTGCGGTAGGTTTCGAGGGTTTTGAGGAAGCCGTAGAATTCCGCGGCGGCGGGGCTTTGGTTGTAGGCTTCGGCGTAGATGCGCGAGGCTTCGGCGTCGGCTTCGCCCTGCACTTGCTGGACTTGTTTGTAGGCGGTGGACTCCACTTCGCGCAGGTCGCGATCTTTTTTGCCGAGGATGCGCGCGGCCTCGCCTTCGCCTTCGCTGCGGAAGCGCTGGGCGATTTGCTGGCGCTCGCTGATCATGCGTTTGTAGATGCGGTCGAGGACTTGTGCGTTGTAGTTCACGCGCTTGATGCGCACGTCGAGCAACTCGATGCCGAGCGGGGCGATCTTTAGCGCAGCGGCTACGAGGATGTCTTTCTCGATCTCCAGTCGTCCGCGTTTGACGAGCGGCAATGCGGTCGCGGCGACTGCGCCTTTTTTCTGCGGATCTTCGGTGAGTGTGCGGCCTTTGTCGCTGCGGATGATTTCGATCAACTCGTGACTGGCCACTGCGGCGCGAACTTCACTGCCGATGATGTCTTCGAGTCGTGATTGCGCGCTGCGCTCGTCGCGTAGCCCGACGAAAAAGAGTCCCGGATCGGCGATTCGCCAGCGGGCGAAAGCCTCCACCTCCACGTAGGTCTTGTCTTTCGTAGGCATTTCGTTGGCAGGGCCGTTCCATTCGAGCACGCGCTTTTCGATGCGGTTGACTGTCTGAATGAAGGGAGTTTTGAAATGCAGCCCGGCTTCCGTGGCGGGCTTTCCGACCGGGCGTCCGAACTGTGTGATGACTGCGGTTTCCGTTTCTTTCAGCGTATAAAAACTGCCTGTAAGAACGATGAAGCCCGCGAAGCTTAAAAATGCGAGGAGTGCGGCGCGCGGGTTCATTTCCGCACCTCCGTTCCTGCTTTGCTAGTGAGTGGGAGAAGTTGTGTGATTTTTTCATCCACGATGGTTTTGTCGCGGAGCTGCGGCAGGACTTCGCTCATGGTTTCCAGATATAGTCGTCGCCGCGTGACATCGGGCGCTTTGAGATACTGCACGAGCACGGCTTGGAAAGCGGATGCGTCGCCGAGTGATTCGTTCACGCGCTTCAATTTGTAGCCTTCGGCCATGCTGATTTTCTGAGCCGCCTCGCCCTGCGCGCGCGGGACAACTTTGTTGTAGTCGCCGTTCGCCATGTTGATCATCGCCTCGCGATCCTGCTGGGCCTGGTTCACTTCGTTGAAAGATGCCTGCACCTGCTGGGGCGGGTTCACGTTTTTCAACTGCACCTGATCGATGGTGAGCCCGAGTTTGTATTCCTTTACCAGCTCGCGCATGCGTTCGAGCGCTTTGATTTCGATTTCCTGACGCCCGACGGTGATGACTTCATCCACCGTGTGATCGCCGACGACTTCGCGCATCGTGGCCTCGGAAAGATCGCGCAACGTCTGGCCGGGCTCGCGAACGTGGAAGCTGTAGAGAAACGGGTCGCCCACGTGATATTGCACGATCCACTCCACGAGCGCGGCGTTGAGGTCACCGGTGACCATGCTTTTTTCACGCTGCGGATCGTCGCTCGCCTGATCGGGATTGGTCGCACCCTGCGTGCCAAATCCGAATTCGAGTTTGAGCTGACGTTTTATCGGAACGCTGATCACTTCATCCACGCCGAAGGGCAGTTTGAAATGCAGGCCCGGCGGCTCGGTGGTGGCGTATTTTCCAAAACGCAGCACGACGCCGACGGCATCGGCAGGCACGGTATAGTAGGTGGAAAGCAGTGCCCACGCGACAAGCACGATACCGAGGCCAAGCTTGATCCAACGCGGGTTTACGGGCGGGATGCGGAATTCGATGGTCTGTTGCACGCCGCTGTCTAACACGCGCGCCACACACCGCAAGCCCCTCGCTGGTTACAATTGCAGCGTGACGATTCGGCGGTTCTTCGTATCGGCGACGAATACGCGCATCTGCGAATCCGTGACGAGCCCCCACGGCGTGGCGAATTCGCCCTCGCCGGTGCCGGTCGTGCCGTAGCGAGCGAGCAGTTTGCCTTCGAGCGAAACGCGCGAGAGCCGGCCCGCGCCGTATTCGATGATGTAGAGTGCGCCGTCGCCGCCGAGCGTGATGTCGTAGGGCAGGTCGAAAGGAATCGCACTTTTTCCATCGGCACCCGCGCCGAGGAGGCCGAGGTATTCGCCGCTGTCCTTGAAGATGTGGATACGGTTGTTCACCGCGTCGGCGACGAACACGCGCCCATCGTGCCACACCAGTCCGCTCGGGCGCTGGAACTGCCCCGGCCCCGTGCCCGCGCTGCCAAATTCGCGCAGCCATACACCGTCGCGCGTGAAGACCTGCACGCGGTCGTGCCCGCCGTATTCGCACACGTAGAGATTTTCCGCCGGGTCTTTGCACAGTCCCACGGGATAGATGAATTGCGAAGGGCCGGTGCCCTTTTCGCCGCCGACCGTGTGGAGCACATGGCCCTGCTGATCGAACCACACGAGCCGCCGGTAATGGGTGTCGCAAACGACGATGCGGTCATCTTTCAACCACACGATGCCCTCGGGTTTTCCAAATTGCACATCGAGCATTTTCCACTGTCGCAGCAGCGCGCCCTTCGCATCGTAAATGAGGATGCGCCCCGCCGTATCCATGATCACGAGTTCATCGTGCGGTCCGGTCGTGAGGCTGCGCGGCGTGGGCTGCACCGCGCCATCGGTCGGCAGCATGAAGGAACTCCACGCCTTCACTTCGATTTTCGCCGGAGTGTCGTTGGGTTTGCAGCCGGTGAAAGCGAGCATCAACAGCGCGAACGCGAGCAGGTGTGTGATGGAGCGGTTCATGTTTTGTCGGATGGGGCGGCTCATGTTGTTGCTGCGATTGAGGGCCAATGGCCCGAATTCATACCAGCCTTGGGCAACGCCCAAGGTATGCTTGCCACCACGAACAAAGGGCTGAAAGCCCGGCCCCATTTTCGTAAATCAATTGAATGCATGGATCGGGCTTTCAGCCCTCTTGGCGTCTTTGCTTTGAAACCTAGGCCGACGCTCGTTCCTCGCTCTGACCTAGGCTGGCATAGGCAGGGCCTTTGGCCCACGGGTGCAGCTTTTGTTTTCATGACGTTGCGAAAAGCTTCACGGTGATTTTTACCTTCGTATCCACAGCCAACGCCTGCTCCGGGCGATGGAGAAAAGTGCGGATCGCACCGTCGGCGCTGCGCAATTCCGTTTCCGCAAATGCGCCACAGAAACGCGAAGCGACCACCGTGAGCGGACCATCCGGCGTAATCACCAAACGCTCCGGCCTCACAGAGCGCGCACTTGCCCACGATTCGCCTAGCCACGCACGCGCATCGTCGGGCGTGAGCCAGTTCGCCGGGCCGAGACATCGTGCGAGTTCTTCGTCTGGCGGCTCGTTGTAGAGTTGCGGGATGGAGCCTTGGAAAACTGGCGAGCCAACGTGGAGACAGATGGCGTGTTCGGCTTCCGCAAGTGCAGTCTCAGGCTGATGCGTGGCAAAAACCAGCGACGCGCCGGTGCTCGCGATGTGTTCTCGGATGGCGCGCCAGTATTTACCGACGCGCGCCGAATCCACATGCGCGAGCGGTTCGTCCATCACGAGGACGGGTGCATTTTGTGCAAGCGCACGGGCGACGGAAAGCCGCGCGCCTTCGCCGAGACTGAGATCGCCAGCGCGGGAAGTGCCGACTTCCGCGAGATCGAACGCCACCAGCAATTGTTCCGCTTTCGCCGTGGTCGCGCCAACAAGTGTGAGGTGTTCGCGCGCGGTGTGCGCGGGCCACATACCGTGATCCTGCGGCACCCACGCGAGTGACGACGGCCCGTGCGATTCACCCGACATCGGGCGCTTGAAACCCACAAGCACTTCAATCAGCGAAGTTTTCCCAGCGCCAGACGGGCCGAGGATTGCCGTGCGTCCGCGCGGAATGTCGATCGTGACGGGCGCGACGGGCCAGTCCACGACACCGGAGAAATAGCGGACGTTTGAAAGTTTCCAGAGAGGTTCAGTGGGCACGGCGGGCGAAATAGGCGCGCAGGGCGCGGTGGGTCAACCAGCAAGCCAGCAGCGGCGCAGCGACGGCGATGAACAAACTTGCCGAAAGCACTGCGCTCTGGCCGTAGTGCATGAGATTGAAAATCCGCACAAACACCGTGGTGAATTGTGGTGGCGCGAGCAGCGCGCTCGCGGTGAAATCGCCGTAGGTCATTCCAAAAAGCAGCAGCACAGCACCCGCAGCGGGCCCGTGCGAAAGCGACCACATCACCGCGCCCGCTCCCGAACTGCGCGCGATGTGAAGCGCAGTGTCCGCCGTTCCGATCCGAATCAGCACGCGCAGCAGCAGCGCGAGCGGGAGAAGCTGGAGCGTGAGCACCGTGACCAGCGGCAGCACGGAGCGCCCGACCGCGCCGAGCGGTTGCGTAATCGCGAGCGTGAATAGCGAAAGCAGCAGCGGCCCAAGCAAGCCCGGCACTGCGAGTGCGAGCGCCATATTCCGCTTAACATTCGTGGCGATCAGCCACGCGAGCAGCGCGCAGACAAAGGCGAGCAAAAGGCTGTGTGCGAGTTCGCCGACGAGCGTGAAATTTTCCATCCACGCCGCAAACCCGCCAAGCCCGAGCCCGAGAACAAAACACGCCGGACCAAAAAGGAAGAGCGCCGGGCCTGCGAAAACTTGGACCAGCGGAAACAGACAGCCCGCGCGACTTTCATGCGTCGTTTCGCGAATGCGCGGGCGCAAATGACGCAGGATGCAGAGCAGGGGAATGATCACGACCAGTTCCACGGCCAGCGCGGGCATGGCAAGTTGCAGTGATTCGTTCAGTGATAGCCCGCCGATTTGCGCATCGAAAAGCCCGACTGTCCAAGTGCAGATGCCCCAGCTCGTCGCGAGATCAAATTCCTGAAACACGCACAAAAAAACCACACCCGCCGCGAGCCAGGGAGCCGCGCCCAATTCCCGCCGCCACCATCGCCCCCCGCCAATACCGGCGAGCTTTGCACAGTGCCGCGCCGAACTGCCCGGCCCCGGATTTGAGAGCCACAGCGCGAGCGCAGCGATTGGCGTGAAGCGCACCCACAGCAACGCCCCGTAAAAAATCTCCCGCGCGACCGAGCCGGACGGCCAGTGCGCGACCGTCGGCAGCCAGCCGTAGCCAGCCAGCATCGTCGGCGTGAAAAAAACCACCGCTGTCGTGGCGAACACCGTTCGCAGCGCACGCGCCGAAAGCCCGCGAAGAAAACCACACGCCGCCAGCGCCGCCAAAACCGCGAGCAGCGCGACTGTCGCAGCACGCGCTGTCGCGAGAAGTGTCGGAGTGAGCAGGCTCATCGCAGCGTGTTCATTTCAAATACTCGCCCTTGAGCCATTCGAGACATTCGTTGCGCGCCTTCAGCAAATCCTTGAGGGGTGTGCCGCGTGCGGCGGCGGGGAGAAGTGCGCGCACCTCGTCGGGAATCTGCGCCGTTTCTTTTTCGTCGAGTTTTCCGAGCGGGATTTGTCGTGACTTTGATTTCG
This sequence comes from Chthoniobacteraceae bacterium, assembly GCA_947476045.1. Taxonomy (GTDB): domain Bacteria; phylum Verrucomicrobiota; class Verrucomicrobiia; order Chthoniobacterales; family Chthoniobacteraceae; genus SXWH01. The sequence goes on from CANJNZ010000005.1 coordinate 82,744, forward strand.
CCAGCGCCAGCTCTGTCTTCGCCGAGAGGAGAAAGTCGGCGAGCTTCTGCGCCTCCTCCATCCGCTCCGTGCCGTGGATGATTGCCACGGTATTTGGGATGCAAATCGTCGCGCCGTTTTCCAGCACCACATGCTCAGCAGCGACAGGCGCCCCCGCATCACGCGCTTCGAAGTAATCATCCGTATCCGTCCAGCCCGCATCACACGCGCCCTCGGCGACCAGCGCCTTCACCGCCGCGTTGCCGTTCACCTCGCGCAGTCCGTGTTCGCGCGTGCCGTAGTGCCACGTCTTCATCTGCTCGCCGCCCCACAAGCTCCACAGCACCGTGTAGTGCGTGAGTGTCGTGCCGTAGAGCGGTTTCGCCATCGAGAAACGCGTGAGGTCATCGTTGAGCGCGTCGTTTTTCCACGGAATGTCAGCGCGGTGAATCGTCATGCGCAGCCGCCCCGCAAACCCGCTCCATCGCCCCTCGGCGTCGCGCCATTTTTCCGGGATGCGCTCCCAGCTTTTGCCTTTGTAGGGCTCCAAAACGCCGCGCTCCGCGAGGTCGAGCGTGCCGAGCAATTCGTTGTTCCAAAAAACATCACAGCGCGGCTTGGCGCGCTCGCGGATGATTTGCTCGGCGAGCCCGAGTGACTTCGTCGCCTCCGTGTCAAATTTCACCACGACCGGAATCCCCGTCCGCTTTTCAAAATCGCGCAGGACTGCCTCTGCAAAAACCGCATCGTGCGCGCAATAAACGACGAGTTTGTCGCGATCGAGCGTCTGCCACACGAGCAGCGACATCCCCAGTAGCAGGAAGAGGATGAGATAACCCTTCGTTCGGCGCAGATCGTTCACGCCCGAGCTTTGGCCAATACCCGCACGCGCGGAAAGTGGATTCGTCGGCGCGCACGCAGTCTTTTGACGAACGTAAGCTCGCGGACGCTATGCTTTTTCCTCTTCGGTGAGCTCTTCGTCGTCTTCCTCTTCGACGTCTGCGAGTTCGATTTCGTGGTCGCTGAAGAATTTCCGTTTCCGTTTCCCGACGGGGTGCGGGACCAAAGTCATGAAGCAGTTTTTTCCGAGCAATTTCGGGTCTGACTCGGCGTGGCCCATGGCTTCGAGATCCTTGCGGACGCGGCCCATGAGTTCCATACCGAGTTCCTTGTGAGCCATTTCGCGACCGCGAAACTGGAGAAGAATCCGCACCTTGTTGCCCTTGTCGAGGAACTCCTCGGAGTGGCGCAGTTTGGTCTCGTAGTCGTGGGTTCCGATGTTCACGCGGAACTTGATCTCCTTCACCTTGCTGGCGGTGTTGTGTTTCTTGTCCTTCTCGTGCTTGGCCAGATCGTATTTGAACTTTCCAAAGTCCACGATGCGGCAGACGGGTGGGATTGCTGTGGCGGCGACTTCGACGAGGTCGAGGCCGTGTTGCTGGGCGGCACGCAGAGCGTCCTGGATTTTCATGACACCGAGCTGTTCCCCGGTGGACGCTACGATCACGCGCACCTCACGCGCGCGAATGCGTTGATTGATCCGAATCTGATTGAGTTGTATGGCGATTTTCAGGTTAGGCCGCTGGCGGTGGAGCACCGGGCGATCTGTGTTGTTCTGGCGTCGCCTTCGCTGCTTCCGGTTTTTACACCGGGCTGGCAGCGGCTCCAGCCCTCACCCGCGCTGGCGACTTGCGCGGAAGGGGATGCACTTTTTTGCGCACATCCAGCGCGGGATTTACGGGTGAACCCGCTTTGCGGCAAGGGATATTTCCATCCGCCAACAAATGTAACTTACGAATGCTCCCGCTGAATACGCGGCGACATCGAGCAAATCGGCGGTGCCGTGGTGGAGGAAGGCGGGGCCGATCCATTCGGATATGAGCGACCACAGCAGGAGATGGAAGATGATTTCACCAGCGCCGGGAGGCCGGTCGTGCGTGCGCAATGCGAGAAGGCGCTGGAGCCAGAGGACGAGCGGCAATGCTGCGGGGATGAGCAGGAGGTCGTCGAAGTGTGTTCGCAAAAATGAGCCGGGCGCGCTGTGTGGTGCGAGGAAAAAGCGGTTCAGCGCGTAGGCTGCGCACGCGAGGATGCACAGCGGGTCGCGCCAGTAACGGAAGGCGCGTGGCTTCACAGCGCGAGCAGGACGAAACCCGTGGCAACGGCGATAATGATTTTGAAAAGGGTGATCATGTTGGTGGCAAATTGCGGAGTGCGTGTGGAGTTGTCGAGTGACTGTGCACCTTTCGCTCGCCGTGTGCGGCGCTGGCCGGGTAGCTTCCACGCATCATGGACAAAGCCGCTAAAAAATTCCTTTTCGAACTTCTCAGCACACCGAGCCCGACGGGCTTTGAAACTCCGGGTCAGCGCGTCTGGACAAAATACATCGGCGCATTTGCCGACCGCGTGGAGAACGACGCCTACGGCACCGCATGGGCGACGCTCGAAGGTTCGGCGAAGAAGCCGCGTCGCATCATGATCGAAGCGCACGCGGACGAGATTGGTTACATCGTGAAGCACATCACGAAGGAAGGCTGGCTTCGCATTGATCGCATCGGCGGCAGCGACACGGCAACGGCGCGCGGGCGGCGACTGGACATCCTCGGCGACAAGGGCACGGTGCGCGGCATCATCGGCAACACGGCGATCCATTTGCGCAAAGACAGCCTCGCCGACGAAAAAGCGCCGAAGATTCACGAGCTATATGTGGACGTGGGCGCGACGAGCAGCGCGCAGGTGAAAAAACTCGGCATCCGTGTGGGACACCCGGCGGTGTATTCGGATGCGGCGGAGGAATTCGGCGAAGGTCGCGTCGTGGGCCGTGCGCTGGACAACCGGCTCGGCGGATTCATCCTCGCGCAAGTGATGGCGCGACTTTCCAAGCGGAAGCCGCGCAGCACAGTCATCGCCGTGAACGCTGTGCAGGAGGAAATCGGCGGACACGGCGCGAAGATGGTGGCGCATCGTTTGATGCCCGATGTAGCCATCGTGCTCGATGTCACGCACGCGACCGACACGCCCGGCATCGAACACGCCGTGCATGGCGAAGTGCGGCTCGGCGGCGGCCCGGCCATCACGCACGGGACGTGCAACCACCCGCAGGTCATCAAGCGTCTTCTCGCCGTGGCGGAGAAAAAGAACATCCCCATCCAGCACGAAAGTTCCTCGCGCTACAGCGGCACGGACACGGACGTGATTTTCACCGTGCGCGAAGGCATCCCGAGTGCGCTGGTGAGTTTCCCGCTACGCTACATGCACAGCGTCGTGGAAATGTGCGACCTGCGCGACGTGGAGCAGACCATCGAGCTACTCGCCGCATTCATCGAGAGCGTCGGCGAGCGCGAAGAGTTCGGTGTGAAGCTCTAGGCGAGCTGTGTTTTCAACCACGCGCCGAGGGTGGCGCGCTCGCAGAGTTCTGCGCTGGGAAAATCGGCCATGCGTCCGATGCGTCCGTCTTTCCACACCCATGCGCGGGGCTGGAAGGGGCCGACTTTTCGCGGGTCGCTCCATGTATGGATGGCGAGCAGCCGGTCGTTGAGCGCGGCGGCAAGATGCGCGGGGCCGCTGTCCACGCTAGCGACGAATTCCGCGCGGCGAAGCAGCCAGCAAAGTTCGGGGAGCGTGGTGCGACCGAGGAGGTTCACAAGATTTCCGAGTGTTGGAAAAGTGACGTCACCACTGCCGACGACGGCGACCGGCATGGGTGCAAGTGCGCGGCAGATTTCCACGACTTCGGCGACGGTGAGCGATTTTCCCACGCCGCGCGCGAAGGGATGCAGAACGACGAATCGTTGCGGGACACCCGCAGGTGAAGCGCCAGCGGGCAGCGGCCATTCGAGCGTGGAGGTGTCGCAACCAAGGGCTGTCGCGAGCGCGAGGTAGCGTGTGATGGCGTGGACTGGCGCGCTGCGTGGCGGCACGGGCACGACGCTGTGATGAAGCAAGCTCGCACCTTCACGCGAGTCGGATGTGCCCCAGCTTTCGCCGCCTGCACGACGCGCAATCAAAGCGCTGCGAAAGAGTCCTTGAAAATCGAGCACGAGATCCGGCTGCGCCCGTTCGCGGAGCGCGCGCATCCATCCGGGAAAGCGCAGCCAGCCGAAGAGCCCGCCGAGTTGTTTGCGCGGAAACTCGATCACATCGTTCACGTAGGGATTCTCGCGCAGCAACGGCGCCCACTCGGGATTTACGAGCCAGCTCAGGCGTGCCTGCGGCCAGCGACGTTTCACGCTCGCGACAGCAGGCAGCGTGTGGACGATGTCGCCGAGTGAACTGGGCTTGATGACGAGGATGGAGCGCGGTGTGACCAATCTATCTGGCTGTTTGCCGCAGCGCGGCGGATGGCGTCAGCGTCCCTCCGCGATTCGGGTTGCGAGGCGTTCTGGCAGGCCCGCATTCCGGATTTTTTCCTGCGTGGTTTGAATGTCGTATTCGACGCGCCTGAGTTCCACAAAGCGGTCGAGGGCGTGGTAAATCACATAGGAGGCGCGCCAGTCGCCATCCCTCGGCTGGCCGACGCTGCCGATATTCATGAAATACTTTCTGCCCTGCTCGATGGTGATGTTCTGCCAGTTTTCGAGAGTGCGCACCTGATGATCCCGCACATAGGCGCGCGGCACATGCGTGTGGCCGAAGAAACAAAGCTGCGTGTGCTGGTAGCTGAAGCTCGCGCCCGCATCGAGCTGGTTGAGGACGTAGCCCCACTTGTGCGGCGTATCGAGCGTCGCGTGGACGATGGTGAAATCGCGCACCTGCCGGACGAATTTAAGATTGTTCAGCCACTCCAGATCTTCCTGCGTTAATTGCAAGCGGGTGAAATCAATGCCTTCATTTGCGAGCGGGGAGACGTTCTGCGGATTGTATTCCATGCACGCGAGTTCGTCGTGGTTGCCTTTGACGACGGGACAATCCAGCGCGCGAACGATGTCCAGACACGCCTTCGGGTCGGCGTTGTAGCCGACGATGTCACCGAGGCAGACGTAGTGTGTGCAGCCGTGCGACTGCGCGTCGGCGAGGACTGCTTTCAGTGCTTCTAAATTTGAGTGGATGTCTCCGAAGAGGGCGATGCGCATTTCAATCGGGCGGGAGCCGCTTTTTTTCAGGTATATAGACGCGCTCTTCCTTTGGAATTCCTAATTTTCGTTCGAGGATTTGTATTTTCTCAAGGAGCGTCGGGAGCCACTCCTTTTCACTCTCGTGATAAAGGGCGAGCAATTTGTCGTAGGCCTCACGCTCGTGGCCGGGGCACTCGGCGAGATAATACGCGGACAAACGGCGCGTGTAGTCGAGACGCCCGGGCCTTTCCGAAGCACGTGCAAAAGCGGCGGATGCTTTGCAAGGGTCGCGGAATTTGTCGCGATAGAGCGCGCCGAGGCGGTCGTAGAGCGACCAGCTATCCGGACAGTTTTCCACGGCGCGGAGCAGGTAGTCTTCGCCCAGTTTATAATATTCCTTCATCTGCCGGTCGCGTATGTAGGGGTCCGGCTCGCTCTGTTCGACGTAGGCAGCGCCGTTATATGCCATGTGCCAGGAGGCCATGTCCCAAAACATTTCCCGTCGCGGTTGAAGCGTGGTGCAGATGTCGAAATAGAGTTTCATCCGCCCATATTCGACGCGTTGCTGCCACGCGATGTGGGCGCGGATGAAAAGCAAGTCCGCCACCGCCGCGCGCAGTCCGCCGAGAGCGGCAATGAAGCCCGCCTGCCCGGCTTGCTGACGGAGGCTGGCGGTGATTTTGTAGCTGCCGAGCCGTGCATTTATAAAACGCGCGGTAAGTCCCGTCTCGATGGGGAGCTTGATGAGCCCCCACACGAGCAGCACGGCGATGCCGAGCGAGCGACCTTTTAAAGCTCCCGCCATGCGAAGAAGAGATAGGCTACGAGCACATAGATCGCGACGTAGCCGCCGCCGAGCGCCGCGACCTGCCCGAAAATCCCGGCCGCCACGTGGGTGCCGACCGCGATGTCGTCCACGATATTGAAAAGCTGCATATCGGGAAAAAAGACCGTGATGACCCGCAGGAACAGCGAGAGATGCCACGGCATATCCACGCCTGCCTGCATCGGATCCATCCAGACACTGCGCGCGATGGGGACGAGGTGGCCGATGAGGATCATCATCAGCGCGACGATCACCGTGAACAGCCACGAGGTGGCAAACGTGGAAACCATCAGTGTCAGCGCGGAGCACACAACCGCACGAAGGAAAATCACGCCTATGCCGCCGAAAAGCGTGCCGGTGAATGTGCCGGCTTTGACCTTCGCCACTTCGGCGTCCACGAGATGGGGCTGCGCGAAGGTGGAGATGTTTGCGATTTCGCGCCCCTGCCAGAACCAGAGCACCACGCAGAAAAAGACCGTCATCAGCAGTGTTGCGATCAGCAGCATGAGGACGACCCCCGAGAGTTTTCCGAGCAGGTATTCGAAGCGCGCGACCGGCTTCGCGAGGATGGTGTAGAGCGTGCGATCCTCGATGTCCTTGGGCAGCACCATCGCTGTCGAGAGCACGGCGAGCAGCATGGTGAAAACGGACATCGCGCCGAGTGAAACATCCATCACCGTCTGGAGCTGTCCCTGAAAACTGAGCACCGCCATCGCCAGCGAAGTGCCGATGAGCACCAGCGCGAAGACGAGCATGAAATAGAACACTTTTTGCCGGACCAAATCGCGCAGCGTGTTTCCGGCGATGGCCGAAACGCGTCCGAGGGAAAAAAGTTTATGCGCCGAGTTGTGGGCTGTGGCGCTGGGAGTGGTGGCGGTCATTGGTTGGATTTTTTCGCGTCGCTCGTAACTTCGAGGAAGTAGCGTTCAAGATTTTGCTGCGGCCTGCCTTCTCCCACTACGCGTGCGCCGCTTGATGCGATTTTCGCCCGCAGTTCCTTGAGCAACTCGGGCGAGGCATTTTCCAGCACGAGTTCGGTCTGGTTTTCAATCGCGATGAGTTGATCCAGCGGGCCCTCGCGCACCAGCTCACCGCGATGCATGATGCCGATGCGGTCGCAAATTTCCTGCACCTGGCTGAGTAAATGCGAGCACAGCAGCACCGTGAGCCCACGCGCCTTGAATTTCAGAATCAGGTCGCAGATTTCCCGCGACCCCGCCGGGTCCACGCCTGCTGTGGGCTCATCCAGCACGAGTAATCGCGGGTCCTGCACCAAAGCCTGCGCGAGGCCGATGCGCTGGAGCATCCCCTTCGAGTAGCCGCCCACCCGCCTGTGAGCCGCATCTTCCAGGCCGACGAGCGCGAGCAATTCACGCGTGCGGTCGTTCAGCATTTTTCCACGGATGCCGCAGAGTTTTCCGTAAAAGTGAACCGTCTCCTCGCCGGTGAGGAATTTGTAGAAATACGGATTCTCCGGCAGGAAGCCCACCGCCTCGCGGCTCTCCACATCGCGGCTGTCCTTGCCGAAAATAAACGTCTTCCCAGCCGTCGGAGTGACAAGACCGAGGACGACTTTCATCGTCGTGCTCTTGCCCGATCCATTCGGCCCGAGCAGTCCATAGACATGGCCTGCCTCTACGTTGAGTGACAGGTTTCGCACCGCAGTGATAGCCCCGCGTTTCAAAACGGAAGGAGGGGTGAACTCCTTGGTCAGATTCTGGATCGAAATGGCTGGTGTGCTCACGGCGAGTAGTAATTGCTGCGTCTAGTGCTGCGGATCAACCCCTTGTTTATCGTCCTGCAAACAAACACAAATTTTTCATCGAAGCGCTTGGGTAACTGTAGGCAAACATGGCGTGAGCCTACGAATATCGTTTCTGGGTGCAACCGTAGCGTCAGCTCGCAATCTCGAACCCGCGCACATTCAGCGGCGCGATGACGTGTGTATCCACTTTTTTGATGTGTGACTTCAGATCGCTCTCCGCGATAGCTTCGAGAAACGCCTCCACTTCATTCACCTCGCCGCTCACCAAAAGCTCCACACGACCATCGGGCAGATTGCGCACCGAGCCGGTGACTTCGTAGCCGCGCGCAAGATTTTTTGTCGTCCAGCGAAAGCCGACGCCCTGCACACGTCCTTCGTAAAAAACATGACGCCCGATCATGGGCTCACCTCCTGAGAGCGGAGAAATTCAGCCGCCGCCTCGGGCCAGACGCCATTCACATGGCAGCCGGTCGCCATTTCAAAACCACCCGTCGGGTGCAGCCTCGGCACGATGGAAATGTGCCAGCGGAAATCATCATCGAGCGTCGTCCATGTGTTCGCTAGTGGAGTGCGCGAAGGCGCAGTCGTGAGCGAGAGATTCCACGCCGGGTGATCCAGTGCGCGGTTGAGCTTCGTGAGCGTGGAGCGAAGTGCGTCAGCGAGCTGCGCAATTTCATCTGCGCTCACATGATGAAAGTCAGGCGACTGCCGCCTCGGCCAGACCGCCATCTCGAACGGCGCACCCGACGCATACGGACAGAAAACCACGAACCCCGCATTCTCATACACGATACGCACCGCCCGGCGCTGCTCCTCCTCCAGTAGATTGGCGAAAAGCGAACGTTTCTTCTTCGCAAAATAATCGCACGCCGAGTCCAGCTTGCGCCTCAACGCCGGCGGCACGATTGCCAGCGCCAGCACCTGACTCACGCTATGCCCGACCGACTGCCCTGCCGCCCGCCCCGTGTTTTTCACCACGCTAAAAGCACGCAACCGCCCGTCGCGCATCAAGTCCTCAATACGCGCGCGCCATGCGCCGATTACCCTCGCAATATCATCCACCGGCAACTCCTCAAAACGCCGCTCACCCGGATCTTCGATCACAATCTCGTGCGCCCCGACACCATCGATCCGATCATAAAAACCATCCCCGCTTTGCGTGTGGTCGCCCTCGACACGCAAGATGGGCGCACGATTTGGCACCACGCGCACCTGCCAGCCAAAACTTCCGCCATCCTGATACAATGAGTGCGAAGCAAACCGCTCCAGCCCCGCGCGGAAAGGGCTCGCATCAAACTGCTCCGTCGTCACCGCTGCAAAAGCCGGAGGCAACGCCCTTCCCTCGCTAAAAACCGTCCACTCCTGCGAGAGCGGATCGAGTCGCAATTCCGTTTTATCCATCCCCGCTTTCTAATCACCCCTTCGCGAACGTGGCCAGCGTCTTTACGAATTGATCTCTTTTTCCAACCGCTCGCTCAGCCACTGTTTAATCATGCTTTGGTAATTGAGGTAGCGGGCGCGGGCGACTCGTTTGATGCGGGCTAGCATTCGGGGGTCGAAGCGGAGGGTGATGGTGGTGCTTTCGCGGTTGTCGGCTTTGAGGAGCGATTGGTTCATCAGGCGCGTGTCCACGCGGGTCTGCTGCCAGAAGATGGCTTCTTCTTCCTCGGTCTCAAATCGTGGCACTTCGGCCCATGCGTTGATGACTTTCATGGTTTAGTTCAGCTCCTGTTTTTTGCGGTCGAAAAAGGATGATTCCTCGGGGGTCATGTCGCGCGAGAGGATGCAGCGGATGCTTTTTCCATCGGTCCAGAAAATGGAAAACAGGGCGCGTCCGCCGACGCTGTGGCCGAGGTTGAAGTAGCGTGCGTGGCCTTCGCCGGCGATTTCGACATCGGGGAGCAGGCGGAGGCCGAAGGGGTCCTCGAAGGATTCTTCGATTTCCTTGGGCGTGACCGTGTGCAGATCAAATGGGGCGTCGAGCCAGTCAAATTCCATGGGTGGGTCGCTGGATGATTTCGATTTCGTAGCCCTCGGGGGCGTCTATGAAGGCGATGATGCTGCCGTTGCTCGTGGGCGTGGGGCCATCGGAAAGCGGGTAGCCTTTGGCGGCTGCGTGTTTTGCGAAAGCGGCGAGGTCATCCACGCCGAACGCGAGGTGTGTGAGGTCCGGTCCGACGATGACGGGCCCGCTGGCGGGGTAGTGGCAGATTTCGATCAGCTCTTCGCTTTCCGGAGCTTTGAGAAAGACGAGCGTGGAGCCGCGCGGGCTGGCTTTGCGATCGACTTCGGCGAGGCCGAGCACGTCGCGGTAGAAGGCGACTGTCTTTTCCAAATCGGCGACGCGATAGCGGGTGTGCAGGAGTTTTTTGACCATCGGATGGTGTGTTATATCGCCGCCACGGCGAAGTGCGACAACGGAAATCTCCGTTACTATTTCGGCCACGCTTCGTGTGCGGCGATGCGGGTGAGTGCGCGGACGAGTAGGGTTTTACCTGGCTCCATGCGGTGCCAGGTGCTCGCGCCGCTTGGGTGTGGGAGCGGAATGACGTCGAAGGTGTGGCCGAATTTCGTGACGCGAAACTGGCCGCCGATGACTTCGGTGAGTTTTTCAAATTCGACGAATTGCGCGATGGCGAGTTTGCCGATGGGAAGGACAAGCGCGGGTTCGAGGATTTCGATTTCTTTGGCGAGCCAGCGTCCGCAAGTTTCGACTTCGCCGGGATCGGGCACGCGGTCGCCGCCCGTCGAGGCTTTGCCGGGGAAGCATCGAGCGACGGCGGCCATGTAGATGCGCGTGCGAAAATCGTCTTCGCTCCATCCGCACGCATCGGCGAACCAGCGGAAAAGTGTCTTTCCGGCAGTCCACGCGAACGGGCGACCGAGCACTGGCTCTTTCACTCCGGGGGCCTGTCCCACGCTCATCACTCGCGAAACGACCGCGCCTCCGCTGACGGCGGGCCGGTGCATTTTGGGGCAGAGCGTGCAGGCGCGGAGTGAGGCGACGAGTTCGTCGAGGCGTTGTTGTTTTTTCATGTGCCGAGCTTGGTTCCCGGCGCGACGGGGTGGCCGCGCAGCCATTCGCTGGCGGGCATCCGGCGTTTGCCTTCGAGTTGGAGATCGGTGGCGAGCACGGAGCCGTCGCCGGTGCCGATGAGCAGGCCGTCCGCACTGGCAAGCACTTCACCCGGTAAACCAACGTGTGTGGCGAGCGGTGTGGCGGCGAAAATTTTCAACCGTTTGCCATCGAGCTTTGTCGCGGCGGCGGGCCACGGATTCATCGCGCGCACTTTTCGCGCGACTGCGATGTGTCCTGCGGAAAAATCGAGTTCACCGTGCTCGCGCGTGAGTTTCCCCGCGTAGGTCACGCCCTCTGCCGGCTGCGGGACGCGCGGTGCGTCGCCGCGCATGAGCATGGCGAGTGCGACAGCGAGTGCACCGGGCGCTTCCTCTGCGAGACGGTCGTGGAGCGAGCCGCCGGTTTCTTCGGGGCCGATGTTCACCTCGCGCATGAGCAGGATGTCGCCGGTGTCGAGGCCCTCATCCATATACATGACTGTGATGCCGGTCTTTTCATCGCCAGCCTCGATGGCCGCCTGAATCGGCGCCGCGCCGCGCCAGCGCGGGAGCAGCGAAGCGTGCAGATTCAGGCACGCGAGATTGGCGGCTTCGAGCACGTCCTTTGGTAAAATCTGTCCGTAGGCCATCACCACGATCACGTCCGCTTCGAGCGCCTGCAACTGCATAACCGCGTCGGGTGCGCGCAATTTCTCCGGCTGCAAAACAGGCACGCCATACGAGAGTGCCTCGGTTTTGATTTTAGGCGGCGTTAATTCGTGGTGGCGGCCGACCGGCTTGTCCGGCTGCGTGATGAGCGTCACGACTTGAAAGTCGGGAACCATGAGCAGCCAGCGCAGCGTTGGCATGGCGATGTCGCCGGTGGCGATGAGGGCGATGCGCATGTTAAAAAGTTGTGGCGAGTGACGGGAGGCGAGTGGCGTGTCCGCTCGTTGTTCGGATGAGACATGAGATGAACACAGCTTTCTGGCTGCGCAAGCACACCGATCCCCGCCCGTCGGGCAGGCACGTCACTCGCCTCTCGCCACTCGTCACTTTCATCACCCTTCCACGATCGCCGTCACGATGTCGCGCACCACATTCACGGGCGGCTGGAGCGCGTCTATCGTGAGCACTTTCTTCGTTCCGTAGAAATCTAGCAGCGGCTTGCTTTCGTTTTCGTAGGTGACGAGGCGGAGGCGGATGGTTTCTTCGTTCGCATCATCAAAGCGGTTTTCTTTCAGCGCACGTTTGCGAATGCGGGTGACGAGTTGTTCCTGATCGGAAACAGAGAGGTGAAAAACTTTTCGCACATCAATCATGTCCTTCATGATTTTTGCCTGCGGCAGATTCCGGGGCACGCCGTCGAGCACGAGCGCGTCAATGTCCGGTTTAAAACTGTGGATGCCGACCAGATGGCCGATGTGCGCACGCAGCAACTCCATCGTGACCTCATCCGGCACGAGCTGGCCGCGACTGGAAAATTCGATGAATTTTTTCCCGATGGGCGTGCGCGTATCGAGCGCGCGGAAGACATCGCCCATCGAAAGATGGAAGAGGCGCGGGATGGTGCCGAGGATTTTGCCCTGGGTGCCCTTGCCGCTGCCGGGAGCGCCGAGAAGTAGATACGTGCGATATTTCATGGCGAAAAGCGGGACATCTTCGTTTTTAAGCGCACTTCCGCAAGTTCGTAGTTCAGCGCGCTTGAGCCGCCGCCAGTCCGCGCATACTGTGAGCCCATGCCAGTCGCCGGTCTCGATCTCATCTCGGAAATCCAGCAGCTCAAACGCGAGCGCAACGCGGTCATCCTCGCGCACAATTATCAGGCGAATGAAATCCAGGAGCTTGCTGATTTCGTCGGCGACTCGCTCGGGCTCGCGTATAAGGCGGCGGAGAGCACGGCGGATGTCATCGCATTTTGCGGCGTTCATTTCATGGCCGAGACGGCGAAAATCGTGAACCCCACAAAGACCGTCGTCATTCCCGACATGAATGCGGGTTGCTCGCTCAGCGACTCGTGCCCTGCTGAAAAGCTCGAAGCATTTCTCCGCGAACACGCTGCAAAAAACTACTACGTCGTCGCCTACATCAATTGCTCCGCCGGCGTGAAGGCGCTGAGCGATGTCATCTGCACGAGCGGCAACGCTGTCCGCATAGTCGAGCGCGTGCCTGCCGACCGGAAAATTCTTTTTGTCCCGGACGCAAATCTCGGCCAGTGGGTCATCGAACAGACGGGCCGGCCGATGGAATTGTGGAAGGGAAATTGTTACGTCCACGTCGAGTTCACGCGGAACTCCATCGAGCGCATCCGCAGCCAGCATCCGAACGCACCGGTCGTCGCGCACCCCGAATGCACGACCGCCGTGCGCCTGCTCGCCGACGAGGTTTGCAGCACGGAAAAAATGATCGGCTACTGCAAGAGTAGCTCCGCGCGGACGTTCATCATCGTCACAGAAAGCGGGATGCTCCACCGCCTGCGGCGCGAGGTGCCGGGCAAGGAATTTATTCCCGGCCCGACGGACAAATGTGCGTGCGCCGACTGCCGTTACATGAAGATGAATACCCTCGAAAAACTCCACGCCAGCCTCCGCGATCTCGCGCCGCAAATCATCATCCCCGAGCCCATCCGCGCCCGTGCCGAGTTGCCGCTGCGCCGGATGCTGGAGTGGAGCCGCTAAACATTTTTGATGATTGGACAGTTGCGCCAAAGCAGGGAACGCCGCTAATTCACCCGCCAGCCATGCCTCCATATTTCATCAACCTCCGTTTCGTCATCGCCATGATCATCTGCGCGATCTTCGCGGGATGTGGCGATGACAAGGGCGGCCCCGTCGAGGCAGCGGATCGCTTTTTCGCGCTCTGCGCGAACGGCAAAGCGGCGGAGGCATTCAACACCGCGAGCGGGACTTTTCAGATTGAGCGCTCAACGAAATACTTTCAGGCCCGCGTGCGTGAGACCGGGCTCGATTCGTTCCAGGAGGTAAAATGGACAGCGCTCGATACACCCGGACGGGCGCGGGTGGTTCGCGGGGATTTCAAATTGAAGGACGGCAGGGTTCTCCCGCTCATCGTCTCGATGGTGCAGGATTCCGGCCGCTGGTCACTTTTCGGAGCGAAAGTCGAGTCAGCCGATGAAGACATTTTTGCTTTCGTCGAACGCTCGGCGGACGGTGAGGACGAGGGTAAAAAGGGATTTGGCGATCCCTTCGACCGCGCATTGCCAAGCGAGAAGGAACTCCAAAAAATGGTTGAAGAGGTATTGCTGACTTTCGACGACGCAGTGAAGCGGAACGACTTTTCCAACCTCTACGCTTTAGCGTCGGATCGATGGAAATTCCGCGGAAAAGATCCACGGGTTCTCACCTACACGGGCAAAAATCCGAAACTGCTGGAAAAGGCAGACCCTGAAAATAAGGCAAAACGACTGACGATTGCGGCGATGGATCACGCATTCCACGCATTCGTTGAGGCCAATGCGGATATTTCCCGGATCAAAGGCGAGAAAATGATCCTCGATGAACCGGTCAACTTAAACACCGACCGTGTGCTCACTGTGAAGGGACGCTACGATACGTTTGTTTTTCAGGGAGGCGCAGCGCCCAAACCATGCAAATTGAGTTTCTCCCTCGAATTTGTCCGCGAAGGAAGCGCGTGGAAAACTTTTGGGATTACGGTGAACTTCGCCGCGCCGACTGCGAAGTGACGCATCTCTGCGTCTATCCTCGCAGCAGATCTTTTACGGCGACGCCTTTGCCGTCTGGCGTGGTGTAAAATGGGCGGGCTTCGATTTCGTAGTGCGTGTCGGGGGCGATGCCGAGGGCGTGATACATCGTCTGGTGCAGGTCGGCGATTTTTATGGGTTTCTCGATGGCTTTGCACGGGCGCTCGTCGGCGGTTTTGCCGTGGACGTAGCCGCGCTTTGCACCGCCGCCGAACATCAGCACGGAGCTTGCGCCCGTGAAATGCCGGTGCATTCCGTAATGAGTTTTTTCCTTCATCACATCGGGCAGTTTGCGCGTATCAATGCCTTCCTCGGTCGGCTTCTCGGGCGCGCCTTCGAGCATCGCATCGCGTGAAAATTCGCTCGTGAGAATAATCATTGTGCGGTCCAGCAGGCCGCGTTCATCGAGGTCGCGAACGAGTTGCGCGATGGGGCGATCAATCTGCTTTTTCATCATCTCCGCGCGGTCGTGGCCGTTCTTGTGCGAGTCCCAATACTCGAACGGGATGTATTCGCTCGTCACTTCGATGTAGCGCGCGCCGGCTTCCACGAGACGACGCGCCAGCAGACAGCCCAGTCCGAAACGGCCCGTGTTGTAGGCATCGTAGGTCTCTTTGCTTTCGAGCTTCAAATCAAACGCCTTTGCCTCGGGTGAACGCAGCAGCGCATAGGCCTGCTCCATCGAGCGCAGCAGCGATGCCTGCTGGTAGTCACTCGCTTTGTCAGTCGTGCCGTTCTTTTTGAGCATCTCGCGATAGAGCGCCTGACGCGCCTCGAATCGCTCGGGCGTCATCCCCGATGGCGGGCGCACCGCATCGAGCGCCTGCATCGGTTCCTCGACGAGAAATGGCCCGTATTCGTTGCCGAGAAATCCCGCCGTGTGAAATGCTTTCAGCTCTTCTTTTTCGCCCTGATCAAATCGCTGCCCGATCACGATGAAAGGTGGAATCACCGGATTGCGCGGCCCGAGTTCCTTGGCGACCCATGCGCCGATATTTGGCGCGGCGACGCTCTGCGGCGGCTCGTAGCCGGTCTTCCAGTGAAACTGATGTCGCGTGTGCAAAATCTTCCCGAGGTCTGCGATGACATGCGAGCGGAGCAGTGTTCCGCGATCCATCACCTTTCCGATTTCCTCCAGCCCCTCGGAGAAAGAGATTCCGTCGAGCGCGGTCGGGCGGGATTCAAAAGTCGAGAGCAGCGACGAGACCGGGGTTCCCACTTCAAAGGGTGTGTAGCTCTTCGGATCGAACGTCTCCGTGTGCGCCATGCCGCCCGCCATGAAAAGCAGGATGACCGTGTCTGCCGTAGCCTTCGCCTTTTTCTCCGTGCTGCCAAAGACGCGTTGCGGCATTCCGGTCGCCATCGCTGCGAACGAGGCGGCGGAGATGCGTTGGAGAAAATCGCGGCGGGTTTGGATTTGCGGATTCATGTCAGCGGATCAGTTGAAACTCTGGCAGCAGGACGAGCGACCATAGCAGATCAGCGGGCGCGGCGCTTGCAAAAGCGCGCTCGTCTTCGCGCGGCGCGCGCAAAAGAACGGCGCGGTAAATGGCGTCGAGCCTCGCATTCGCATCGGGGAATCGCTTGCTCCAGTCGCCCGCGGCACGCTCGATGGCGTTCGTGAAAGTGCGGCCATTTGCAAACGTGAGTGCCTGCAGCAATGTCGTTGCAGCGGGGCGCGACATATTCACCTGATCGCGCATGGGCCGTCCGAGGATGTTTTGAAAGGAGTCATTTTTCACCATCGCAGCGCGGATGATTTGGTCCGCCTTCGGCTCGGTGATTACAAAGTCTCGCACCTTTCCCCACGGCAGACCGCCGGGCCCGAGCACGACGGCTTTCGGCCATTGCGCATCGTTAAATCCCGGTTTCTCCCAGCCATCGGGAGCCTCCGCGCTGCTGCGCCATTCGGCATCGCTATTGACGACCTGAGGCTCCCGCTTGCTCACAAACCAAACGACAAGCGTGAGCCGTAATCCGGCGCTGCCTGCCGAGATGTTTTTCGCCTCGATGGCGAGCGTAACTTCACGTTTGTCCTTCAGGTTTGCTGTAACGTCGCCGGACTCGGCTTTCTCCCACAAATTGCCACTAAGCACCTTCTGTCCGTCCACGTTTAAAATGAACTCATCATCCGCCGCGACGACAACACGGGCGCTGAGCACGGTCTCTTTTTCCGGCAGCGTAAACTTGGAGCGGAAGAAGCGTTTCCCCTCGGGAAAATTCAGCCCGTCGCGGCCTGCTTCCTCATGCCAGAGCCATTTTGCGTCCCTGCCGAATGTGGTTTCCTCTTTCGGCACATTGAAGTCGCGCTTCGAGTAAAGCGGCGCAGCCACGCGGCTCACGGCGTCGGAAAATTCCTCGGCGCTGAGTCGGCGAACAACCGGGCCTTGGAAAACGAACGACGATTTTGCGAGCGCGTCGGCGTCCGCCACGGCGACACCGGGGAGTTGATAGGCGCGCGATGTGAGGATGACGCGCAGGGTGTGCTTCACGTCCCAGCCGTTTTCCGCGAAGTCCCACGCGAGCCAGTCGAGCAAATCCCCGCTCCACGCCTTGTTGTCCATCACGTCCACCGGCTCCACGATCCCGCGCCCAAAACACGCGGCCCACAGACGATTCACCATCGTGCGCGCGAGACGGCCATTGTCTTTTTTCGTGAGCATGTCGGCGAGTTGTTGCTGGCGTTCACGGCGCGGTTTTTCCGCTGCGATTTGCCCCAGCTCCGGCCAGAAAAACGCGGGCGGTGTGATTTCTCCCATCGCCTTGTCGCAGCGAAAAACTTCCACCGGCTTGTCGGAAAAAACCGCAGCCAGCGCGTGCGCGTCCTTCAGCTTGTAGTCGTTGATGAACGAATCGTGGCAGCTCGCGCACTTGAGGTTCAGCCCTAGGAAAACCTGCGCCAGATTCTGCGCAGCCTGCAACTCCACGCGCTGTCCTGCGCTCACATCGCCGCGCCATTTGATGCCCTTGATGAAGCCCTCGCTGTCCGCATATTTCGGCGCGATCAATTCACTCACGAATTGATCATACGGCTTGTTGTCGAGAAGAGCGTTGTAGAGCCACTTCGAGATCTGTTTGCGCCCTCCGTCAATGTAGCCGGTGCCCGAGTAGTCGTTGCGCAATGCGTCGTTCCAAAAAGTCAGCCAGTGCGTGGCGTAGTCATCCTTGCGTTCCAGCAGCGCACTCACCGCAGCGGCGCGGTCACCTTTGAAAGCCTGCATCTCCTCCCAAGTCGGCAGCAGCCCGATGGTGTCGAGCGATGCGCGACGTAGGAAAGTGCGGTTATCCGCCGCGTCAGGTGAAGTGATTTTCTGGTCGCGAAAATACGCCGCCACAAATTTGTCCACCGGGTTTTCGATTTTCTCCGAGCCCGCCGGGAACTCCGGCTTGCGCGGCGCGAGTGGTGCGCGCTGGAAAACCACGCCAGCCGTTTCGCCATCGGGCCACGGCGCGCCGGCGGCGATCCATTTGCGCAAAGTCTCGATGTCCGCCGCTTCGAGCGGGCCGTCTTTCGGCGGCATCGCGTCGTCGTGGCCTTTCGGCAGGAGCACGCGTTTGAGCAGCGGGCTTTCAGCGGGTTTTCCGGGCAGGATGTCTGCGCCGTCCTCGCCGCCTTTCATCGCGAACTCGCGCGTATCGAGACGCAGTTCGCCCTTCTGTTTGTGCTGCCCGTGACACTTCGTGCAGTTGTGCGCGAAAATGCCGCGCGCCTCCGCGGAGAGCTTCAGATTTTCCGGTGAAAAATCTGCGGCCATCGCGGTGGTGACAGTCAAAATGAACAGCAGCGCTCGGATCATGTGTGAAAAAAACACGCGCACCGATGCTTCCTTAGTTGGTAACTTGCAAGAGCCATCTCCCGCCTTTTCACTCGCAGAAAGCTCGATTCCCCTATACCGCCTCATTCATCGCCCTGATGAAACTCCACCTGCCAACCGCCGACGTTTTCATTCCTGATGGACAGCCGCCGGAAGCCGCGCTCGCCCGCGTCACGCACCTCGGCATCGGCGCGCATCAGGACGATTTGGAATTCATGGCGTTTCACGGCATCGCCGGGTGTTTTAAAAATGAAGCCGAGCGGTTTGGCGGCGTCACCTGCACCGATGGCGGCGGCAGCTCCCGCACGGGGAAATACGCGCATTTCACCGACGAGCAAATGAAGTCCGTCCGCCGCGAGGAACAGCGCGAGGCCGCAATCATCGGTCGCTATGCCGCGATGGTGCAGCTCGATTACCCGAGCGCCGTCATCAAGAACCCCGCCGACACGCGCCTTCGCGAAGATCTCGTCGAGCTGCTGGTCGCGACACGTCCGCGCGTCATCTACACGCACAATCCCGCCGACAAACACGACACGCATATCGCCGTGTTCATCGCCGCGATTCAGGCCATCCGCGCGCTGCCGCGTAATGAGAGACCCGAGGTCGTCCACGGCTGCGAAGTCTGGCGCGATCTCGACTGGCTCGGCGACGCCGAAAAAGTCATTCAGGACTTAAGCGGACACGACAACCTCGCCGCCGCGCTCAACGGAATTTTCGACAGCCAGATCGGCGGCGGCAAACGCTACGACCTCGCCGTAATGGGACGCCGCCGCGCGAATGCCACCTTCTTCACCAGCCACGCGACAGACCGGTGCGACGCCCTCGCCTTCGCCATGGACCTCACGCCGCTCGCGCACAACGACTCGCTCGACATCGTGGAGTTCGTCACCGGTGCCATCGAGCGGTTCAAGGCCGACGTGACCGAGAAGCTCCAGCGCCAGCTCGGCAAGTGATTTGATTCAAAAATGGAAATTATCATCCAGCCAACAGCCAATGCCGCCAGCGTCATCGCGGCCCGTTTGATTGCGCGGCAAGTCCGCGAAAAGCCCGACTCCGTCCTCGGCCTCGCGACCGGCTCCACGCCCATCGCCACGTATCAGGAACTCATCCGCCTCCATCGCGAAGAGGGACTCGATTTCTCGCGCGTGACCACTTTCAACCTCGATGAATACGTGGGCCTGCAAGCGGAGCACCCGGCGAGCTACCATGCCTTCATGGACTTGCAGCTTTTCTCCCACATCAACATCCCCCGCGAGCGCATCCACATCCCCGACGGCATGGCTGCCGACGTGCCTGCGGAATGTGCGCGCTTCGAGGCGGCCATCCGCGCGGCGGGCGGGATTGATTTGCAACTGCTCGGCATCGGCTCGGACGGTCACATCGGTTTCAACGAACCCTCCTCCTCGCTCGCCTCGCGCACACGCATCAAGACGCTCACCGAGCGGACGCGCGCCGACAATGTGTATAATTTCGGCGGCGACTTTGCGAAGATGCCGCTCCACTGCATCACGATGGGCGTCGGCACCATCATGGAAACGCGCGCCGTCCTCCTGCTCGCATTCGGCGCAGGCAAGGCGCAGGCCGTCGCCGAGGCCGTCGAAGGCCCGATCACCGCGATGAACCCCGCCAGCATCCTGCAAATGCACCCCGTCGCCAAATGCCTCATGGACGAACCCGCCGCCGCGCGCCTGAAAAAATGCGAATACTACCGCTGGGTCTTCGACAACAAACCGCAATGGCAGAGGGTGTGATTTGGCACGGAAGGCAAATAGTTTAACAGTCCCTACTTTCTCAACCGCGCCAAGTGCTCGTCATTCGCCATAAGAGAAATAATTTCGCTGCGCTGCCACGGACGATGCTATTCTGTGCCCGCTCTAGGGCGCAGCCAGCCTTGGTATCTCAGCATCTCAACACAAAGGTCTTCGATGACTGTCGCCCGGAAATCACGCAATTCTACAATAGCCGATTGCATGGCGGCAAAGTCCCCGTAGGTGATGCTAGCGCCTTTTCTTCGCAAACTGATAGCCTTGTTGGATGCCGGATCACGAAGCACACTACCGATCGTAGCCCAGTAGTATTCGCCCAGCTGAAGGAACCTTACAAAATTCACTAAGTCCTGACAGCAATATGACCAAGTGTTGCCGTCACTCTCATTCAGTTGGCGCAGAAACTGGAGGCGAATCCAGATCGGGTGGAAACGTGGATCAAGGATGAAAGGGTCTTTGCAGCGGCGAAACAAACGTAGTTTTCCGGGATCGTGCGGGGTGGTAGGATCGTGCGTATCTTGCAAGTGGCAGTTTGGACAAAGTGGGAGAAGATTCGATGCCTCGTTGTTGCTCGGATTCTCGTCAATGTGATGAAGGTGTGGATCGTGTCGTCCGCACATGGCACATTTGTGGTGATATTCTTTCATCACTCCCTCTGAGACGGACTTTGGAATGCTCACGCGCTTTTTGTTCATGGGATGGCGAAGTTGCCTCAGTTGGTGCGCGCAGGCAAGCCACCCATGCACGAGATAGAAAACGAAAATTTGTCTTTGCGCGACATGCTGCAAATAATCCCTACTTCCTTTTCAAAACAAAGCTGGTCTCAAACTAAAAGTTGCTGGATACTCGTAGTGCTTTAATACCCTCAGCCACGGGTGTCCGGTTGATGCGCGGTCGGTGTTTTGTTAGCAGCGAAGTTTGCGTGAGTTGCGCATGAAAATGGATGTCACGCATTTGAATTTCGGAGTGGCTCCGTGGACGATGCCGGCCCATGAACTCCGGCCGCTACATTCTTTCC